>JANNSJ010000050.1:0-59594 GCA_031402435.1 Bacteroidota bacterium | reverse complement strand
TGTTCAGGTGCATTCTTCATCTGCTCCTGGGACTCCAGCGCGAGCAAATACTCCTGCTGTGCGGAGATTGCCTCGGGACTATACACATCGGCCACTGGATCTCCCTTGTGGACGGCCTGACCGGTATAGGTCAGATACAACTTGTCGAGCCGGCCCGCGAACCGCATGCTGATGTGGAGATAGTTCGGCTCGGCGAAGTCCACAACGCCGACGGCAGTGACTTCGTTCTTCAATCTCTTCCGCTCGACGGTTACCGTGGTGACATTTGCCATGACCCGCTGAGTCGGTGAAAAGCTGATGCCTTTGATGTTCGTCAGGTTTTCAGCACCCACCTCTTGTTGCGTTGTCTTTTTGACAAGCGCCATGCCGCAAACGGGACAAGCACCGGGTCTGTCCGAGCGAACTGAAGGATGCATCGGACAGGTGTAGTACGAAGCATCTTCCTGCGCCTCACCAGATGATCCGGGATCAGCTTGATCGGCATAGACCGGCGTCCGATCCATCCCCATTGGTGACTTCCCCGGGTGATCGCTGCGATCTCCGGGTATCATTGAATCAGTCCAATACAGTATTTTTCGTTCAGGCTTTGAGAACGGTTTCGGGTAGATGAACACGATGACCGCTCCTGCAAGAACAAGCATTACAAACGCGACGATAACGTTCTTTTTCATTGATAAGTCCTTCCGTCACTTATGAGATACAAAATCCGTTACACCGACCTGCCGTTCCAACTCAGCAACCGCCTGCTCAAACTGCATCCGCACCATGAACGATTCCATCGAAAGCTCTACCAGCGTTCTGTACGCGTCGACCAACATCAGAAAATCGGTACGCCCGTTCTGGTATGCAGTGAGGCTTGCTTTGAGAGATTGCTTCGCCTGGGGAAGAATCACAGTCCGATAGGAATCAAGCTGGCGCATTGATGATTGGGCTTTGAAGTACAAATCCTTCACATTTGCCAGGACCATGTTGCGCGAAGCATTCAGCGTCGCCGCTGACCTGCTGATTGTTGCTGTTGCTTCCTCAATACGTGCGCTGGCTTTCCCAAGTGTCCAGGGTGCGAATGGAAGTGTGATGCCTGCGCTGATGCTCCATCCACGAAACTCCCGCATTGGTGCGGTCACATACTGAATACCAATCTTGAAGTCAGGAAGATACTCCCTCTTCGAAAGCGAGAGCAATGCGCGGCTTTCTTCTACTGCCAGGGAATCGTGCAAAAGCATTGGCCTGGACCTGAACGCACCCTGCTGGAGCGAATCGAGGGTAGTATTGAATGCTACACTGTCCTGCAACAGCGCAACTCCGAGCGTATCAACTGGCTGCCGGTTGAGGATGGCCATCAACATGGCCTTTACACTCCGCTCTTGTTGTTGAAGAACCATACCCTCGTTCTCAAGTTTGGCAAGTTCGACATTGGCTTTGAGCACTTCTTCAAGAGAGGCATCCCCCACACCGAACTTCGTTTTTGCAATCGCAATGAACTGCTGCAACAATCGGGCATTCTCGCTGTTCAATGTCATGGACTGCTGCACAAACCAGAGCTCATAATACGCCAACTTGAGTTTCGCAATGACCTCAAGTTCCTTCTCGTAATGATCATGATGGGAATGCTCGGCGTTGAACTCTGCAATCTCCGTTTCCTTCGAAAGCTTCGAAGGGAAACGGAACATCTGCATCAACTCAACTTTCTGCATTTCAAATTGATTCCAACGGAAGCCCGGCATTTCTTCCCGCATGTATGTCAGTTCAGGAGCATCGAGCGTGCCTGCCTGTCCAACCCTCGCGTGGGCAGCATCCACTTGATGGAGCGATGCCTGGATCTCGGGATTATTCTTGAGAGCTTCTTCAATGAGCCGATGTAAATCAAGCGACTGCTGTTGGCCTGATGCCATCGTGGAAATACTGACACATAACAGACATGTTGAGATGAATCTCATGCTACCCTCGCGCGCAAGTGTGGACAAATGGAAACAAACCGACGCTCGAATGAAATGCATAACGCATTTCACCGGACGCAAAAGCTAACGCGGGATTCTTAGATAAGAAGGGAAGAGGTGAAGATGGGAATGTCGACAACAGTCGGTGGAGAAGAAGAAACGCTAACAAAGCAGACCGGAGACGGGAGAATGGATACCGGAATATTTTCAACCAAAACAGCTGGCAACAGCTTGCTTACTTCGGACAAGCTGGTTTTGCTTTGAACAAACTCGTTGGTATTTCGCTCTGCAACAATCGCTGTTGTGCAGCAGGCTGTGTTCTGGGCGGTGGCAAATCGTGCAGTTGATGTCAAATCCTGATCATCGCACATCGGGCAATTGCTGCCGCGCATCATTTCGGGCATAGAGCACGACGCAATAATGATGGGTATGCCGATATTGAACACACCAAACACCACCACAAGAGCAACTGCAACGATTCGATATTTGAGGAGGCTGTTCATCTGTCTAGTTTAACACAATACTCATCCAGTTCATTCCCTTGCCAATGTTATGCCACAAACCACTCTATCAATCTAGGTCAATTTGAAGGGAATGTCAACATAACTCTTTCAAAACTGAGAAAACGGGAAGATAATAATTTGGTTGATTTGCAAACCTTATGAAAATAGCTCGAATGCGACACTATTGTGTTACAGTATCCTGACAAAGAGTTACAAGTTAACCGCCACAACCCTCGGCACCCTATCCGCAACCATACAAAGCACTTCATACGGAATCGTCCCGAGTTGTTCGGCAATATCCCACAGTGAGATTGATTCTTTGCCATCGTTACCGAGGAGTACTACGTCATCGCCAATGGATATATCGCTCTCCGCTCCCACATCAACCATCAGATGGTCCATCGAAATCGCTCCAACAACCGGATAGCGTTTTCCCCGGATCAATACAGCTGCTTTGCCTGTGAGCATGCGTGAGTAGCCATCGCCGTAACCAATCGGAACTGTTGCAATGTGCGTGTCGTGGGGAGAGTAGTACCTGCGGCCATACGAAATGCTCGTACCCTTCTCCACTTTCTTCACAAGTGAGACCCTCGCAACCAAGCTCATCACCGGTTTCAACTGGCTGTCATTATCCATCCCCCTCCTCGGCGGATAGCCGTACATCATGAAACCAGGCCGCACAAGATCGAAATGCGAATCCGGCAAGGACATGATCCCCCCACTGTTCGCCATGTGCCTCAACGGAATTTCGATCTTGCGGTTCCGAATCTCTTCAAGCACGATGTTGAATCTTGAAAGCTGTTCCTTCGCAAATGTCTGGTCTGGATCTTCGGAGGTTGCGAAGTGGCTGTAGACAGCAACAATGTTCACCCAGTGCATCCTGCCAACCTGCTTGATAAACCCGGCTGCAGTTTTCCAGTCGTGCCCAAGTCTCCCCATGCCGGTATCGACTTTTACGTGCACGTTGGCCTTGCGTCGCACCCGCTCTGCAACCGATTCAATCCGACGCGCATCGTCGAGCGTGCAAACAGTCATGTCCAGACTGTAAATGATCCCTTGTTCAACAAAGTCCGATGGAATGATCTCGAACAGCAGTATCGGCAGACTGATGCCCGCCTTGCGTAGCTCCACACCTTCGGTCACGCGTGCAACGCCAAGGTACGTCGCACCACTTTTGATGGCTTCCCTCGTGATAATCTCCATGCCGTGGCCATACGCATTGGCCTTCACCACTGCGATAATCCCGACTCGTTCCCCGACGTAGTGCTTTACGACCGAGAGGTTGTGCTGAAGGGCCTGGATGTTGATAATCGCTCGAGTGGGATGTAGTGAGCCTGAGAAATGATTCATGAGGATTGGTGTCTCGATATGTGTCTGTTTAGTCAGGCACAATATCGACATGAAGCAGACGAATTTCAAGTCTGAACAGAAAGTAAGGCGCTTTCAGAGCCTAAACTCTTCGCGACGCACCGTTACTCGATCGAGCCGTTCCATTGCGACCTCAACACCGATGCCCGGTCCTGTCGGTACTTCCATAGTCCCGTCAGCGGCAACTTCGAAAGGCGGCTCCACGATATCCTGCTTGTAGTACCGCTTGCTTGCGGAGATATCTCCGGGCAGTGTGAAATTGGGAAGTGAAGCTAGGGCAACATTTCCTCCCCGTCCGATACCTGACTCATCCATCCCGCCATGCCAGACAGGAATGTTTACCGATGCACAAAAGTCGTGGATCCTCTTTGACTCCGTATAGCCTCCGACACGCCCCGGTTTGATGTTGATGATACGACAGCTGCCTAATGCAATGGCTGCACGTACATCAGAAAGGGTGTAGATACTCTCATCAAGACATATCGGGGTCTTCAACGCTCTCTGTAATATGGAATGATCGTAGATATCGTCATACCCCAGAGGCTGTTCGATGAGTTGGAGATTGTAGTCATCCATCGCACGGAACAATTCAATGTCCTCAAGAGTGTAGGCTGAGTTGGCGTCCACCTGGAGCTGCATATCAGGAAACTCCTTTCGGAGTGCGACAACAAGTGCGAGGTCTCTCCCTGGAGCAATCTTGATCTTGATTCGCTTGTACCCGTCAGCCAGATACGCGGTAACCACCTTTACCAATTCTGTAGGCGATGATTGCAAACCAACACTGACACCCACAGGAATACGTTTGCGAGTACCGCCAAGCAGTGTCGAAAGCGAAATGCCTTTCGTCTTTGCCAGCGCATCAGAGAGTGCCGCCTCGAGTCCTGCCCTGGCCATTCGATGACCACGAACCCAGGCGTAATGGGCAAGAGCATCATCGATGCTCGAAACTGTTCTTCCCAAAATGGTAGGCACAAGAAAATCCCGAAGAACATGCCATGCAGTCTGCAGTGTCTCGTATGAATATGATGGTGCCGGTTCCACAACACATTCTCCCCATCCGCTAACACCACCGGCATCGACCCGGACAATGATGTGTTCCTCGTAGAGTTCGACACCCAAAGAAGTCTCGAACGGAGACACCAATTCCATTTTTGTATGGCGCAGTTCAATTCGCTGGATGTGCATGTGCTTTTCTTTTCGAGATGAATCAGGGAATACGCAGAACGGGATATTGTTTCTGCTTCAGGAGGTACGAAAAACCTTCGTACTTTGTAAGGCCCCATTGCGACTCCGGCTCAAGCACAGTGGCAAGGAAGAGGGAACGAAGCTGTTTCGTGTTGACAATAATGTCTCCTTCACGCAAGAGCCTCCTGCCCTTTGACACGCTGACAACCGGATTCGGAAGAGAATCCTCTTCAAGTACTTCAACACCGATGCTGCCAATAGTGTAGATGGAAACATCAACACGGCGTGGCTGTGTCACTTTCGTCATGGTCACGTGGTGACGTTCGAGCAAGGCAATGATCGATGATTGTTCCTTCGGAATGACATAACTCCGGGGAAGCGTTACGCTCTTCAACGTCCGGACGTCAGCGTGGTACGGTCTGACAGTCCATGTTGACTCCTTTTGCGCAGGAAGGAGGAGTATGGGAATCTGCATTGTCCGCTTCCCTGGAAAGTGTTCCATCCGAATCGGGACTCTCATGCCAGCCTTTATCGACGCAAGACGGTCACGTTCACGCCGAACTACCCGCTTGATTTGCGCAGCATGTCCGGAACAATACTCCAAAAGAGCTTCGATGGAGGCAAGCTGGGATTTTGCCCTTCGCTGCAGTTGCGCTTCCATCGACTGCCATTTTCTTCCCTCCTGAATGAACGAGACCGAGCCGAGAATTCCGAGGCTTTGTCGCCCATCGTTGATCTCAGTGGTACTGTGACGGATTCTCGAATCCGCCGAGCCGACGATGTATTCATTGAAGAAATACGACCGATTGGCCATCGCCGTTGCAATGAACTGGTAGATCGAATCATGCTCGAGACTGTAGGTGACTGGCGAAGTATTTGGATTTGTCAGCATACCGAGTTGAACATCGGCGATCCTGATCGTTCCCGAATCGATGAATGATGAACTGAACGAAGCGTACTCATGGATATCGACGGTAACATCCGGCTTCCATCTATCGAACAGATCGTGCAGCGCTTTTGTGGCGGGCGAGGTCAACAACACATGATTTCGGTTCAAGTCGATGCTGTCGGCTGTGCGTCGTTGGCGAAGCTCAGAGCCGTCGGGATTCATCTGAGGGACAACAAGCAAATCAATAGAGGAGAGCATTTTGCGGTGATTGCCAGAGGCAATCTTCGCAAGCAACAGCGCCATTGCCTCCTTGCCAGATGGCTCATCGCCATGCTGCTGCGCAAAGAGAAGTACTCGCAGCTTTTTCGCATTCGTTCCAAACACCGACGATGAGGAAACTTTTGCCACAAAGACGCCCCTTCCCTGTTTCGTTGCCGTCAGGGAATCAACATAGATTCCGTGCCCGTTCACTTCGCGAAGGAATGTCCGCAGTTCATCGTACGAGGTCAACGCAGTAAAGCCCTTCTTCTCCACCGGAGCAATGACGCGTTGTTGAGAGTTCGAGGAAGAGGAAAGAAATGCAATGAAGCCAAAGCAAAGCAGGAATGTCCGAAGTGTTAATGGCATCCTTAGAAACCCACGCCGAGCGAGAACCTGTTCACGTTGGGAAGAAGATCATACAGAGCATACGCATAGTCGAATGACAGCCTTGTATCGCCTAGAGGAACGGAGACGCCTGCTCCAAATGTTGCGGTCTCCGTATCATAACCAAAGCGATATCCTCCGCGAAGGAAGAACTGATCGAACACGCGGATCTCGGTTCCGACGTTCACCCGTTCGTCATTGTCATTCGGATGCGTCACATCAGCCGCGAGAAGGACGTTGAACTGGTCGGTGGAAAGTGCCGTCATGGACAAACCGACTTGGAAGTGTAACGGCAGCGGATAATCATCTGCCTCGAGTCGCGCTGGCGAAAGCCTGTTGTTTGCCTGTTGGGTGTTCTCGTCATACTTCCGGTTCAAATCGAGGCCATCGTACCTGAGGTCGCTGCCGAAGTTGGTCATGCTCATGGCAATCGTCAGGTCACGAAATCCAATCTTGTACTGCGTGCCGACATCAAACGCGATCCCGCTGGCAGTCTCATTCCAGATGCGCTGACCGACGTACTTCGCCGTAATTCCTGCACTGAAGTCTTCCGTCATCTTGCGCGCGTAGCTCACCCCGATCATCACATCCTGGGCATCAAAGAACTGTCCGGTCCCTTCCGGCAGAAGCTCGGTGGTGATTTCCATTTTGTCCATTGAAAGGACGGTCATCGAAACGCCAAATGAGCCCAGATCGTCGGTCGTGTGAACATACCCGGCGTGGTTCAACTTGACGCTCGCCCACCATTCTGTATGAGCGAACACCACATCGTTCGAGGCGACACCAACAATGCCTGCGGGATTCCAGAATAACGCCGATGCATCGCTTGTATGCGATATATAAGCCCCTGCCATAGCAGCGGCTCTCGCTCCAACCGGGATCTGCAAGAACTGGGCACCTGATGTTCCAAGATTCGGATTCTGTGCAACTGCTTCTGTGGATGCAAACAGAATACTGATCATCAACACAACAACCCACTTTGATCTGTAACTGTGATTGAGTTCTTTCATGGCCATCCTCCTACTTGATGACCGCAAAGCGGCCGATTTTTTCAGCGGTATCTGTCTTGACAAGATAGATGTAGACACCCGGAGCGATTTCACGTCCCCCTGCTCCACGCATGTTCCAGTCTTCCGTACCGTTGTCCCTGTTGTGCTCAATGGTCTGCACCTGATCCCCATCCAGACTAAAGATGTGGATAGTACACCTCGGAGGGAGGTTGTTGAATTTCAACACCCGGATCGGCTCACGGCGGGTCGTTCCGAACTCTTGCTCGAACTGGGAGGAAATGAGGTACGGGTTTGGCACAACCTTCACCCGGTCCAATTCAGACGAGACTCTTCTGTCGTCAACACGCGCGCCAGTGGTTGTAAACGTAAAGGCATCCTCATAAGTAAGCAGCCTCTGCTTTGCCGTTACTATCTGAACAATAGTACCGGTGGTCGGCACAGCGGATGAGCTGAATGATGCAGTGAGCGTAAACCCCTGCCCGGGAATTGTATTACCCGACTTCAGTGAGTCCCGTCCCGCAATCAGTGAATCAACACTGTTCCGTAACTCAACCTTCAGGTATTTGATCGAGCCGCTTGAGTCCGTGAAGGCTGATAGAACGTTGAGCTTGTACGTCTGATCGATGATTGTTGATACGCTCGTGACACCAGCGGTAACTGTGAGCGCGTTGGCACCGGCGGTCTGCGTGATACTCTGAATGGGATCAGCCGCTTCCAATGAGAGAATCACACCATTGTTTGTCGTATTGGTCGTGCCATAAATCAAGGGGCGAAGCGGCATCACTTCGATTCCAGCAGCTGTTGCCTTCATTCCAATTCTGATCAAGAGAGAGTCGCCTGCCTCCGGACGCTGATCCGGAGCCGCAGAGGTATCAGCAAGCGTGAGCTGTAACCCTTGAACCACGATGGGTATGCCTGATGCGTATACTCCTGATGCGACAAGAATCGTGTTGCTCGTAAGATCTCTCAAACGATATGTTGTTGGGGAAAGAAATATAAGGCTGAATGTATGAGTGGTGTTCGGCGTCGTGGAATCAACAACAGCCTGTATGGAACTCCTCAAATTACCATTTTCAACTGATACGTTCGGCAGGAAGCGAAGCTCGTATGTCTTATCCCCGGCTTCCGGGGCGTCGTTTGGTTTTACGGAGATGACGACATTGGAACTCCCCGATCCACTCTGCGTCACCGCAGAAACACCGACCGGGTTACGGCCAATTGCGGCAGACCTCGGAATCGCTATGCCGAGATTTGCTGATTCGGTGTTGTTGCCTCTCGCACTTTCCAGACTTGCGACTAGCGAATCACCACGGTCATAGGATGTTATCGAATACCAGTACTCAAACCCGTTCACCACCGCAGTGTCGATATAGCTGTACTCAAGCCCCTTGTCATCGCCGATACCATTGATCCTGTCATACGTCGCAAGCGGAACAGGGTCGGGGCCAATGTTGGGAAATTGGTTCCGATCAATCTGATCCCAATGCTGTCCTTTGTCGATACTCTTATATAACCGGTATCCTTCAAAGTCATAAAGCCCTGTCAGTGTATCCCGACTACTCTCAGACCGATTGTCCCACGTAATGGTAACCTTCTTGTTACCCGGGACAACGGAGAGCCGAGGTGGATCCGGTGGTTTCGGACGGGCATAGCCTGCCGCAAGGAGATCAAACGCCCGTTGTGTGTTCGTGTAGATCTCGTTACGAGTGTCACCGGCAACCATCACCGTAATAAATGTAAGTGTGTCGCCAGGGCCGATAGTGTATGGCCCTGTTGCCATGTTTGACAGAATATCAAGACCCGTAGTAGGAATCGTTGACGTATCATCAAAGTGCAGATTTGGTGCATTGCTGCCCGGATGAAAATACCGCGGGCCGAGTGGAGAGCCAAACAGTGATGCGGCGCTCGACATGATCCCGTATTGTACTGAATCACGGTCAAGATCATCATCGTACTGGTTGTAGTGGAAGTCCGTAACACCTTTTCTGACCCCGTTGACCAAGGGCGTTTGGAGCATTGCAACGCCGAAGTAGCCCGTCGTCCCTCCCGGCCATTCGCTGCTTAATCCATCGTCATAGAAAAACGAAAGCTGTAGCGCTCTGTTGAACCCCACTTTGTCGTCGCCATATTCCGGAACCCCGCCAGAATAATTGCCAAGATCCATATCCAGATACATGCAAAAATACAGGCTGTCGTATTCCTCTGCGGACTTATTGATGATGTCGTACTTGAAGAAAATCATATCCTCGACAAGCTTGAGACTGAATGCATATCCAGTCTGGTTCATCTGAAGACGGCGCATGGGGCGCGTATTGTTCGAATCGTTGTAGACGCAATAGCTGTCCTGATCGGAGATGAAAATCGGGTTGCCCGAAGCATCTTTCACGGGCCAGCCCGTGCTTGGCCAGGTGTATGGCTTGTCGCTGAATGCAACTCTTGCGCTGTCACGATTGTGATAGCCGCCTGCAGCTTCCCACTCCTCGTTAGTGGTGTACCTTCCCTGAATAACGTTGTTGGGAAGTCCGACCATCGGGTTGATGCGGTAAATGTATTCCTTCCTGCTGCCTATAGGGAATTCCCCCGATGGGCCTTGCGAGAGAGTGCGCGCGTACAACTTGCCCCGATTCTCAAAGAATTCGCCAATGTTGCTCTTGTTGTGCAGCCCACCGGCTCTATCCTGGATGCTCGATGTTTTCGGTAGAGGAGCAAGTCTCTCCAATTCCTCTATTGCCTTGGGCCGGGGCTGGGCAACAACCGTCTTGTCGCTAACGGCAATCATACCCAGAACCGGCAACATCATAAGTAGCTTCTTCATATCAAGTCTCGACTGTTGGAGTGATAGTCTTGGGTGATCAGAACTTGAAGTTCATTCCGACACGCATCCGGCGCGGTGGGCCATAGTTGCTCGGATCCTTGATGTACTCTTCGGAATGATTTCCCGACGTTGTTACATCAGGCTCGCCGGTGTCAGAGTAAACAAACACGACATTCTTTTGATCAGTCAGGTTCAGGACTTCAACAAAGGCACCAATGGCATACGAGCCACCAAAACGCCATTCCTTGCTGATTTCCAGATCGACAGAAGAGGTTGCAGGCAAACGCCCTGAATTCTTCGGCACATCGCGCCCGAAGTCTCTGCCGCTCGGTGTGTAGGGATATCCGCTTGATGCACGCAAGGTCACATTGACAAACATATTCTCAAGCGGATGCGAACCAAACATCTCCGGCCCATCATTCTCCGGGAAATTGAGGCTCATGTTTACATTAAGAACGTGGGGTTTGTCAAAGCTGAGTGGGTAGAGTAGTGTTGACTCTGTCGTACCGGGATAGTCCTCGGTTTCGGATGAGGCACTCCCCTTCGCAGAGGAATAGGTGTAGGTAAGCGAACCCGCGAGATATTTGCTTCTTCGCATATTGAATGTCACTTCGAAGCCCTTGATATTCGCGTACGCTTCATTCAGGTACAACGTGTATCCCACAAATCGACCACCGACACTGAATGGAGGGAAGTATTGGGTTCCAATCAATCCAAGAACATCCTTATAGTATGCGGTGAATGTTCCCGAAATCGTGCTGCGGAATTGATGCGCAAGGCCGACTTCGTATGCTGTCGTTCTCTGTGCATCAAGATCGGGCTGCCCAAACAGAGGCTCACGCACGTTCAAATCATATTGGGAGTTTTCATAGAAATAGCGATAGTCGGGGTTCTGGAAGAAGCGTCCATAGGAAAAATGCAGCGATGTTTTGTCGCTGATCGGATGTGCCACACCGAGGCGCGGGCTTACCTGGGTTTTTGATTTTGAATTAATGGTCGAGGTCTGCACAAGGGGGTTCGCCCGGAACGGGGCAAGCTGGTTCGCGTAGTCAAGCCGCAGACCAAGGTTCACAACCAGCGCATTAAGCTCGATCTTGTCCTGGATGTATGCGGCGCCTTCCGTTGGTTTCTTCTCATAACTCGTGATGTAGGGAAAATTCCTCTTTGGGTCATAGACATTAAAGTAGTTGAGTGTATGCTTCTTGTACTCCACACCAAACTTCACCTCGTTGCTCTTTCCCAACTGCCATACAAGGTCACCTTTGAAATTGAGAGTCTTGGTCCGGTTGTCGATAACTTCCACGGGATCCGCTTTTGAGTAGAATTCAAAGCCGGTGCCGATCGGCAGATATTCCCTGTCGCCTGTCGAGAGATACTGCGAGGTATCCTTGTCTATGCCGGAGTAATACGATTGGGAGAAATAGGAGAACCGGACATCATAGAAAAAATTATCCGTGACGCTGTGCGTCAGTGTCAGGGTTCCCTGCCGGCTGTATTCACGATTCCTGGTATATTGCTCGGGAATGTACTTCCAATCATGACTGTACGGCTGGCGTTTGTTCTCTGAATACCTTCCGGTGAACACTGTCTTGATCATGGGAGCAACCCGCGTGCTCACCTTCCCGATGGCGGATGTCGTTCGATCGTATCCAAACGGCAGCCAGCTTCCGCGTGCGTCTCTCTCACCGCTCAAGAAAAACGTTACATCGTCGCCGGTGATCGGACCACTGAGTGTCCCGCTTATCCGGTTCTCGCGGTAGTTCTTGTATGGTGTTGCCCCGAATTCACTTGTCCTTCCCTCGAAAAAACCGGTGAAGTCCCTTCCCCCTTCTTTCGTAATGATATTCACAACCCCACTTAATGCGTTACCATACTCTGCATTGAATGTACCGCTGAGGAAATTGAGTTCCTGGATGGCATCGTTGTTGATGCGCGTCCCGAGGCTTCCGAGTACGGGGTCCTTCACATACATGCCATCAATGAGGTATGCCACCTCGTTATCGCGTCCTCCGCGTACGTTGATACTGTTCCCCTCTCCAACAACACCCGCTTGAAGCTGAAGCACTTCAACAAAGTCCTTCACCGGTAGCGTCCTGATCTGCTCTGCGGAAACAACCGACATTGTCGCCGTCAGGTCCTTCTGGATTACCGGCCGCTCAGCCTGAACAATGATATCCGCCAATTGAACAGCCGACGCCTCAAGCGTTGCATCGAGGATCGTCGTTTGATCGGCGTTGACCCGTACAGTCTTTGCCACGAGAGGTCCATAACCAATGATCGTGATGCGGACATCGTAGGTTGCAGGTGGAACATTGATGATCACGTATGCGCCATCGGTATCCGTTGTTGCTCCCAACGGCATCCCGACAACGGCCACGTTGCTGCCGACAACCGGTTCACCTGTTGCCTTATCTGTCACACGACCGGAAATCTTTCCAACAGTCCCTGCAGAAAGGTGACCGAACGAAATGCAGACAAGTATCGAGCAGACAAGCAATCTTTTCATGCGAAACTCCTATTGTTCAAACACACACGACATAGACACAGAAAACAATGCCCGATTTATCCCGGCGTATAGTGACCCAGGTCTTCGAGCTGCTGGTCAATCTCCTTCATCATCTTCAGTGCCTTGGGCTTGTTGCGCACGGCAACCTCCGTCGCCAACGCATTGATGACAACCGAAATGGCAGAGAAGGAATTTGTAAAGAGCAGGTTCTGGCTTCTAATCGGGATGACTCTTTTCGAGAAGAAGGTGATAGGGGATGTCACCTTATCTGTGATGGCGACGACCGGAATGCCCTTGTCATGCGCAGCTTTTACAGTATCAACCGTCTCCTTCGAATACGGGGGAAACGAGAAGGCGATCAAGAGGTCGGACGGTTTCACAAACGCCATTTGTTCTGCAAACGTTTCGTAATCGTGAACGAAAGGCGATGCTTTCACAGCCACCTGGTTGAGAGAGTACGCCAGGATCTGAGACATCAGGGATGAGATACCAAGTCCCATGGTATACACATGAGCGGATTTCAAAATCATTGCTGCGATGCCATGGAATGTTTCTTTGTCGAGATTGTTAATTGTCTGATTGATGTTCCTTACGTCCTGGCGCGCAACGATGGTCAACGCTGCTTCATGATCTGTTGTGCTCAGCAGGGGAAACTTGTCCTTCAACTGGATCTGGTGCTGCACCCCTTCCCTGAGCTTTGCCCGCAGTTCATTATATCCTGTAAATCCAAGGCTTTGGGCGAGACGGACCACCGTTGCCTTGCTCGCGCCGCTTCGCTGTTCAACATCCGCAATGGAAAGAAACGCAACATCACGTGTATGCTGAAGAAGGAAATCGGCAACTTTCCTCTGGTTCTCTGGAAGTGATGGATATTTTGTCTGGATTACTTCCTTGAGATCCAATGCTGCTTTTTCTGATAGATCTTTCGCCATCCGGTCGCCTCTTCCTGTCTCTACATATCTACTTCACCAACAACATCTGCCTCGTCGTTGTCAATTCGCCTGAAGTAAGTTTGTAGATATACATCCCGCTCGACAAATTGCCAGCGGAGAATGTCGCCGTATATAAACCGGTAGAGAGCTGCTCGTTCACCAGTGTCGCCACCTCCTGGCCGAGGAGGTTGAATACTTTCAATGTCGTGAAGGCTGTCTGTGTAAGTTCAAAGCCGATGTTGGTTGCCGGGTTAAACGGGTTTGGATAATTCTGCTTCAGCCCGAAGCGAACAGGCACACCGCTTTCTTCCCGAACAGCAGTGGAAGGATACCGCGTAACACGAACATCGTCAAGACACACTTTGTCGGAGTTCGAACCGCTCGTACCGCCATCATATATGAGATAACGAAACGCAATGTACCTCGCCGGCGTAATCGGCAACGCATAGGCGAAACGGGTCCAGTTAGCCTTGGGTGCCAGAACGTAGGCGAGGCGAAGAGTGAAGTTACTCGCGTTCCTCCCTGTGGATGAGACACGTATGTCGAGCGAGTCCGGATAATTTCCACTGGCCGAAAGCCGGGAGGTAAGCCAAAAGGTAAGGCTGTCTACCGAACCTGGCGGTGCTGTTCCGCCGATGTTGGGGGTGATGAGATACTCGTCGAGGTAGAAATCATTTGCCGTCCCAAAATACGCCGCTGCAAACGCGGGACCCTCATGCGGGGGAAGACTGCCTGTTCCGCCTGTTGTAAAACTTTGATACCACGAAGTATCAGATGGATCAATGTTGCCGTCAGCATTGATCATCGCCCAACCGGAAGGTGGAAAACCAGTGACAGTAGTATCGTTGAATCCTTCAACAAGAATATCTATCGCTGAGGTGTTCGCGAACTGAACAGTTGGATTTATTTTCCCTACTGATCCCCGTTCCTTCCCCATGGTCTTCGCATTCTGCATCGGCACTCCAGCCGACACAGTAACGGTGAAGAGAACAACAACGAACAAGATGGATAGCGCGCTCTTCATATTGCCTCCTAAGCGGGTAGCTGATTGTGAATTTGTGAATTAGTGATAGCCAAAGAAAAAAGGTGGAACCAATAAAAGCAATGCCAGAATAAGAAAGTACACTTGCGCGGGCAACATCCACTTGAACCATGTTTGCCATGAGATCCCCGCCAGCCCAAGCACGCCCATTGTCACACCGGATGTTGGAAGTATGGGATTGATCCAGCCTTCTCCAAATTGAAATGCAAGCACAGCTGTCTGCCTGCTTATACCCACAACATCCGCAAGAGGAGCCATCACCGGCATCGTTAATGCAGCCTGTCCAGACCCGGAGTGCACAAAGAAGTTGATGATGCCCTGGGTAATGAACATCGCCTGGGCAGCAATTATGGGATGGAGATCGGAGATCACCGAGGCAAGGCCGTGCAAAAGCACGTCCAGGATTTTGCCATCGGTCGCGATGACGAGAATCGCACGGGCACACCCGATGATCAACGCAACTCCAACCATATCTCGAGCACCCTCCTTGAAGCCCTCAGCCAGATCATTCAACGAGAGCTTTCCAACGACGCCGGAAAGGATTCCGAGCGCGAGAAAGAGACCTGCAATCTCATTCATGTACCAGCCGTATTCGAGGATACCGAATACCAACAACACAATCCCGGCAACGAAACTCCATAGAACCAGTTTATGGTTGATCGTGAACGATACTGCGTTGGAATCATCAAGATTGAACGAGTGCTTGCGTTCTTTATCCAGGTTGTACACCAGACTGCTCTCCGGATTTTTCTTTATGCGAGCTGCATACAGCATGACGAAAGCGATCATGGATGCCGTACTGATGATGTAGATGACGATCCTGTATTCGAGCCCCGAGTACAGAGGCAGTTCGGCGATGCTCTGTGCTATCCCAACGGTAAATGGATTGAACAGCGATCCCGCAAACCCGGCTGCAGCCCCGAGAAATGGGATGGCCGTTCCCACAAGTGAGTCATACCCCAGGGACAATGAAAGCGGGATGAAGATCAGTACAAATGGCAGAGTTTCTTCTCCCATTCCGAAGATTGCCCCGCCGAGCGAGAATAGCAGCATCGTAACCGGAATGAAAAATTTTTGGAGGTGCGGCTTCTGCGCAAACGTGTATGCCATGCGATGGACGGACACGGTGATTGCACCTGTCTTCTGAATCACCATGAACGAGCCGCCGATGACAAACAGGAATGCGATAATATGGGCCGCCTGGATAAATCCCCTGATCGGTGCAATCAATACTGCGGCCACGCCCTGAGGCTGACCCTCGATGTATGTGAAAGAGCTTGCAACAACGAGCGTCTTCCCATCTTTTGTCACTCTCGTGTACTCTCCTCCGGGAACCACCCAGGTCGCCAGCGCGACAAGAATCACGACAGCGAAGATCATCACCAACGTATTGACGCTCTTTTTCGCTTTCATTCCTTTGGCTTCCGGATGATTGGGCGACGCGTCGTCATATTGAATTTATCGCCGGACATAAGTATGTGTGTGACAATACTTGTGGCAGATAAATTTCCGTTCTTGTCTACACGGATATTCGCTGCCTTTGATGCATCGTACACGATCACTGTTCGTTCTCCAATCACTTCAAACTCGCCGGCTGTTACCACGATGCAGGTGGCTTCATCAATTCCCACGCCCAATAACCTGGGATTCTCGATCACTATCGAAAGCAGTCGGTTGTGACGCTTCCTGCGAACAAAGTGCTGGTCAATAATGGCATTGTCCAGAAAGCCAAATCCCTCCGTCGCCTTGATGTTCCCCTTCTTCATGAACACAAACGCTTCCGATGAATCCTTGTTCAGTATTTCATCTCCAGTGATCATGATCTTGCTCATGACCGCGGCTCCCGCACTTGTGCCGGAGATTGTTCCGCCTTCCCTGTACAGTTTCTTCAACCAATCATGCACCGGAGTTCCACCAATAGCCGCCGTCAACCGGGACTGGTCCCCGCCAGACAAGAACACGCCCGTCACTCCCTCAAACATCTTTACTGAAGCCGGATCAGAAGCCTGTTCCCGATTGAGAATGATATAGCTGACGTCCTTCGCACCCAGAGATTTGATGTTTTCAACTTGTTCGATTCCGGTCGTGTCTGGTTCACTACTGGCCATAGGGAAAACAATGATCTTTCCCAGATGTTGTCCGTCAGCAAGATCAATGAAGCGTCTCATCATTTCAGGAGTCCGGGTACCGCCACCAATGATTACAAGATGTCCGGCCTTTTTCTCTGAAGCACGCACCCCAACATCAAATGGCGCCGAGAGAGCAAGAAGAACCGCAAGGAGAATTGCCGTGAACCGAAGATAGGTCATGGGAACCGTTCAATGAGTGCGTTGGCTATTTCAGCTGACTTGTGTAAATCTTCAAGCAGGATAAACTCGTCATTTGCATGTGGATTCTGCGCGCCGATACCAAGGTTTACCGAAGGAATGCCTTTGTCGTTCAGCATATTGGCATCACTGCCACCGAGATATCGAATTGGCGCAGGCGTAAGCCCTACACTCTGCAACACATTGACAGTCATTTTAAAGACTTCGCTGTCAGGACTCAGGGAGAAGGGGGGGAAATCCATCCGTGATTCGAATTCGACGCCGCCACCAATGCCATGCGCCACCCGTTCAAACGTTGCCTTCAACATCGCCAGATGTTCTTCGATCAATGCAGGAACAAACTCGCGTACCTCGCCTTCTATCGTGCATCGGTCAGCCACAACATTCGTTGCCGAACCGCCTGCAATCATCCCAACATTCGATGTCATTGTTGGACTGAGCCGGCCCATCGGGATCTGACTGATTGCTTTTGCTGCAATTTGAATCGCGCTTACTCCCTTTTCAGGAGCCACACCGGCATGCGCTGCTATGCCTGTAAATGTTGCATCATAGAGCGAGCACCCCACCGCCGATTGAATGAACACTCCTGGGCGCTTTGAACAGTCAAACACAAAGCCCATCCTGATGTCGTAGGGATCAAGATCAATATGCTTCGACCCGAACATCCCCACCTCCTCTGCTACAGTAAATACAATAATGAAGTTACCCTGGTTCCGCAACCGGAGATGCTCTTTCAATACGTGGAGGAGGACAGACGACCCCGCCCTGTTATCGACGCCGAGTATGGTTGTCCCATCACTTGTTATTTTGGAATCTGTCAGTGTCGGACGGACGCCCACAGTAGAACGGGGGGTGTCCATGTGTGCAAACAATGCAATTGCCGGGCGCGACGGATCGAACCACGGGGGAACACAGATCAGATTGCCACATTCACCACTGATCGCGCTGGCAATGCCGTCTTCCTGTATCGTCACAGGGAGCCCGGCAAGAGCCGCGTGAACGAACTGCGCCATTGGGCGTTCGTGGAGCGACTGGGCGTCAACCTTTACAGCTTCAAGGAACAGCTTAACTAGTGACATGGGAATCGTTGATTTCAGAATGATGATCGTGTGAAAGGTTAGTTTCACGGCTAATATAGCCCCGACCATTCCCAATGTCAAGCGCAAAATGTTTCGGGTCTGTGGTTGCCAATTCACCCCAAGCTGTGTATCTTGTGACCGTTGAACTTTACAAGGGATGCGATGACAATCAGAATATTTGTTACGGGCGGGACATTTGACAAGGAGTACAACGAACTGGATGGAACACTCTTTTTCAAGGACACCCACCTGTACGAAATGCTCAGCCTCGGAAGATGCAAGGTCGATGTCGATGTCAGGACGTTGATGATGCTGGACAGCCTTGAGATGACAGATGCAGACCGGAGTCTCATTATTGAACAGTGCAGGAAGGCCAACGAAAGCAACATCATTGTCACTCACGGAACGGATACAATGGAGGTCACCGCGCGTGTCCTCGGAGAGGCTATAACAGACAAAACCATAGTGTTGACAGGAGCAATGATCCCATACAAATTCGGCAGCTCTGATGGATTGTTCAATCTCGGCAGTGCAATGGCATTCGTGCAGACACTATCGCCTGGCGTCTATATCGCTATGAACGGACGGTGCTTCACATGGAATAATGTACGCAAGAACCGAAAGACCGGTCAGTTCGAAGAGGTCCAGCGTGAAGGCTGACGAGAAGCTCGTCCCGCTAGGAAAGAGTAATGTGAACGTTACGCCGCTGGCATTCGGGACGTGGACGTGGGATAGCAGCGGCCAGTTTGGACCCGGTAGGGATTATCAGGAAGAAGACCTGCGCTCCGCATTTCAGACAAGCCTCCGCAACGGTATCAACTTCTATGACACAGCGGAATACTACGGCAATGGTCAGGTCGAAACACTGCTCGGCAAATTCATCGCAGAATCAAAGGCCAAGATAGTCATTGCAAGCAAGTTTCCACCCCTTCGGAACCGATTCCTGAAGAGACAGTTACGGGCATCACTGAAGAACAGCCTGCAACGAATGAGACTGCAACAATTCGATCTCTACCAGATGCATTTTCATTCCCGATTCGTTCCGCTCCGGACCTGGATGTCTGCACTTGCCGATGCAGTCGATGATGGATTAACACAGGCAGTTGGCGTTGCGAATTATGGCGCCGGACGCCTGCGGATGGCACACATGCTGCTCGCAAAGCGCAACATTCCTCTCGCGTCAACACAGGCGGAGTACAGTCTTTTGCATCGCCACCCCGAAAATGACGGTGTCTTCAACACATGCAAGGAATTGGGCATTGCACTGCTGGCATACAGCCCGCTTGCCATGGGAATGCTTACAGGAAAATATTCTCCGTCAAATCCACCGCCCGGCCAGAGGGGACAACGCTACGATGCCGGATACCTCACGAGAGTTCAGCCGTTGATCGGATTGATGAAAGAGGTTGGCCAATCGCACGGCGGAAAGACCCCAGTGCAAGTGGCTCTCAGTTGGGTGATGTGCAAGGGAGCAATACCCGTCCATGGAGCGAAGAACGCTAAGCAAGCTGAAGAGAACGCTGGAGCCTTGGGCTGGAGGCTGACTCCAGACGAAGTGACCTCTCTTGATAACGCCAGCAATAACCTGCAGAGATAGACCTACTTGATCAATACCAATTTCTTCGACTCAACATATTCGCCTGCCTTTAGCTGATATACGTACACGCCCGCCGCAACATCATGTGCATTCCACGTGACATCATGCTTCCCCGGTTCCATCTCGCCATTGATCAGGACGGCAACTTCCCTCCCCAACACATCGAACACCTTGAGAGTAACAAAGCCGTCAGTTGTCAACTGATAGCTGATGACTGTTGTTGGATTGAACGGATTGGGATAGTTCTGATGAAGCCGGGTTTCAAGTGGAATCGTTTTTTCACCAGCGTTCGTCGGTGAATTGTTATTGAAAAGAAAAATCACGTCGTCTTCTTCGTCAATCCCCGTCATATCCAGGTCCCCGTCATTGTCACGGTCGTGCAACGTTGCACAAGAACCCGCGCTGAGCGCAGGGAGTGTTCGTTGATTGATGAACACGCCACTGCCATTGTTTTCATACAATGTCCAATTTGCTCCGCCGTAGTTGCTTGTCACCATATCGAGATCATTGTCGCCATCAATATCGCCAAGAACGATGGAGAGGTCAAACGAACCGGTCGGATACGTCACCGCTGCTGAAAGTCCTCCGGCCCCATTTCCCAGAACCACCGAGGCATTATTGTTGAATGAGTTTGAAGACACCACGTCGACGTTGCCATCACCATTCACATCGCCTACGGTGATCTTCCATGGCTTGCCACCAGCAGGTACCTTGGCCGAAAACGTCAGACCTCCCAAACCGTTGCCGAGCATAAGGATGATCTCGTTTGTATTATACGCCCCAACGAAGAGATCGAGAATTCCGTCGCCATTTGCATCGGCGGCTGCACACGCGGTTTCCTGGCCGCCGCTTGTCTCAAGTGTTGTGCGCGGAGCAAACGTGCCGTTTCCGTTGTTCTTCAATATGGTGAGATTGTTGCCCAGTCGGTTTGCTGTGACAACATCCATGTCTCCATCGCCATCGAGGTCCATTGTACTCAACCCGCGTACACTGTTGGCGGCGTAGTAGTTCCGTGAAGGAAGGAACGTCCCGTCTCCAACACCAATGAAGATGCTCACGCTGTCATTGCCAGCGTTGCCTACGGCAAAATCCATGATGCCATCACCGTTCAGGTCAACAGCCTCATTCGTGCTCGGTGTATTGCCCCCGGCAATGGGATAAACTGTGAATGCGCTGTAACGTCCGGCACCGTCGTTCATGAAGACACGCACATCACGAGAGATTTCGTTGGGCACCAGAAAGTCTGTCCAGCCATCATGGTTCACATCACCGGCATATGCCCCATACGTTTGGATATGCCCTTCTCCAGTTCTGCGAACAGGAACTCTTCCTGTTTCAACAAGATTCATCGAGCCTGGAGAGGATTTAATCCAGAAGTTCCACGCGTATCCTTTCGCCATTGAATCACCAACCTGACTCTTCACTCCTCTTGATAGCGAAACGGTCACCCATTCTCCAGCCGAAAAGCTGCCAGCAGGAGTGAATCGCAGGCGTGCATTTCCGTTCTCAAGTTGAAACTGTCCCGCCATCTTACCAGACCATTTTCCCCAAACTGTCACCGTGGAAACATTAAGAGATTGCGGATCGATCGCAGTATCAAAGTTCACTACTATTTCTGTTGTACGCGTCGAAGTGAGGGTTTGTGGCGCAGGGGAAATGGAGGTTATTGCCGGCGCTCCGAAAACGACGACGACTGCGAAGACACTTATCAAAAGTATCACGATAACTCTCAACGAACGCATGAGCATCCCTCCTTTAGTCTCGATGAACTGGCATAAGCGGTATAGTCAGTTGGCAACAACTCTACAAGTATGGTACATCATTCGATCCCAACCTGCAAGTGAACGTCACTGCCCGGTGTACTAACGATTTGCCCATTGTGTTCCGCAAATTGATTGGAACGGACAATAGGTGCAATCCTTCTCAATTGTCTCTGTCGGCAGGAAAGAAACTTCCGGATTGGTTATTTCAGTGAGAAGGCCGTCAACCACACGCTCGATTTGTGCATAGCCCGTTGCCGGAACAACTGTCTCGTCAAACAGCGAAGCTTCAATGTTGGTGTCGATAGTGGATTGGCCCAACTTCAAGTATGCAGGTACGAGATTTTCGAGTGGTATCCCGTAACTCCCCGAATACAGCATTGCATAGACAGGAAGCTGCAACGAGGAGATCGCCGCTTTCCAGGTCTCGCGTTTTTCGTGATCCAGCTTCTCCAATTCCACACCGCGGATGCGATCCGGGTTGCCGGTCTTGTAGTCAAGAATATGCACCGTCTCTCCTCTTCGCTCAACACGGTCCAATTTTCCGTTGAGCACAAATGCTCCCCGCTTGATTTCGTGCTTCTGTTCGAGACTGAGAACCGTGATTGCTTGTCGTTCAAGCATCGGTGTCTGGTATTGATCCAGAAAACGGCTGAGTTGCGTATGCACTTGCTGCTTCAAAACATATCTGGCCCCCGTCATCTCCTTCCCGAAGCGCTGTTCAAATCGTTCATCGATGAGCGATTGCAAACGAGCAACGTTCACGTCTGCCATTGTCATCTCACGACCAATCATGTCGAAGAAGTATGCCCTCAATACCTCATGGATAAATCCTCCAACATCTCCGCTGTCAATGTCCCCTTCCACTTCTTCCTTTTCACGCAGGCCCAGAACATAGCGGTAATAGAATCTCAACTGGCAGGCGAGATACGTATCAAGAGCGGTGGCACTATAGGAAAGCGCTCGAAGAGCTTCCGTCATTGGAACAGTCTTGGGAATTGGAGAAGGGCTGGCATTGGAGAGTAATACCGAGTACGAGAGTGTGTTAATGTATCCCTTTGTATCCTCCTTCTTTTCCTTGCGTTGACGGTCCCACAGAAGTCGCTCGACAAATCGGCTCCGTTCTCGTTGCGCGTTGTCTGTGAAGAACAGATGGACTTCGGAAGCACCGGCAACAAGCACATCAAAATAGTACGCAGCGATTTGTTCACGCTGCTTTCGCGTTGGAAGTCCAAGGCGGTCACGCACAGGCTCGGGAATAATCGTGTGCTCGCTTCCGCTCCCCGGAAGAACATCCTCGTTCGCGTCGAGAAGGTAGACAGTTTCAAATTGCAAGCTACGAGTCTCCAGAAACCCCAGCACCTGCAAGCCATTGAGTGGCGTTCCCGGAAACGGTACCGATGCCTGTCCCAAACATCTCCGCAGAAATGTGAACGCCGCGCTCACATCGCGCACTGCGGCAGTTGCCAGCAACGATGATGCAATACTCTCAAACGAGGCAATGATGGTCTCGACATAGGGTCTGAACAGCGGATGATACTGTGCCGTGCTCTGTGCATCAATGAAGAGGAGCGCCTCAATGCAACCGCGGGCAAGCTCACCGATTACTGTCGTGCCAAGCAACTTGCGAACGGTCTGTGCATGGATCCTGGCGAGGTGTTCACGAAGTGTCAGCGATGTGCAGGCAATCCCAAGACCGGTAACACGCTGGGCGATTTTGTCAAACAGCGCAACGTTTTGCTCCACCTCTTCAAGCGTGAAGAAAGCATGCGTCTTGCCCGCAGCGAAGTGCTCTTCGATGGCATGGGCCAGAATACGGGTTGCGTCAGGCTTTCCATCAAAAAGAATGTTCTTGACGTAAGGATGGAGAAGGAACTTCAAATACTCCGGTGCATAGAATTTTCCCTCGTACATCGTCCCGATAAGGTTCGTGAGACTCTCGAGGAACCCATACACCGGCGTGCGGGTGACCGGATAGCCAAGCGAGATGTTGTACTCGTTTTCCTTCAGCAACGGAAGAGTCTGGTGATAGATTGGGAGAAGCGTCTCGGAAGCAGGCAATACGATCACTGTCCGTTCGTTGAGAGTGCTACCGTCGTCGATCCGCTTTTTCAGCACACCTGTTAATCCAAGGACCTGACCGTGAGAATCAGGCGCTTGATAGAACTTGATTATGGGGGTGTGAGATGTTTTGGCGGGAGGTCGTATCTTGCCCAGTCCCGCCTGCGCAAGATGCTCTTCGAGTCCATGAACATATTGATAGATGAACACCACCGAATCAAGCCGGCTGAGCTTCTGGAAGATGATTTTCTCAGCATTGGTGAGACCGAAAAAGCCTGCGACAATGATTCTCTCAAATGACGCGAGATGCTGCTCCGTCAAAAAATCCGCAACAACAGCATACTTGAGCCCTCGGGTGCAGAATGACCGGCTGTTGATCTCCTCATAGAATGCCTCGTATACCGTGCTGAGCGGGCGAAGATTGCCAACCGTGATGCCACTGATTGCCTCCTTCAGTTTGTGGGCCGGAAGGTTCGCCATCTTCAATTCTTCCAGTTCGTTGAAGAGCCGGAGCCCGAGTGGAAGAAATGCATCCAGTTCATCGAAGCTGGTACCGCCGAAGCGTTCGGCAGAACGGAGGTAGATTGCATGCAGCAACGCAACGGCATCCACGGGTTGAAGCTCTCGTTGCGTCAGGCCGAGTTGTTCGGCGTACAGAAAGTTGATGAATGTGTCGATGGAACAAATGTGGGGAGGAATGTAGCTCTTTCCCTCGCGAGCGCCAAGTGCTTTACGCACGAAATGGGCTGGACGTTTACCGGGAAAAATAACAAGGCTGCGGGAATAATCGCTGCCGTCATGAACCAGGTGTTGCAACACCTCTCCGACCAGGTCAACATGTGGCGCTATGACGATCGGTTTGCTCACGCCACCTCCTTCACTACGCGCATATCGACGTATGCCAATATACCGGCAACCTTCCTGGCAGGGTAGACTTCTTTGACCAACGAAAGGTAGTTTCGTACTTGTTCCCGATATTCACTCTCCAACTCATCTCCCCCGGTTTTGAAGTCGATGACTGTAATAGAGGATTCGTCAATGAGCACGCGGTCAAGTCGATAGAGCATGCCTGAAACATTCGCAAGTTCGGTCTCGCGCAGCACCCGCCTTCCGGGGAGAGGCAAAAACAATTGTTGTACGCCGGCATCCCTCAGAAATTCAGACAAGGTAGTGCGGATCTGTTCCCTGGCAGTCTCATTCACCATTTCGAGAGTCGCCTTCTGCATTGCATGTGCGATTACGACATCAGCATCTCCATCCACGATTTCGATGTGGGCAAGAACAGCGTGTACGGCATCTCCACGCGCCATTTCAGGCAGCCCGAACTTGCGCATTGAACCGGGTTCGTATCTTCGCCTGATCGTATGATGAAATATCTCCAGGGATCGTTGCTGTTTCACCGAACGCTTTGCGATGGGAGGCTTCGCCGTTGCTTCATATCCCCGATCGGGCAGAAACTTGGAGGGCACTTTGTTTTCCTTCCCTTTCGTCTCACCGTTCTTGTTCTCCTTACCGGGATCAAACACGGAGAGGACATACATTTCCTCTTCTGCCCGCGTCAGGGCAACGTAGAGCTTGTTAAGATCATCAGCCTGGTTCTTGAGTTTCTGGTCATTGTAGAGAAGGGCGAGTGAATCAACCTTGTCAACCTCCTTGTCAGTGATGTGGAGAATGCGTATTCCATCTTCAAGTTCTTCAACTGTGTAAGGACGGCTTGCATTCCTCCAATCGTATAGCAATACCAAAACGACTGGAAAGTCGAGACCCTTGGCTTTGTGAATGGTCATCAACGTGACTGCCTCACCATCAACGGGTACCTCCATTTCCCATCCCGACCCTTCCGGCGTGTCCAGAGCAAACGAAAGGAAATCCTTGATGCTGCTGTTTCCCCCTTCTTCAAACAGTTTCACCACATCGAGAAGCTTTACCAGAGTTCCTTCCTGCTGGGGTACTACGGAGAAGACATCAAACACTTTGTAGAGTTCGGACACAAGATCGTACAGCGGAAGATACCCAACTTTGGTATAGAGACTTTCAAAATATTGCCCCCACACATCGACACCCTGTTCCTGGAATACCCTGTACAGTGGCGTCTGCGTATTACTGCGCCGGGCAGAAAAAAGAAACTCTCTGATGTCTTGCCTGGTCAATGCGCGGTGGTGATGCTGTAACGTGGCCTCAAAGAGATCGCTCAAGAGGAATGATGCAAACGAAAGATTGTCAACCGGCGAATCCAGGAATTGCAACAACGCGATGATTTCACCAGTGATCTTCCGTGTCCGGATGTCGAGGCTGCTGTGAGAGATGAAAGGGATGCCCTGTTCATTCAGCCATCCGCTCACTCTGATGACATGCTCATTGTTGGGTGTGAGGAGCGCAATGTCTCTCAACTGAAACCCTCGCTCGCAACACTGATGAATGATCGAGATGATCTTCTTCCGCTCCGGACTGGCGTCTTCATCCTGCTCAAGAAAACACACTTCAACCAGACCCTTCCCGCGATGCTTTCCGGACACCTCCTGCGCACACTCATTCAATCCACTCATACTGCCCGGCTCTGCATAGTCGGTAAGAGGAACGGATTCTTCGAACACCTTCCGTATAAACTCCACGATCTTTTCATCACTTCGCCAGTTGACGTCAAGCGATTTGACCTCATGCCGGGCTGAGGGAAACTCATTCGTGTCCTTCAGCCGCTTCATGATTGTCCAGTCGGCAAACCGGAAACCGTAGATCGACTGTTTTGTATCGCCAACGACAAACAGGCTTCCGCTACCTTCTGCCAGCGAGTTCTCGATGAGCGGCCTGAGGTTCGCCCACTGGATCGGAGCGGTATCCTGAAATTCATCAAGCATGTAGTGATAGATTGTTTCGCCCAGCCTGAAGTACACTTCGGGAACGCGTTCCCGTACAAGGTTGCCGGCAAGCATCTTGTTGATGTCATGGATGAAAAGCTTTCCCTGCCGGCGTTTTAATGCATCGAGAACATCCTTCACTTCAACAATTGCCTTGAGGTATGGATCATAGTATGATCGGGCCCTGACAAGACAATAGTCCTTGATCGCTTCGTTGTACTGCCCAAGCATCTCGTCGATGTCGGCTTTGTGGTCTTCATAAGCTCGTTGCATTTTGAGGCCGACAAGCTTGCCAACAGTCTTATCCTTCAACGTCCGCCCGACGACCTGATCAATCTCGCCACCAATCACCTGGAGCAGGTCGCGTTCGAGATTCCTTTGGATGGGTACATTCAGCGATGCGAGCATCGTGTGAAGCCTTGACGCGTGCTGAACCATCCGCTGCTTGATTCCTTTCATCTCACCTCCGCCCGCTTCGACAATCGGCTCCTTCGGTTGGGAAGAAATCAGTTCGTATAACATCTTCACTTCTTCTCCAATTGTCGCGTACGGGTCCCACAGGAATCGTTTCCTTCCTTCGCGGGTTTGCGAGAGCATCTCAATAAGATGGTCGAGCAGTGCCGTCTGTTCAGGTCGCGATCCGAACTCACGTGAGAACGCAGCAAAGGCCTCATCGATCAACGTGTCGTTCGTGAGTTGAATCTCCACATCGGGATTGAAGCCGAAGTCCAGAGCGGAGGCTTTGAACACGCTGACCATGAAGCTATCGATGGTCTTGACTTGAAAGTCGGAATAGTTCGTCAGAATGTGGTCAACGCTTTCACACGCCCGCTGCTTGAGTGTGGCTTCATCAAGTGAGAGAAGCACGGACATCTCCTCCACCTGCTTCTTGTTTCCAAGACAGAGGGCTTTCAGATACTCCAATACTTTTTGACGCATCTCCTTTGCGGCCAGGTTGGTAAAAGTGATCGCGAGGATGTTCCTTGTGTTGTTGTGGGAAACGCAGGATGAGAGGAGAAACTGCACGTAGCGTTGCGTCAGCGTGAACGTCTTGCCCGAACCCGCGGAAGCGCTGACAACAACGTTCGCCGGAAAAGAAAGCCCTGAATCTTTTTGAAGAATGGTAGACATGAGGATGGCAGGTGGAATCGTTCGTACTTGCTAAATCATCCCTTGTTAAGAAGGGCGTTGTCGAAAACGCTTGTGGTGGTCGACGCGCTTGTCACTACACGGAGACCTGAACAACGATGACAGTAATATTGTCAAAGCCGCCGCGTTCGTTGGCAAGAAACACCAGTGCATCGCATGCTTCCTGTGGTGACTGGCTCGTCACGATCTTCAGAATCTCGGCGTCGCTCACCATATTCGTAAGGCCGTCACTGCACAGCACAAATGTTTCGATACCCGTCACGATAATATCCGGCTGAAGATCGATCTCGGCGTCGAACTTTGTTCCCAACGCCTTGTAGAGAATCGAACGCTCGGGGTGATGCTCTGCCTCTTCCGCCGTCAGGATGCCACGGCGCTGCATCTCGGCAACGGTGGAATGGTCATCGGTAAGTTGCAGGATCGTCCCATCCTTGATCCCGTAGACGCGGCTGTCGCCAATGTGAGCAATATGGATACTGGTGCCGTTGGCTGCCAGCGCAACGCAGGTGGTTCCCATTCCGGAAAGAGCATGGTTACTCGACGCGGCGGAATACACTGCGTCGTTCGCGGCTTGCAATGCATCCATAAGGTTCTCTCGAACACCGGCGCTTTCATTATCGAAGAACTTCCTGCCAATTGTCTGAACAGCAAGCGTACTTGCATGCTTCCCACCCCTATGTCCACCCATCCCATCGGCGACGACGAACAATTGGCCGTCCGGGGACTTGCCTTCTGTTACAGTCTCCGGAAAAACTCCGTACGCGTCCTGGTTCTCCGACCGCGTGAGTCCGATGTCTGTTGCAGCGCCAAACACTATCATGAATGTATCTCTTCCTGTTGCGTGAGTCAGGTCAAAGGCTACGTCGGGGAAAGCTGCTGACGATATTCTTCGCCCACAAGCTTGAGCATCTCTTCCCGTGAAAGCAATTTGATCCTCTTCGTATTTGCGCGGTTGTGAACATACCGCAGGATAATCTTGTACGCATCGTAATCAAACCGGTGCGGGCCTGAAATTTTGAGCTGGTAACCATGTTCCGAATAGCGGAAGCTCGACACGAGGCACCATTGGTCGATAAGGAACACTTCTCCTTCTCCCGTCAACTCATCCCGCTCTTCGATAAGGATGGCGCCGCTGTATGGCCATGCTTTGATGCGTCGCTCGGCAAAGGCAAGGTCAACCCTTGCATTGTAAGCCGGCGCAGGTTCCTCTCCTACACACGCCCCTTCGCACTGGTGCAGATGATAAGCAAAGCAGTACGAGGTTGTCCGTTGCAGACCGGTGAGCTTATGACAAAGTCTGTGCTCTTTTGCAATGCGGTCGAGATATTCTTTTGCCTGCTTCATGTGCTTGAATATGGCGAGAATCGACGGCGCATCGCCCGGATTGATACAGTCGATCTCCTCAAGTTGAACGCTCGTGTACCCATCAGCCGTTGTCGATGTTCTTGCGATCACAATATCCCGATGCCTGCGCGAAGCGATATTGTAGATCGGCCGGAGTTCCTTGATGAGCTTTGATTCAAGCAACAAGGCGCCAAGTTCCCCAGCTGTCGGAGTTGCTTCAACCGTCTGCACTTGCTGGCACATCTTCATCTCGCGTGACGACGTATGGTCGTTGGCAAAATGCGAACGCACGCGATCCTTGATATTCACGCTCTTGCCAACGTAGAGCAACTCCCCTTCCTTGCCACGGAGGAGGTAGACACCGGATGTTTCCGGCAGACTCTCAACGGCTTGCAGGTCAACGTTGGAGGGAACAACACTTGTTTTCAGCAGCATGTTGATGACTTCGTTGAGGTGTTCCGGATCTTCCTTCCGCTCAATGATCTTGAGGAACTCATGCGTTGCCTTCGCATCTCCCATTGCCCGATGCCGGCCATCGCACACGATCCCATATCGGTCGATGATGGTGGAGAGATTATGGTTGCGGTGCTCGGGAAAAAGTCTGCGCGATAGCTTGACAGTGCACAGACATCTCGCGTTGAACGTCTTCCCGATCCGTCCAAATTCATTCTTGACAAAACCGTAGTCGAACCGTGCATTGTGGGCAACGAAGATGGCTCCATCAAGGATGCGGAAGAGGTCCCGCGCAATACCCCTGAAGGAAGGAGCATCGGCAACGTCATCGTTCGTGATACCGGTAAGCTGTTCCACGGAGAATGGAACGAATCGCTGGGGATTCACAAGTGATTGGAACGTGCGCCTAATCTTCCCATTCTCGACACGAATCACTGCAATCTCGATAATGCGTCCATAGATCGCACTTGCCCCGGTGGTTTCAACGTCTACAATTGCGATGGGCTTATCCATGCTGGAAAACAGCGGCAATATGTCTCTTGGGCGTGCTCATTTGGTTGGAATGAAAATAACCACAAGGGCGGGAAGAAGCAAGGCGCGGCAAGAGCAAACCACAGAGGCACAAAGACACGGAGACTAAACCTCAAAACGACTCAGTGTCCCTGCGCGGAATCTATCCTTGACTCTCTACTCGGCTTCGGAGTTTTATAAACGGGCAGGACTGAAACTTGTTGAACTCTTCCAAGGGATATGGAGATGTTATCGGAGATTCTAAAATCAAAATTGGTTGCGGTGGGCGTACATGTTCAGAAAGTACGGGCAACCGCTTTCACATAACAAGTGCAACAGTGACACCGATGTTGTTTGGTACGGCGTGTTCAAGTGATGTTTGCCGGTTGTATGCGCGATCCCGACTCAGTCAGCGTGTTTGTATGCGTGGTCGCCATTCCTTCGATTTCTGGCCCACGACCGTGTTAAGCATCAGGACACCCGGGGAATTCGTTTTGATCCAGTACCCTTTGCCTGCCCGAATGGAATCCGTTATGAAATACCCGTGCAGGTATCCGGAGTATTTCGAAGTCACTATTCCCGCGGGAATTGTAGTGATTTGAGATGTGTCCACATCATTGGAAACCGAACCAATCAAGTTCCAACCCGATACAACAGAAATTGTGTCGCCTGGAATGGATGAACCCGAAATGCTCACACCTTGAGCAGAGGGAAATTTCAGCCAATATGCCATCCCATTCTGAAGGGAATCTTTTTGCTGGTAGCCTGAACCCGGGATGTATGCAAAAGCTGATGAGACCGCAGTTGGAAAGAGTACGCTCTTGCGTGGGTCGCTCACATTGAGCGCTATTGAAACCAGGTTCCACCCCGCTTCAACGGAGTACGTATTCGTAATTGGCGCGGTCGTAAATTGCCAGGCCTCTGTCCAATTGCTTGTTCCGACGGTGTTACGTGATCGAACCCTCCAATGGTACGTTGTGCTGTTGACAAGTCCGGAGGCTTGGCGCGTCGTATCCACCAGCAAAGAATCCTGGAAAACTATTGATACAAACCCCGGATCAATGGAGAGTTGAACATCGTAGGTTGAAGCACCGGAACTACCGTTCCACCGAAGCGCTGGCGTAAGGGATTGTCCGGTCGCAAAATTAGCAGGGCCGACATGTACTGGCGCCGCTGGCGGCAGTACGAGTGTCGAAAAACTCCATACGGAAGACCAGGGGCCAGATCCTTGGGCATTTGATGCCCTGACTCTCCAATAGTACGTCGTTCCGGTTGCAAGCCCCGAAAGCTGTCGCGTTGTATCTGCCAGCAAAGAATCATTCACGAGAGTTGATGAAAACAGTTGGTTGAGCGCAAGCTGATAGTGATATGTGTTTGCACCAGACGAAGAGTACCATCGGCTCTCAAGGGCAAGCGGTTGCTGTGTGCTTCCGTTTGATGGAGAAAAAAGAGCGGGGGATGCTGGGGCAGATCCGGCAGAACGAAGGTACAAAACGTCATATCGTGCGTTGGGTGGCGTGAATGTCCTCGAGGCTCCACCAGCCGTTTTTGCACCCGGTGTGGTGATGAACTCATCGGGATCGTACCAGGTAACATTGAGCGAGTCGGGAATCCCCGTCAAGTCCACAGTGATGTTGCCTGTTTGCTGATAGACTATCACTTCGCCTGTGGCAGCTCCGAACAACACATCGTTGGATGTGCTGCTTCTGTTGGGTTGTGGCGTCATGTGCAGAAGGTCAGCCGTCGACGCCAGCAATGCCGTCTGTCCCATCGCCCGCTTAAACGGTGGCCACAATGGATCATCGCACGCCCAGATGTACCAGCATCCGAATCCGTTGTCTTGCAGCACTATCCCATCCTGTCCCGACGTGAAGTTCTTCCATGCCAATGGAACACCGTTCACATTGAGCATACCAAAGGTGTGGTCCGTATCCTGAATAACAACTCTGCGTCCTCCTGAATCCGGTGGCGCATCGTCCCACGGTATTAATCCGGGATTGCCACCAGGCGCTATACAAGCTGCCGGGCCTGTAAATTGACTATCGATGTCTATGCCCCAATCTCCCGTGTACCACACCAGGTGCTGTTTGGGCTTGCGCCGTTCATAGGCATGGATCGTATCGATCACCAGGCGTGACCATGCATAGTGTTCGTTCGTCCCGTCCATATCTTCGGCTTCGTTCGAGGTCTCCCAGATGATGTTGTCCAGATCATTCAGTTCGTCGATCATCCGTTTCATGTAGGCCACCTGGATGTTCCAGATGGATTGTATACCACCACCGCCTCCGTAGGGCGAGCGCTGCGTTTCCTCACCGCTGCCGTCATTGTCGCTGTCACCATCCACCGCGTTGATGTTGTTGGCAACATTATACGGGTGTGTGGCCCACGGATTGGATGCGGAAAACCCATGCGAGGGACTATTGGTTACCCAGCCGTTGAACATCTGCACTGCAACATACATCCCTCTCTGTCGTGCTAAATCGCATCGAGTGCGCATACGCGCAAAGAACGTATCATCAAATGATGTCAGATCAAACTTCAGCTTCCCGTCGTTCGCATTGCCGGGACCTGTTCGTCTGTACGGGTTCTGCCCAAACCAGAAATTCCCCCCGTACTCAACCACTTTGTTCGTGTTGTGCCACCCGGCCCACAACCGTATAAAGTTATGGCCATAGCCTGACATGGAATCCAGATACGCACTGTACGGAAACACCTCCGGTGGGTCATTGTCACCCGCATCTATCGCATTATCCCAAAAGTGAAACCCCGTCAGATACACCGCCTTGTTTGTATCATCCGCACTCACCAGATACCGCGGGTTCACACCTGATACACGTAACAGTCCCGTCCCCAGTGATAGTGCAAAAACCGGAAAGAAAAACAGTAACAGCCATTTGTACATTGAGAACCTTATTCTGGAAAAAACCATCTTGTTGTTGAAGTGCTGGCCTATTTCAGAAGCAGCAACTTCCTTGTTTGCGTAAAATCCCCTGCCCTCAGGCGATAGAGATACACTCCGTTCGAAAGCGTCCGGTTATCAACCTTCACGTGATGAAACCCTGCATGTTGAATCTCATTGACGAGCTGGGTAACATGTTGACCCGCACAATTGTAAAGCTCAAGTGAAACAGGAACGGTGTATGGAATGCCATACACTATATCATAGTTGGGGGTAAATAAACTTGCGACAGTATGCACACTAAATGTATGCGGCAAACTTGAAGCAAGATATAGCACCTGATATCTTGGATTGGGCGGTGCAAACATTCTGAACGCACCGCCGGCAGTCTTGGTTCCCGAAACAGAGAGAAACTCATCGGGATCATACCACGTGACGTTGACCGAGTCAACTATTTCCGTCAGGTCAACTGTGATGTTCCCTGATGCCTGATACACAATCACCTCGCCGGTAGCTGCTCCGAACAACACATCATTCGATGTGCTGCTCTTGTTGGGTTGTGGCGTCATGTGCAGAAGGTCGGCCGTTGCCGCCAGCAATGCCGTTTGTCCCATTGCCCGCTTGAACGGTAGCCACAATGGATCATCGCACGGCCAGATGTGCCAGCATCCGAAACCGTTGTCTTGCAGTATGATTCCGTCCTGCCCGCTGGTAAAATTCTTCCATGCAAGCGGCACACCATCAACATTCAGCATACCAAAAGTGTGGTCCGTATCCTGGATGACAACTCTGCGCCCCCCTGAATCAGGCGGGGCATCGTCCCAGGGTATTAATCTGGGATTGCCGCCGGGAGCAATACATGCTGCCGGTCCTACAAACTGACTGTCAACAACGATTCCCCAATCTCCCGTGTACCACCCCAGATGCTGCTTGAGTTTGCGGCGTTCATAGGCATGGATCGTATCAATCACCATGCGTGACCATGCGTAGTGTTTGTTCGTCCCGTCAATGTCTTCGGCTTCGTTTGATGTTTCCCAGATGATGTTGTCCAGATCATTAAGTTCGTCGATCATCCGTTTCATATAGGCCACCTGTGTGTTCCAGATGGCCTGGATGCCACCTCCACCACCGTATGGCGACCTCTGGGTTTCCTCGCCGCTGCCATCATTGTCGCTGTCTCCATCCACACCATTGATGTTGTTGGCAACATTATACGGATGTGTCGTCCATGGATTTGAGGCGGAAAAGCCATGCGATGGACTATTGGTCACCCAACCGTTGAACATCTGGACCGCAACATACATTCCCCGTCCTCTGGCTGAATCGCAACGCGTGCGGATGCGCGCAAAGAACGTATCATCAAATGTGGTGAGATCAAACTTCAACTTCCCGTCGTTGGCATTCCCGGGGCCGCTTCTCACGTATGGGTTTTGACCAAACCGGAAATCCCCTGTATACTCCACCACCTTGTTCGTGTTGTGCCAGCCACTCCATAAACGTATGAAGTTATGACCATAGCGTGACATGGAATCCAGGTACGCACTGTACGGAAACACTTCCGGCGGATCATTGTCGCCCGCATCTATCGCATTGTCCCAATAGTGAAATCCCGTCAGGTAGATTGCTTTGTTTGTATCTCCCCCGCTCACCAGATAACGCGGGTTGACTCCTGAGACCCGCAACACTCCTACACCCTGTGAGTACAACATCGAAGGAAAAAGTGCAATCACGATCCACATGACGGGTCTGCAATCGCGCTGTCGCAGAGCCAACTGGACAAAGGGATCCATTATTAAATGAGAATCTTCCGACAATGAAAGGCTTCAGCATATTGAGTGGCCGATTCCATTCCCCGGATGCGCATCAGTCCCATCAACGTCTCCTTGCTGAACCAGTGCTTCTCACGTTGCGATACGAAATGCTTGTAAATGGCCTCGCACTTCTCTTCACATGTACTCTTCTCCAGGGGCACAAAGCAATTGGGAACACCAAGGTCGCCATCATACTTGGGTATTTCATACTCAAGAACAAGGTGATCGCGAAAGGTGTTCCAGGTGAGATCCGAGATGACACGATGATCCTGATGCCGGTCGTCGCGATAATGGGTAAAGATGAGATCGGGAGAGAAACCCTTCTTCACATTTTCAAAGACCTCCTTGATTATCGCTCCATCATACGGGAAAAACCCGTCCCGAAAACGATTGATATCAACATCTGTCTCTTTGACGCCGGCAAGAAGTTGCCCGGCACAATTGCGGGCCTCTTCCGCGCGGATCTCATTGGAGCTAAACACCATCCACCGGACCTGAAGGCTGTTCTGAAAACGTCGTTTCAGCTCCAGAATCGTTCCCCCGCATCCAATCTCAATATCATCAGAATGGGCGCCAAGACAGAGAATACGAAGAGGGCTTCCTTGAGTGGGTTCGAAATGAAATCGGTTCATAGGTCAATTATCGAGCATTGAGAACACGGCATGATACTGTTCATTCAGGAGAGTTCTATATTCCAGCATTGTACCTTCGATAAGCCCGGTATGGGTCAGGGCCTCCGCCTCCAGCTTCCGAAATTTTCCCTGAAGGGATTCGGCGTCAAACGATTCAATCGGCAATACGAATTCGCCCTGTCCGAATGTCTTCATCATATCATTGATTTTCTGGTGATATGATATTCCAACAACAGGCTTTCTCAGGAGATATGAAAAAAGGATCGCATGAAATCTCGACGCCACCACGAGATCGGTCTGCGATATTGCCGCAATTGCCTGCTTATAGTTGGCAACCGGAAACTCCCTGCACGACGCGGCCTGCTGTGTCATCCCATTCTTCCGGAGATGATTCAAGATATCCGGAATGACAACATCATCGCCGTTTACCTGAGTATGGAAGAACGCCACATCATGGTTGGTATCGACAAGCCACGCAACGAAACGGGCCATTTTGTCGACGTATGCCGCATACACTATTGGATCTGATTCGTACCAATGCCTGGGATCAAAAAAAGCGATCGGTGCGATGCCGACCACCGGTTTTGTGTTCTTCTCTCTCGATACGGAAAACTGTTTGGCATTGATTCCAAACGCCTGGTCAGGGTACACATGATTGGTTCCGCCAACGCCAATATTTCTGATAAGAGTGCGAGAGTACTCATCCCGGAACGAACGATACATCGCCGTGTTGAGAGCATCACGCAGAAAGAACCTTCCGATCGCAGTGTCTATCGGGCCCGCGCCGACACTGAGGAGGGCAAATCTGGTGTTGACGAGTTGTGCAATCCTCGCCCACTTGAAATGATTGTACGCATGATTCCATGGCCCCCCCTCATTATCAATAAGCTGCCCTGATCCTCCAACAATGATGAGGTCAAATCCTTTCAGCCATCGATACGAACGATACAGGAACACAAGTTCCGCAGGCGCGATACTGGATAATCGGCGAAGTATCCGACGACCGATCGGGAGCTTGCCGGTTTCGACCACACCTTGCGTTGACAGGCGCCGCAATGGATACGAAGGAATTCCATGTTGCTTGAACGTGTCATCGGGGTCCAGGCAGATACCATGGATTTCAGCGTCCCGCCACCGCTCTCGAAGTTTTTCAATCAGTAACCCAACAACGGATTCGTCTCCCAGATTACCCGCGCCAAAATACCCGAATATTCCTATTCTCTTCTTGCTGTGTTTCTCTTGCATAAATTCTGGGTTGGTTCTCAATTGTATTGGCGCATTACCGGCTTCACCGGTCTGCCGATCAGGTATTTCTCGATTCCATTGTCCATTGCTGCCCGGTACACTTCAAGAGCGCCGTCGAAGGCTGCAATTGTTCGATCAATATCCTCATCTGTGTGAGAATAGCTCAGCACGAGAGAAGAGGCAAGGATTCCCCGCTTCATGAGTTCCTGGATCAGGACCGTCCTGAGCGGCTGTGATGGATTTCCGGAACCATCGCGTGTTCCATAGACAAGACAGCACGGTCTCCCGAAAACGACAACCTGTTTTTCAAGGTTGTGTTTCCTTGCGGCAGCGTTGATTCCCGCGGCAAGCTTCTCTCCTTGTTTCCACAATGTTTCAATGACGGGTTCGTTCCTGTACGTCCGCATTGTCTCCATCGCCGCTGCAAGTGAGTGTCCTTCTGCGCCGTGAGTTGTTGACACGAGAAATACCCTCTCTTTGTCATGATGCATACCGCCAAGCCTCATGATATCACGCTTCCCGACAAGGGCGGCAATCGAAAATCCGTTCCCCAACGCTTTCCCGAATGTGGAGAGATCAGGAATGATATTGTGATATTTCTGTGCACCGCCGTTGTGCCAGCGAAAGCCTGTGATCATTTCATCAAAGATCAACACGGCACCATTTTTCCTGCAGACATCCTGCACTTTATTGAGGAATCCATCGAGAGGGGGTTGCTCTTTTTCAGGCTCAAGAATGACGCACGCTATTTGACCGGGATGAGCCTCAAACAACGATGTGAGACTCCCGATGTCGTTGTATGAGAATTTCAAAGTGAGATCACGGATTGCCTTGGGTACACCCGCCCCCATTGCGGTGCTTCCAATAAACCAATCATCAACGGAGAAGAATGGATGACTCGAACAGATTGCAACGAAATCCCTCCCGGTGTAGGCCCGCGAGACTTTCACCGCCGCATTGTTCACATCCGATCCGTTCTTGGCAAATTTCACCATCTCACTTCCTTCGATGAAACTCAGCAGAAGCTCTGCAGCCTCAAGCTCAATGGTCGAGGGACGAATGAAGTTGTTGCCCAGTTGCATTTGCTTGCATGCCGCATCCACCACCGGCTTGTAGGCGTGGCCGAGAGTGACTGATCGGAGCCCGCTGCCGTACTCAATGAATTCGTTGCCGTCAACATCCCACACATGACTTCCGGCACCCCGCACAATATAAGGAGGCATGAACTCTGGGAACTGATCATCACCTTTTGCGTAAGTATGTGAGCCACCCGGAATGATGGAATGGAACCTTGGCTGCAGTGCAAGAGATTTGTCAAACTTCATTCTTTGATAACCCTTCCTCTATGGTTTTTTTCCATTGGGAATAGCATCGGGGGCGAGTCGCCTTTTCCATAATTCCCACGGAGCGTTGCCTGAATTGTACATGTCGGTCAGCTCCTGCTGTTCCTTGAACGTATCCATTGCCCAATAGTGATTGTGCCGGAATCCCATCAGGAGTTTCTTCTTGATCAGCCGTTGAAACGGCTCGATGACCAGCTCTTCACCAAACTGCATGTGGTCAAAGATTTCCTTGCGCAAAACAAAGTACCCACCATTGACAAGGATGTTCGTATCACGGACATACTTGATATCATGCACGAGGTTGCTTTCATCCATTTGAACGACATGGAACGTCTGTGAAGGCACCGGGCACACCATGGAAGCAACCATGTTCGCCTTCGAAAACGTATCGATCATTGCGTTCACGTCGATGTCGGTAAGTCCATCAGAATAGTTGGCAAGAAACATCTCCTCTCCTTCAAGATATTTCTTCACCATCATAAGCCGGGTTCCAATATTGGATTGCAAACCTGTATCGACGAACGTAATATTCCAATCATGGATGTCACTCTGAACGAGAGTGAGATCCTTCCCGCCGTTCGACATTGTAAAATCGTTTGACGTGTATTCATTGTAGTTCAAGAAGTATTCCTTGATCTTATCAGCTTTGTAGCCCAGACAAAGAATGAAATCCTTGTGCCCAAAATGGGCATAGTACTTCATAACATGCCAGAGGATGGGTCGGTATCCAATAGGCACAAGCGGTTTTGGAATACTATCAGAATAGTCCCGGAGACGCGTGCCGAGACCACCGCAAAAGAGAACAACCTTCATAAGAATACTCCCTAATATGCAGCCATGCGCTAGAGGGTGATGAACTCGGCCTGCAAGCCAAGAGCAGCGGCCTGTTTCTTGATTTCTGTTTCGTATGTGGGATTTGTAATAATGATAACTTCCGGTGCGTGTGCTACCAGGAACTCCGGCGGTACGACTTCCTGTCCTGTTCCGGGGAGGAATTTTCCGCGCCGTCGGGGATTGATGTCAGCGACATACTGAATCTGATCGTATACCTGCAATGCATTGAGAAATCCAATGGCTCGTGCTCCAGCGCCCCACGCTGCAAGCCGTCTTCCGGATGCCTGTATCTGACCCAATTTTTCCTGCCAGGTTGAAATCGACTTCTTCATCTGCTGTTCGACAGTGACGAGATGTTCCTCGAACTGAATGATTTCATCCTTTGTCATTCGTGTAGCTATGTCGTGCTTGTCTCCCCGCCGAACCTCAATCCCGAGGTATTCACCTTGATGACACGGATACACATCGAGTACTTCAAAGCCACAAGTTTCAAAGAACGATGCAATAGCCTTCGGCATATACCAGGAGCAGTGTTCATACACAACATTCCACGGAACAAATTTCTCCCATGTGGCGGCGGCGTTGGGAATTTCGAAATAGCCCACAACATTCGGGCTTTCAGCAAGTGCATCCCGGATTTCCATAAGAAAGTCACGCGGTGCATCAAGGATATCCACCATTTGCCGGCAACACAAAAGATCAGCATGATAATGTGCATACGTCTTTGTGTAGTAGTCAGGGATAAATTGAACGTTGTTGTCCTCGCTGGCCCCTTCGGCTTCAAAACTCGGGTCGAAGCCTATTCCTTTGTTGTCACCATAGTGGCACAATGCCCGGAGAAAGTGACCCTTCCCGCATGCGACTTCCAAAACAGTTTTCTTGCGGATACCATATTTTTCCACCAGATGCTGAATAAGCCACGTAACAAATTCTTTGTAGAGGTCCGAGAATTCCAATGAAACATCATATCCTTGAAACTTCACTTTCTCCGGATCGTATGCGGCGTTCCCGAGATATCCGCAACTGCGACAGAAACGGAGATCAATATCACCGCGTGGCGCCGCAAGGGCTTCTTTCTTCGTTGACCAGACGACACCATCCTGCGACGGAACATTCTTCAGGTGCAGGACGTTCCGGAAATCACGACCCCCGCAGACGGTGCACTGCCCTGAGTGCCACAATGCCTTATGTGTTGGTACTGTTGATATCATTTGAATGCTGTGGTTAATGTCCAATAACTATGAAGCGTTCCGCTGTTCTACGTACAACCGGTCGCACAATCGCTTTGATTCTATCTCAACATCGACGAACGCAATCGGTTCATCCTTCATGATCGCCCGCCTCACGCGATAGCCCTGCGATAAACCCATCGGAAGAAGGTCCTTTGAACATACCGACGAAGAGTTGTCAATAACTCCGTATGCCATGAAGCCTCCAACACCATCCAACATATCGCCTTCCTGGAGGTTCTTCTTCGCTACGGCGAACACTTCACACGTTGGTTGGTGCTGTAACGGCGTTGTCGTTGCATCATGGAAAAGAGCAGCACGTGCCACGCTTGAGGAAAGCTGAAGATGAGGCAAATGATATGGAGTATAGAAAACGTAAAGCGGGCCTTCACCCATTTTCAGATATGCCAGATGTTTTTGCTTCACCGGATGCTCTTCGTACACAATCACGAAAGCGCCTGTGCCGGGTTCCGCGCCGAGTGCATAGTCAACAAGACCACCGTTCAACACTTGATCCAGCGGAAGCTTCGTTGCCATCTCCTTGACATGGGCGCATTTCGGTCCGTACATGCCGGGTTTTCCCACCTTGAAGCCGGATGCGTTGGCAAGGATCGCAGACTCCATGCAAAGTTTTGTTCCGTCTGCAAAGGAGGTGACTATCGCCGGGTTCTGCTGATACTTTGCAGCAAACTCTTTCTGCGTGTCGGGATTCCGATACGGGTCGATGATTCCCTTGAGATTTCCGCCGGCAACCGGACGAAGGCCAAGGGATTTCAAGTAGCGAAGGAGGTTCATCGCAACCCCCGGTTCGTCTCCATCAACGTTCGTAATGATAACGTTCTTCCTATCCGCATACTTCTTCAGAACCGGGCCGAGCGTCGAATCAAGTTCCGCATTGACGAGAACAACATGTTTGCCATGGTTGATGGCATCCATCACAACAGAAGCACCAAAATCAACAGAACCAGTCAGCTCTATGATGACATCAATACACTCTGCCTGGCAGACAACCTGAGCATCCGCCGAAACAGCACACTGCCCTTTCGCAACAACACTATTGAGTTCGCTTGATGAAGAAACACGAACGCACTTCTCAACCCCGCCCTCATGGAACGCCCTTTCCGCTGCTTCAATGGACCGGTTTGCGATCGCAACCAGCCTCATTCCCCGCACCGGAGTGAGAAGTTGCAAGGCAACGGACCGCCCCATGTTCCCTGCACCAACCATTGCAATCCTGATCGGGTTTCCGGCGGTTTCTCTCTTTTCTAATTCAGTGTCGACAATTACCATTGATAGTATTCCTTACTCTTGGTTTCCAAAAATCGGTATCGTATAAGGCGGCCATGAGGCATCGGCATCCGATATAGCGGAGACCGGCAAAGGCCACGTGATGTTGAATGCCGGATCGTTGTATGGCAACCCACTGGCATGGTTCGGTGCATAGAACTGGGTCACCATGTACATCACTTCTGCACGATCAGTGAGTGCTTGAAAACCATGGCCGAAGCGTTTGGGTATGTAGAACATACGATGATTCTCTTCGGTCAGTTCCTCGCCAACCCATTGAAGATATGTTGGAGATTCGGGACGCAGATCGACCATCACGTCAAAGATTGCACCGTGTGTGCATCGCACCAGCTTCACTTCCTCATGTGGCGACCGCTGGAAGTGCATTCCGCGCAGTGTGCCCTTCCGATGATTCAGAGAAAGGTTACTCTGAACAATGGCCGCTTCAAGACCATGCTCGGAGAACTCCCGGGTGCAGAACGATCTCGCGAAGAATCCCCGCTGGTCGGTCTTCTCTTCAATATCAATTATGAATGATCCCTTCAACTTTGTTTCGGTGAATTTCATTCTGAGCCGAGTTGTTCAAATCGAGTGATTTGTGAAAGTGTCAACGCGTGCATGTTTTGTTTCTCATGAAAGGCCTTATACCATTCCACAACCCATTGGAGTGCACTATCGAGGGTAAGGCGGGGATGCCATCCAAGCATTGTACGGGCCTTGGATGAATCCAACTTCAAATAATGCGCTTCATGAGGATGATGTCGTGAATCGGTTTTCCAACTTGCTCCATCATTCCAGAGCCGAACCATGTTCTCGACTATCCACTCTACGGGTTTTGCATCTCCATCTTCCGGGCCAAAATTCCACGCACCAACAGTGCTGGCTGGTGATGAGACGAGATGTTCGGCGACCGTTAGATATCCATTCAACGGCTCCAAGACAAACTGCCACGGCCGAATCGCCTGTGGGTTTCGAATGAGAACCGGTTCGCGCTTTAAGAATGAGTTTATGACATCGGGAAGCAACTGATCACGAGTCCAATCACCGCCCCCGACCACATTCCCTGCACGAACGCTTGCAACTGCTATGCGGTGTTTGTCCAGCTCCGCAACCGGAAAATATGAACGCTGGTACGCTGACGTTACAAGCTCGGCACAACCCTTACTATTGGAATAAGGATCATGACCTCCCATTGGTTCATCCTCCCGATATCCCCACAACCATTCCTTGTTTTCGTAGCACTTGTCGCTTGTTACGTTCACAACAACGCAAGGCTTTCCGATTGTGCGAACAGCCTCAAGAAGGTTGACCGTGCCCAGGACGTTTACCTCGTACGTTTCAATCGGATGATCATACGAATAGCGCACAACAGACTGAGCCGCCAAATGAAGAATTATCTCCGGCTCAACTTCCTCAACGACAGATCGCAGATGCTTGAAGTCGCGAACGTCTCCCACTATTGAACGCATCCCCATGCCGACGTTGCCTGTGGTGAAGAGATTTGGATTTGTAGGAGGCTCAAGCGCATACCCTGTTGCATGTGCGCCTACACTCTGCAACCAGAGAGAAAGCCAACTCCCCTTGAATCCGGTGTGGCCCGTGATGAACACTCTCTTACCTTCCCAAAACTTTCTATTCATACGCTCTACAATGTGCAGGTGGTGCTGAATGCTGAACAAGCAGCAAGGAACGCAGTGGTTCTCCACGTGCGACTGATTGAGGCAAATGGTCGCATCAACATCTGAAACCCAGCAAACATAACATTGGCGAAAAGGCTCTTCCAGAATATCTTCAGCCAGTGAACCATTTGCAAACCACAGCGAACCCGATCAACAGCTGCAAGCCTGGTGGTCAACACGGCTCGAACGTATTCATATCCCATTCTCCATCGAGGCAGAAGGATCTTCCCGGCTTTTGTCGGGTCCAACCAAACCGTATAATCGCGGTAGTTTGAATAGAAGTTCTTCGACTTCTCCGGGTGATCTCGATTGAAAAACAAAAATTCGGGGACAACATAGATCTTACCCTGGAGGGAGAGCCACGCCAGGAGCACACCATCCGCGTGGCCAAAGCTTCCGAGAAGCGGGGTCTTCTTCAAGGCTTCACTTCGTATGACTCCAAAAATTTCGTACGTCATAAAATTCTCCAACGACCCTCGAAAGCGTCTATGAACCAATGGAGAACCAAGATGAATGTCCGAGATATAATCCTGAACAGCGAGACCATGGTCATCAATCAAACGTGTCCGTGCGGTGCAAAGGACGACGTCCTCATGGTGATCGAGAATGGAAACACACTTCTCCAGATAGTCGACAGCATAGGTATCATCATGAGCGGCCCACTTGAAGTACTTGCGGCTTGCAAACTGAAACACCCGATTGAAGTTCCTGACGGGGCCGATATTGACATCATTGCGATGGTACTTGATCCGATCATCCCCGGCTGCGGCGTTCCGGCAAAGCTCTTCGGTCCGATCTGTGGACGCGTTGTCCATGATGATGAGTTCAAAATCACGGAACGACTGTGCCCGGAGAGTGTTAATGGCCTCGAGAACATACCGCTCACCGTTGTAAACAGGAAGACCGATGGAAAGAGACATCACGTTTTCGTGTTATTGAAAGATGGCTTCGTCGAACAAACATCAGGACGTCTGGTTTCTATCGGACACGTCCTTCATCTTCTGCAACACCCTCAGGGCATTTTGTTCCATGTCAAAGTACTTTGACGCGAGTTCACGCCCGTTTTTGCCCATGCTTCTTCTCTTGTCAGGATCTGCAACAAGCTCAGCAAGCGATCTCTCAAGGCCATTCTGATCGCCAACATCAATGAGATAGCCGTTTACACCATCAGAAACCATTTCATTTATCGCACCAACTCTTGTAGCAACAACAGGAAGTTCACATCCCATTGCTTCACAAATCACATTTGGTGAAAAATCCGCTCTTGTCGGTAAGGCAAAAATATCCGCGTTACGGTAGAGATTTCTCAGATCATCACTATTGGGATCAATATTGGGATACACAAATACATTGGGTGTTGGGGGAGCAGAAAAATTCTTGGTGACGAAGTGAAAATCGCAATCCTTGAATTCAGGCTTTGTCGAAGCTGCCAAGAGTACGTCGCCACCTTTCCTGTTGAAGTCCGCACCCACAAACAGGATTTGAGTTCTCCGGTTGCTCTTTGCAATCCCGCTTGGACTCCAGTACGTTAAGTTCACTCCGGGTGGGATAACTTCTATTGTCTGCTCCGGAACCTGATAGTGTGATACCAGAGAGTCCCGGACAAGGTTTGACCAGGTAATAATCTCAGATGCATCGTTGTACACACACCTTGTAAGGAACCGCTCCTTGAGGCCCCTTCCAACACTTCTGTACGGTATGACGTTATTGAAATACCATTTTTCAAATCCTTCAATGAGCCTCGGAGTAACATCCAGACACATGAGAAACGGAACACGTTTTCGAAACCCTGGAAGGAAAACAGGCAACACAACATTATTGAAAAACACAGCATCAAACTTATGGCCAGCCCGTTCGAGTGCGCGGAGTCTTGAGCGGACAACATAGCCACCCTTGAGAGTCCAATTCAACGAAAGAGGAGGGACTCGCGTCAAGAGTTCTTCCGGTTCCCATTCAACAAAAATCCACTCCGCATCAATCTCCTCCTGCTGGGAAATAATCTCCTTGAGATTTCTCACGTGCACCTCAATCCCGCTAAACGGAGCACTGACAAATAGAAAGCAGTATTTGCGATCACGTCCCATAGGCTCTTTCTTCAAACATCAATGGAAGAACTATCCCAACATCTGGTCCAACGATCCACACAGCCTTCATTGTGAAAGGTGTACTCCTCCCGCTCAACAAAGAACACCTCATCGAAAACCGTCGACGAGAACTTCCGGCAACTTTTTAAGAAACGCACATATGCCTAATGTTTCTGTGATACTCATTACAACGGCAGCGCCCGCGATTTTACGACTCGCCGCAGTCGATGTGACGTCACAAGTAAATTCGAGAATCATATTCCCTTGTATTGCGATTCAGGATGGTTTGATCAGCGCGGTACATCTGTCGCGCATTCTTCAACAAGACCCCCCGTTTTGAAGCAGCTCACACCCATTGCGGCACCTAGTTGAGGAAATCGCAAGACAAACTCCTGCCTACTTTGTAGTGAATATACAGATATTGTTATGGAGAAGAAAGTCTCAATTGTCACGAAAAGACACATCGACGGAGAAATATGCTACATTCCACCCGTCGCGAGCATCATGACCTTCTCTTGCGTTGCTTCGCTCTTGTCAAGCACATCCATCATTCGTCCTTCGTGCATCACCGCAATGCGAGTACAGATGCCAAGCAATTCCGGCAGATCGGAGGAGATCACCAGAATGCCAATCCCCTTTTGAGCAAGGTTGTTGATGAGGTTGTAGATTTCAAATTTCACTCCCACGTCAATGCCTGCAGTAGGCTCATCGAAAATAAGAACTTTCGATTGAGTGAAGAGCCATCGGGCGAGTACAACCTTTTGCCTGTTACCACCACTAAGTGCCTCGACTTCCTGCTCAATAGTGGGTGTTTTGATGCGAAGATCAGTAGCATACTGAGACGCAACGGCACTTTCCCTTGTCCGATTGATGAACAATCCCTGAAGTACGCCGTTCAAGTTGGAGAGAGAAATATTTTCCCTGATGTTCATCTGCATGATGAGGCCATACTTGTTGCGGTCTTCAGTAAGCAATCCAATACCAAGGTCGATCGCTTCGCGTGGTGAATGAGGATCGATCAATTCCCCTTCAAGCAGAATTGTTCCGCTTTCTTTGGAGTCTGCACCAAAAATAACACGAGCAAGTTCTGTTCTACCCGCGCCAACCAGGCCAGCCAGCCCAAGGACTTCGCCCTGATGAAGCGTCAGGCTTACATCTTTTAACATTCCTGCATCAAGATGATCAACGCGGAGAATTTCCTTGCCGCGGGTCAATTCGACTTTGGGAAACTCGTTTTCAAGAGCTCGTCCGACCATGTGACGAATAAGTCCGGCCCTGTCAATCTCAGTTATTGCACAGGTGTGTATCCATTTTCCATCTCTGAGGATGGTTACGCGATCACCTATCTCAAAAATCTCCTCAAGGCGGTGAGAGATGTATATGATTCCCACACCCTCCTTCTGGAGACGGCGGATGACCTTGAAAAGATTCTTAAGCTCCTTTTCACTGAGCGCCGCCGACGGTTCATCCATCGCGAGAATACGGATGTTCCTTGAAAGCGACTTGGCAATTTCAACAAGCTGTCGTTGAGCAATAGGAAGTGTGCTTACCATTGCCCTGGTATCGATTTCTTCACCGAGTTGACTCAATGCTGCTTTGGCAGAAGCATGCATAGTCTCAAAGTCGATGAACGGCAAACCTTTCTTCATCGGTTCATTGCCAAGAAAAATATTCTCCGCCACCGAAAGCTCAGGCACCAGTTTAAACTCCTGATGGATAATGCCGATACCAAGGCGTTGAGCTACAGCGGGAGAATCCAAATCAACGGACTTGCCTGCGACGAATATTTCTCCGGCATCCTTGCCAACAGCCCCTGAGAGAATCTTCATCATCGTTGATTTGCCGGCACCGTTTTCGCCGAGTAAACAATGGACTTCACCGGCGCGCAGTTCGAAGCTGACATCATCAAGCGCGAGCACACCCGGGTATTGCTTCCGGATGTTCCGCATATGAAGGAGTTGATTCAAGGTATTCTCAACATGATAACAGCAATCAGAACTTTCCCGTCTTCCATTTCTGTGCGTACTCTTCCACGTTCTGTTTCGTCACGATGTCGAGTCCGGAATCAATAATCGTTTGCGGAGTCTTACCTTCCTTGATTTCCATCAATGCACGGACGCTTTCGTAACCCCAGCCAAAAAGCTTTTGGCCAAGCAGGACTTGCACATAGCCCTGTCGAACGTATTCAAGTTCTTCGGGAAGCGCGTCGAACGCAACAACGGTGAGATCACCGGGCTTCTTTGTTGCAAACGGTCCGGGGGCAGGCGTAAAGATCGCCCATGAGCCGGCAAGAACCCAACCCTTGAGATCAGGATGCGCCTGCATAACAGCTTCCATCACTGTAACGCCCTTGTTCACATCATCGTAGCAGAACTCCGTCGCAACAACGTTGATGTCGGGATAGTCCTTTAAGTAGGAAAGAAGTCCGGTCTTGCGCTCTTCAAGGTTCGGCGCACCGGGCGTTCCCATAAGAATGGCAATCTTCCCTTTCGTTCCCATGAACTTGACAAGATTCTCACCCATCGTCTTGCCGCTGCTCAAATTATTCGTGCTGTAACAGGAACTCCGTTTGCTCTTCTGTGCATCCGAATCAAACGTGACAACAGGAATGCCTGCATCAACAGCTTTGTCAATGGATGGCTGTAACGCATCTGCATCGTTGACGGAGATGGCGATCCCATCTACTTTCCGCTCGATGAGACTCTCGATGATTTGTGCCTGCTCTACTGCATCAGACTTCACAGGCGCAAAACGCTGAACCTCGATCTTCCCTTTCCCCAAATCAGTTGCCCCGGCTTGGGCTCCCTGCCACGCAACCTGAAAGACGGGGTTGTCCAGCAGTTTCGGCACAAACGCGAAGACGAGCTTTTTCTCTTCCTGCTTCTTCGCACATCCGGAGAGAAGAATCATGACCGTTACAATTGCGACGCCGAGTTTTCTCATACTCACTCCAATAGTGTAAGATGGACTATCTTTTTGACTTTCTATCCAGAACCACAGCAACAATAATAACAACTCCTATCGCCACTTGTTGCCAGTACGCCGATACATTCAGCAACACAAGCCCGTTGCGAAGGATACCCATTAGTAAAGAGCCGACCATCGCACCAAGAATTGTTCCGCGGCCTCCTGTAAGACTGATGCCGCCGATAACCGCAGCAGCAATAACATCCAACTCATATCCCAGTCCTGCAGTTGACTGCCCCACGCCAAAGCGCGACGTGAATAGCACGCCTGCAATTCCCGCAGAGAGTCCACTCAAAGCATACACAATTGTTTTCACACGCGTAACTCTCACTCCACTATACGTTGCCGCTTCTTCATTGCCGCCGATGGCATAGGCGTAGCGTCCCCATGGTGAGAACTTGAGAAACACCCCGACAATACTTGCAAACACAATCATCATAAGAATAGGAATTGGGATTCCGATGAACGCTCCCTGGCCAATCGTAAGGAACTCAGGCGGTAGACTCCGGATCGTTTCGCCGCCGGTGATGGCAAACGCGAGACCGCGGGCAATGCTCATCATCCCGAGCGTGACGATGAACGGGGGAAGTTTCGCCTGTGTTATCACGGCACTATTGGCAAGCCCACATAGCAACCCGACAAGCACACCACACGCCATCGCAGATGCAATGGAGAATCCGAGATTCAACAACACCGCAGTCACGACGCCGCTCAGCCCAAGAATGGAACCGGCTGCTAAATCGATCCCTCTGGTGATGATCACCGCCGATTGCCCCACGACCATGATGGCAATAAACGAGAGAGCACGGAAGACTTGGGATAGATTTGAAACACTCAGGAACGTCGACTCAAAGACAGCCGGTCCACCAAATGTAGAGGTGAGGATCGTCAGGAGAATGACTTCTCCCAGAAGAACCAACCAGATCCCGAGCCGTTTTGATTGAGGACGTTTCATACTAGAGATTGGGAAACTCTCGTTGGAGATATTTTCTGACCACTGCGATATCCGATGGATGTGTGAGATCAATAACGTGTTCAGCCAGCGGAATTGCAAAGACATTATTGGGATGCTGCTTCAACAATCCCCGGATGGCTGCGGGTATATCCTTCTCGTTTCTCAACGGATCAAATGTCTGGACTTCAAGGATCGGAAGGATCATGTCATAGTCAAAACGGAAGATATTCATGCTGACGCCGATGCGGCCGGATGCATCCACGGCACAGACAATGACCTCGGAAGATGGTTTCTCGACGATATCAACAAGAGAGCCATCCTGGTTTTTTATGATGACCGCAAACTGCATGATGCGATCGTGATCAAACTGCAGAGCCGAACGGTCGTAATCGATCATGGCATTTGCATGCGTGTCATTGAGTAAAAGTCGAAGCGCTTGCACAGAATACAGATTATCGCTGTTGCATACTGTGAACTTCTGTCCCCGCCACGATGGTGTTGCGTTCAATCCTTGCAGAAGAGCATCCGCTGCACCGCATGGTGTCGTGCGTCCATCCGGGATTCTCTGGACTGCATACGAGATATCAAGCTGCGGCCATTGGGCGGTGCCATGTCCCTTCTCGTAATAGTCACGTACAGATGTATCACGTTCACCCACAACAATAACAACACTGCGATAGCCTGCTTGTGCTACGTTGCTCAGGAGATAATCAAGGAATGGTCTGGAGTTCGGGCCAACGCCTAACATGGACTTCGCCCGCTCCTGAGCTTGACGGAGCAAGTCCTGTTGAATCATCACATTCGATGCGGACGCGTTCTTCATCCGTGAGGAAGCGCCTCCTGCAAGGATGATAATATTGGGGTGCATCAATAACCTGCAATGAGTGGGTCAGAAAGAAAAAAGTGTTAGCAGAGCGATCTACTAACACTTTCCTAGTGTGGACAGGGAGGGAATTGAACCCCCGACACATGGATTTTCAGTCCATTGCTCTACCAACTGAGCTACCTGTCCAATTATTCTGCAACAAAATAAGAAAAAAGCCTGTGACTACCAAACAAAATCCTTACTGCATCTTCACGACGCTCGTCTTGCCGATGTACTGCACAATATCCTCGCCGCCGTCAACACGGAGGACGTTGCCGGAAATAAAGTGGGCATTGTCATGCGCAAGCAATGCAATCGCTTGAGCAATATCCTCAGGTGTGCAATTGCGCATCGATGGGTTGCGTGCTTGTGCGACGCCAAGCATTTCCATTGCACCGGGAATTTTGTTGAGCGCTGGCGTATTGGTCACACCGCCGAGAATCGTATTGGCAGTGATCCCTATCGGACCAACCTCAAGGGCAATTTGACGGATGAACGATTCGAGGGCGGCCTTCGCTGCGGACACGGCCCCGTAGTTCAAGAGTGCGGAGTGTCCGCCGGAAGACGTCATCGCAACAATACGTCCGCCGGGTTTCATCATGCCACGCTGAACAACTCCCTGCGTCCAGTACACAAGCGAGTTCGCCATTACGTCCATGGTCATTTCCACCTGTGCCTGGGTCAGGCATAGATCCGCTTTCGCTGCGATCAACGGCTTGAGGCTCCCGAATGCCAGAGAGTGCATCAGCACGCGAACGGTGCTTCCCGGTTCCTTATCAAAGAGTGCTTTCATCTCATCAAGCACTTCATTTCTCTTCACCGGATCCGATGCATTGATGTTGAAGTACCGGACTTTGACTCCAGTTGCTTCCAACTCTTTAACGCCCTGTTCAATGGCCGGAATTCCGGCGGCACGGTCAAAGTGGATTCCGATGATATTCATTCCACGCGATGCAAGTTCTTTTGCGGTTGCCGCGCCAAATCCGCTGGACGAGCCGAGAATCAATGCCCACTGGTTGCGGTCAAAGCGAAAATCTGAAGTCACAGTCCACCCTCTATTGAAATGAACGGAATGCTGAAGGATCTAGTTACGACGGAGTAAATACGGAGAACCTACTCAACAGTGACGCTCTTTGCCAGGTTACGCGGCTGATCAACATTTGTCCCTCGTGCGACGGCGATATAATACGAGAGCAACTGCAAAGGGATAATATTGAGGATCGGTCCGAAGAAGCCGTACGTCCTTGGAACGCGAATGACAAACTCAGCCATCGCATCTATCTCGTGGTCGTCCTCATTAGCCACGGCGATAATGCGGCCGCGTCGCGCACGGACTTCCTGTATGTTACTGACGACCTTGTCATAAATGCCATCCTTGGGGACGATCACCACAACAGGCATGTTCTCGTCAATAAGAGCAATGGGGCCATGTTTCATCTCGGCCGCCGGGTACCCCTCAGCGTGGATGTATGAAATCTCTTTCAGCTTAAGGGCCCCTTCAAGAGCAACGGGGAAGTTCGCTCCTCTGCCGAGGTACAGGAAGTTTCGCGAGTCTTTGAATTCTTCGGCCAATGCCTGGATGTTCTCGGTGTTCTCCAACATGTGAGCAACCTTGCCTGGCAGCGCTGCAATTTCCCGCGCAATCACCTGGCCATCGGCTTTGGGCATTCCCTTCGCTCTCGCAAGCATCAGCGTGATGAGCGAAAGAACTGTCAGTTGCGATGTAAATGCCTTCGTGGACGCAACACCGATCTCAGGGCCCGCGTGCACATAGACTCCGCCATGAGATTCACGTGCGATACTGCTTCCAACAACGTTCACAATACCGAGAACAGTCGCGCCTCTCGCCTTTGCTTCACGGAGAGCCGCAAGGGTATCTGCTGTTTCACCGCTCTGACTGATGAGAAGGACAACATCATCCTTTCCGATCACGGGGTTGCGATAGCGAAACTCGGAAGCGTATTCAACCTCTGTCGGGATCTTCGCTATCTGTTCTAGCATGTACTCGCCGACGAGTCCGGCATGCCACGATGTACCGCACGCAGTAATGATAATCCGCTTTGCGTTCACCAGCTTGTCCATGACATCGCTGAGCCCGCCAAGCTTCACGTCCCCCTCTTCCGTCAACAACCGCCCACGCATTCCATTGAGGATGGTTTCCGGCTGCTCATGAATCTCCTTGAGCATGAAATGGTCGTAGCCGCCCCGTTCGATCTGTGAAAGCTCGAATGTCACTTCCTGAATAACTTTTTGTGTCGTCACATCATCAATGGTCATGGTGCGGAATCCAGCAGTCGTGATCTCGGCAACCTCGCCATCTTCCAGGTACACCACCTGGCGTGTGTGGTCAATTATTGCCGAGGCATCGGAGGCGACAAAATTCTCGCCATCACCCACGCCAAGAAGCAGCGGACTCCCCTTACGTGCGGCAACAATCCTGTCGGGCTCGTGCGTTGAGATCACAACCAATCCGTAGGTACCCTCAACCTCGGCAAGCGCATAACGGACTGCCGAACAGAGGCTGTTGGTTTTCTTGTACATCTCGCCAATCAGGTGGGCAAGCACTTCCGTATCGGTGGCGCTTGTAAACGTGTGGCCTTCACGCAACAGCTTTGTCTTGATGGCCTGGTAATTCTCAATGATGCCGTTGTGGATAATGCTGATCTGTTTGTCTTGATCGAAGTGCGGATGCGCATTGATGTCGTTAGGTTCGCCGTGCGTTGCCCACCGCGTGTGCCCCATCCCGAGATTAGACGAAAAACTGCCGTTGTTTGCTCCAATCTTGTTGACAAGATCAACGACTTTGCCGGCTTTCTTCTCAACAACTATTTTGCCGTTCTTAATAAGCGCAATCCCGGCCGAATCATACCCTCGATACTCAAGACGTCTGAGTCCTTCAAGGATGATGGGAACGCAGTTTTTCGGGCCAATATATCCAACAATACCGCACATACATTCTTCTCTTCTATTAAAACGTGGCAAAAGGTAAACAATATCGCTCTGAAAATCAACGAACAGGCGATATGAGCGCGATTGCTCCCATCATCCTTCCCGAATGCTCTTTGTCGCGGCGATATGAATGAAACAGGTGTGAATCTCCAATCGTGCAGTATGGACTTACTTCTATTGCGTTTCGGGACACTCCCGCTTCCACAAGTTGAGAGACGTTGGCAGATTTAAGATCGACAAAGACTCCTCCGTCATGCTCATTGATGAACTTGCTGGAAAATTTTCCTGCAACATCATCCCCGACGGAATAACAACAGGTGCTTGCACCGGGGCCAACGTATGCAGCCATATGTTCAGGACTGCACTGAAATTCCTCAATCATCATGTTCACTCCACGTTGTACAATCATGGATGAAGTCCCACGCCACCCCGCATGAATCGCTGCAATGACTCTCCGCTCGGTTTCAACGACGAATACCGGAACACAATCAGCAACACTCACGCACAAGGCAACTCCGGCAATGTCGGTAATCAGTCCGTCGCACGCCGGATAGCTTCCCGGTGCATCTGCATACTTCACAATGTTGCTGTGTACCTGCATTGGAATCGCAGCCTGCTCTCCGGAAAAACCCAGCGAGGCAAAGAACAATTCCCTGTTCTTCTCAACATTCTCCTTTGTGTCTCCAACATTGAATGAAAGATTCATTCCAAGCGGATCGGGGCTTACGCCGCCATGGCGCGTGCTCATACCGAACGTGACTATACCGGTGGATTGAAACAGCTCGGAAGAGATTGTAGTCATGAACGAGGCGAATTCTGTCTGTGTTCAACCGGAAGAACAATCGTAACAGTAGTGCCTTCACCGACAGTACTTTGAATGGCGATTGATCCGCCCATATCATCGATACTTTTCTTTGTGATGGCAAGGCCGAGACCCATGCCATCTGTCTTTGTGGAGAAATTTGGCTGGAACAATTTCGCTTTCACTTCGTCGGACATACCAATACCATGGTCACTAAAAGCGAGACACACGTTGCCGCCTTCCTGCCACGATCGAATTGTCATCTTACCTGAATTGTTCATCGCTTGAATTCCATTCCTGAGAATATTGATGAATGCGCGACGAAGTTCTTCCTTATCAGATCTCACGGAGGGCAAGTGATCATCCAACAACATTTCAAACTTAACGTTGACATCCTGATCAAACAATGACACGGATTCCCGGAGAGCTGCGTTCACGTCCACTGATTCAAGGTTTGCCTTCGGCATCCGAGCAAAACGTGCGAACTCTCCTGCGATTCTGCTCAATGTATCAATCTGCTCGATCATCGTGCGGCTTACTTCATCGAACACTTGTTCAAAGTTCGCCACCTTGTCCTTGTATGTCTGCCGCAGATGCTGCATCGAGAGCTTCATGGGCGTCAGAGGATTCTTGATCTCATGGGCAACTTGTTTTGCCATTTCCTTCCAGGCAAGTTCCCGCTCCACATGCACAAGCTCTTCACGGCTTCGTGCAAGCTCATGGGTCATCATCTCAAATGAACGTATCAGCTCCCCGATTTCGCCGTCCGCCTTCCGGATGCCGACGGTAACATTGGCGTCACCGCGCGCAACGCGTTTGGTTGCCAGCGTAAGCTTGTGGATGGGCGCGGCAATCCGGTTTGCAAACGTGGTGGCTATAACAACAATAATGATGAACACGACCGCATATAACCCAAAGATCAACGCATTGCGCCGCGAAAGCTCCGCTTCCACTTCCTCAAAGCGATACAGCGTGGGAACGGCAACGATGCCGGCAATCCGCCCATCTCCACTCACCAACGTTCGATATCCTACAACATACTGATACGTACCGATGGTTTCAGTCTGAAGATAAAACCGCTTGCCTTTCAACATGGTATTGGAGAAGGCAAGCCCGCTGAGACGCTTGTCGAGAATACCGACTTCGTACAGCTCGGGCCGGCTGCTGGCCTGAAGCTGATTGCCAACGTACAGATTGAAGTCCGCACCGGCTTCATTTGCAAGCTGATCAATCACGTACCGGCTGAGCGCCTCCTGCACGATACCCTCCTCGCCTTGCAGCCGCTGTCCGATGCTGACGGCGAGTGTTGCAGTCTCCTGCTCAAGACGTTTCCCAATTGTTTCCAGCATCCGATCCTTGGCAAGCTGCCGCCCCGTTGTTGCGAGGACGATAAGAGGCAGGAGCGCCGTTACGAGCAAGGCACCCAACAGCTTGTCTCTGAATGTAAACTCATAACGATACCCTCGAAGCCACTGTACGATGAAAATGCCGATACCAAACACGAGTACAACGATGGCGTAATAAACGAACATCTTCAAGATGCTGATGAGATGCCATACGAAACCAAGCTGCGGAACGCTGAGTGAGACAATCTCACCCAACGCCGTTGGCCGTTTGATGTAGAATGTTTCATAAGATGTATTGTCGATGCGCTCATCAACCCAGACGGAGGCCCGCTGTGGATCAGCAAGTTGCGTTCGCGCTGCAGCAGGCACTTCGTAGCCGATGGGCAACAGCATATTGTTCGAAGTCAGCAGACGGTTGTCATGAAATTCGGAGACAGCAATCGGGCGATAGAACGCTTCAATGGTCTCCTCAGACTCGTTGCGCAACACTGATGGAGATTCTCCGCGGAACAACGCCTGCTGTCCGGCTGCAATAACAACATGCCCATAGCCAAGTACACGTCCGTCATCGCCGGTGATTGGGATCGAACCTGAATACACACGGATTGCATTGACGCCGGTGCCATTCCGTTCAACCACGATTAATTTCGCCTTTGGCCGGTCGTTCAGAAGGCGATGATACATTTCCAATGTTGCTTGTCCGCCGATCATGAACCGGCTCACCTCATATCCCGAAGAATCGCTGACTGCAAACACACAGCTATAACCTTCCCGCGCGGCAGTGCTTCCCGCCCAATGGTCGAATGCTATTCGATCAAAATCATCTTCATCGCCGCTTGTCAACGTGTTTACTGTCTCGCCTGTTCTGAAACCTTCCAGCGCTTCATCAAGGATGAATTTCAGCCAGCTATCGGCCGGTCTGATAACATCAAGGGCATAAGCTTCAATTTTGTCGCGGTCACGATCATGAACGTTGCCATCAAGAACCGGAAAGAAGAATACGGCGGAAAGACCGAACACCAGAAGGAGATTGCGAACCGTGGCGATGTGTCGCTGGTGAATCCGCTGACGGTGCAGGTAGTACGCAAGACAAAGTATGCCCGCGGCAAACAACAGCCTGTACAGTAGTGGCACCAATGGATCCGATGGAATTATTTCGATGACACCGGCAGTCAGCACAAATGCAGCCACGACAACGAACCACGAAGAAGCTTTGGCGGCACTCGACATGCCCGCCAACAATGCATATGCAAACGACGCCAACGCAACCACCACACCAATCAGGCAAAAACTCAACAAGAACAAACTCATCACCATCACTGCAAGTTCAAACGATGGGACAATCACCGTGGGATCGTTGAACCGGAGCGTCGAATCATATACCGCGCTTCTCACTGTGGCGGCATATCCTCGAAGGAACAAGAACACCAACGTTGTTATCACGGGAACAAGGAACCAACGGAACACGGCACGGTTGGGATACCACCAAGGTGTGGTGCCGTTGTCTTTGCTCAAGATATAACGGCCAACAAGGACTGTGTTGACAAAAAGCGCTACAGTGGTAAAGAACAGGTCACCGATGGATTTTGCCAATCCATTGCCGAACGTGGAGGCGAAATACGTTGGATCGAAAATGCTGATGTGAACCACGGTGGAAGGCAGGTCGAGCCAGATCAATGCATAGCGCACAACCCAGATGAGTGCCGTGATCGCAAGACTGCGCGCGGCAACTGTTTGAATTGTTGCAAGACGGGTGCCCAACGTTACACATGCTGTTGCCAACAGCGCTATCCACAGCACGGCATTCCATGAGTGGAACGTATTAGCTATGCTTTCAAGGTACGCGCCGCGCGATGGACGTGCAACGCTGACGACGCCGACTTTGCTGCTGTCAATGCCAATGAGTGGCGCCGAGATGTATCGTCCGTCTTTCCGAAAAGCTGCATTCGTGGAGAAGTTGTACTCCACTTCCACTCCCAGGTCACCGGTGAGTTGCTCTGCAAGTCCCCTGCTCACAATAAGTTTGTTGCTCAGAGGATAGTTCAACTCAGTGGTTCTGCGGACAAGGATTGCGCCGATGATCGCGCCCTGCGACCGGACCGGCATAACGACGAACAACTGCGAAAACACCTGGGCCCGGGTTACGAATGAAGCAAGCTGACCGGCAAGTGCGATCTGAATCTCGCGTTGATGTGATGGCTCACTGCTGCCATCCCAGGCAATCAACTGCGCCTGTGTATTGTATACTTCAATGCCAATGTTCTGTTCACGCGCAATACGGGAAACGGCCTCGAACACTTCGTTCCGGTTCCCTCCTGATTCAGAGAGTGAGGCAAGAATAACGGGATGGAGAGCAACTTCTGCTGCAACCCGGCGCGTCTCCCGTTGCACTCCGATGAACGCCGTTGTTGCGCGATCAAGATTATCGATGGCCTGTTGCTCAACAATGAGATCCCAGTTGCGATCATAGTAGCGGAGGATCAGAAACTCAACAAGGAAGGAGAGTAGCAACAGGGCGGAAACAACAGGGACGATCTTGCTTGCGAAAGACCGTCCCTTGAACGCGACATATGAATGGATGCGGGATCCCAGCGTGGGCATTCTGCAGATCAGTAGATGGTCAGTTGCGTAATCACATACTTCTTTCCCACAAAGGAGACAGCAGCATACACCTGAACGGCTTCTTTGTTCCCTTTCTGAATGAACTCTGCCTCGCCGCTTGCGTATGGTGTGGCGTCCGACTCCCCAACCGTTAAAAACTCAAAATGAGCAAAGCGTCTCGACTTGAAAAAATTCCCGAGAACATAGAACATTTGGTTGGAACTGAAGGTACCGTTTTCATCGCCTCGCAGGTTGACGGAGACTTGAGCAGCGAAGTGCCGGGAAAAAAGTCGAACGTCCCCCTTTGAAATACCGAGCTGCACGTCTTGAAAGACCGCGCGGTATTGTTCGTTTGATCCGGTTTCAGAGTCTACCGCTGCTTCCTGGCTGTACGATGAAGGCACAACAATGGACACCAGCAGCACAACAGCTAGTGAAGTGACGAGGATTCCCGTATATGTTTTCATTTTATCACCTCTTAACCAAGCCAAAAGTAAACCTTAACGGCACAAAAGTCAATAAACCAACAATGGAGAGTGGCACCATTCGTCCCGCCACCATCACGTCGGTACGAAGAGCACCAGATTCTCCATTGCGGTTCGCCTTGCCCCTCTTCACGTTTTCCCAACCACCCGGCAAGACTACTAACGGGCTATCGCTGAAACTTGTCGCCTTTCGGAGTTCCAGAGTCTGTTGTAACCACCTCCGAATTTTCATCTGCTCCGTACTGGTATGCCCAGTCAAACACCACTCGGTTCCGCACCAAGCTTGTCACCACGAACTTTGCATAGTGATGGTCCCATGTGAGAACAACATATTCATGGCCGGGAATCAATGGCACACGATGCAATGGTGACCATGCCATCCGGGGAACATAGATTGCATACTCAGGAATATTGACTGCCCCAATATCCATGATCTCCGTATCTTCCCTCACACTCATCATAAGACCTTCGGCATCTTCTTCAACAAACATGTCGGTGAATTGGTCATCGAACGATCTCTTCATCAATTCTGAAAAATCATATCCCGAGTACTCCGGCATAGAGATGTTTCCCGCGAGAGTCACGTCGCTCCCGTATCTGACATCTTCACGAATCCAGAAGCCGTCCGCTTCGCCAATTCTCCTCACATTACCGTCGCCGAGAATCACATCGGGACAATCATGTTCATGAACCGGAGGCCGTCCGAGAACTCGCTGAGGTGGCGCGGGCGGAGTAACATCTGCCGTCGTTGACACCGGAGGCGGCAATTCGGGATTCGAGCGACCGTTGTCTCTGGAACCATTCGACACTGGGTTGGTAGTCTCGGCAGACTGCCTCGTCCGACCGATGTCTCTGCTACCCTCTGATACGGGTGCCGGAGTGGGAGTGGGTGTCGCCGGCCTTGTATTTCCCGGATTGCGAGAGTTTCCCGAAGTACGACTCTGCGCCAGTGTCTGCAAATTTCCAAACTCCATCAGCATGGACACTGTCAGAAGAAGAATCGGGAGACGGAAAGTTTTCATGGTATGAGATCTCCTTACGATATTTAAACAATGGAGGTGGGCGCCACCTATACAGCCACCATCATAACCGTACAAGCAGCACCCGAAACTCTCCATTGCTACATCCCTGCCCCGCCAGCCTCCCCACTACCATCCCACTGCCAACGGGTAAGGTACCACAACCTCAACGCTCAACATTCGCTCGCGTCACTGACGCATGCACCACAGTCCGACCGCCTCTACCAACCGGCTTGAGCATCTCGCAGCTTTCAGTCCGGAAGACTGGCGCGTGTCGCTGGGCCGGGCCGCATTGTCCACGCTGGCCGCGGCACTGCGGGGGCGGTCAGCCCCGCCGATGTCACTCGCCATCACTTGGACCGCCACAGCCACAGCCACAGCCCGACAGCAGCGAGCACCAAGCAGCAGCGTGACCGCAGCGGCGACGATCGCGCTGTGCGCGACGCAGTGAAGATGGTGCGACAGCAGGCGCATCGAACGCCGGCCGTCCTTCGGTCAGCGTGTCGGTTTTGTCGACGATCAAGGTGTCGACCCTGCGGCCGGTCGCAGGCGATGCAGGCGCTACTCAGCTTCGAATGAACGCGGCGGCGCTGAC
>JANNSJ010000049.1:0-80095 GCA_031402435.1 Bacteroidota bacterium | reverse complement strand
CATCGCGAGTTAGGGCAAAGCGTGTCAGTGCAAATGGTGTCATACTTTGGTCGACAGTATCGTCAATCTTTGCTACATCAGCGTCTACCGCTACCTACGACAACTCTGGTGGATTCACATTTCTCTATGCTAGTTATTCTGGTCTCCCTGGTCCTCCTGACATCTATTCGCAGCATATCAATGCTTTGGGCGCCAAGGACTCGCAGCTAGACCTACCGGCTTCAATTGCTACCGGCAATCAAGGCGGTCCCGTTGCTGTCTCCAACGGCTTGAACGGAGTGATCGTTGCATGGTCGGATGGTCGTCTGCTGGGCGACCAGAACATCTACACACAGAATGTTCCAGGAGTCACTGTGCCACGAAACGATATTACTGTTCGCAACAGTTGTACCGGGCAACAAACCCTTACATTCGGCCAGTACCCAACTGCAACAGATGTGGTAGATCTGTCATTGGGAGAAGCATCATTACCACCACCCCCGCCAACCGGCGTGTTTGATGCGAGGTTTGTACTTCCGTCTTTGGCTTCATCGTGGAAAGATTTCCGCAATGACACTCTCAAAGCAATATCATGGAGGATGACGTTCCAGCCTGGTTCTTGCGGATACCCAATGACGTTTTCGTGGGACACCGTGAGTTTGACAGGAGGGAGTTACTACTTGCGCGATGAAGTAACGGGAACGATTGTCAATGTGAACATGAAGCTACAGTCCAGCTACACCTTGTCTATCCCTGGAATTACTTCATTGCAAATCATTTTTTCGAGGAATGTTTCCAAACAGGTTACCTATCCCTCTGGGTGGAGTCTCGTGTCTGTTCCGGTCCTTCAGGACAACATGAATGTGAGTGCTTCGTTTCCCTTGGCAAACCCGATTGCCTACGGTTACAACAACGGATATGTAGCGACAGCAACACTGAACACCGGAGGTGGATACTGGCTTGAGTTCACGGGTAATTCCAACTGCTTCTTTTCTGGACCAAGGGTAGTACCTAGTGACATTGCGATGAGCGCAGGCTGGAACATTGTTGGGCCATTTGATGTGGATGCTGATGTTGGTGGAATAACGACAACTCCACCCGGGATCATTGTCTCGAATTTCTATGGATATAGTAGCGGCTATACTAATGCCACAACCCTTTCCAGCGGGAAAGGCTATTGGGTTGAGACGTCACAGGCTGGAACATTGCATTTGCCCGCGGGCAGTCTTAGTCCTCTCGCAAGGTTAACACGCCCGACTGAATCTCAGATGAGGTTTGAGTTTGCAGATAGCAAGGGATCAAAGGCAAGTGTCTACCTTGCGAAGGCTGAAGAGATTATTGGGCCGCAAGGTCTCCCACCAGTACCACCATCGGGTATTCTCGATGTCAGGTACGCGACAGACACTCAGATCGAACAACAGGGAAGAGGGAGATATGAGGTTCACATAAGCTCTGCGGTGTACCCATTGCAAATCAGCGCTTCCAATCTCCAAGGCCAATCATTCAAGGTATTGGATGCCATCGACGGCACAATCCTGAATCAGTCTTTGGCTGAAGGCGGGAAGATCATGGTGACACTCTCACTGACAAGACTCATCCTGGAAGAGGATGGCAATGCGCCACAGGTTCCGGTTGAGTTTGGGTTAAGCCAAAACTATCCCAACCCGTTCAACCCAACGACAAAAATCAAGTTCGCACTCCCGGTTGCATCGAAGGTCAAACTCTCCGTGTTCAATATTCTAGGAGAGAAGGTTTCAGACCTTATCGACCATGAGTATGAAGCAGGCTACCACCAGGCAGACTTCAATGCAAGCGCTATTGCATCGGGCGTATACTTCTACCGGATTGATGCATCAGGATTCACTTCTGTTAAGAAACTTATGATCTTAAAGTAGAGGTCACCTATGAAGCGAGCATTAGCTTTCGCAGTTCTCTTTGGTGGGCTGATTGCATCACTCCACGCGGCAGAAGTTGACATCCCAATTACAGTCAGTAATGGAGTAAATAGTCCACAGCTGTTGAGGTTTGGGTTGGATCCCGCTGCAACGGACGGAATCGATCTCCCGCTTGGAGAGGCCGGGCTACCGCCACTTCCCCCAACCGGTGTGTTCGATGCGCGACTTGTTGGCGATGACATTGGTGTTAATCTTGCAAATGGAAGCTTTCGAGACTACAGACTTGGTACAGTATCTACTGCTGGAACGCGCATTCATGAGCTGAAATACCAGCCGGGTCCCGGGACTTCCATAACAATTGGCTGGAATCTACCAAATGGTGCTGTCGGCCGGTTACAAGACATCATCTTCGGGAATCTGATTGATGTGCCAATGACAGGGACAGGAAGTTACACTGTCACCAACCCTAATGGTTTTTCAAGGCTGAAGATGACGATAAACTATGACGGGTCCCTTCCCATCCAACTTCTCAGTTTTACAGGCGTTTTCATTTCGCCAAATCTGGTTCGACTTGATTGGCGAACGATGAGCGAAGTTAATAACTATGGCTTTGAGATCCAGAAGTCAGCCGATTCGACAAGCTACCAGACAGTACCCAACAGCTTTGTGCAGGGCCATGGCACAACGAACGAGCCACATGATTACTCCTGGATCGATTCAACGGTCGCCTCTGGTGTTTGGTATTACCGTCTAAGGCAAATCGATCTGGATGGCACCATAGACTACAGCGATGGTATTCGAGTTAACGTACTTGCTAGTGTGGAGCCCAAAGCGCTCCCCACAGTTTTCATGCTCTCGCAGAATTATCCTAATCCCTGGAATCCATCGACAGTAATTCATTACGTCGTGCCGCACAACTCTTTCGTCACGCTAACAGTCTACAACTCGCTCGGTCAGCAAGTAGCTCAACTGGTGAGCGAGCAACATCAAGCCGGCTTCCATGACGTGGTATTTCGTGGTGATGAATTGGCGAGTGGCGTGTATCTCTACCGCCTTCAAGCAGGCGACTTCGTTGCGACCAAAAAACTTTTACTTTTGAAATAGCGTTCAAAGATTTACGCCCACCTAACACAGAACCTCAACGTAGCGATGTGTGGGGTTCTTTCTTTTGAGTTTCAGACATGAGAAGGAGAGAAATATCCGGCTCGGAAAGAAAGTAGCTCCCCCGCCTTTACTAAAAAAACGTGTCACTCCAACCGGCTGTTTATCCTCTCTCTTGTGCCTATCATCACGAAAACCGTTTTGAATATTGGGAATCTTTTGTATATTCTCAGTGTGGTTTTGCAGGATTCCTTATAAATTCGGGGGTAAGCATTGAAAATAGGCGTAATTGGAACCGGCTATGTAGGGCTTGTTGTGGGGACGTGTTTTGCAGAGAGTGGAAACGATGTTATATGTGTCGACATTGATGAACGTAAACTGAAGATGCTTCGCAAGGGAGAGAGCCCGATTTTTGAGCCGGGCCTGACGGACTTGCTGAAGAAAAATCTTCAAGAAGAACGGCTGTCATTTACAGCGGATTTGGCTGCTGCAGTAAAGAAATCGGATATTATCTTTCTTGCGTTGCCAACACCTCAATCTGAAGATGGATCCGCCGATCTGAAACACGTGCTTGCGGTGGGCAAACAGATTGGCAAGCTCATGAATGGCTATAAGGTCGTCGTCAATAAGAGCACAGTTCCTGTCGGTACCGCCGACAAGGTCAGGGAAATCATCGCTGCAGAGACGAAGCAGGAATTCGACGTGGTCTCGAACCCCGAGTTCTTGAAAGAAGGTGCCGCGGTCAACGACTTCATGAAGCCTGACCGCATTGTCATTGGCAGCAGCAGCGAACGCGCATTGTCTATGATGCAGGACTTGTATGCGCCATTCATCAGGACTGGCAACCCCGTCATCATCATGGACGAGCGCAGTTCGGAACTGACAAAATATGCAAGTAACGCCTTTCTCGCGACGAAAATATCATTCATGAATGAAGTGGCGAACCTGTGTGAACGCGTTGGCGCAGATATCGACATGGTGCGGAAGGGAATGGGTACCGATCCGCGTATCGGGCTGCAGTTTCTATTTGCCGGCGTCGGCTACGGTGGCTCATGCTTTCCGAAGGACGTGGCAGCCTTGCTGAAGACAGCCTCAGACCATGGCTATGATCTGAAGATCGTCAACGCCGTTGAAGAGGTAAATAAAAGGCAGAAGCGTATCATTGTCGACAAGATGAAGCTCCATTACAAGTCCCACCTGAAGGGAAGCACGATTGCACTCTGGGGGCTGGCATTCAAGCCGAACACGGACGACATCCGTGAAGCGCCCGCATTGCAAATTATCGAAGCGCTTCTGAAAGAGGGAGCAACGTTGCGTGTCCATGACCCTGAAGCGATGGAAGAGACGAAACGCCACATTGGTGCCAGCGTGAAGTATTTCGATAATAACTATGACGCCCTCAAGGGCGCAGATGGGTTGGTGATTGTCACTGAGTGGAATGAATTCCGTCGCCCTGATTTCGACCGGATGAAGACACTGATGAAATCGCCGGTGGTGTTCGATGGCCGTAACATTTATGATCCGGCAAAACTCCGGGAACATGGCTTCGTCTATTACGGAATGGGGAGGAACAGTGGCTCACGATAACACAAAGAAGCGCGCTGTTGTAGCAGGCGGCGCCGGCTTTCTTGGTTCCCATCTTTGCGACCGGCTTCTTGCAGAAGGCTGTTCGGTTATAGCTCTCGACAATCTTGTCACCGGTGACACAAAAAACATTGCCCACCTTGTGGGGAATCCCGATTTTCGGTTTGTGCACCACGACATCACCGAATATATCTATATTGACGGACCGGTTGACTATATCTTGAATTTCGCATCACCCGCAAGTCCGATAGATTACCTCAAGCTACCCATTCAGACACTGAAAGTGGGGGCGCTTGGTACTCACAAAGCTTTGGGATTGGCAAAAGCGAAGGGTGCGCGCTTCCTCCTCGCGTCCACTTCCGAGGTGTATGGCGACCCGTTGGTGCATCCACAACCGGAATCGTATTGGGGAAATGTGAACCCTGTTGGTAGTCGCGGAGTATATGACGAGGCAAAGCGATTCGCAGAAGCAATGACGATGGCCTATCAACGATATCATAAGGTTGATACGCGTATCGTTCGCATTTTTAACACGTATGGCCCCCGGATGAGGATGAATGACGGCCGGGCGATCCCTGCATTTCTTTCCCAGGCGCTCAGTGGCGAAGACCTCACGGTGTTCGGTAATGGCAGTCAGACTCGAAGTGTCTGCTACGTTGATGATCTGATTGATGGCATCTACCGGCTGCTCATGTCTGCAGAAGTGAATCCCGTGAACATCGGCAACCAGGACGAACTCACCATGTTGCAACTTGCCAAAGAAGTGATTGAACTGACCGGAACAAAAAGCAAGATTGTGTTCAGGGAACTTCCACAAGACGATCCGAAGGTCCGCCAGCCCGATACAACGAGAGCCAGGACCATTTTGAACTGGCAAGCGCGCATTGATCGCAAAGAAGGACTACGACGCACAATCGAATACTTCAAATCACAGATGCACTGAAATCATGTGGCGGTGTCTTGCGGTGCTCGGGCTTGTTACCGGTATGCTCATGAGTTCGTCGTTCGCATCGCCCCTTGCAGTCCGTGATTCAGCGCTCTCCACGGTTTCACTTCCTGCAGAATCCTCGTCTCGTGTTGCAGATGCACCCGACTCGACAGCAGTGAATACCACGCGATTGGCAATCATCGGAGGAACGTGTATCGCAGGCGTTGCCACGGTACACATTTACCAGTCAAACGGCTGGTGGAAGGATAACCGTACCCCGTTCCATTTCCAGGAGGATCTCAAGTACGGCTTGTGGGTGGACAAGATCGGCCACTTCTACGGTGCAACTGCCCTGACGTTTATGTTCAGCAAGGCGTTTCAATGGGCGAATCTCTCTGAGAGAAATTCTCTGTGGTTGGGGGCTGGCGGCGCAATAGCATTCCAGACGTATATAGAAATTGAGGATGGCTTCCACGAGTGGGGATTTGATCGGGTTGATTTTGTTTCAAATGTTGCAGGAGCTTTGTACCCGGTTGCGCAGCACTATTCTCCATTTCTTCAGAATTTCAATTTCAAGTTCAGCTACCATCCATCGGCCTTGCTGAACAATCCGGGGGGGAGTGGATTCAAGGGCCAGAAGCATGTGTTCTTCGACGACTATGAGGGACAAACGATTTGGTTGAGCGTTGGGTTGAATGGCCTTTTGCCGCAATCCATCGAGCCACTCTGGCCTGATTGGCTCTGTCTCGCTGTCGGCTATGGAGCGCGGGATATTGTCAGTCCTGTGCCGTACCCGGTGGTTATCCTTTCGTTCGATTATGACATGACGAAGATTATTCCTGATAGTTCAGAGTTCCTGAAGACACTCGGGCAGGCATTGAACTTTATTCATTTGCCGGCGCCGGCTGTCCGTATTTCACCTCATGCAATCTGGTATGGATTGTACTTCTAATTTTCTTCTTCCGATATCATGACTTTTGCACCAAGGTTCGTTGGTGTTGTTCTCCTGATTCTCGTGGTCCGTACTCTCGGAGTCGCACAGGCCGAAAACGTGCCTGTGGGACATCCCGTCTACGATTTTCTCAAGCGAATGGAAGTGAAGGGGGCAATCGACAGGTATCACGATGCAGTGCTTCCACTCTCACGAAAGAATATTGCCGGGTTTCTCGAACGCCTCAACCACAACGATGATCTCACCGCTGTGGAGAACGCGTCGCTCGACAACTTCATGTCTGAGTTTCAGTTTGATGCGGAGGGAAGCCTTTCAGCCAACGTCCATTCGCTTATTGAATCGACTGAACCGACTCTGGGAGATGCGCTTCTACAGACTTTCTCCAACAAAGAAAAATATATGTATGCCTATGCAGACACGAATCTCTCCTTCTTCGTGAATGCACTCCTTAACGTTGATATGAGGCGGATATCAGGAGATGCTCTGGGGAAGGAACATACGGAGTATTTCCAGTTCGGTGGAAGAATAAGGGGAACCGTCTATGGCAAGCTTGGCTACTACTTGCAGGGGACGAATGCCCAGTTTTGGGGAAGCAGGGAGTTGCTTCAACGCGATAAAGTCATTGGACAACTCCACACCATACAGGATCGCTCATCCCAGAATTTCGATATGTCTGAAGGCTACGTGCGTTATGATGGAGGATTCATCTCCGCAGAGGTTGGCACTGAACGGCTTGTGTGGGGCATAGGGTACGACCAGAGCATTGTTATCTCTGATAACATCCGTCCGTTTCCTTTCATCCGGATGGATGCTGAGTACAAATCATTGAAATATACATTTGTCCACGGATGGCTGCTTGGCAACCAGGGTGTGGTGCTGTTTTCTCTCCCTTCAGATAGTTCCACAACATTTGCTGAACCCACGATTGCAGACAAGTATATTGTCGGCCATAGGCTTGAGTTCTCGTTCCCCGGCCTGTTTGACATCGGGGGACAAGAGGTGGTTATCTATAGTAACCGATCAGTGGACCTCGCGTATCTGACTCCGCTCATCGTACTCGAATCTGCGCAACGCGCACGTGGCGAACGTGATAATAATTTCTGGATCTTCGATTTTCAGACGCACTTTCTGCGCGGGATGGAATTGTCAGGCTCACTCCTCATGGACGACATCCATTTCTCGGAGTTCTTCAGCAACAAGTGGTACAATCGGAACGCATATCAATTTGGATTGTACGTCACGGATCCTCTGTTCTTCCCGAACGTTGATCTGGCCATTCAGTGGACGCGTGTTGAACCCTATGTGTTCGCTCATGATCGGTCACGTGACAACAGCTACTCAAGTCTTGGCCGCATGATTGGCCCTCAAATCGGCCCCAATGCGGATTCCTGGTTCTTTCGCAGCACGTACGTGCCCCGATGGAACCTGAAACTCTCGTTGAGTGTTACTCTTACAAGACATGGAGAAAACATTGTCGACGCTACAGGGAAACTCGTGAGGAACGTAGGCGGCGATTTCCTTCAGCCCCACCGGCCCGCTGACCCTCAGGAGAGAATCTTTCTTGATGGCATCCTTGTGAAGACTCGTCGGGTCGAGTTCCTTGCGACGTACGAGATCCGGAACCAGATGTGGCTGGATGGTTGGTACCTAAACGAATCAATACGTAATACCTCTCTCAATACGACTGAAAAGAACCAGACGGTCGGAGGACGTGTCCGATTGGAATTCTAACAAATGAAAAAACTACCATCGTTGTTTAACGCACTAACCATCCAGGAGGAACCCAGATATGGCACTCAAAACAGGAGACAAAGCACCTGATTTCACCATGTATGATTTCGAGAAGAAGCCCCGAACACTCAAAGAGTTTCTCGGCAAGAAAACAGTTCTTGTATTCTTTCCCGGAGCGTTTACAGGTGTCTGTTCAAAAGAAATGTGCGCATTCCGTGATTCGCTCGCTGCCCTGAACACGATGAATGCCCAGGTTGTCGCTGCAAGCACGGATTCGCCGTTTGCGAACAAGGCATTTGCCGAACAGAACAAGTTGAACTTTCCAGTGCTGAGTGATATCACCAAGGAAGTTAGCAAGCAATACACCGGCTTATATGATGCGTTTGCAGGAATTCCCGGCTACATAGCCGCAAAGCGATCGGTGTTTGTTCTTGATGCAGCCGGTACCGTCAAGTACGCATGGATCTCCGAGAATCCCGGTGCAGAACCAAACTACGATGAAGTCCGCAATGCAGCAGGCTCATTCTGATATTATGCTTTTGTACTCTCAATTGGCATCCATAATAGAGTCACAGCTTGTATGGCAACATTGAAACCAGGAGATAAGGCTCCAGCCTTCTCTCTTCCGACCGCTTCCGGTGATACCGTATCACTGAAAGATTTCAAAGGGAAGAAAGTGATTCTGTATTTCTATCCCAAAGACGATACCTCCGGTTGCACAAAGGAGGCATGCTCGTTCCGCGACAATATCAGCGTCATCAAAAAGAAAGGTGCCGTGGTCATAGGCGTCAGTATCGACAGTGTCGAGTCACACAAGAAGTTCGCTGACAAATATGACCTGCCATTTACACTGATCAGTGACGCAGAGAAAAAGATGGTGACAACGTATGGTGTCTGGAAGGAAAAGAGCATGTACGGCAGGAAGTACATGGGCATAGAACGCACGACATTTCTCATCGACGAGAAGGGAATCATCTCGCACATCTTTCCAAAGGTGAAAGTCGATGGCCACACAGAAGAGATACTCGCTCTTCTTTAATTGAATCAAGAGGACGTGATAGAATGGTCTACGTAACACGAAAAGCTCAGTTCAGCGCAGCCCACCGTTTGTACAATCCGGCCTGGTCTGACGAGAAAAATGCTGCCGTGTTTGGGAAGTGCAACAACCCCAACGGGCATGGGCATAACTACGATATCGAAGTCACTGTTGGAGGCACTCCTCCGGAAGAGACCGGCATGGTGATCGATCTGAAGAAACTTGCCGATATCATTGAGACCGAGATCATTGACCGGGTCGATCACAAGCACATGAATGAAGACGTCGACTTTTTGAAGGGATGCATCCCGACTGCTGAGAACATGGCGATTGCATTCTGGAAGATACTCGTTCCGAAGATACTTGAAGGACAACTGGTGTCCATCAAGCTCTACGAATCAGGGAACAACTTCGTCGAATACAGGGGGGAATAAGAATGCACACCGAGCCTGATATTCCAATGGAGAAGCTTGAGCAGATCGTTCATCAGTTGCTGAAGGAACTCGGTGAGGATCCGGCTCGCGAGGGTCTTGTGAACACTCCCCACAGAGTTGCTAAGGCATTGGCTTTTCTCACAAGTGGCTACCAGAAGGACATTGAGAAGGAATTGAACGGCGCCATCTTCAACGAAAAGTACAGTGAGATGGTGATCGTGAAGGATGTCGACTTCTTCAGTATGTGTGAACATCATATGCTCCCGTTTTTTGGCCGTGTTCACGTGGCCTACATTCCGAACGGCAAGATCATAGGTTTGAGTAAGATCCCCAGGATTATTGAGATATTCGGCAGACGCCTTCAGGTACAGGAGCGTATGACCCAGCAAATTGCGGATACTCTTTATGATGCCTTGAACCCGTTGGGCGTTGGTGTTGTAATCGAAGCCCGTCATATGTGCATGATGATGAGAGGTGTGGAAAAGCAAAACTCGGTTGCCACAACCAGCGCAATGCTGGGTGCGTTTAGGGATGATGATAAGACGAGGCAAGAGTTCTTGACTCTGATCGAGCGTAGACTCTCATAGTCACCTTGTTTTTTCTTGAGCTATTTTCCTTGAACCTCTTGTATTTAAAGGGGTTCAATGCTTTTATGGCATCCATGTTCAAATAGTTTAGGAGATACGATATGGGACGACTGGATAGTCAAATAGCAGTAGTGACAGGTGCAAGCAAAGGTATCGGGCACGCAACAGCTGAGGCACTTGCAAAGGAAGGAGCCCATGTTGTTCTTGTTTCGAGATCAAAGGATCAATTGACAGCAGCAATGGACAAGCTTCAATCGCAAGGTCTCAAAGCGAGCATGCAAACGGCAGATGTAACTGACCCGGCGCAAGTTCAACGGGTAGTGGATACAACTATGAAAGAACTCGGCAGGATTGACATTCTGGTGAACAATGCCGGCATGGGTCACTTCAAACCCGCAACGGAAATGTCACTGGAGGAATTTGATGAGATGTGGAATCTGAATATGCGGGCAGTGTTTGTTGCCACCAAGTCCGTGCTTCCACACATGATCAAGGGGAATGCAGGAGCTATTGTCAATATCAGCTCGCTCGCTGGAAAGAACAGCTTCAAAGGTGGGACAGGTTATTGTGCAACGAAGTGGGCACTCCGCGGGTTTGCATCATCATTAATGCTCGAGGTAACAGAGCATAACATCCGTGTCATAACAATCTTCCCGGGCTCAGTCGATACGAGTTTCTCTTCAATGAACAAGCGAGGAGATACCATTACTCAGCCTGAAGATGTTGCAAGCGCTATAGTGTTTGCCGTTACGGCTCCTCAACGAAGCATGTTCAGCGAGATTGATGTCAGGCCAACAAAACCATAATAGCGGGGGAGCAATGCTCCCCCGTGGACTTCCGGAGATTCAACGTGGTTCGTCTTCAGGTGCATCGTGCATCATTGGTCCTCCGCGACGCATCCCTTCACGGAATCGTTCTCTGATTCCTTCCCCAATCTCCCCAATGTGTTGTTTCCAGATCTTTTGCTGGTCAGGAGTAAGAATTCCATTTACCGAAAACCAGAAATCCACGGCGTTCATCTTCTCCTGATGCTGAAGGTCAGAGACCTGCTTTATCAGTTTTTCGATCGCTGAACGATCAAGCTTATCGGATAGGTAGATTTCTTTCATGTCCAACCTGGCCAGATGAATCTTGGATTGCACTTGAGCCTGCTTGCGCTCCAAGTCCAGCCGCAGTTTCTTCATCTGTGTTTCCTGTTGGTCCGTGAGGTTGAGTGCATCTTTGAGATGTTCGCGTCGCTGTTTCATTCTCTCACCGCCATGTGATTCCTTTGGCGGTTGCGCAAATGCAATCGTTGAAGCGGCTAATACAATGGCCACTAGGGTAATGGCTGCTTTCTTCATAGTTGAATCTCCTCTCGAAAAGTGTATTGACTGCTGATCGTGTTGTTCAGGTATTGGATAGGAAACGGATGCAAAAGGTTTAACCTCTCCGTTGTTGACTTTTGACCGGATTCTGCCTAAGTTTTCTTGTGAAAGCGAATGGAGCAAGCGAATTGTTACGTAGTCCTCACCTTCCAACCGTGAAAAACAAAACCTTCTTTATTTTTTTCCTCTGGGTTGTCATCGCGTGCGTGTTTCCGGCCTGTTCGGTCACTGATTTTATTGGTGCCTACTTCAATACCTATTACAATGCCAAGCGCCAATTTACCGAAGCGGAGGATGAACTCCTGCTACAGAGGGAGAACAAGCTGAATGATCGCCCCTTTGGCTATGTGTTTAGTGTTCAATCGGGCACGAAGACGAAGTTCGGTGCAGTCATCGAGAAGTGCTCGAAGTTATTGCAATACCATCCCGAATCCAATCTTGTTGACGATGCGTTGTTGATGATCGGGAAATCATATTACTATCAAAACGAATATCAACAGGCCGATCGTAAGTTCAAAGAGCTGCTTGAACAGTTCCCCGAAAGCGATCTCGCATCAGAGTCCATGCTGCTTCTGGGATACAACTATTACATGATGAATGACAAAGCCAAGTCGAGCGGAGTGGCCACGACATTGCTGGACAATGCCACAAAAGGTGGCAACGACGACTATGTTGCGAAAGCGGCTATCCTTCTGGCTCAGCTTGAAATTGACAACAAGAACATTGATCAAGCGAAGACATATTATCAGACTGCTGCAGAGAAGGGGGGAACGGCGGATGAACGATGTGCGGCGTACTTGAACCTTGCAGGTTTGTTCAGCCAGGAAGGGAACAATCAACGCGCATTGGAAGCATACCGTAAAGCCCGGAGTGCAAGCACCAACTACGAAAACGAATACAAGGCAAGGATTGGCGAAGCGCGCATGTTATCGAAACTTGGCGCGCATGAAGAGAGTCTCACACTTCTCCGGGATCTTCTTGCGAGTTCAAACTACCGTGAATTCTACGGCGAGATAAGTCTTGAGATCGGCAATGTCTTCAAACTCAGCAAGGATTATCCGTCCGCTATTGCCCAGTACACATATGTCGATACTTCCTACGCACGGACAGAGTGGTCAGCCAATTCATACTTTCAACTTGGCGATGTTTACGAAACAAAATTGTTCTTGCTTGATTCTGCACAAGTGTATTACGCCAGAGGGAAAACAGAAGCTCCGCAAGCGCTCATCACGCCTCAACTTGCCCGTCGCGCGGAATACCTGGCGAAATACATACAGATCAGGAACGATATTTACAGGTTTGACAGCATTCGGACATTCATCCTCACACCGCGAGATACTACAAAGATGAGTGTGTCAAGCGCTATCGATTCAACGATTGACAGTATGCACAACCGGGCGGACACGTCTCTTGCCCATCTCACCCAGCAACCGCCAGCAATACCTGACTCGGCAGTGAGGTTCGCCAATGGCAGAAACAGGGACAGCACAGGTCGACGCGTTCCCTCACCTCTGCTTCCTGTCGGGGACTCAGCAAGTGTACGACTCGCTAACGGCAGGAGACCGGACAGCGCAATCGTTCGCGTTCCGGCACTGCCAAGCATTACGCTTGACTCGGCCAATGCCCGGCTTGCATATAGCAAAACGGAACTGGCAGCATTGTTCTATACGACGATGAGTCTTCCGGATTCCGCCGAAAAGTGGTACCGGGCGTTGCTCCGAGATCATCCCGGAAGTCCTCAAGCGCCGCGAGCCCTTTTCACTCTTGCCCAGATCTACAGTCAGGATACGACGCGTTCCCGTATCGCATCAGATTCACTCTACAGGGAAATTGTTGGCCGCTTTCCCGATTCGGAGTTTGCACCGGAGGCGGGAAGGATTCTTGGTATGCCAATTAAAACAAAGATCGCAGACCCGGCGGAGGCATCCTATGCCCGCGCAGAAGGACTCCTGAGTGCAGGCAATGCCGGTGCTGCAGGTGATACAATGAGAATTATCGTCCGGAAATACCCAACCTCGCCCATTGCTTCAAAGGCGCAGTATGCACTTGGATGGATTTATGAACGCGTGGATTTCCAACCCGATAGCGCTATTGCAAATTACAGAACATTGGTTTCGCTGTACCCGGGTTCGCGCTATGCAGCAATCGCAAAACCGAAAGTTGATGAGTATGACATCAGCAAGAAAGCTCCCGTACCATCTCTTCAGGATTCGACATCTGCACCGGGCGATTCTTTAAAGATCCGCGGCAAATCAGATAAGACAGACAAACCCCTTGATCTCCATAAGCAGGATGTTCCCACCATACCTTCAGAACAGGGTAAAAAAGAGTAGAATCCCAACCTGATGATTCAAGAGCGTTGCCCCGTCGAGACTGTTGAGCAGGTAGCAGATAATGTCTACGTGCTTACGTTTGTTTCAAAGAGTATAAGTACTTCCATTGCACCGGGGCAGTTCGTGAACGTGAAAACGGATGAGGGCATCGAGCCTTTGTTGCGCCGCCCCTTCAGTGTGTATTACACACAAGGTGAAGGCGTACAGATCATCTTCAATGTTATTGGAAAGGGAACAGCCGTCCTTCGAAAGAAGCGCGCGGGCGAGACCATTGATGTGCTCGGCCCTCTTGGCGTCCCCTTTACCTTGTACGGAAATGACTTTGAGACCGCAGTGCTTATCGGTGGTGGGCTGGGTGTTGCACCGTTGCCAATGGCAACCCGCGAACTGATGAAAACCGGTAAACAGATCGTTACATTTCTTGGGGCCCGTAGTGCTTCCATCATCGTTGACCAGCATCTTCAACATGTAAACATAGCGACGGATGATGGGTCAAAGGGATTTCATGGCAACGCTGTTGATCTTGCAAAGCAGATATTGTCGTCCGGTACATATCCAAGGCCTAAGATTTTCGCCTGCGGTCCAACTCCTATGCTGCGCGCATTGCAAACGTATGTTCTCGAGAATAATATTCTCTGCGAAGCATCCCTCGAAGGCCCAATGGGGTGCGGCTTTGGGATTTGTCAGGGCTGTCCCGTAGAGCTTGTTGGTGAGGAGAAACGGTACGCGTTGATGTGCAAGGATGGTCCCACCTTTGACATGAAAAAAATCAAACTGTAGGGTATGCTGCGGACGTCGTTCAACATTGGCAGTGTGGTATTCAAGAACCGTGTCCTGGTTGCTTCGGGGACATACGGTTATGGCGACGAATGTCTTGACCTGGCAGACGTCAATCAACTCGGCGGTATCATCACGAAGTCTCTTTCGCTCAAACCCCGCGATGGAAATCCACCAGCACGAATCGTTGAAACTGCCGGCGGTATGCTCAACTCCATAGGACTGGCAAATATCGGCGTAACGCGGTTCGTGACCGAGAAGTTGCCGTTCCTGCGTACCGTGGATGCTGTTGTCATCGCCAACATTGCCGCAAGCACCATCGATGAATATTGCGCAGTGCTTGATGAACTGGAATCCCATGAAGGGGTGGATGGGTATGAGATCAATGTGTCGTGTCCGAACGTGAAGGAAGGTGGACTCAGCTTCGGCACGAATTGCAAATTGACGGAAGAAATCACCCGCAGGCTTCGTTCACGGACGAAGAAGCCATTGATCCTCAAGCTTACTCCAAACGTGACCCATATTGCCGAGTTTGCGCGTGCTGTTGAATCTGCTGGCGCTGATGCGGTTTCCGTCATCAACACGCTCATCGGGATGGCGGTTGATGTGAGGACGCGAAAGCCGATGCTTTCAACAGTGACCGGTGGTTTGTCCGGGCCGGCAATCAAACCTATTGCCCTTGCTAAAGTCTACGAGACTGCCCGCGCTGTCAAGATTCCCATCCTCGGTATTGGAGGCATTGTAAACACGAATGATGCGTTGGAATTTCTGATGGTGGGTGCAACCGCTGTGCAGGTTGGTACTGCGAACTTCGTCGACCCGGCGGCAGGAATCAAGATAGCGGAAGGCATTCGGCGTTACTGTGAAGACCATTCCATCGCCGATACCGGTTCACTTGTTGGTTGTCTTGATGCAAAAGCCGGTGTGTCGGTCGTGGACACCTGGTTGTAGCACCACGTTGTACAATTCTCCGTATGATTCAGTGAACTCGTATTCCGCAACACTCAAGTATCTCTACGGTCTGCAAAGTCGCGGAATGAAGTTCGGCCTCCGCAACATGAGACATTTGTTGGACTCTGCAGGTAATCCCGAAACCCGATTTGCTTCCATCCATATAGCGGGCACAAACGGAAAGGGGTCAACGTCTGCATTCCTTGCGTCCATCGCAATGGAAGCAGGCTATGCAACCGCGCTCTACACATCTCCTCATCTCGTAAGGTTTACGGAACGCATCCGTATCAACGGGCGGGAGATTCCGGAACGGAGACTTGTTGACTATGCGAAGACGCTACGACAGGCAATCGAGGAGGTTCATGCCACGTTCTTTGAAGCGACAACGTGCATCGCATTTCAATACTTCGCCGATGAAGGTGTCGACGTCGCAATCGTCGAAGCAGGACTGGGTGGGAGGCTTGATTCCACGAATGTTCTGACTCCTCTTGCGAGTGTCATCACCAACGTGGGCCTCGATCACACCGATATTCTGGGAAAGACCATTCGCTCCATTGCAAAAGAGAAAGGAGGGATCATCAAGCCCATGACGCCGTTAGTGACCGGATCGGAAGATCCCAAAGCGCTCAAGGTCTTTCAGCGAATTGCAAAGAAAAATGATTCCCCTTTCCACAAGGCTTCAAATGTTGTCAAGCAGAGGATCGATTCCGGAAGCAGCAGGGTGAGCTTTCAATCACGCTCATTTTCTATTCCGAATAGTAGTCTTGGTCTTGCCGGGCCGCATCAGTTCTTGAATGCCCGCCTTGCCCTTGCAACGATCCAGGTCTTAAAGAATGATCCGGCGCTTCGTTCCAATATTAGCCGGGTTAATACCGCCTCGGTTCGACGCGGGCTGATCAATGTAGTTCGCAATACTGGTCTGCATGGTCGCCTTGAAACATTTGGAAGGAAACCGCGGTATATCATGGATGTCGCCCACAATCCGCCAGGCATTCGCAGCCTCGTTAATGCTCTTCGGGCGCTTGGCCACAAAAACCTTATCGTGGTCTTCGGTGTTATGAAAGATAAGGACTACCCTGCCATTGTCAGTCAGCTAAAGCGAATTGCAACCGCCATTGTTGCTGTTTCTCCAAGGGTAAAGCGTTCGTTGAGCGCCCGAATGCTGTATAGATATATTCGCAGCAAGGGGATTCAGGCCAGGCTCGGCGGAACGGTCCGGGAGGGTTTGAAGCTGGCCGGAAAAGATGTTCATCATTCAGAGCCAATCATTGTGACAGGCTCGCACTATGTTGTCGGAGAGGCGCTGGAATTTGCCCTTCGTAAAAAAGCTTGACAATATTGGGTCTTAAGTGTATATTTCAGGTGTCAGATCTGACAAAAGAGGAAGCTGCGGTAGCTCTCAGATTCACCACCTGTTCCAAACTCATCAACCAGTCTCAGACACTCAATCCAACGATTAATTCTTAACGAGTTATCTTTTTCCCTCCATTATTCGTCGGGCAGCCGCTTTGGCATTTCCAACAAGGGGAATCTCACCTGAAAGGTTTTATCCATGAGCATGGACATCTCTGAACTAAAGTCGAAGAAGATCGCGGAGTTGAATCAGATCGCCAAGGATCTGAACATCGCCGGCTATAGTGATCTTCGGAAACAGGAATTGATATTCAAAATCCTCGAAGCTCAGACTGAGCAGGGAGGACTCACCTTCAGCCGGGGTGTGCTTGAAGTCCTACCCGATGGCTACGGGTTCCTTCGGTCAGTGGACTACAACTATCTTCCATCCCCCGATGACATCTACGTTTCTCCTTCGCAGATCAAGAAATTCAACCTGAGGACGGGTGATACTGTCAGCGGCCAAGTGAGACCTCCCAAGGAGGGCGAGCGGTTCTTTGCACTGTTGAGAGTGGAGGCCGTGAACGATGAGAATCCGGAGACGATTCGCGAGCGTGTGTTGTTTGACAACCTGACGCCGCTCTATGCGAACTCTGCGTTGAGGTTGGAGACCGCCCCGGGTGAATACTCCATGCGTATCATGGATCTCCTTACGCCTATCGGCAAAGGTCAGCGTGGTATGATCGTGTCGCCGCCAAAGGCAGGAAAGACCATCCTTCTCCAGAAAATAGCGAACAGCATTTCCCGGAACCATGCAGAAGTAAAACTCATCGTTCTTTTGATTGATGAGCGCCCGGAAGAAGTGACAGATATGGAACGATCGGTGAATGCCGAAGTAGTAAGTTCAACCTTCGATGAGCCGCCAGAACGACACGTTCAGGTCTCCGACATGGTACTCGAAAAGGCAAAGCGTTTGGTTGAAGCGAAACGGGATGTCGTCATCCTGCTTGATAGTATTACTCGCCTTGCCCGTGCGCATAACACCGTGGTGCCGCATTCGGGAAAGATTCTCTCCGGCGGTGTGGATGCCAACGCGCTGCACAAGCCGAAACGCTTCTTTGGGGCGGCAAGGAACATTGAAGAGGGCGGAAGTCTTACGATCATCGCCACGGCGCTTATTGAGACCGGCAGCAGAATGGATGAAGTCATCTTCGAAGAATTCAAGGGCACGGGCAATATGGAAATCGTGCTTGACCGCAAGCTCAGTGATAAGAGGATTTTCCCTGCGATGGATGTCAATCGCTCGGGCACACGCAAGGAAGAACTGCTGATGAGTTCGGACGATCTCAGTCGCGTATGGGTGTTGAGGAAACTGCTCTCCGATTTCAATCCTGTCGATGCAATGGACTTCCTGATGGACAAGATGCGGGGCACGAAGTCCAACAAGGAATTCCTGAAACTGATGAACAGTTGATTTGTAGAAAGTATGATTCCTTGCGAATGCCCCCCACGATCCGGGGGCATTCCTGTTTTGTAACAAGAAGTTCTTCTTGCCTTTTTGCTCATATTCACGTACCATGCATTGCCACACTGTTCCTCTTCCGCTGGAAAAATCTGAGATGTGAAATGAATGAAGTTGTTATCGCAAGTGCATGTCGTACACCGATAGGCGCTTTTCGTGGAACTCTGAGCTCTCTCTCCGCACCCAGATTGGGTGCAATTGCCATCCGCGAAGCGATGAAGCGCTCCGGCCTTACAGATGATGAAGTCAACGAAGTAATCATGGGGAATGTCATCTCTGCGGGCGTTGGCCAGGCGCCAGCACGTCAGGCAGCCCTGTTCGCCGGCCTTCCAAAATCTGTCGAATGTTTGACTGTCAACAAGGTGTGCGGTTCCGGGTTGAAGGCCGTGATGCTGGCAGCGCAGGCGATCGCTCTTGATGACGCACAGACGATTGTTGCAGGCGGTATGGAGAGTATGTCCAATGCTCCATATCTCCTGGAGAAAGCACGGGGCGGGTACAAAATGGGTAACGCTGAGCTTATTGACGCAATGTTGAAAGACGGGCTGCTTGATGCCTATGACAATTCGCTGATGGGCAATGCCGCTGAGTTATGCGCGAAGGAATGCAACATACCCCGCGAAGCGCAGGACGAATTCGCTATCATGAGTTACAAGCGTGCCCAGGAATCCCAGAAACTCGGACGATTTCAAAAAGAGATTGTCGGAGTGGAACTTGAAGGAACGAAGGGAGACAACACCCTCATCCTGGACGACGAAGATCCTGTAAAGACGAATTTTGACAAGATCCCGAAGTTGAAACCGGCATTCGAGAAGAACGGGACCGTTACCGCGGCGAATGCTTCCAAGATTAGTGATGGCGCCGCTGCGTTGGTCATTACGTCAGCGCAACACGCAAAGGAGAAGGGACTGAAACCTCTCGCTAGAATTGTGGCGTATGGTGCATTCGCCAAGGAACCGCTTTGGTTTACCACGGCTCCGACCGACGTTATCAAAAAGGTACTCGATAAAGCAAAACTCAAACTTGAGGATATTGATCTCTTCGAAATAAACGAAGCGTTCGCAGTTGTAACGCTTGTCGTCAACAGAGCGCTGGGTATTGACGTCAACAAAGTGAACGTCAACGGTGGAGCCATTGCATTGGGACACCCATTGGGTGCAAGTGGTGCACGCATTCTTGTCACTCTTCTTCACGCGATGGAGCAGCGAAACGCGAAGAGGGGAATGGCAGCAATCTGTATCGGGGGCGGTGAAGCGGGCGGAATGATTGTTGAACGAATTCACTGATATTCAGAAGGAAACAGGTCGTGGAGATCCGGGCCATTACAGTTGTTGGTGCGGGAACGATGGGGAACGGCATTGCTCATGTCTTCGCCCAATTCGGATTTGATGTAACACTCAACGATATCAAACAAGAGTTCATCGATAGGGGTCTCGCCACCATCACAACGAACCTTGACCGCCAGGTTAAGAAGGGAACCCTTACTCCCGATCAGAAGCAAGCGACACTTTCTCATATCCGCACATCGACAAATCTTGCGCAATCAGTCTCAGCTGCTGATCTTGTCGTGGAAGCAGCGACAGAGAATCCGCTGATTAAGAATGAGATATTCAAGACACTTGATGTCTCGTCACCGCAACACACCATCCATGCATCGAACACTTCATCAATTTCCATCACCGAGATTGCCGCAGTCACGAAACGCCCGGCGCAGGTCATTGGGATGCACTTCATGAATCCTGTTCCTGTCATGAAACTGGTCGAAGTGATACGCGGTCTTGCGACCTCGGATGAAACATACGCGGCAGTGAAGTCATTGTCGGAAAAGATCGAGAAGGTGCCGGTCGAGGTGAATGATTATCCGGGGTTTGTATCGAACCGTGTATTGCTGCCCATGCTGAATGAAGCCATGTATTGCGTCATGGAGGGCGTTGCAACTCCGGAGTCCATTGATACTGTGATGAAACTTGGAATGAACCATCCCATGGGACCACTCACGCTTGCCGACTTCATCGGACTTGATGTGTGCTTGTCCATCATGAACGTGTTGCATGACGGACTCGGTGACTCGAAGTACCGCCCGTGCCCCTTGCTGAAGAAAATGGTGGCAGCGGGGCACCTGGGAAAGAAAACAGGCAAGGGATTTTATGACTATACCAAAGCGTGATTGGAGTTCGGCTGCATGAATTTTGAGTTCACTGAAACGCATCAGATGATACGTGAGACTGCGCGGAAATTCGCCGAAGCCAGACTTGCTCCCACTTCGATTGAGCGTGATGAGAAAGAGGAATTTCCGCACGAAGCCATCAAGGAACTGGGGGAACTCGGCTTCATGGGTATGATGATACCCGAACAATGGGGTGGCTCCGGGCTTGATACAATCAGCTATGTTATTGCGATGGAGGAAATCTCCCGCGTCGATGCCTCTGTTGGAGTCATCATGTCAGTGAACAACTCGCTCGTCTGCTATGGCATCAACAAATACGGAAACGAAGACCAAAAGGCGCGGTATCTTCGCGACCTCGCGTCTGGCAAAAAGCTGGGAGCGTTTGCCCTTTCGGAACCCGAGGCAGGCAGTGATGCATCAAACCAGCGGACAGTTGCAGTGCGAAGTGGTGACCACTATCTTCTGAATGGAACGAAGAATTGGATTACCAATGGCTCCACAGCAGATGTTATCATTGTCATGGCAACAACGGACAAATCAAAGGGATCGAAGGGTATCAGCACGTTCATTGTTGAGAAGGGAACGCCCGGCTTTACCGTTGCCAAGAAAGAGAAGAAACTTGGCATTCGAAGCTCGGACACGGTGTCACTTTCGTTCGCCGATTGCCGTATCCCTATTGAGAATAGAATCGGAGAAGACGGGGAAGGCTTCAAATTTGCCATGCGCACGCTTGAGGGTGGACGGATCGGGATTGCATCCCAGGCACTCGGTATTGCCCAGGGTTGTTTTGATGCTTCTCTTCGATATGCAAAGGAGAGAAAGGCGTTTGACCGGCCCATTTCCGAACTGCAGATTATTCAATTCAAGCTCTCGGATATGGCCACGAATACCGAAGCTGCCAGATCTCTGATTCTTCGTGCCGCTTTACTGAAAGACGTGGGCAAGCCTTTCGGTTCGGAGGCCGCGATGGCAAAACTTTTTGCATCGAAGGTTGCAGTCCAAAGCGCGCTTGAGGCAATACAGATTCACGGCGGGTACGGATATGTGAGAGAGTACCTTGTTGAACGTTATCTCCGTGATGCGAAGATCACAGAGATTTATGAAGGGACATCGGAGATACAACACATTGTTATTGCGAGATCCATGCTGAAGTAACTTGTTACTTACAATTACCAGATATTACCACTTTCAGGAGGTATCTTTATGAATCGTCTTGGCAAGTCGTTGCTCTGTTTGATCATTGTTTTCCTACCCATGACCGCAAAGTCTCAGATACGCTGGTCCGTGGGCGGAAACATGGGCATTTCCATTGCCAGCGGAGGTGGTTTGTCAGCAGCAGGCTTTCATATTAGTCCAATGGGAGAAGTATTGATTGGCAAAGGGCCTGCTGTTGGAACTGAGCTCGGCATCAACACGCAAACAGGTACTCCCATTGAATGGGCAAACTACTTCAAGTACTACTTCTCAATCCCTGGTTCCAAGGTAAAACCTTACGCAGACGCAGGATTCGGGTTGTATTTTTTTACAGGCGGGCCGTATTTTGACATCCGCTTTGGAGGAGGGGCACAGTTTGAAATTGCAAGAAATCTTTACATCCCTGCAGAACTTCAGCTTGGTCCGGTGTTCGTAACTGGTACAACAGGTTTCATCATCCTCATTCGTTCCGGTATTCGTTATGAAGTCTAGTATCAGCAACCAACTTATCCATCTTAATTCTGGAGGTACCATGAAACAATGTGTTTTTGTTTTCTTATTGTTGATTTGTTCACTCGAAGCAAGGTCTGAGGTAAAGTTTGGAGGTGGTGGCCACGCTGGTTTCTCACTCTCCTCATTCCCGCAGGGGGTTAGCGATTTCTATAGCACAGGGTTCCTATTCGGGGCTCATGGTGATTTAGGTATCATGAAGTACATTGGTTTGAGATTGAATTTGGATTACAGTATCTATGGTTCAAATAAGGACAAACTCGTGCAGGCCATCGTGGCTGCCAATCCTAATGCACAAGGAGCAACAGTATCTGGTCTGAATGCCAGCGCGTTCAGCATCACCGTGAATGGGTTGGGGAAGATTCCCACCGGCTCAAGCGTGACTCCGTATGGTATTCTTGGGTTGGGCATTCATATCCTTAGCATCAGCGACGGTAAGATTGAGGTTGGCGGTCAATCGTTTGATTTAAAAACCGGCCTTGGCAGCCAAACCAAGTTTGGGATAAACTTCGGAGCCGGTGCTGAATATGCAATGAGCAGTGCGGTGAAGCTGTATTTCGATTTCAAGTATGTTCTTATATTCACTGAAGGAAGCAGCACAGGTCTGATTCCCTTGACAGTAGGCGTGACTTTTGGCGGATAGCGTTATTTCGAGTTGTTCCAACAACTGCTTCCACATTTCATTGTCGCAAGCTAGAATTTCTTGACAAATGCACAGGAATTGTTTATACTTAGGCCAGTTTTGTGCAGCACCTCAACAACAAAACATTCTATCACCTTAAAGGAGTAACACAATGAAGAAGCTCTTGCTAACGGTTGCAGCAATTATGTTGATGGCTACGAGCAATTCTTTTGCGCAGGGGAAGATTTCATTTGGGATCGGTGCGGATGTTGCAATTCCGATGACAACCGCGTTCAGCAATACTCAGAGTATTGGCATCGGGGGAACTGGACGTGGATACTATTTATTCAATGACATGGTGAGTTTTACTGCAACCGCTGGCTATTTGACGTTTTCTGGTAAGGATCAAACAGTTGCAGGTGTAACAATCAATGGAGGAAAATGGAGCATGATTCCAGTTGTTGTTGGTGCACGCTATTATTTTTCACCGGCAGCAAGCTCTTTCAGACCATATGGTGCTTTTGAAATAGGGCTTATTTTCAGTTCGTACACCATTCCGAGTCAAACATTTTTTGGTGTTCAAGTTGGCGGAGGTTCTGTTTCTGGCTCAGACTTCACCTACCAGCCACAAGTTGGTTTCGAAGCCAGCAAGTTCGATGTATCAGTTCGCTTGCTTGGCGTTGCCAATGCAACATGCGTTGCGGCCCGTGTGGGATACATTTTCAACTAGTACACGGCAATAGTTTTTCTTTCAAGGGAAGCCCATGGGCTTCCCTTTTTGTTGTTGATTCGTCGTCTGATGTTATACGCTGTCAATTCGTTGGGGTGGAAAATCAAGTCTATGTTGTCGAATAACCAATTTATACTCCAGAAAGCGTTCGTACTCGTTGTCATGCTATTGGCATCTATATGTACCACTTTGGCTCAGGAAGAGAAACTCTGGTTCAGCCTTGGAGCAGATGTGCTGGTTCCCGTGGGCAAACTCAAAACCGAAGTCCTTGTTGGATACGGCGGTTCTGCAAACATTAGCCTCTACGTGTCACCACAATTTGCCCTGACTGTATCAATTGGTTTTGCAAGTTTTGAAGGAAAGTCAGATTCGTTGGCATCGTTTCGGGGGGTCCCAATACGCGGCGGACTGAAGTTCTACTTGCTCCGTCAAAAAGCAATCAGGATTTATTCTACGAGTGAGGCAGGTGCCTTCTTTTTGAGTAACAAACAAGGGACATCTGTTGGGTTTGGAATCGCACCAATTCTTGGATTCGAATCTCCAATAGGTGCGAGAGCAAACCTCGACGTTTCTATTCGCTATGACTGCTTTTTTTTAAAACAAGTACCGGGCTACCCTCGGCTTAAGAGCAGCCGTGAGTTTTTGATTGTAGTTTAGCAACCACCAGACCATGCAAAACCCCTCTTTGGTAAATTCTCTATTCCGCCTTCTTTACTGTCTCACTACACTGATGACCTCGAGCTTGCCGTATGCTCTGAGTTTTCCGCTAAAACCAGAGATTGATGCTATCCAAACCTCACCACATAGCTCCCCCATTAGCGGCGATAGTGTTCTTCTTCGTTTTGGTGGCGACTGTTTGCTTGCCGGTCACTATGAGGACGATGCGGGTGACTCTGTGAATCTGGCATTCAACACCTTCGAGTTGTTGAAGACAGCAGACATTGCGATGGTGAACCTAGAATGTCCTGTAACAACGCGAGGCAAACGCGTTGACAAGCCCTATAATTTCCGGATGCATCCGCGGTTTCTCTCCGCATTGACTGGTGCAGGAATAGATGTGGTCAGTATTGCCAATAATCATATTTACGATTTCGGCAGGGTCGGACTTTTCGATACAATTTCGTATCTTGATTCAGTGGGAATACGCCACGTTGGTGCCGGGCGCAATAGAACCGAAGCCCGTACGCCGGTTGTTGTGAGTACAAACGACAAGAGTGTTGCCTTGCTCGCGTACTATGGAGGGAGTGAAGCCCCTAAAGCAACATCCAGGAAGCCGGGCGTGGCGGACAGGGATATTGAAACAATTCAAGCTGATATTGCAAAGCTGAAACTGCAGAATCCTGCTCCGTATATAGTAGTGAACTTGCACTGGGGAACAGAGAAAGCAACAATTCCAGATCAAGAGCAGATTGAGTTTGCCCACGAGGTGATTGATGCCGGAGCAGATCTCATCATCGGACATCACCCGCATGTATTGCAAGGGATTGAGAAGTACAAATCAGGAGTCATAGTATATTCATTGGGCAATTTTGTATTTGGAGGGAATAGCCGTGATACATACAACACTGCGTTGTTCGAGGTCAGGTTGCACGGCAACAATGTTGCATATCGGCTGATACCGGTTGCGATTGAAGGCTGGCGTGCGCGGGAGTTGTCCGGTGGGGAAGGCGACGATGTAGTGCGCGGGGTTCACAAATTATCAAGATATTTTTCAAAGACCATCTTCACCAATTAAGGGAGGCATGATGAAATCTCGTGGTGCACTAATCGCATTGGTTGTTGTTGGCGTCATCGTTGTCTTTGTTGTGGGCATCGCAATGTGGGGTATTGGAGTGTATAACGGGCTCGTTAGTCAGGACGAAGCGGTACAGTCGGGATGGAGCCAGGTGGAGAATCAATACCAGCGAAGAGCTGAACTGATTCCGAACCTTGTGGAAACTGTTCGCGGATTTGCCTCACAAGAAAAAGAGGTTCTTCTCGGCGTCACCGAAGCACGGGCAAAGGTAAGCCAGATTACTGTCACGAAGGACGTGCTGGAAGATCCGCAGGCCTTTGCAAAGTTTCAGGCTGCTCAGGATCAATTCTCGTCTGCAATCTCCCGGTTGTTGGTCGTTTCAGAAAACTATCCGCAATTGAAATCGAACGAGAATTTTCTGGCGTTGCAGAATCAACTTGAAGGAACAGAGAACCGCATCGCTGTCGAACGACGAAACTATAACCTCGTCGTGCAGACGTATAACACATCGATACGGCGATTCCCGGGATCATTGGTTGCAGGCTTCGGTGGATTCAAAGAAAAACAGTACTTCAAGGCGAAAGAAGGCGCAGATACTGCCCCGCAAGTGAAGTTCTAATGCCACCAGTTTCTGTATTCGCTTCCGGACGATGGTTGTTGCTCGCCTGCCTGATGCTGACCCAACTGGCCAGCGGGCAACGGTTGACTCGATACGTGACTGATCAAACCGGTATTCTCACGGAAACCGAGTTGGCGATGCTTGAAGCCAAGCTCTCGGATTTCGACAAGGCAACATCGACGCAAGTCGTGGTATTCATCGTTCCAACGATTGAATCGGGCAGCATTGAAGAAGCATCGCTTCGTGTTGCAGAGGAAAATGGCATCGGGCGAAAGGGACGAAACAACGGCGCCTTGCTCTTCATTGCAAAGAACGACAGAAAGATCAGGATCGAAGTAGGATACGGACTTGAAGGAGTCCTCACGGACGTAATCTCCGGCTTGATCATTCGGCAGGAAATTGCCCCGAGATTTCGACAGGGGCAATTCTTTGAAGGCATTGGTGCCGGGGTGGACGCGATTCTCGCCGCCACAAAGAACGAGTATGTAGCGGAACCATCCGGCAATAAATCCCCGGGCCTCGGTGTCCTTCCTATTGTTCTCATCATTCTGATATTCTTCTTCATCAATGCCGGAACCAGGCGACGGAGATTGTTGGGTGGGGGTGTTCCTCCCATCTTCTTTCCAGGAAGCGGAGGTCGCGGTTCTGGCGGCTTCGGGGGCGGCGGTGGATTCTCGGGTGGGGGTGGATCGTTCGGCGGCGGTGGCTCAAGTGGAAGTTGGTAGGGAGATAAGCGAATCAAAGATTATTCTTGATAGAGAATCATGACGGTTCGGCCTACACCTAAGAAGGTAGATAAGCGCTCCCAAGGCGACGTTACGTCCGGGGATTTGGTCGGGGACAAATACCGCCAGGTGTTTGAACAGGCAAACGACGGTATTATTGTATTTGACATCGAAGGCCGGTACCGTGAGGTCAACCCTCGAGCATGCGAGATTCTTGGATATAGCAAGTCAGAACTGGAGCATATGCGCCTCGCTGACTTGCTATCATTGGATAAGTATCCAACCGCGCTCCGTTCGCTTGCAATACTAAAGCGAAAGGGGAAACTCCTTGAGGAAGGCACTGTTCGTAAAAAGAATGGCAAGGTTGTTCATCTCGTCCTGAATGTTTCCACGCTTCGGGATAGCCTGTACATCGGGATGATAAGGGATGTCACCGAAGAACGAAAGCTCGAACAGACTCTCAAACAATCGGAGGAGCGCTTTCGGAATCTCGTTGAAGTGGCGCCATACCCCACCGCTGTGTTTGTCGGGAACAAGCTCGTTCTCACCAACCTGGCCTTCAAGAGATTTTTTTCCTGGATTGATGCGTCGCAGACCTCTGACCTAACACTCTCTGATGTATTCGGGAAGAGCAACACCAAACTCGTCAAGGAGTTCCGGGCGCTGCTTGATACGACATCGACCGTGACAGAATCCTTGAAGAGAGACGTGTCATTCACAGCCCCTGACGGGGTAGAACGGATGTGTGAAGTTTCTGCCGCTGCCGTGCGCTTTGAAACAAGGGCCGGACTTCAATTTACCTTCGTAGACATCACAGAGCATAAACGGATGATCCGGCAGATCGAAGAATCTGAGGCGAAATACCGGCATCTCATCGAAAGCTCGATCGATGCAGTGTCGCTTGCCCGGGAGGAGAAGTTCCTGTTTGTGAACAATGGGTTTCTCAGCACGTTTGGATATTCTTCTCTTGAGGAAGTCGTGGGGAAAGACATCTCGATGATTGTTGGAGGGAAGGACAAGAAAACCGTACTGGACAGAAGCAGGCGCAGGGCCCTCGGGGAACATGTTCCGCAGCGCTATGAGTACCGGGGTGTGAGAAAGGATGGGACAGTCATTGATGTCGAAGTTCAGGTAACGATTATGCCGTTGGATGGAAAGCAAACAGCACTGGCATATCATCGTAATATCACTGAACGCAAGAAGGATGAAGCAGAGCTGCAACGAAGGACACGTGCACTTGAACTGATGCGTGAAATATCACTCTCCGTCAATCAAAGCATCCATCTTGACGATGTCTTGTTGATTGGCCTGCGGTCGTCGTTGAAAGCGCTCGGGTGTGAGCTTGGTGCGGTATATCGCATCAACAAGGATGGCACTTCGCTTTCCATGGGTTTCAACGTAGGGTGTTCTGAAACACTCATCGCATCACTGGGAGTGCAGCACATGCACGAGGGTGTGACTGGATATGTTGTGAAAACGATGGAACCGTTGATCCTTTTCGTTGAAGATTATCCGCCGCATCTACCATATAAAGCGCTCTTTGAAAACGAGGGACTTCGTGCAGTTGTGTATGTTCCTCTTATTTCAAAAGGAGCAATAGCCGCAGTGATGATGATGGGAACGCGCAAAGGACGGGAAATGCAGGACCACGAACTGGTGTTGCTCAACTCAATCAGCACCCAGCTTGGCGTGGCGATCGAGAATGCAACGCTCTACTCTCAGATCAAGGAATCCGAAGAGCGCTACCGATCAGCAGTGGAGAACATTTCAGACATCATTTATCATGCAACCTCAAACGGAGTATCGAGTTTCATCAGCCCGAACATAGAAACACTCGCGGGGTATCCGCCGGAAGAGTTCTATCGCTCGGCTGATCTCTGGAGGACGTTGCTCCATCCCGATGACCGCCCACTCTACGCCCAGCGGATTTCCAACCAATCGCTTGGTGTTGACACCTTTACGATTGAGTATCGTGTTCTTCCCAAGGGCAAGGCGTCGTACCGCTGGGTGCGGGATTCGGTGAGGTACACAAAGGACCAGCAGGGGAATGTGTTGTTTCTGACCGGCTTGCTCAGTGACATTACCGATCGGGTCCAGCTTGAAGGTGCCCTGGTAAAATCAGAGGAGCTGAAAACAAATGTGTTGGAAAGTGTGAAAGAAGGGGTTGTTGTCTACGATGCGAGCCTCGTCTGTCTTGATTGGAACGTTTCCATGGAGGCTATTACCGGAATCTCCCGGACAGCGGTTCTTGGAAAGAATCTCAATGACGTGGCTGAGCACATAGGAATGGACGAACTGCGTCCTCTCATCAAACAGGCATTGCAGGGCAGTGCAGTAAGTTCCGAGGACATCCCCTTTACCCTTTCCAGGGAAATTGAACCTCGTTACATCTGGGCGCGGTATTCTCCGCTCATGGACAGGCAAGGGACCATCCGGGGTGTTGTTGGTATCATTACCGATGTGACAGGCCGTCGACGACTCGAACATGAAGCGAAGGAGTCAGAACAGATACTTCGCAATGTGATCGATGGGATGGGTGACGCTCTTATGATTTGTGATCTTCAGGGCAAGGTATGGGAAGTGAACCGGGAATTCTCACGCATCACCGGCTTCCAGCGCAGCAAGGTCCTTGGCATGGATTTCCCGTACCCGTGGCTTGTGGAAGAGGAGATGGCCAGGTTCGTTACATGGATCGCGGCGCTCCGTGAAATGAACGAGTTACGCGACTTTGATATGACATGGCGAAAAAATGAGGGCGAGAGCGTTGCCATGAGTTTGAATACAACATTGCTGCGCAACGCGCTTGGTGAACCCGTTGCAATGCTCAACATCGCCCGTGACATTTCGGATCGCAAGCGACTTGCGCTGGAGCTCGAGAAGAAGAACAGCCAGATTGAACTCCTCAACCGCATCATCAGCAAGGCAAATGCAACAATTGATTTCAATGAGATATTTGCAACGCTCTCTGCTGAGGTGTTCAATCTTGTCCCCTATGATCAGATCAATGTAGGATTGCTCTCTGACGAAGGTACGCACATTACGGTGTACGCGTGTCATAGCCCCATCGGCAAGTCCATTCCGCTCGGGGAAATGGTGCCCGTCGAGAATACTGTCTCCAAACTCGCCATTGCCCGCCAGCATGGGGTCGTTATCGGACATCTTGCCTCGCACGAAGAACTTGGAGCACACACAACTTCTGTGGCGGAAGGTTTCGAGTCACAGATCAGCATTCCAATATTCGTCAACGAACGTGTGCTGGGAACATTCAACGTAACGAGTGTACGGCGCAATGCATTCACACTTGAAGAATTGGGATATCTCCAGCCGATTGCAGACCAAATCGGGGCAATGATTGACCGCGTACGGCTGTTCCAACGAGTGAGCGATGATAGCAAGTACATTCACAACTTGCTCAACTCAATTAACAGCGTTGTCTATACGGTGGATCAGTTCCACCGCATCACAGAAGTCAACAAAGCGTGGCGTGAATTTGCCATCCGGCTGGGGTTGGAGGAGTATAAAGATGAAAACTTACTCATCGGCAAGAACCTGTGGGAGATTATTCCTCAGCCCGAATTGCGTTCCTCATTTGAGAAGGTGATGCCTCAACTGTTTGACGGGAAACTTGAATACTATTCCCAGGAATATGAAATCCGTTGGAATGGCGAACAGCGAACCTATCATATTGCCCTCAACCCGATGGTCATCAATGGCAGAGTCACGGGACTTGTGTTTGCGCACACCGACATTACGGACATCAAACGGACAGAGGCCGAAATAAAACGGCGAAACAAGGAATTGGTAGCACTCAATGCCATTTCAACTTCGATTAGTAAGTCACTACACCTCAATGAGGTGCTTCGGGTTGCGGCGGAGCAGATTAAAGACATCGTAGGTGCAGACATGGTGCTGTTTTATCTCCGCGATCAGCGCAGGGATGAACTCGTATTGTCACGCTCGCTTGGTTTGCCCGATCAGCTTGTATCGAGCATTGCCGTATTGCCCGCATCCACGAGCATCTCGGGAACAGCGATTTCTCAACGCAAACCACTGCTCATCAGGCAGGGCCTCGCCTCTGACGAACGGGTTACAGCAAGCGGCCGCATAGTGTTCAAGACATTGGGAATCGACAGCCTTGCTGCCATTCCGCTTCAATCAAAGGATAAAGTCCTTGGTGCAATGGATGTCGCGTTTGCAGGCCCGCACGAGTTCGATGCACAGGAGCAGCAATTGTTGCTGTTGATCGGAAACCAAATCGGCCCTGCCATTGAGAATGCCGTGCTCTACAAAGAAGTCCAGGACCAGGTCCAGCGCATCACCTCGTTGTACATGATTGGCAAGGGGTTGACCGGTGCACTCGACCCGCAGACACTTCTCGAAGTTGTCCATGCCGAAGTGTCACGCGCAATTCCTGTGGAGCGATTTACCTACGTAAGTTACTCCGATCAACACAACACACTTACAACGGTATTCGAAGTACTGCATGGTGAGCAGCACTACTATCGTACTGCAATCGAATCCCCGAAAGCCATTCAAGTTCAGGACTCCCAGTACGCAGGCACAGTACAACACGGCAACCCGTGGCTGGGTCAGGTTGAGGATGATGAACTGAAAAGTTGCTGCATGATGGCCGTTGCAGTCAGATCAAAACAGAAGGTTGTCGGAGTGCTTTCACTCTCACATTCCACACGCGACCTCTATACTGAAACGCACTTGCGTCTCTTGGAAAGTATTGCTAATTTGACCGAAATTGCGCTCGATAAAGCAATGCTGTATGAAGACACGATCAACAAGTCCATCGAAATCCAGAATAGAAACAAAGAACTCGATGACTTTACGTATGTAGTGTCCCATGACCTTAAAGAGCCGCTCATCAGTATTGATGGGTATAGCAAGATCCTTCTTAAAGATTACAAGGATCGGATTGATGAAGACGGGAGGGAGTATCTGGGGTCCGTGGTGCAATCCACCGCCCGAATGAAAAGTTTGATCGATGACTTGCTTACGCTTTCGAGGGTCGGTCGCACACCGGAAGCCACAGAAACGGTGTCAGTGGGAGAATCCGTCAGAGACATCATCCATGACTTACAATTCACACTGACCGAGAAGGGTGTGCAGATCATTGTTTCACCCGACCTCCCCAATGTGCAGTATGATCGCACACAGTTGAGCATGGTGTTTAGGAACTTGATCTCTAATGCAATGAAGTTTAACACCAAGCCCGATCCACGCATCACTATTGATGTCAAACAAAATCCCGAAGAGTTCACATTCTCCGTGGCTGACAATGGTATCGGGATTGAAGGACAGTATTTTGATCGCATCTTCATGATTTTCCAACGGCTCCAACGAAGCGAGGAATTTCGTGGAACCGGGGCGGGACTGACAATCGTAAAGAAGATTGTTGAGAACCACAGAGGGCGGATTTGGCTGGACTCAACGCTTGGCGAAGGGACGACATTCTACTTTACGATACCAAAATCACAATCAGTGGTCAACCTCTCGTGAAGTTGATACTCATCGGTTAGAACGGGGGAAAGGGTACACATGGAAGAACAACGTTCGGTTCAAATTCTTCTGGTCGAAGACAACAGGGATTTTGCAAAACTTGTCGACCTTTTTCTACGGAAGCACCAACCAGAGAAATTCGATGTTGCCTGGAAGGATAATGGCACCGATGCACTTGCCGAGATAGCAAAGGGGCGGGAATTTGATATTATTCTCATGGATTATTTTCTTCCCGGGCAGAACGGATTGGAGATCACCCGGGTTCTTCAGGAGCGTGGCATCAATGTCCCGATAGTATTTCTTACAGTAAACAAGGATTTCGATTTGGCGGTCGAAGTAATGAAGCTTGGCGTTGAAGACTATCTTGTCAAGGAAGAAATCTCGACTCCGGTACTGCCAAAAACCATCTTGAATGTCATCGAAAGGCAAAAGCTCAAAAATCAGCTGACCTCGCTTGAGATCACGCAGAAGCGCCTTGAAGCAATTCAGGAAATCGTCCTGAACATTACCAACGAGATCCGTCTGCCTCTTGATGGGATGACGCATACCGTGAACTCGTTGCTCAAGAATCATGACGGGGACAATCTCAAAACTTACTTGTCGATCATCAAGGATAATCTTATCCGGATGGAAAAGAAGATTTCAAAGTTGAAGGACATGAAAAGTGATAAGACCGTTCAATACATCAAGGATATTCGGATGTTTGATTTGTCCGAGTGAGGCATGCTTGCTTTGCCATGCGTTACCCTGGTAGCAGCCCGTCCCTTTCTCAACTCAATCGTATGAAATTCACCATAGCTGTAGCCCAGATTGACTCAGTGCTTGGCGATCTCGCCGTCAATATCCAGAAGCATCTTCAGATTGCAATCAAGGCACGCGAGCTCGGAGCCGATTTGGTGGTTTTCCCCGAACTTAGCCTCACGGGCTACTCTATCAAGGACATGAACTGGGATCTTGCCATCAATCTTGGCCGTGATTCTTCCCGGCTTCAGGCGCTTGTGGATATGAGCAAATCCATTTCCATTCTTGCCGGAGGTGTCGAAGAGGACGAAGGCTTTCGCATTTTTAACGCGGCGTTTCTGTTTGAAGATGGTACTGTCAGGGTTGCCCATCGCAAAGCGTACCTGCCGACGTACGGGATGTTTGAAGAGATGAGATATTTCACTGCTGGAAACACTGTACAACCTGCGGCATCGAAACATGGAAAACTTGGGGTGCTGGTCTGCGAAGACCTTTGGCACATGTCATTGCCATACATTCTTGCACATGATGGAGCACAGATCATCATTGCGCTCGTTGCCAGCCCGACACGCCTGGGCGGAAATGAACAAGAGCTGCAAACTGCAATTATTAATTCTGAAAATCATAAAGCCTACGCACGCTTGCTCTCGTCATACGTCGTGTTTTGTAATCGTGTGGGCTACGAAGATGGCGTAAACTTCTGGGGAGGCTCAAGCATTATAGCCCCGGATGGGAGCGTCATCGGTTCAGCAAAACTATTTGACGAAGACATGCTTATTGCTGAGATTGATGACCATGAAGTGCGCCGCGCCCGCAGGTTTTCCAGACACTTTTTGGATGAAGATCCAACCCTCCTTTTGAAGGAACTCAACCGAATTGGGTTCACTTCCAGATAGTTCCCGCCTCCCAAAGCTATTGTTCACCATTCTTGAATATCATCTTCAATTTCAGTAAGTTGGAGTTACGTTTTTTGCGCAGAGGCACGAACAAAGTTCTATCCCAACCATCGAGTGAAAGGAGCTGTTGTTTGAATATGGATGCTCATCAACACAATAACGCCTACAAGGAACCGGCCCCAATGATGGATCGAGAGAACCCCTTGGAATCAATGATGAAGCGATTCGACGTTGCTGCCGATATCCTTGGCCTCAACCGTGGAGTGTATGAGTATCTCAAGACGCCGGTGAAGCAAGTGATCGTGTCCATCCCAATTCAAATGGACGATGGGCGTATTCAGGTATTTGAGGGATATCGTGTCATTCACAATGACGTTATGGGCCCCTCCAAAGGCGGGATCCGGTATTCCCCCGATGTCAGCCTTGATGAGGTGAAAGCTCTTGCGGCGTGGATGACATGGAAATGTGCGGTCGTGAACATTCCCTTTGGCGGCGCAAAGGGAGGCGTGCGTTGCGATCCTTCGAAACTCACGATTATTGAAATCGAAAAGATTACCAGACGTTATACCGCCAACATGATGGACGTCTTCGGGCCAAACAAGGATGTTCCGGCACCGGACATGAATACCAACGAGCAAACCATGGCATGGATCATGGATACGTACAGCATGCATGTACGGCGAACGGAGAATGCTGTTGTTACTGGGAAGCCTCTGATCATCGGAGGTTCGTTGGGACGTCGGGAAGCGACAGGTCGTGGCGTCATGGTCAATACGCTGTGTGCCCTTGACAAGTTGAAAATGTCGGCAAAAGATTCGAGGGTGGCCGTGCAAGGCTTCGGGAACGTTGGATCGATCTCAGCGGAACTGCTCGAAGAACAAGGATGCAAGGTCGTTGCCATCAGTGACGTTACCGGTGGGTACTACAACAAGAACGGCATTGACGTCAAGGCGGCGATTGCATACGTCGCGAATCACAAGACTCTCGACGGATGGAAGGGCGGCGACAAGATATCACAAGAGGATTTGCTTACGTGTGAATGTGATGTGTTGGTTCCAGCAGCCAAGGAAGATCAAATCACTCCCAAGGTTGCAAAGAAAATTCATGCGAAGGTCATCGTCGAAGGTGCCAACGGTCCAACTGTAGCAAGTGCAGATCCGATTCTCCAAAGTAGCGGGATCATGGTGGTTCCTGATATTCTCGCAAACGCGGGCGGGGTCACGGTGTCGTACTTTGAATGGGTGCAGGATAGAGTAGGCTACTTCTGGAGCGCTCAACGTGTGAATCGTCGTCTCGAACGCATGATGCGTACGTCATTCGAGGCTGTCTATGATACGGCATCAACGCACAAAGTCACGATGCGCATTGGCGCATACATTCTTGCCATTGACAAAGTGGCAAAGACGCTCAAGACCAGAGGCATCTACGCGTAATTCTTTGATTTTGTAAGTGCAACGGAGAATAATCTGCAACGCACACTCATTGTTTTCTTCGCTCTTTCGTTTGCCGTAGCGATATTGGTTGCCCAGGAGGACGAGTCGTCGCGAGCACCTACGAACCTGGAGTTGATTCAAACATTGACCCGGCAGGTGAGTGATTCCGTTGTGTCATTTGTAAAACCTGCGGACTCCGTCCGGGTCACGCTTCGGCCAATGGAAACTGCCTGGTATGTTCAGGGCATTGTGCTGCAATCGGTCAGTGAAAAGGGTCGAATTCCTACACAGTCTCTTTCTGCTTCCTACGAGATGGAACTTGCGATATTGACGGTGCAAGTAGCGTATGCAAATGTTCATCGCAACGGGTTGTTTGGAGCAAGGGTTTTTGATCGCACGGTGAGTGTGGAATTCTTTGTAAAAATTGTTCAGGCGAATTCAGGCGCAATTCTCCTGAACGAAAATATTGCCCGAAGTGTTAGTGATATTGTCGATGCTTCTGAAGTCGAGCGATTGGAAAATCCCGCTATCGCCGCAACACATGGGGTTCTTCCCAAGGAAGGGTTCTTTTCAACGATCCTCGAACCATTGGCCGCGTTGGGAGCGATAGCTGTTGCAGTGTATTTGCTATTTCATGTGAGGAGCTAAAGGGAAAGATTAATGGCCATGCAATGGCTGGCGGGTTGTGGGTTGATGAGTGTGTTGGTATTGAGTATGGCTGTCTTGCGAACGGACCAAACCCAGCCGGCATCACTCCCAAAAAGTGTAATACATCTTCAAGGCTCTCAACACACTACAACTGTGAGGCTTCTTGCGGTCGGGGATATCAATCTGGGAAGAGGTGTTGGACAGGAGATCATTCGAGGCGACACGCTGTATCCCTTCAAAGCAGTTCGAGATTCGTTTGCCCGGTATGATATTGTGTTCGCGAATCTTGAATCGCAACTCTCTGATCAGGATGGGGAAACACAGCATCCCCGCAATAATCTGATCTTTACCGGTCCGCCAGCTGGAGCAAATGCATTGCGAAAAGGGGGCGTGACAATCGTGTCGACGGCGAACAATCATGCGCTGGATTATGGCGTGAAGGCCCTTCGTGAGACGATCCAATATCTTGATGACGTGCACGTGTCCCATGTCGGGACGGCAGATGATACGTTGAATCTCTTTTCACCAGTGTACATTAACCGGAACGGTATGCGGATTGCATTTTTCGCGTGCACGGACGTGATGAATTTTGAGGACTCCATGTGGAAACGGTATGTTGCCGAAGCGGACACAACAAAGCTCCTTCCCGGAATTCGGGCTGTCCGGGATTCGGTGGACTTTATCGTCGTCAGCTATCACGGTGGAGAAGAATATGCCGATCGCCCCACTCGCCGGACGAAAACTTTTGCAAAGCAGATCATTGCTGGTGGCGCTGACCTGTTTCTGGGACATCACCCACATGTCCCGTATGGCGTCCAGGAATTCCAAGGGAAGTACATCGTTCATTCACTCGGCAATTTCGTGTTTCGTCAACCCGACCGGTTCTGGACGCAACGCAGCTTCGCCTTTGCAGCGACGCTCACGAAGGATGCTCACGGCACGACAATATCTTCCTACGCATGTCTTCCCGTGCAAGCCGGATTTCAGCCTGAGTTTGTGAGGAACGGGCGGGACTCTGATCTCATACTTGAAAGGATAAAAGCATTATCAACGCAATTTCTTGCACACCAGAGCGCTCGATAAAGCTCTTTGTCGTGACGGCTCTCCTTGCTGGAGCTTTTGCATTGCATGGGTGCGGTTCATCCGAAGAGGTAACCACAGTTCACGTTGAGGAACGTTTCAGGACGGCCATGGCAATGTTGGATGATGAAGACTACCTCCATGCAATCAATGAGTTCACGATCATTACCCTGCAGCATCAAGGAAGCGCTTATGCAGACTCGGCCCAGTTCTTTCTTGCAGAATGCCGGTTTCGCCGCGGAGAATACCTCGTTGCAGCAACAGAATATGGCTACCTGAAACGAAGCTACCCCGCAAGCCCACTTGTGCCTGAGGCACAGTACAAATTGGCACTTTCGTATTACAATCTCTCGCCGCCATCGATGTTAGACCAGCAATACACCAGAAAAGCGATCGATGAGTTCCAGGCGTTTGTTGAATACTATCCTTCAAGTGTGCGCGCAGAAGAGGCTTCCGCGAAAATCATGGAGATGAATACACGCCTTGCGAGAAAAACCTACGAGACGGCCCGTCTCTACGAAACGATGGAGTATTACAAGTCATCAATTTATTACTTTGACGATATCATCGAGAAGTATCACGACACGGAGTTCGCCCCCCTTGCCTATCTTGGGAAGGTGGAAGTGCTTATCACACGCAAGAAGTATGAAGATGCCCGCACGGCGTTGCAGAAGTTCTACGATCGTTTTCCCAACAGTGTCCTCCAATCTCGTGCGGATAAGCTCAAGGAAACCATTAACAAGGAACTGCAGGGCATCAATCACGTTACAAGCCAGCCGTCGAATGTTGTCAGATCCACAGGTACAGGTGAGCTTACACAACAACAAGGTTCGTCTCGCTGATGGAAGGTGTTCCGGTCAAAAATTCGCAGGTGTTCATGACTGAGCTGGTATTGCCCAACGATACCAACCAGCTTGGCAATCTTCTTGGCGGGCGACTGATGCATTGGATGGATATCGCTGCGGCCATCGCAGCCCAGAGACACTGTGGCCGGGTGTGCGTTACCGCCTCAGTCGATCAGTTGGAGTTCCATGCCCCCATAAAGCTTGGAGAGATTGTGACGTTACAAGCATCGGTCAACAGGGCGTTCCGATCGTCGATGGAAATTGGCGTCGTCGTGACTGCTCAGGGGTTGGGCGGAGCAACAATGCGTCGCGCAAACAACGCGTACCTTACTTTTGTTGCCATTGATGATCAAGGCAAGCCGATCCCCGTTCCACCTGCCGTACCGGAGACCAATGAGGAACGGCGTCGCTACGAAGAAGCGCTAACCCGTCGAGAACGTCGCTTGCGCGATCGACAACCATCCTCACGGTAGACCCGCCTTGCTCACACTCCCTCGTCTGGATTTTTCCGAACATCTGGAATCATTCTTGCGGCTTCGGATTGCGAGAAACGTACTCTACATTCACCTCCTTTGTGCGGGCGCAACGTATTCCCAGCGCACCGCTTCCTCGTTCGGTCCCACAAGCGACATCTCTCTTGGTTATACACCTATCGGACTTGTACGGTTTGCTTCTCCGGCAGCGGTCGCCGTTCTGGCACAAGAGACTGCCACAGTATATTTTTATGCTGTAAATGCCGATGGGACATTTCTCCAGACTGACCTTCTCACGCTTTCAACACACGCACGGGAAATTGTTTCGGATCCGGATGCTTCCTCACTCGGGTTCAGCCTTCTCTCCAACGATGGAAACGTTGTGATCATGGTTCATAGAAAGGGCAGCACGTTCGCGACAAAACAATTCCAAAGTGAAGTGCTTTCTCAACGCCTCACCTACGGAGACATTAACAGTGACCGGAGGCGGGACGTATTGCTTTTCGGAAAGAAACGAACCGGCATCACCCCCTTGTTCAAACAGAAGGATGGCAATTACACGATGGGTCCAGTGATTTTTCCCGATCTCTCTATCAGTGATCTTCAGTGTATAGACCTCAACGGCGATGGTATCACTGATCTCTTTGTGCTCGACTGGCTCTCGAACCGGATTGCATTGTTCTATGGTATCGGGCGCGGCATTTTCTCTGAACAGGTGGAAGTTGCACTTGCGGGCGAACCATCGCGGATTGCCACCTCACCAATTTCGAAAGACCGAACTGTGCAAATTGCTGTTACCATGCCGGAAGAGCGACTCGTTTCCATGTTCCGTTGTAACGCTACAGGAGAAATTGAACCTGCGACAACGCTCAAATTCGCAGCAACACCCTTGCAGGCAGAGTTCGCTGATCTTAACAATGACAAACTGCTTGATCTCATCGTGACAACTGAACAGGCAGTGAGCGTCGTTCTCAGTACATCCGGAATGAAGACCGGCGGGCAAACTCCCTTTGGCGCGGGGGAGGACATTGCTGCTTCAATCATTACAGACCTTGACGGTGACAATCGAAACGATCTTCTGGTGATTGATCGGGAAAGCAAACGGTTGATGGCATATGCGAATTCAGCATCGTCTGGTTCAGTACAGTGGCCGACAACATACGGTGTCGGCAATACTCCGAAAGGGGTAGCTGCCGTTGATGTTAACAGCGATGGACTCATGGATATTATCGTCGCAAACACCGGATCCTCAACACTCTCAATCCTTCTCAATCGTGGTGAAGGGAAACTGCAGGGGCAGCAAGCAATACCGGTTTCGGATATGCCGGTGTCTCTAAGAACATTGCGTTCTCCCTCAACGAAGGAATACACCGTTATGATGAGTCATGAAAATGCAGAGAAAGTGAGTATCGTAAAGCTTGCTGACAATATCACAGCAACTGAAGCCTTCACTCTTCCGACCGGATCGAACCCTTACATCGTCCTCACGAAACAGGATTCGATATCAGGGCAACTGGAGTTGTTAGTGCAATACAGCAGCCCAAGAGATAGCTCACCATCGATTTCTCAGTTCAGGCAGATCAGCGGCGGGCAGTTTGTCGAGAGGAGCCTTCGCTACAGTATTCCGGGGCGCATTACAGCCCTCACTGTTGATGACTATTCGGCATCAGGCAGATATGAACTCGTCTTCGTCACCCATGACAAGGCAGCGCGACAATCGACACTCTCAATAGCATTTCCGGGCGGGGGATTTGATTTCAAGACCGTGAAGCCCCTTCTCACCTTTTCCGATTCAACGGCAAGCGTCCATTCCATCCTCTCTGGATATGTCGACAATGACCAGCATAAAGACTTGATCCTGATCATGCCACCGCCAAGGAGTGCATTCGGTGTTGTATATGGAAGGGGAGGGGGGACATTCAGGGATTCGGTTGAACTCATTCGCAATGTACAACTGCTTAACGAAGATGCATTTCTCCTTCGGGATGTCGATAGTGATGGTCATCCGGATATGACGTGGATTGATACTGGAAGAAATGCCATCGTCACAATGTATGGAAGAGGGAATCGAAAGTTCGATCCGCCGATGAGCATTCGTTCTGCAAACCAGATAACAGCGATTCAGATCGCAAGCATGAAATTCCCCAACATCCAGGATCTGATTTTTGCAAATGGAGCCAAGGGCACGATTTCAATCTTTTTTGATCCTTTCCGATGACTCTACGTGTTTCATATCTGGTGGCGTTCATCGTCTGTATTGCGATGCCTTCTCCCGGATCAGAGCAGCCAACAAGAACCCGCCTCGAGAGCTATCGTATGCTCTCCCGTGAAGCACAAGGGGCCAGCGAAGGAGATCACTTATCGGATAAATGTGGCCTGCCGACGTTGTCAGCGGCACTTCACGACCGCATGTCCTTGCCGCCTGAGCTGCAATCGTCGCTTTCATCTTTGCTCCTCCGACCATCACTAGACACCAGTATTCTTGTTGGTGGGTTTAGAATTCACTTTGACACCGTCGGCGCCAATGCCCCGGCAATGCTTGACTCTCTGTACCACCGAATTCCCGGAACTGTTCGCGAATATGTCGATTCCGTTGCAGCAATCCTTCAGTACACAACATCCGTTCAGACGAATACCCTCGGATACTTGCAGCCTCCTCAGGATTTCGGAAATGGTGGCGGGACCCAATACGATATTTACATTGGGGAACTTGGCAGTTCGTACTATGGCCTCACGACTCCTGAAACGCCGATCAACAGCAAACCGGACGGCGGAACGTTTACCACGTTTCTGGAGATTGACAACGACTTCAGTTTTGTCTTTCCCGACAGCAACAAGGGCATGCCTGCTCTTCGGGTTACAATTGCACATGAGCTTCATCATGCCGTCCAGATCGGTAACTACGGATACTGGACCGGCGATTCGTACTTCTATGAGATTACGTCGGTGTGGATGGAAGATGTTGTGTATACGAATGTGAATGACTACTATCAGTACCTTCGATCAAGTCAGGGACAATTCTGGCACCCTGAAACCCCGTTTACATCCAACAGCTTCATCATGTACAGTCGTGGCATCTGGGGGAGCTTCGTTGAAAAAAGATATGGACGCGATGTTATGCGAACAGCCTGGGAAGAAATACGCAATGTGCGTCCGCTTCAGGCAATGGATAATGCACTTCAACTGTCCCACTCAACATTCCGGGAGGCGTTTGCCGAGTGGACCTTGTGGAACTTCTTTACAGAATCGAGAGCAGACACCTCTCGTTACTATCCCGAAGGGTATTCCTACCCCTTGATAGTTCAATCGCCTATAGCTTTTGCCCCTCCCTCCAGGGCAATGGGAGGGTCATTGGCTGCCCTTTCAGCAAGATATTATCAAGTGATTGGCTTGCAGGACACGCTCACGCTTGCGCTATCAAATATTAACTTCAATGCTGGTATCGGGAATTCGTCTACGCAGTTTCCTTACACATATCTATTGAACACACTTCGAGTTGATGATTCATATAGAGCAACGTCCATCGGCATTTTTTTCAAGCTTGATGTGGTGGATGTTACGAACTGGTATACGTGGGACGTTGTGGGAGTTGGTGTAGGCTCCGCACCTGTTACCATAGGGATTCCATTCCCAAATCCATTTATCGTTGGTACGTCCGTCATGTTCTTTCCGATCAATGCACCCAGCCCAATTGAGGGGACGCTTTCCGTTTTTACAGGAAGCATGGATTTGGTTTTCACTTCAACGCTTACGTCGGAGACACGATTGGGCAAACAGGCGTTTGTCTGGAACGGAAAAACGAGCAACGGCGAAATCGTCCAAAGCGGTGTGTATCTCTTTGTACTTGATGTTCAAGACCAGTTGACTACCGGCAAGATCGCTGTCATACGAAAATGACAATAGAATTCAGCGGGCATAGTCTCAAGAAGGTGTTCAACAGGAGAGTGATCTTCGAGAACATTTCGTTCTCGTTGCAGCCCAGGACCACACTGCTGATCACCGGCCGGAATGGCTCAGGTAAATCGACTCTTATCAAAATGTTGAGCGGCGTTCTCACGCCAACAGCCGGGGAAGTCAAAGCTCTATGGGATGGAAGAGATACAATGTCAAATCTTCATTCTATGATCGGGCTTGTTTCACCGTACCTGCAAATGTACGATGAGTTCTCACCTCGAGAGAACCTGCAATTTGTACTTGCGGTCCGTGGGATGAAAAGTCTCACGTCGAGGATTCAACCGCTTCTCGATCGGCTTCAACTGAAAGGCCGTCTTGATGATCCGGTCCGAACATTTTCCTCCGGAATGAAACAACGCGTAAAGTATGCCTTTGCTCTGATCCATGAACCACCTATTCTTATTCTCGATGAACCCATGGCGAACCTGGATTCCAATGGCATCGAGATGGTGAAGACCATCATGGATGAACATTACAAGAAGGGCATTCTCGTTGTGGCAACGAACGATACGACCGATGTTGATCGACATGACCAAAGGGTGAATCTTGACCGCTGAGCGTCAGGTTCCCAGGGCATCGCTGTGGCAGGCAACGATCGCAATTCTGGCGAAGGATTGGAAGTCCGAGTTGCGGACACGCTATGCAATCAGCGCCCTGGTCATGTTCGTTATTACCACCATCTCCATTATCGTGTTCGCCCTCGGGACAGAAGGGGCCTCGTTGAATGCACTCTCCGGCATGTTGTGGGTTGCAGTGTTCTTCGCGGCAATGTCGGGATTGAGCCGCACGTTTGTTGCTGAAGAAGAACGCGGTACGTCGATGACACTTCAACTTGTTGCTTCTCCGACGGCAGTGCTCCTCGGTAAACTCTGCTTTAACCTGGCCCTCGTTATCGGACTGAATACCCTTGTCGTCGTATTGTACTCGGTGTTCATCAGTGAGTTCGTGATCAAGACGTACAGCATCTTTGTTGTTACGGTTGCACTTGGGAGTATCGGGTTTGCCGCATCCTCCACGATCATTGCGGCGATCATCGCCCGTGCCAATACCAAAGGAACTCTCTATCCGGTTTTGGCGTTTCCCATATTATTGCCCCTATTGTTAACTGTCATTAACGGAACCCGACTTGCAACAGAAGGAGCCTTTTTTGAAGAGGCATTAGGTGAATTCAACATATTAGTTTCATATATTGTTGCAGTTGTTGCTGTGTCGTATATTCTCTTTGACTACATCTGGAAAGATTGATGACCTGGAAGATTGTGATTGGCCTCTGGATGACGGCCGTGATTGTGCTCGGGCTCAGCCTTCCCATGTCTGCACAGCCACAACACTGGTTTGAATTGCCAACAATCCCAGGGCTGGAAGAAAAAGCCCGCATCATGTTCTTTCACGTTCCCACTGCCTGGTTGGCTTCCGTTGCATTTGTAATGAGTATGATTTACGGAATCAAGTACTTGCGCAAGAAGAATCCGGACGACGATATTACGTCGGCATCCGCTGCGGGACTTGGATTGCTGTTTTGCATCCTGGCAACTGTTACCGGTGCAATTTGGGCGAAGTTTAGTTGGGGGACTTACTGGAATTGGGATCCGCGACAAACATCGATCTTTGTGCTTCTCCTTATTTATGGAGCGTACTTTGCACTTCGTTCTGCTGTGGACATTGAAGAAAAACGGGCTACACTCTCGGCAGTGTACTCGATCATCGGAGCTGTGACGATGCCATTCTTCATGTTTATCATGCCCCGAATTCTTGCAAGTCTGCACCCGGAGCCTATTCTTAATGTGCAGGGCAAAGTGCATATGAACGCGACTATGCTTGTGATCTTTCTTGCTTCATTGACAGGCTTTACCGGCCTATTTATCTGGATGTGGAACCTTCACATTCGCACAGTTCGCTTGGAAACAAAACACTCATAGTGAGAGGAGTAATACGGATTGTTTGAATTCCTGAATCAGAACTCGCTCTATATTGTTCTTGGCATCGCGTTGACAGTGTGGTTTGGGATTTATTTGTATCTGTTTCGTATCGATGGCAGGTTGAAGAAGTTGGAGAAACGCTCACAACAAGAGAAGGAGTGACGCATGAAACCCAAGGTAATTGTCGCCGCAGTTGTTGTTGTTCTCTTTATCATCTTCGGGTCGGTATCGTTCTTGCAAAGCAATATTGAATACACCGATGTCAGCGGAGCAATCAGCAAGCACAAGAAAGTCCAGTTGAAGGGACAGTGGAATAAAGAGAAGCCGTCTTCGTTCGATGCGAAGACAACACAGTTCACCTTTTTCCTTGTTGACGAGCTTGGGAAGGAATGTAAAGTTGTTCTTGACGGAGCAGCCCCGAACAATTTTGAGATGGCAGTGAGTGTCGTTGCCAAAGGCCGGTACAATGCCGATGAGGGATACTTCCACGCGACCGAAGTGCTGACGAAGTGTCCATCGAAGTATGAAGCACAAGGTGAGGATGTCAAAAAGTCCACGTAGAGTTGTGTTGCTGGAACGTTCTTTCTCAAAGAGGGATCAATGATTGGTTCAATACTTGTAAAGCTGGCATTCATTACAAGCCTGCTTTCCGTTGTGTTGTTTTTTCAGTCTCATGTACGCAATGACGAACGTTTGCTCAGATGGGCGCGCCTCTTTTTCCACGCTACTGTTGTCACCGTTATGGTGATATCCTCCGTTCTCCTCTATCTCATTCTTACGCATCAATTTCAGTATACATACGTCTGGAGTTACAGTGGCCGTGAACTTTCTCTCCCGCTTCTGATCTCTACGTTCTATGCCGGTCAAGAAGGGAGTTTCATGCTATGGACTCTCTTCACTTCGCTTATTGGCATATTCTTGATGCGTGATTCTGCGAAGAAGGGTTATGAGCCGCAAGTAATGACAGCGTATGGATTGATTGAGACATTTCTTCTCCTCATGTTGCTCGTCAAGAATCCATTCGCGTATGTGTGGGAAACCTGGTCGGGACAGGTGAATGCCGGATTCGTTCCTCCGAATGGGCGGGGACTTAACCCGCTGCTTCAGAATTATTGGATGGTGATTCACCCACAGGTCATGTTTAGCGGCTTCGCGGCGATGGGGGTTCCGTATGCATATGCTGTCGCAGCTCTCATGAAGCGGGATTACATCAACTGGATCAAGCCTGCGACCCCCTGGCTTGTCTACGGCTGTGTTGTGCTCGGCACCGCCATCATGATGGGTGGCTTCTGGGCATATGAAACACTGGGGTGGGGCGGCTACTGGGGCTGGGATCCCGTTGAGAACTCCTCGCTTGTTCCATGGTTGATCGGAGTGGCAACAATACATACCACTCTTTCTCAACGAAAGAGTGGTGCGTTTATCAAGACAAACCTTGTCTTGAGCATGATGTGTTTCATATTTGTTGTGTACTCGACGTTTCTAACCCGAAGCGGTGTTCTCGGGGAAACATCGGTTCATTCGTTTGTTGATCCTGGTATGTGGGCATATTGGTTGCTCGTTGGTATGCTAGTTCTCTTCAGTGGACTTGGTCTGGGCTTACTGGTCTTCCGGCGGAAGGACATGCCAAAAGGCTCTTTGCAGCACGACTACTTTTCGAGGGAATTTGCGCTGTTTCTCGGGTCGGCAGCAATCGTATGCGCCGCTCTCTTTATCTCCGTTGGGACATCATCACCGCTGATCACGACTATTCTTCAAGGAAAGACAACAGCAGTTGACATTTCATATTACTCAACCACTACGCTGCCTTTGGGGATTGCCATCGGAGTTCTCTGCGGCCTTGCCCAGCTCCTTTGGTGGACCAAGTCAGATACGAAGGAACTACGGAAGAACTTGATATTGCCGGTTGCTTTGTCCCTTGTAACGACCATCGTATTGGTTTTTATCGGCGTGCATGAGGTGCTGGTGGCATTGTTTGTGTTTGGTGCAGCATTCGCTCTCTTTTCCAATCTTCTTGTTGGCTGGCGCATCATTCGCGGAAGCCCGAAGTTTGCCGGCGGGTCAATAGCTCACATTGGTTTGGCGGTAATGTTCCTTGGCTTTGTTGCCTCTTCCAAATATGATGATAAAGTAACGCTGTCCCTTCCGCAGGGTGAAACCGTGGAAGCGCTTGGCTACAGACTTACGTATGTGAGCTACAAGCCATTGGATGGAGAGAAGTTCGGCTTTGATGTTCGCGTTGAGGGACCAAACCAGCCTGAGCGTGTTGTCTCGCCAACAATGTACTATAGCGAGTATACTAAGGGGCTCATGAGGAATCCTGACATCATTAATCTTATCAGTAAGGATTTCTATGTTGCGCCGCTATCTCTTGAGCAGGCAGGCAATTCTACAAAGGCTGCTCAAAAAGCCGTGACATTAAAGAGGGGCGAAACAAAGAATATTGGCGACCTCGTAGTTACGTTCATTGACTTCGATTTCCCTGTGATGGAAAAGGCAGCAATGCTCGAAGGGGCCAATGTTCGAATTGGGGCCAAACTCCAAATTGTTGAGAAATCGGGTAAGCCGACCGTTGTTACACCGGCAAAGCTCATAAGTAACGGAGAGCAAACAGACGAACCTGCCCGTTATCTCGACAAGGCTGAGTTCGTTATTATCGGAATGCATCCTGATCGCGAGGCAAAGGAAAATTCGAGCGTTGAATTAGGCTATAGCGACTTGAGGGCGGGAGCACAGGATAGTGGCAAGCCCCAGGTGGATGTACTGGTAGTCGAGGCAAGTATCAAACCGTACATCAACCTGGTTTGGAACGGGGTGATCATCCTCGTTGTTGGGTTCATAGTAACAATCGTTCGAAGAGCCCAAGAATCGAGATTGAAATTGCAAACGGCCAGCGAGGAGTAAGTTCCTAATCCTAGAGATAGAGTAGCAAGCAACTTCAACAAAAGCCCATCAAAACAATGATGGGCTTTTGTTTGAGGATACGCCCCTAAGCGCTTGTTCTATTTATGATTACCATGGTCAATACAAATAAGATTCTTCGACTTTTCATCGGTGCAAAGCTTGCACACCCACGCCAAACGTGTAAACCAACTCACCGCCATGCCAGGCGCCAGTCCAAATGAGGATACCAAGACAGTAGCAAGGCCGAGGTAGATAGCTTTCATGTTTGATGGGGTGAAAGGAGCGGGTTGAAGTCCTCCAAAATAGAAGTGGGATTGCAAGTGATGAAGCAAGAAATGCAATTCACGCTCTGAACTTTATCGTCGTTGAGTAAGAGGATCCATCAAGTCAAAGATCAGGCTCATGGTGAAAAGGGCAATCGGAAAGTGCGTACAGAATGTGTGTATGTTAGGCATGCGTTGGCAGAATGGAAGTTTCTGAGCTACAGTCCAAGAGAAAACAGATCAGACACACCAAGCAAGGAAGGAGAATAGAACGGCTCGCCATATTTTCTCCCGATACGATCCCCATAATATTCGAGCCGCGTTCGGAGCATCTCCATAAACTCTGGACTGCTCAATACGGTTTCCCGTTCCTTGCTCGATGGGTCGTGGAACTGGGACCCGAATGCTCTGACCGCATCCATTCTTTGTGAATACTCTTCAGTGACGTCGACAATGAATGACGGAATGAACTCGAACCATTGCATGTAACTATAGTAATGTCTAGGCCTATGTGGCTCTTGCTTCATCTTATTATCAGAGGTTTCAATCTTCTCCAGTCCGGAATAGAACCACGATTCGCGACACAACACGTGAGCGTGTTCATGATCAGGATGCCTGTCGGTATGATGTGGGAACAATAGAACGTCGGGCTTAAACTTTCTTATGGCCGTTATGAGGCTGAGACGGTTCTCTAATGAGTTGACAATATTCCCATCAGACATCTCGAGGCCCTCGCGAACATGTACACCCAACAGTTTCGTCGCTTCTTCTGCTTCTCTCGCCCGAATCTCGCGTGATCCTCTTGTTCCAAGTTCCCCATCCGTGAGGTCAATGATTCCCACTTTCCGCCCTTGCTTCAGAAGTTTGATGATCGTTCCACCACAGGCAAGCTCAATATCGTCTGGGTGTGCGCCGATTGCCATAACGTCTAACTTCATAGATCATTCCTTCGGATATTGTGAATGCCAATATACAGATTTGTGAATTGTGACGCAAAGTAGGATAGGGAGCTTTCTCTCCAGCCATTGGAACCTCTTTCACTCTATTTCCTGTTACATGGCTGTTGGTTGCTGTTTATCGTTTTTTGTATATTAGCATGTAGAATATTCACTCTAAATACTTCCTCAATGAAGATTTCAAGACTTGGTGGACTGTTTTTCTTTGTTATCATTTTTTCCTTTGTTTCCGCAGCACAGGAAGAATCCTCCGGAGCACTCGCTGGAATCGTTGTTTCTCGTGACCGCGGGGAGACACTCCCCTTCGCATCGATATTGATTGATGGCACAAAATGGGGTAGCAATTCAGATGATTCTGGGACCTTTGAAATAACGTCGATCCCACCTGGTAGCTATACAATCATTGCCCGACTTTTGGGATACGAAGAGGCCCGATTTGAAGGAATCATTATCGGTGCAAAGAAAACGACTCGAATCACGATAGCGCTTGGTGAATCGGCAATTCCTTTGGGTGAGATTCAGGTTTCTGGTGAAAGAGCCAGGAGGAGGGAGGATGTTCGACCCAGCCTCCTCTCCGTAGCGCCAGTCCGTGCCAAAACCCTTGCAGGCGTTGGCGAGGATGTACTTCGAACACTACAGGCACTGCCCGGCGTGCTGTCTCCCAGCGATTTCAGTTCACAACTCATCGTCAGAGGCAGTGGTCCGGATCAAAATCTGATCATCATGGACGATATTGAAGTCTTCAACCCATATCGGCTTTATGGACTCATAAGCATGTTCAATCCTGAAACGGCATCAGAGATCAGTCTTATCACCGGCGGTTTCCCGGCAAAATACGGTGACAGACTCTCGGCAGTTCTTGATGTTCGTAACCGCGAGGGAGACGAATCAAAGTCGATTGTGGGAAGCTTGAATGCGAGCATCACCAATGCCAACCTTGTTCTCCACGGTCGCTCGCCATTCTCAATGAACGGTTCGTATGTCATCTCTGCACGAAGAACCTATTATGATCTCATCCTCGCTCCGATTGCCAAGAGCGCAGGATTAGTGAAAGGAGATGTTGCATTCCCGAACTTCTCAGACATCCAAACCAAATTCGTGCTTGAACCTTCACCCGACCATAAGATCATCGCAAACATGCTGTTCAGCCGGGATGGAGTTGACATCATCTCCGGCCCTGAACGCAAAGAACCGGATAGCGTCAGTGTTTCTGATATTTCGACCAACAATGTTGCGGGCATTGCCTGGCACTACCTTCCGGCTGACAAATTTCTGTCCAAGCTTAGCTTCTCATGGTACCGCAACAGCGGGGATTCAGAGTTCGGTGGAGAATTTCTTGACCCATCATTGAACCGTGAACTCTACACCGGCCAGGACACGACCGGCATACGCTTCTTCAATGTCGAATTCGATTCACGGTACATCTTCAGGAAATACTCACTGAAGAATGAGATCACGGTGATCGGTGACAGTCACACCTTGGAATGCGGAACCGGAATTGATTTTCTCAAGACCTCGTTAGTATGGCATTTCCGTCCCGATCCGGTCTTCCGGGCTATTCTCATCTCGCGGAATATTCCTCTTGTGGATGATTTTATACAGGACAAGAGTTACCAGCGGTTCAATCTCTATGCGCAAGATAAAATCCGAGTTACAGATATTCTCACTATTCAACCAGGCCTCCGGTTCGATTACTTTGGCATCTTGAAAAAGGGATACCTCGCACCACGCCTAAATGCGTTGGTCGGCCTCGATCCAATCACCACATTACGAGCGGCATGGGGGATGTACTATCAATCTCCCGGTTATGAAAAACTCCTTGACCAGAGTGGTTTCCTTGATCTTACGAACGCTGCGGTCGGAAAGCTCAATGCAGAGAGGGCACAACACTATGTTCTCGGAGTTGAGCGATGGCTGAATGCAGAATGGCAGATCAAAGTTGAGACATACTTTAAGAAGTTTGATGATGTGATTGTGCAGCAGTATCTCTCGGGGACAATCTATTCCACATCCTCAATACCCGGGCAAGATATTCGCCGCCGGTCCGGCTGGACAAATCCGGTTGCAACCCGCGGCGATTCGATCAGCACCAATCCGATCAACGGGGCAACGGGCAGATCGTATGGATTTGAACTCCTTCTTGAGAAGAAGAACCTTGCCCCGAACAGTCGCCTTTCAGGGTGGATCGGATATTCTTTGGCAAAGGCACAACGGGTACGTGACGGTATTACGACGCCATTCCGATTTGACCAACTGCATACGTTCAATCTTGTTCTGGACTACAAGGTCAGCTCATGGTTTAATGTCGGTGTGCGTTGGAGACATGGGACAAACTTTCCATACACACCGGTTGCAGGCATCAAGCCCCGAATCATCGAGGTTACACAGAATGGCATCCCAACGCGTGTCATCGAAACAGACGTTCGAGGCAATGTCATCTTCGACATTGATCGTGGAGGCGACGCGAACAAATTCGCTGCACGGTTGCCCGCATACCATCGGCTCGACATTCGCCTTACAGCAGCAGCTGACTATTGGGGACTCGATTGGAGCTTCTACCTTGATGTCATTAACGCATACAATAATCAGAATGTTCTCTCGTATCGTCAGTTCATCAATGATGACCTTACCGTTGGTCAGAATGCCGTTACCATGTTCCCCATTCTGCCAACTCTCGGATTCTCCGTTCGCTTCTGACATTTTTCCAGACCTATGACACTCGAACCTCTCGCTCTTACTGTTACGGAAATCACACGCCGGATCAAGCATTCATTAGAAAGTTCCTTCACATCTCTTGTAATACAAGGGGAGATTTCCAACTTCAAGCGTCACACATCGGGGCACATTTACTTTACGCTCAAAGACGAAGGGGCTCAACTCTCTGCTGTAGTATGGCGGAGCCGAGCACATGCTCTTACCTTCCAGGCGGAGGATGGCATGAAGGTTGTCATCACCGGCCGACTCACGCTGTACGAAGTTCGAGGAGCGTACCAGATTGAAGTGTCAAGCATCAGACTTGCCGGCATCGGTGAGCTTCAGGTAGCGTTCGAATACCTCAAGCGCAAGTTGGCTGCTGAAGGGCTGTTCGATCCCGAACACAAAAAACCGTTGCCGTACTATCCCGAACGTATCGGCATCATCACGTCGCCAACCGGCGCTGTGCTTCACGATATGTTGAATATCCTCCGGCGTCGGTTCCCGGCAATCGAGGTCATCTTTCGGCCTGCCACAATGCAAGGTGCCGGAGCGGCGAATGACATCGTCAATGGAATCGATGATCTTAACCGTGTGGGAGGAATCGATGTGATGATCGTTGGAAGGGGAGGGGGTTCAATTGAGGACTTGTGGGCATTCAACGATGAGCGGGTTGCACGCGCCATTTTCAATTCAGAAGTTCCTGTGGTGAGTGCCGTAGGGCATGAAATCGATTTCACCATTGCCGATTTCGTTGCCGATCTTCGGGCGCCAACACCCTCAGCCGCCGCAGAATTGGTGGTTCGTGACAGAAATGCCGTTCTTGCAAATGTGCGTGATTATTGGTATACTATCCACGAAACGATGACCACCATGCTGATTCATCGCAAAAAGCACGTTCGACACCTTCTGCAAACTTACTCGTTCAACAAACCGATTGACCTCCTCCGTCAGTACAGCCAGCGCGTTGATGAACTTGATCGTGGACTGTCATCAGCAATGTCTCATCGTCTCGCATTATTGCACTCATCATCGCAATCGCTGCATCATCGCATTGCGGCACTGGACCCTGCATTGGTACTGAAACGCGGATACACGATGGTGTTGCGAGGCAATGAAGTGGTTGGTTCCGCTACAGAACTTGACACCGGCGACAAGATTGAAATCAAGTTTAGTGATGGTGTTGTTCCTTCAAAAATATTGTAACGTGATCGGAGATGACATCCAAAAACCCCCAGAAACAGACATTTGAAGAATCCTTGCTAAGGCTTGAAGAACTTGTCACAAAGCTCGAACAAGGAGAGGTTCCCCTCGAGGATTCCATCAAGATGTATGAAGAGGGGCTCACGCTGTCAAAGGCGTGTATTACCAAATTGACACAAGCTGAGTTGAAACTGAAGAAACTAAGCAAAGACATCGATGGCAATTTCCAATTTCTGGATCAAGAAGCCGAATGAATGAATCACAGTATCCATACCTTGACAGGGTGAATATTCCTGCAGACATCAGGGAGCTTCCGGCTGCCGAGTTGAAGGCATTGAGCAATGATGTGCGGCAGTTCCTGATTGATATCGTCTCGAAAACAGGTGGGCATCTGGGCGCAGGGCTTGGTACCGTTGAACTCTCCGTGGCATTGCACTACGTATTTGAGACGCCAACCGATAAGCTCGTGTGGGACGTCGGGCACCAGGCGTATCCGCACAAAATTCTTACAAGCAGAAAAGACCGTTTACACACCATTCGCCAGTACGGCGGGTTAAGCGGATTCCTAAAACGCACCGAAAGCGAATACGATACGTTTGGTGCCGGCCATGCAAGCACGGCTATTTCTGCCGCGCTCGGGATGGTGGCAGCTCGCGAACGGATGAACGAAAAATACAAAGTCGTTGCAATCGTGGGTGACGGGTCGATGACCGGTGGTATGGTGTATGAGGGAATGAACAATGCCGGCATTATGAAGAAGGATATGATCGTTGTCTTGAATGACAATAACATGTCGATTGCACCAAACGTGTGGGCAATCTCCAATTACTTTACACAGATCATCTCGAACCCTTCCTACAACAGGTTCAAATCGAACGTCTATCAGTTGACAACGAAGCTTGATGTTTGGGGTGATCGGATTCGGCATGTCGCGTCACGATTGGAAGAAGGAATCAAGGTTGTTGTGACTCCAGGGATGTTGTTTGAAGCGTTGGGCTTTCGATACTTTGGCCCGATCAATGGGCACAACGTTGCGCAACTTGTCAAGATTTTTCAGCACGTGAAGGGCTATCCCGGCCCCATTCTTGTTCATGTGAATACACAGAAGGGGAAGGGTTACAAACCGGCAGAGGCGGATGTGCAGAGGCTTCATGGTGTCACGCCGTTCGATAAGATCACCGGCGTTTCACCCAAGAAAGTTGAATCAGCCCCGGCGTATACCAAAGTGTTTGGATCAGCGCTGGTCGATCTTGCAAAGCAGAATCCAAAGATCGTTGGCATCACGGCAGCGATGCCAGACGGTACCGGGCTCGACCAACTTCAACAAGTACTGCCTGACCAGTTCTATGATGTCGGGATCGCTGAGCAACATGCTGTTACATTCGCAGCAGGCCTTGCAACGCAGGGATGCATACCGGTGGCAGCCATCTATTCAACATTTTTGCAACGTGCATTCGACCAGATTATCCATGACGTTGCTCTTCAGCATCTCCATGTTGTATTCATCCTCGATCGTGCGGGTCTCGTGGGAGCAGATGGGCCGACGCACCATGGTGCCTTCGACCTTACATATCTCAGGTTGATTCCCGGCATGGTGGTGATGGCTCCAAAAGATGAAAATGAACTACGGGATATGCTCTACACTGCCGTCATGTACGAGAACGGTCCGATTGCGATGCGTTATCCTCGTGGAACGGGAGTCGGGATGCCGCTCAACAGTACCTTCACGAAGTTACAAATTGGACGGGGAGAAACCCTTCGTACCGGCCACGATGTAGCATTGATCGCAGTCGGTGCAATGGTGCAGCCCGCCCTGAAAGCAGCAGGGATGCTCGAACAACATGAGATCTCGGCTGAGGTTGTGAACATGCGTTTCGTAAAACCCATCGATGACAAACTGTTGGATCGCCTCGCCGAACGATTCACTCATATTGTCACGATTGAAGACAATGTTGTCACAGGAGGAATGGGAAGTGCTGTTGCTGAGTATTATGCATCAAGGGCAACCAAGTTGATCAGATTGAAGATTCATGGAATACCCGACCGATTTATTGACCATGGAACACCCGCTGAATTGTACAGAGATGTCTTCCTCGACGCTCCGGGAATAGTAGAAGTTGTGAAGGAGTTTCTTGCCTCCAGTCGTACTGACACGCATCGTGCTGCAGGAGTTCTTGTCTCTTGAAATCGTCATCTCAATTATTCTAGTATGGAAAAAGTCAGGCTTGGGATTGTTGGATTAGGGTGGGTGGCCCAGGTCATTCACCTTCCTATTCTTAGTAAACTCGCCGAGGCAGAAATTGTTGCGGTGTGCGATCGTGACAAATCCCGCGGCCGGCTCGTTGCGGAGAAGTTTGGGATCAAATCACTCTACACGGATGTGGCGCAGATGCTGGACAGTGAGCAGATCGATGCGGTGATCATCTCCACTTCAACGGATTCACACAAGGACGTTGCCATTGCTGCATTGAAAGCTGGCAAGGATGTTCTCGTGGAAAAACCCATTGCGCGCAAATATGACGAGGCAGTCGCCATCGCGGAGGCTGTGAAGCAGAGTAAAAGAAAGCTTATGGTAGGGATGAATCACCGGTTCAGACCGGATACGATGATTCTCAAGAGCTTCCTGGAGGGGAAGGAACTGGGCAAAGTGTTCTATACAAAAGTGGGGTGGCTTAGAAGGAAAAGTAATGACAACGCATGGCTGACCCAAAAGGAGAAATCCGGAGGCGGAGTATTCCTTGATCTTGGTATCGTCATGCTTGATATGGCTTTTTGGATGATGGGCTACCCCGATGCGAAACGGGTCAGTGCAACGAATTTCCATCATACAACCAAACAGGTCGAAGATACTTCGTGTGTCAACATTACCATGAAGAATGGATCACTCATAAACATTGAGGTGAGCTGGTCTATGCACGTGGCAGACGATGTCTACTACTGCAATATCTTTGGGACAGATGGAACGGCAAGCCTGAACCCTCTCCGCATCAACAAGGAGCTTCATGGCAATGTTGTGAACCTTGCCCCGGCAAAGATGGAGGCACACCAACACCTGTTCAAACGTTCCTACGAGAATGAATTGAAGCACTTCCTCGGCGCCGTGAAGGATGTCCACCCGGTGATCTCAACAGCGGACGAAGCAGTGCAACGCATGAAAATTGTCGAAGCGGTCTACAAATCAGTTCGCACCGGCAAGGAAGTACCGGTCAACTAATCCAGTATTGAGGCTGATGAGCACTTGAAGGACATCACGACTCTGCTGCATATGGAGTCTCGTGATGTCTTTTCTACTTGAAGACAAACGATGAGTAGAACAAACCACGAGCAATTCATGGCCGAGTGTTTCAGGCTGGCCCAAAAGGGGAAAGGCTCTGTGAGCCCCAATCCGCTCGTTGGTGCGGTACTGGTCAAAGAGAATCGTATTGTTGCAAAAGGATGGCATCGCCGGTTTGGTGGTCCGCACGCCGAAGTCGAGTGTCTTCGCTCATACAAGGGAAACACACGAGAGACAACGCTGTACGTAAATCTTGAGCCGTGCTCTCACCACGGTAAGACTCCACCGTGTGCAGACTTCGTTGCCGAGGCACGAATTCCGACAGTTGTCGTGGCGATGAAGGATCCAAATCCTCTTGTCTCCGGCAGGGGAATTCGGAAGCTCCGCAAATCCGGCGTGAAGGTTATCTCCGGAGTGCTTCGGCAGGAAGCTGAACAACTCAATCGATCATTCATTACCTACATAACAAAGAGGCGTCCGTTCGTTCATGTGAAGATTGCCCAGACATTGGATGGTAAAATTGCATTACGCGAAGGGGCTTCAACACAAATCTCCGGGTCAGAAGCGCAGAGGATGGTGCATACGTGGAGGGTGGAGCACGATGCCATTCTTGTTGGTGCCGGAACCGTTCAGGCCGATGACCCGTTACTGACGACCAGACTGGTCAAAGGAAGGAGCCCGGTAGTTGTAATTCTCGACGGAAGTTTTTCGATTGATCTTCATGCGCGTGTTTTGAAAACAACGGCAACACGAAGAGTTATTCTATTTGTGGATGAACGGGAAGCCACAAAGCAAGAGAAGAAGAGAAGAGAAATAACATTAAATGGGGTCACCGTAATTCCTATTACAACAAAAGATAAGAGATTTAACCTCGATGGAGTAATGGATTGTCTTTATCAAATGAATATCGCTTCCATATTGGTTGAAGGCGGAAGCGATGTATTTACCCAGTTCCTGAAGTATGGTCCGGTTGATACCCTAAGCATTTTAATCTCTCCCCAAGTATTTGGAGAAGGTGTTCCCGCAATTCGTCGGCCACTGACAATATCGGGTATTCCGGATTTCACTCAGCGGCTTGGCAAAGATATTCTCTTGCAATTCACATTTGATCGAAAGGGATAACCTAAAGTGTTCACGGGCATTGTACAGGAAGTTGGGAGTGTTTATGATGTGCAGAAGATCGGTGGTGGTGTAAAACTTACGGTAGAAGCTCCCCAAAGCGCACGGCAACTTTCTGTAAACGACAGCGTGTCAATCAACGGTGTGTGCCAGACTGTCGTCCACAAAGGCGGCAATCGATTTTCAGTCATCGCCGTGGAAGAAACGCTGCTCAAGACAACACTTGGCGATTTGAAGGGAGCACACCGTGTCAACCTGGAGCTAGCAATGCAGCTTGGAGACCGTCTTGGTGGTCACCTGGTTTCCGGCCATGTAGACTGTGTAGGTCATGTAGAATCCATCGAGCCCTTGGAAACGAGTTGGCTTTTTAAACTTTTAATTCCAGATGAGTTTGAACGCTACGTGATTTCCGTGGGTTCCATTGCAATTGACGGAGTGAGTCTCACTGTAGCTTCGATTGAGAGAAACCTGGTTTCTACCTCCATCATCCCGCATACGATGGAGAATACAGTCTTCTCATCATACGCAACAAAAACACGGGTGAATCTGGAATTTGATATGATTGGAAAATATGTTGAGAGATTGGTAAGGTTGGGGGGTGTCCCTACCGGGCAAGCGATCTCGCGTGAACAACTCAAAACGTGGGGTTACGATGTTTAACTTGTCTGCTTGATTTGTCAAACAAAAATTCGTATTTTGACATACGATTCTGAGTCAACTAACCGAAGGATAGAGCAATGTTCTGGTTTCTAATTATTGTTGAGATTGTTGTCAGCTTTTTGTTGATCGTGGCGATCTTGATGCAATCAAGCAAGGGCGGCGGATTGGCAGGCACTTTTGGTGGCGGACAGGTTGGGATGATGTTCGGCGTACGTCGTACAACCGACTTTCTGACACGCACAACGCAAATCCTGGCAGTCGTTTTTGGCGTTCTAGCTTTGCTTATCAACATTGCATTTTTGCCAAGAGGAGGTAGCGCCGGTGAGAGCGTAATACAAGGCCAAGGCTCCACTCAGCAACAGCAAAGTAGTGCCCCCCAATTGCCACCTGCTCAGTCTCCAGAACCAACGCCCACACCTGGTGGGAAGTAGGAGAGAGCGTACTCGCGCACCCATGGCTCAATTGGTAGAGCAACTGACTCTTAATCAGTGGGTTCCAGGTTCGAGTCCTGGTGGGTGCACAAGCTAATCAATGCCCGGGTAACTTCCTGGGCATTACTTTTTTTATCTAATTGGCAGATTGCCAGGTGGACAAGACGGAACACATTTCTCATTTGCCAGCTAATGCTGAATCAAGTACTGATGTCAGCGCAGCGCTGACTGATGCTGTAGTGATCGACCAGTCATCAGTGGGAAAAATTCGTGTAACTGGAGCAGACAGATTGGACCTGCTCCATCGGCTCTCAACGAATGATATTCTCCATCTGAAAATTCATTCTTCGATAGGTACAGTATTCACAACCGACAAGGGACGCATTGTCGACTACGTCCGAGTCCTTGTTTTTCCCACCTCGTTACTCTTGATTACTTCCCCGGCCCAAGAGAGTACGTTAAAGGATTGGATCGATAGATATACAATCATGGAAGACATTCAACTTCAGATCATAACCTCTGATCTTGTAGTGTATTCTATTGTCGGTCCCGAAGCAGTGGCGACTGCCAGGTCAATGTTCCCGGTACCTCCGTCAAACGAGATTTGTGAACTTGTGTTCGAAGGTGTCGGTGGTTTCATAGAACACAGATTTGAGTTTGAAACCGATTCGATCAACATCATTCTGCCAGCCGCGTATGATCAACAGATAAGAGAAGGATTCACCCCAACAGAAGGGGTGAACTTGAGGATGATAAGCCAACCAGCCAGCGAATCCTACCGGATTATTCACGGCATTCCACGCGAAACCACAGAATTGATTGAATCATTCAACCCGTATGAAGTCAACCTCAGGCATGCCATTAGCTTCACAAAAGGTTGCTACATTGGACAAGAAGTAATTGCCCGGCTGGATACATACCAAAAAGTTCAACGCAGACTGGTGGGGATAAGCCTCGATCGTTACACGCCAACATCAAACATCTTGACTCCGATACTCTACAACTCGGAACAGGTAGGCCTTCTGACTAGTGTTGCTGGTATTCCTTACAAGGGAGAATACGCAGCACTTGGTGTCGCAAAGAAAGACAAAGTAGCTGTAGGCGATATGGTTGAGGTCCAAGGTGAATCCTTTAGCGCCAAAGGTGTCGTAGTAAGCTCATTTGATTTGGGAGCATAATGAAATTGTCATATACTCACGAAGAGGTTGAAGCTTGGCGCGACAAGGTTCACCATCGAACAAGACACCTGGCCGTAAAAACAAAGCAAGGAGCGCTCAAGTTTGTCAACCATGTCGGCTTTTGTTTTGCATTCAAAGCCGAAAATTCTGAGTCTCCATGCCTTTGGCATGCTGCCACCGGACAAAGAAACCCCTTGATGCCACGGCACACGCATCATGACCCACATATTAGTTTCGTATGGGAGATGAAAAACATTCTTCCCGCGGAAAAGAAAATCTACTATGGCAAGTTACTGAAAAGTCGCCCCACCATGGTGTCGATGGAGTACTTTCCATATTTTTACGCGTTGTCTCACCGAAGCGGCTCGACAGACGAATATGTTCGAGAATTTACAGGAGGCAAATTATCACCGGCGGCAAAATCGATCATGGATGCCCTCTCTGATAGCTCACCTCAAATTACAAAAGGTCTTAAACTCGCATCCGGTCTGCACACCAAATCAGACAGGAAGGAGTTCGATAAGGCCATTGCAGAGTTGCAGAGGAAAATGTTTATTGTTAAGGTTGCGGAGCATTACGACCCGTTTTCATTTGAGTGGGACATTGTTCTCCGCCGATTTCCAAAGGAAACGCTACGGGCGCGCAAAATCTCGGAGGACCACGCAAGGGAAAAGATCCTGCATAAATATTTTGAGAACCAGCTTGTCGGAACTGTCGCATCCATACAAAAGCTCTTCAAATGGGAAAAGCAGGAGATCTTCAGGGCGTTGGGACATCTCAAGAGCAGAGGCATTATCATGCCGGGTATTCAAGTCGATAGGACAATTGATAAGTACTATGGACTACTGTGATTAAGGGTATTCATTCTCATCTTAATACAATGCTTATGAAGAAAATTGAAAAGCCCATAAGGTCATATAAGAACGTTGAGTTTCTAACCAGTCCCGATGGCAGGGTTGTTCGAATACTCAGCGAGTTCCTCGAACCCCAGCACCGGTTTCGCCGGCATCGGGTCAAGGATACAATAGTCTTCTTTGGATCGGCTCGTATCAAGTCCAAAACAGAGGCTCGCCTCAATTTCAAACAGATTGAGGCAACGATCCGAAGTTCCAGGAAGCCATCGCCATTGCACACGCGGAAGCTGCATGATGCAAAGGTGGCGCTCTCAATGTCGAAATACTATGAGGACACGGTAGAGCTTGCCAGACTGCTTACTGAATGGTCCAAGACTTTGAAGCAATCGAACAGATTCATTGTTTGCTCGGGTGGCGGTCCGGGTATTATGGAAGCGGCGAATAAGGGCGCTTTTAAAGCCAAAGGCAAGTCGATTGGGATGAACATAAGTCTTCCATTCGAGCAATTTGCCAATCGCTATATCACAAAGGGTCTTAGCCTGGAGTTTCACTACTTCTTTCTAAGGAAATTCTGGTTTGCATACCTTGCAAAGGCGTTGGTGGTGTTCCCGGGCGGGTTTGGCACGCTGGACGAGTTGATGGAAATACTTACGTTGCTTCAGACAGAAAAGATCAAAAAGAAAATGACTGTGGTAATCTACGGATCAGAATATTGGAATAAGATCATTGATTGGGAGCAGATGGTTGCCCATGGCGTTGTTGCCAGAAGTGATTTGAAATTGTTCAAATTCCTTGATTCACCCAAGGAGGCCTTTGAATACTTGAAAAAATCACTCATGATGAACTACCCTACTGAGTAGAAGGGTGTTGAGTTGAATATGCACCACAAGTTCATTAGATTGAATGTGAGGGGATGACTTGGATTCGACGGGGAAGGGATGGTCTGAGACGCATACCGTGCTCTCCGAGTTGCACGTTAATAAAACGGAAAAACACTAAGTGCAGACTACAACTACGCACTGGCTGCTTAACTAATAGAATAGTTAACTAGCCCGTCTCGAGAGATCTCGCCTGCTGGGTCTCAAAGGGGCGCCGACTTCAGGCAGGCTAGGAACATGCGCTCCCCGACAGCGTGTTCTGAACCCGGCAACGGGAAGATTGGGGTTGCTCTGCGGTTGTCCTGTCTGTTGGATATAGCGGAGTGAAGCTCAAAAGACAGACTATGTATGTAGTGGCTTTGATGGTTCTCTCTTCGGACGCGGGTTCGACTCCCGCCATCTCCACAACGAAAGCTCTCGGGTCGGTTCGAGAGCTTTCTTGTTTTTGGGATGTGATAACCTTGATAGTTACAAAGAAACTTGCTATCTACAGGCTATGATCCACGAAGTTGTTTTTACAAAAACCTCCGGGGCTGGCAATGATTTCGTCATTGTCGACGACATGAATAATGTCCTTCCTGTTGACAAGTCCGAGTTTGCCAGGCGAATATGCTCCCGTTATTTTGGCGTCGGCGCAGATGGCCTTCTGTTGCTGCAGCAGAGCCTCCGTGCCGACTTTACGATGCAGTATTATAACTCCGATGGAAGTTATGGGGGAATGTGTGGAAATGGCGGGCGGTGTATAGCGCGTTATGCTTTTGTGAATGGGATAGCGCCACGCGCCATGTCCTTTGAGGCATTGGATTTCATTTACCAGGCGCAGATTCTTCCGAATGCGGTCAGCTTGAGAATGACAGAACCGCTTGATCTCAAACGCAACGTTGAAGTTGACGTTGGACAAGAGGTTCATCATGGCTTTTTCATCAATACCGGTTCTCCCCATTTCGTTGAGTTTGTCGATGACGTGGAAACAGTTGAGGTCGATCGTGTAGGCAGATCAATCCGTTTTGCTCCGGCCTTTTCCCCTGAAGGTACAAATGCAAACTTTGTCCAGATCACGGGCAACGACAGCATACGACTGCGTACGTATGAGCGCGGTGTTGAAGCAGAGACACTCGCGTGTGGTACTGGCTCGGTTGCGGCTGGGATCGTTTCACATCAGTTGCGAGGATTGACATTCCCGATTTCCATTCACGTCCGGAGTGGAGAGTTGTTGAAGGTAAGCGCTACATCGAGTGGGGGGAAAATAACATCTCCAACCCTTGAAGGAAGCGCTCATATGATCTTTACCGGCAAGCTGCTGTATAACGATACGACAAAGACAATCGTAGATCTCATGGATAGTAGCAGATCTTGAGCCGATTTACATTCATTCTCAATCCCAACGCAGGCAAAGGCTCCGGTGGAAAGCTCAAAGAGAATATCTACCGGGCCATCAAATCCAGAACGTCGGATTTCGAGTTTGTTGAGACGACCCGGCAGGGCGATGCTACTGAATTGGCGAAGCATTCTTCATCTGAGATTGTCGTCGCTGTAGGGGGCGATGGGACTGTTCACGAAGTAGCGAATGGCATTATCGGAACCGAGAAAACACTTGGTGTTATTCCAATTGGTTCCGGAAACGATTTTATCAAGTCTATAGGTTTACCAAAGGACTTGGAACAATCAGTGTCATGTTTGTTTCTAGGCAAGACTTCTCTTATCGATGTTGGCAGGGTGGATGTTCGTAGAAATGAAAGTCCCAATTGGGGCAACTCTTCACCTTCGTTCTTTGTTAATGGGTTAGGTGTCGGCTTTGACGCAGCTGTTGCAGAAAGAGCAAGACATATTTCATACGTGTCGGGAACACTAGTGTATCTCCTGGCCGTGTTTCAAACGCTGGGGCGTTACAGGTCTCCGGATTTCTCAGTATCCATCGATGGCCGGAAAACAAATTCAAAGTACTTGCTCATAGCCGTGGGTAATGGTGTGTGTGCTGGTGGTGGGTTTTATCTGACCCCCGAGGCGAAGGCGGATGACGGAGAGCTTGATGTTTGTTTGATCGAAGAACTCTCAATACCGAGGATTCTTGCCGTGATGCCTGCCGTCATGAAAGGGAGTCACCGAACCAGTTCTCACGTCAAGTTTGAAAAAGGCAGAAGTATTCTTATTGTGGCAAGCAGTGGCGTGTGCGTTCACGCTGACGGAGAAATATTGGGAACGGATATCACGATGTTACAGATTGATGTGCTTTCGAAAGCCCTGGCAGTGATAGTAGGATGATTGATGGCTAAGCGCGACGAACAAATGCCGGCAACACGAAGAGATTTTCTATCGGCCCTCATAAAGGTGTGGGGCGTATTGACGGTGGTGCCTTTCGGAACTGTGGTCACGAAATTCCTATCGCCTGTCAAGGACTCTGACATTGTTCGGGAAACAATGAAGGTTGCGATGGTCTCTGACATTGCAGAAAACTCTGCAAAGATTGTTCGGTTCAACAAAGATCCGGTAATTATTGTTCACACGATGGGAGGACAGTTCAAAGCATTTTCTGCCCGATGCACTCACCTTGGATGTGTTGTGCAATTCAAAGGAGATGAGGGCCTTCCACATTTTGATTGCAACTGTCACGGCAGCCAATTTGATATGAACGGAAAGAACATTGCCGGTCCTGCGCCCAGACCTCTGTTGCCACTCAAGGTAACAATCGAGGAATCATCCGTTCTCGTAACCAAGGTATAAACCTCGCATGAATTTACCTTCCGGATATTCTGCCAAAGTGTATGTCTGGCTCAACGAACGACTTCCACTGGATGCCGTGAAGGAATACCTTTCCAAGAAGACCGTCCCGCAACATAAGCATTCGATGTGGTATTACTTTGGCGGACTTACTTTGTTTTTCTTTGTGGTTCAGCTTGTCACTGGGATTCTTTTGTCCCTATATTATAAGCCTACACCTGAACACGCTTACGAAAGCGTCAAGCTCATCATTACGCAGGTTGAATACGGCTGGCTCATCAGATCACTTCACTCGTGGTCAGCAAATCTGATGATTGCAATGTTGTTCATTCACATGTTCAGCGCGTTCCTGATGAAAGCGTATAGAAAACCCAGAGAGCTCATGTGGGTGACCGGTGTGTTGCTGCTGTTTCTCGTTCTTGGGTTTGGCTTCACTGGCTATTTGCTCCCATGGGATACCATGGCATACTTTGCCACACTCATCGGAACGGAAGTTCCGAAGACAATGCCATTGATCGGAAGCTACGGGGTTGGGCTATTAAAAGGTGGCGAGGAGATCGGTGCTGAGACCCTAACGAGGATGTATTCAATTCACATTATCATTTTACCTTTACTCACTATTGTAATAATAAGTTTACACGTTATTCTTAATCAGGTTCTAGGATCAAGTATTCCAGTTGGGATTAAGGAGGCAAGGAAGCCGTTGACTTTCTTTCCAAACTTTCTTTATCGTGATTTGATTTCATGGTGTCTGGGATTTATTGCACTGTTGACTCTCGCCACCATGTATCCATGGAGCATAGGCGACAAAGCTGATCCGTTGGCGTCTGCCCCGGTTGGTATCAAACCTGAATGGTATTTTTTGCCTTTGTATCAAACGCTCAGGATTGTCCCGTCCAGTGTAGTTGGCATCAATGGTGAGTTGCTTGTCAACGGTGTAGTTGGACTTGCTTCATTGTTATGGTTGATGATCCCATTTGTTGATTTCAGGTCCAGGAAAGAACAAAAAAGTTCGATATTCACTGCTATTGGAATTTTGTTGATTCTGTATCTGGTTGCAATGATCATTCTTGCGTCCACAACATAGGAGTTCAATCAGTGGTGAAAAGAGTGGGTTTACTGTTGATCCTTTTCCTAAACTTGAGTGCTGGGATTGCTCAAGATTCACTTAAGCGGGCAAATGCAATACAGACTCAGCCGATTGAAAAGGGTGTGAACTTTCCAGTGTTCGAGGATCGAATGACAGTTCTTGCAATCGGGATTATTGCAGTCGGTGGGTTGGCGTTTTTATTGAGCACCAAGAGGCGAAGGGCCGACCGTTGGTCAGAGTAGATATTCCGGACTTATTCAATACGGTTAGAACAAATAATACATCTTATGTAAACTGTCATCGGAGTAACGCTTCTATTGACTTGTTGTACGCAGCAGTCAATGTAACACTGTTGATGCTTAGTATTCCCTCTACAACCAAGCTCTCTCCGCCTACCACTCCAATGGTAATCGCTTCTACGCCTTGTTCTGTAAAGACACCTAGCAACACATCAAAGTGAATGCTGGTGGTCGTGAGAATGATCCGTGATTGATCCTCACCAAACAACAGAAAGTCAGGTCGAGTTGCACTTTTCGTCAATTGAATCCGAGCGCCCAAATGTTTTGAGCTCAGAATACATGACTCGGCGAGCGCCACTGCCAAACCACCATCGGAGCAGTCATGTGCTGACTTGACATAGCCAGCTCGAATTGCCGTCAGGCAAGCTTGTTGGACCTTCTTCTCGTACTCGATATCAATGTTTGGTGTGTCGCCGGCAATGGTTCCATGGATCGTTGCCAGGTATTCAGAAGCGCCCACATGACCATCTATCTTTCCAGCCAATATGATTATATCTCCAACATCTTTGAACTCTGACGTTGTAACATGTGATAAATCATCGATTAAGCCCAACATCCCTATCACGGGAGTTGGATATACAGCCGCTGTTGGACTTTCATTGTAGAAGCTTACATTACCTCCAGTAACCGGAGTGTTGAGGCTACAACAGGCGTCTTTGACACCGCGTACAGCCTCTCTGAATTGCCAGTACACTTCAGGTTTATATGGATTGCCAAAGTTGAGACAGTTGGTTATCGCCAATGGTTCTGCTCCAGTACACACAACATTTCTTGCAGCCTCGGCGACCGCAATCATTCCACCTCTATAAGGGTTGAGGTAAACGTATCGGGCATTGCAGTCAGTTTTTAGCGAGAGTGCTCTGTGACTTTCCTTTAGAAGAATTACGCCGGCATCACCACTTCCAAGGATGACGTTGTTTGTTCGTACCATGTGGTCGTATTGCTGATAGACCCATCGTTTGCTGGCAATGTTTGGTGAGGCAAGCAGTCTCAGCAACACTGACCCCAGGTCCTCCGGCATTGGCAAGTTGGTTTGATCGAATGCTCGAGTGGTTTTCAAGTACTCGGGTTCTTTGGCCTCACGTATGTACACGGGAGCACCACCTCCAAGGACGAGATTGTTACTTGGAACATCTGCAACAACTTCACCCTGATAGGAGACGACGACCCTGTCTCCTTTTGTCACCTCACCAATGATGGCCGCATGGAGATCCCATTTCGAGAAGATGGATTGGACTTCTTCTTCGTGACCTTTCTGTACTACGACAAGCATCCGTTCTTGTGACTCAGAGAGCATCAGCTCGTATGCCGTCATTCCTGTCTCGCGTGCCGGGACTTTATCCAGATCAATCCTCATGCCGCAACCACCTTTGGCGCTCATCTCGGTTGTTGAACAGGTAATTCCCGCTGCGCCCATGTCCTGAATGCCGACCACAAATCCAGATTGGATAGCTTCGAGAGTAGCTTCCAACAAAAGTTTCTCAGTAAACGGGTCACCGACTTGCACTGACGGCCGTCTTGCCTCCGATTCCTCCGAAATTTCTTCAGATGCAAACGTTGCCCCATGAATGCCATCTCTGCCGGTTGCCGATCCAACAATCATGACCGGATTCCCCGGGCCTTTCGCCACCGCACTTGCCCATTGTCCGTGCTTTACAATTCCAACGGACATTGCATTGACCAGCGGATTCTCCTGATAGCACGCATCAAAATATACTTCACCCGCCACTGTAGGCACCCCGAAACTATTGCCATAGTCCCCAATGCCTTTGACAACTCCTTTCAGCAAATGTTTGGTCCGCTCATTGTCCAATGTTCCGAAACGCAACGAGTTCAATGCCGCTATCGGCCGGGCGCCCATTGTGAAGATATCGCGCATGATTCCCCCAACGCCCGTTGCCGCTCCCTGATATGGCTCGACTGCTGAAGGGTGATTATGACTTTCAATTTTGAACGCCACCGCTAGACCGTCACCGATGTCTACCAGACCGGCATTCTCTTCGCCTGCCCCCACGAGAAGTCTGCCACCACTCCTGGGAAGTGTCTTGAGAACAGCAATGGAATTTTTGTAGCTGCAATGTTCACTCCACATCACGCTGAAGATTCCGAGTTCAGTGTACGTTGGCACTCGACCAAGAATCTTCAGAATCATTCCGTATTCTTCCTCTATCAAACCATGTTCCATAGCAAGGTCGATGTCGACCATTGGTTCATGCTTTATCTTCGTCGCTTCCATCAACGGAAATTCCTTTAAGTTACGATTCGTATTACTCAAGTAACATCAACAGTTCGCCCTTTTCGACTGCCTTTCCTTTTGCAACATAGATCTCCTTCACTTTACCGGCCTGGTGAGATTTGATTTCATTCTCCATTTTCATGGCTTCCAGAACGATAAGGCCTTGTCCTCCCTTCACCTCATCTCCGACGTTCACCTCAACTCTCACAACAAGGGCAGGCATCGGTGCGTGGATCTCGTAACGATGATGTGCACTTCCTGATGCCGTCGCGTATAGCTCCAGCAAGCGATCTCGTTCAGTTTCAACTTGCACTTCAACCTGATTATTCTTCAGGAGAACCTGATACTTGCCACCAGCTCGTCTCGCGATGATCTGCGTTGACACATTGCCGGTGAGAACTGAATATGCATCGCCACCAACGTGTCGCACGTCGATTGCTCCTTCATGTCCTAGAACTGATAGAACACCATCCAGACTAATGTCTATAATAAACTCTTTTCCCTCCAGGTTCACAATGTACCGACTCATGTATCACCTCTCATGTTGTCCGTACGTTGTGCCTTCCATTTGCTGGGTGTATATCCGTTTGCCTCGCTGGATGGGCTTCTGTTAGCAGAGTTCGTGTGATGCTTCATAGCACAAACAACGGCAGCAGCAATTTGTTCTGTTTCAATAGCATGAGGAAGTTTCTCTGGCGTGAAATGATTCTGCAGGAAGTGTGTGTCAAACTCGCCGCTAAGAAAATTGGGATGCTCAAGTACAAATAGATGCAACGGGATGTTCGTCTTCACGCCAAGCAACTGATATTCACGCAACGCTCTCTTCATCCGTTCGATTGCTTCGATTCTCGTCGCTCCCCAACAGATCAGTTTGGACAGCATTGGGTCATAGTATACCGAGACTTCTCCACCCTGCTCGATTCCCCGATCTTCACGGACACCGACTCCTAATGCCGGACGGAGATGAGAGATGACACCCGTCGAAGGAAGATAATTGTTCTCCGGATCTTCAGCACAGATGCGACATTCGATGGCATGGCCGCGAAACGTAATGTCCTTCTGCGACCACGGAAGCTTTTCACCCATTGCTATGCGAAGCTGCGCCGCGACAAGATCAATCCCGGTTCGCAATTCGGTAATGGGATGTTCGACCTGAAGCCTCGTGTTCATTTCAAGGAAGTAGAAGTTCCTGTTTTTATCAACGAGGAATTCAATGGTTCCGGCATTGTGATATCCACATGCCTTCGCTGCATTGACAGCGGTCTCCCCCATCTTCGCACGGAGAGCATCATCAACGATGACAGACGGGGTTTCTTCGATGAGTTTCTGGTGACGACGTTGGATTGAACATTCACGCTCACCGAGATGGATCGTGTTACCATATTGATCGGCAAGAATCTGGAACTCGATATGGCGCGGCTGTTCAAGATACTTTTCGAGATACACGCGGGAATCTCCAAACGCATTCTCCGCTTCGGACTTTGCACCCTGAAATGCAGATGACAACTCATCCATTTTATGAACGACGCGCATTCCCTTGCCACCGCCACCGGCAGCAGCTTTGATCAACACAGGAAATCCCGCCGACTTGCAAAACGCCTTTGCCTCATCTTCGGAACCGATTGCGTCGGGAGTTCCAGGAACCGTGGGTACGTTGGCTTTGCTTACGAGTTTGCGCGCCGCCGTTTTGTCTCCCATTGCGCGGATCGATTCAGGGAGCGGACCAATGAAGATGAGTCCTTCCTTGATCACACGTTCGGCAAACTCCGCTCGCTCTGAGAGAAACCCGTAGCCCGGGTGAATTGCATCCGCTCCGGATTGTTTTGCCGCTCCAATAATGTTGTCGATGACGAGATAGCTCTCACGTGAAGGCGCCAGTCCAATTGGATACGCTTCGTCAGCCATGAGGACGTGCGGCATCGTGCGGTCAACATCTGAGTAGACAGCAACCGTCTTGATTCCCATCTCCTTGCATGAACGGATAATGCGAACGGCAATCTCGCCACGATTGGCAATCAGGACTTTCTTGATCGTACGTGTCTTCATTCGTTCAGCTTTTCAATTCAACAACGGTTGCACCGGTGCCGCCTTCATTCCACTCACCGAGATGAAATGACTTGACGCTCGGATGTTTGTCGAGAAACTCTGTCACTTTCTTCCGCAATGCGCCTGTACCCTTGCCGTGAATGATATCGATGCGGTGAAGCCCGGCAAGCATGGCAGTATCGATAAATTTGTCAACGAGTGGAAGTGCCTCTTCGCCATTCATTCCCCGCAAATCAATGTCAGTCGGAATGCGTTCGGACTTTTCATTCCGAACAAACGACTCGCTCGGCCTTCGCATTTGACGGTCATGGGTGATGTGAAGTTCAGAGACAGCAACTTTCATCTTCACAATCCCAAACACTACAACAGCGTTCTTTCCATCGATGCTCTGCACTTCGCCAACCTCACCTCCAACCATAAGCTGCACTTTGCTGCCAACTGTGATTCGCTCGTCGGACGCAACGGGAGCTTCAGCAGGAACAGTGTCTTTCTCTAGGTTCGATCTGAGGTCAGCAACTTCTTGTCGGACGCTTCTCAGTGTCTCCTTGTCCGCCTTTGTCTCTTTGATCTCACGAATGCTTCGTTCGATTACGGCATTCGCCCGCTCAACGATCTGCTTCGCCTCATCCACCGCTTGTCGTTGGAGTTCTTTCAACTCTTTTGATTGAAATGCAAGCTTTGATTCGTATTGTAGTATAAGCCCGTCGACGCGAGTCTTTTCTTCCCGCAGCTCTTCCATCTCACGTCGATATTGCTGGGCTGATGCTTCAAGCTCGCCGATGAGTCCTTCGAGTTTCGTCTTTTGAACACCGAGCAACTCACGGGAACGTCCAAGCAAATCCTTATCCAGTCCGAGCCGGTCGGCCATCTCCAGTGCGTAGCTGCTTCCAGGAATGCCTGCCTTGAAGCGATATGTTGGCGTCAGGGATGTTTGATCGAACTCCATGGCGCCGTTCTCAACCCCGGCGGTCTCATAGGCAAACACTTTGAGCGCTCCGTGATGCGTTGTTGCGATCGTGCATGAGCCTCGCTTCGTCAGTGATTCCAGCATCGCTGCTGCAATTGCGCCTCCTTCGGCAGGATCGGTTCCAGAGCCAATCTCATCAATAAGCACCAAGCTTTCCTGATCGGCATCAGCGGCAATCTGCCGAAGGTTCTTAAGATGAGAACTGAACGTACTGAGATCGTTTTCAATCGACTGCTCGTCACCAATATCGACAAACATCTTCTTGAATACTCTGACAACTGATTGATCGGATGCCGGAATATGCAACCCGACCTGCGCCATCAGCACTAGAAGCCCCGCACATTTCATGGCAACACTTTTGCCGCCGGCATTTGGCCCGCTGATGACCAGCGTGGTGTACTCACCACCGAGTTCCAGATCAAGTGGAACAGTTCCCTGATACCCATGCGCCATCAGCAGTAGAGGATGACGCCCCTGCACGAGCTTCATCTTTCCGGATTCAATGATCAGCGGCTGAACACCAAGCACTTCAATCGAGTACTTCGCCTTCGCATTCAACGCATCGAGACGGGCAAGAATGTTGAGATTGTTGAGAAGCTGCTCCCTCTGTTCACCAATCTGCAGCGTCAACTCTTTGAGGATACGCTCAACTTCACGTTGTTCCTGAAACTGCAGACTGCGGATGTCGTTGTTCGTTTCGAGCGTGTCGGACGGCTCGATAAATACGGTGGCGCCGCTTGACGATGCACTGTGGATGAATCCCTGCACGCGGTTCTTGTGCTCGGCCTTCACGGGTATCACCATGCGCCCTTCGCGCGTCGTGATGATATCGTCCTGACTGAAGCCCTGATCGGACACGGATTTCAGGATTGCTTCGAGACGCTTCCGGAGTTGATCGTACTTCTCATTGATGGAGCGCCGGATGGACTGGAGTTCCTTCGATGCGTTTGCCCTGACCGCGCCCGATTCATCAATCGCTCGTTCGATGTTGAAGCTGAGAACATTGTCCACGTGTAACGGCTGCGCTATCTGCCATACGAGCATTGCCTGCGTTTGTTGTTTGGCAAGAAACGCCCGCATCGCCTTTGCCGTTTTTAATGTCAGCCCGATGTGCAACACTTCACGGGGCTGAAGTACTGCGCCTTCAACGCCGGACTTTTGCAGCGAAGCTCTGACCGGATGTATCCCTTCGATGGGGAGATAGCCTTCCGCCTCGATCAGACTCTTTACTTCCGAGACGCAGGTAAGCTCGTTGGTAATCTCAGCGACAGACGTGGAGAACGTGCGTAACGAGAGGATCTCCGTCCCCGGTTCCGATGCGGCATACCGCTGCACCCGTTGAAGGACTTTTTCAAATTCGAGTTTCGTCGCTGCGTGTTCGAACTGCATAACTGATGTCAACATCGCCTCATCGTTATGCACCCAGCCTCTTCTTCACCATATCCTGTATAAGTTTGCCATCAGCTTTGCCTTTGAGTTGCTTCATCACCTGCGGCATCACTTTGCCGAAGTCCCCGGCCCCGCTGGCGCCTGTTTCCGCAACAACCTGCTCAATGACCTTTGCAATGTCATCAGTGCCGAGTTGTTTCGGCAGATACTCCTGGATGATGGCGAGTTCCTTCTTCTCCTGCTCGACAAGTTCCGGTCGTCCCCCCTTTTCAAACGCCTCAATGGATTCCTTCCGTTTCTTTGCGGCGCTCATGATCACCGCCATCTCATCTTCAGGCGTTACGGGCAGACCGGATCCCCGTTTCTCAATCTCCCGCTCCATCAATACCGCCCGCATGGTGCGGAGGGTTTCAAGCCGCAGCTTGTCCGGCATTTTCATTGCAACTTTTATCTCTTCACTGAGCTGTTCTTTTAAACCCATCTGTCAGTCCTTCCTGATGTTACCTGTTTAAATATTACCGCTGAGCCGCCGAGACACAGAGAACAAAAAGGTTTTCGAACAACTCAACTCTGCGTCTCCGCGTCTCTGCGGTTAGTTTTTCATACTCTAAATGAAAAAGCGGGAGCGTTTCTTCCCGCGTTTGAATTATTTGCTTGAATGAGGTGATGTTCAACTCGTGGAGGAACTGCGTTCTACCGGATATTGGTCGTTTACTACCACAAAATTAGATGAATTGGGTTTGAAAGTCAACTGGATACTTACCGCAACAGGAGCAGTTTCTTTGTCTGGACAAAGCCGCCAGCCCGAATTCGAAAGAAGTACACGCCGCTTGCAAGGTGTGCGGCATTCAGAGTCTCGTTATGATGGCCAGCTTCTACAAACCCATCAACGAGTGTTGCCACTTCCCTGCCAAGCAGATCGTGCACTTTCAGACTTACGTTTGCGCTAGCTGGCAGATCGTAGCTGATGGATGTTGTTGGATTGAAGGGATTGGGATAGTTAGGATAGAGTATTACCCGTTCAGGAAGTTCCTGGCTGGCATGCTCATTTACTGAAACCAGGGACGTGCCAACATAAATGTCAGCATAGTTTCTAAAATATCCTGGTGGGTCCACATAAACGGCCTTACTCACAATGAAATCTTTGCGTCCGTCCTTGTTGAAGTCGTAGAACTGAATTCCATCGCGCGCATTCTCACGCTTGAGATACCAAAGAGAGTATTGGTTATCTGCATTTGATTTGAACATATATATATCTGCTCCCGAACATATAGTCAATTCAGGTATTCCGTCACCATCAACATCTGTGGCCAGATATTGTGGCTTATCAAAACCCCCGCCGGAGAGTAGGTGAATAAGGAGTTTTGGTGAATAAGAATTATCACTATCGGCTTCGAACATTGTTGTCCAGTTCCCATTTACAGATGCCCCTATGAACAATTCTGGCCTTCCATCGTTATCAATGTCTCCTGAGCCTTGATAAAAGGCGTTTGAAAAAGGAACGGTATCTCTCCACATGATTGCATAGGCGTTGTCGCCTGTGTTTTCAACCACGAACACATTGCCGAAAATGTCTGAAGCGGCGAAATCCTCTCGCCCATCTGCATCAAAATCATTTGCCTCATATCCCCCAATAGCGGACTCAAAAGAACTTAGATTTGTCGTCCACACCTTCTGAAAATTATGCATGCTATCATTAAATTCGGCAACAAATGTTCCTAGTACAGGGTTGCCCATACTATCTCTGATTGATCCCCGATATAGGAAATCAGCAGATTTATCTTTGTCAAGATTTCTGATTCCGACCCTTGTCACAATTCCTGTTCCCGAGTATTCGTATTCAGCAAATGCGAATTGACGATGAGTCGGTAGATCCTGAAAAGACGACTGTTCAAAGTTGTATGCTGAATCTCCATACGTGTAATTGATTTCCTTGAGTGAATCTCTATCGACATCTGTTATTTGAAATGCCGATCCCATTCGAGGGACGAACTCATGCACGAGGGAAGACACTCCATTTGAATCTACTTCATAGACTTTGCTTGCAATTTGACCAGAGTCTCTGTATAGCCCCCATACTTCAGGCCTACCGTTATGGTTCAGGTCATCAATAATCAATGGCATTCCGGCATCATTCGAAAGCGGTACCATGCCCCAATACGTGAACCATCCTGTGTATTTGTTTGTGTCAATCGTATTCGGGTCAATCTCAAGTATCGGTATGCCGCGCTGTGCAGCCCACGATCGAATCGTTGCTTCGCTCGGCTCACGCAAACTCTTGATTCGCTTCTCACCACTCATTGGATCAGTGAATTCAATCAGATCATTGTCGAGCATACGGTAGGTGAAACCACGTTTGGTGAGCGCATCGAGGTCGTGTTGGAATGTCATTTGCTGGATTGGCGAAGGCGTTTGTCCGCCGAGGAGAAGTGTAACGAGAAGAGCGAGAATCAGTGCGTTGCGCATGTACGCGTCGTTAATCTTTTCACACTCCCCCATAAATCTTGATCACGTTGCCACTCACACTCTTTGCTTCGTCAGAGCACAGGTATAGAGCAAGTTGCGCAATCTCTTCTGGGGTCACCCATTTGGAGAAATCGGCTTTGGGCATGGACTGTTTGTTGGCTTCAGTAACGATCGTGCTCGGTGCGATGGCGTTGGCGGTAATGCCTGTTCCCTTTGTCTCTTCGGCAATCGTTTCCGTGAGAGTGATAACTCCCCGCTTGGAAACGGCATACGGTCCCTTCTTTGCACTTGGCGAGACTGCATGCATCGATGCAATGTTCACAATGCGTCCGAAGCCCTGCTTGCGCATCTGCCTGAGCGAGCCACGGCAAATCAGGAACGCAGTCCGCAAATTCAGAGTCATAATGCCTTCCCAATCTTCGAGCGTCACTTCGTCAATTGTGCTGCCGCCGGTATAGCCGCCGGCAGTGTTCACGAGATAGTCAATCGTTCCAAACCTCTTCACCACTTCAGCGACAAACGATTCAACCCCGTCTTCAACGGTCAGGTCGGTTTTGATGGTGAGAAGTTTGTCCGGAGATTGCGCAACCCGTTTGGGAATGTTAGCGAGTGATGTTTCTGAATTGTATGGAACTGCGATGTTGATTCCTGCGTTGAGGAGGCGATCGACGCATATGCTGCCGAGAGCGCCGGTTCCGCCTGTAACGATTGCTGTCTTGCCGGAGAAGGTCATGGGATATGTTGGAGTGAACGTGAGATTTCAGAGTCAATATATCCACGATGTGAAAGAGAGTCAAGGACTCTGGGTCGACGTCAGCCTGAGCGCAGTGAGCGATTTGAGCGAACCCTTCGACGAGCTCAGGGTAGACTTCGTCGAAGGCTGCTCATGACACTCTCGACTTCGTCTTTTCCTGAGAAGCGGTCCAGACTGCGCTCAGAGTGACGCGTGTTTATGTACCAATCTTTCTTGCGCATTGCCCCCTTGGCTTGGTGCCTTGCACTGAAGGCAGATCACGGTTGCATTTTCGCCAATGTAACACTACATTTTAGCGGCATTTATTCTCATAGCAGGAGTTCGGGATGTTCACGCGTACGAGTCTTACAATCGCCACACTCTGGATCACACTTATGACTCTCCAAGCAAACGCAGCAGATAAGCTCAATGTCGGCGACAAAGCACCCGACTTCTCCCTTCCTCTCGCTACCAAAGATTCCATCACCGAAGCACTGAAGCTCTCTGAAGTCATCGGCAAGAACAACATCATCCTTGCCTTCTACCCGGCTGACTGGAGCGGGGGCTGCACAGTAGAAATGTGTACAATTCGAGATAACTTTGCCGTGCTTGGGGATCTTGGTGCGACGGTCTTTGGAATCAGCGGCGACTATGCATATTCGCACCGGGAATGGGCAAAGCACCACAACCTGCAATTCGGTTTGCTTGCTGATCACGATCACCAGGTGGCGAAGACATATTCGAGCTACAATGCCGATACAGGATACAACATACGCACCATTTACCTGATTGACCGGAACGGAAACATCGCCTACATCGATCCCGCGTACAAGGCACGCGAAGCGTATTCTTTCGAGAACCTCAAGGCAGCACTCGCAAAACTCAAGCAGGCACGATGACCGATTACAAACCAATTGCTTGCTCTCTTTACGATGTTATCGAAGCGGCGGCGGTTCGTCGAGCCGCTCTTGACGTACGGATCAAGAATGAATTCGGAGAAAGCGAATTGACTCTGACAGTTCTTGATCTCTTCTCCAGAGACAAACAGGAGTTCCTCAAAGCAGAAGATCGGTCCACCGGAAAAGAAATCATCCTCCGCCTGGACCAGGTTCTGCAGCTAACCGACAGGGCCACCGGCAAGGAATATTCCTCTTGACAGTGTTGATAAGTGTGCTTACCCATGTTCCTGTTCTCAATCATCTTTTTCCCGGGATATCATGATCGTCTTCTCTCGTGTCGCTTTCGTAGTTTGCCTCCTGGCCATGTCAGTGGAGGTTCACGCACAATCCCCTTCCTTGGTTGTTGAGGGTGAAAAACACTTTGCCAACATACGGCAGCTTACCTTCGGCGGACAGAACGCTGAGGGCTACTTCTCGTTTGATGAGAAGAAACTCATCTTCCAGTCCACACGAGATTCGTTTCAGTGCGACCAACAGTTTGTGATGGATCTGAAAACGGCAAAGGTTCAGCTTGTCAGCACGGGAAAGGGACGAACGACATGTGGTTACTTCTTTCCCGGTGGCAAGAATATTCTCTTTGCTTCAACACATCATCTTCGAGACTCCTGTCCCCCACCGCTCGATTATTCCAAGGGATATGTTTGGGCGGTTTCTCCGGAATACGACATCTTCACTGCCAACGCAGATGGTTCACATCTCAAACAATTGACGACAACTCCGGGTTACGATGCAGAGGCAACGATTTCGCCGAAACGTGACCGGATGATCTTCACTTCTGTTCGTAATGGCGATCTTGATCTCTACAGCATGAAGTTGGATGGTTCCGACATCAAACAATTGACGAACGAGCTTGGCTACGATGGCGGAGCGTTCTACTCTTGGGATGGCAAGATGATTTGCTATCGGGCGTGGCACTACACGGACAGCGCAGATGTTGCGACATACAAAGGATTACTTGCAAACAATCTCGTACGTCCGACCCGAATGGAAATCATGGTGATGAATGCCGATGGTTCGAACAAACGACGAATCACTGACAATGGTGCAGCAAACTTTGCTCCGTTCTTCTATCCCGGAAACAAGCGGATTATCTTTGCTTCCAACATGGCCGATCCGAAAGGCCGGAACTTCGATCTTTATCTCATCAATGTGGATGGAACCGGACTTGAACGAGTAACGCATAACGAGACGTTCGACAGCTTCCCGATGTTTACACGGGACGGGAAGAAGCTGGTGTTTGCCTCGAACAGGAATGGCAAGGTGAGAGGCGAGACGAATTTGTTTATTGCTGATTGGAAGAACTAAGACAAAAGAACACCACAGAGGCACGGAGACACAGAGATGGTTGTATCAATCGATTTTGAAATCAGGTAGTCACAATATGAGTAAACTCATGAAACACACTTTGGTTAGTTTGCTTCTCTCCTTTCTATCACTGAACGTATTCGGACAAACAGCTCCAATCACGGCAGACGAGATCAAGGCCCACGTAAAATACCTTGCCTCGGATGAGCTTGAAGGACGGGGCTCAGGTACCGAGGGCAATCGTAAGGCTGCAGCGTACATCGCTGATCAGATGAAGCAGTACGGACTGATTCCAGGCGGGGACAATGGAACGTACTTTCAGTCGTTCGAATTCATTTCTGCTGTGAAACTCGGCAAGGCCAATTCATGCATGGTCGAAGGCAAGTCCGTTCCAAACGGAAAATCCGTATTGAAGGCCGATACTGACTTCAGGCCGCTTGGATTTACAACCAACGCCACAGTATCAGGCTCCGTGGTCTTCGTTGGATACGGGATCTTCGCTCCGGACAGCAAGTACGACGAGTACAAGGATCTTGACGTCAACGGGAAAATCGTCGTGGCGTTGCGTTACGGCCCTGATGGCAACGACATGCACAGCGAATTCAACAAGTACACATCCCTGCGAACAAAGGCACGCACAGCACGCGAGAAGGGCGCCAAAGCCCTCATTGTTATCACCGGACCGGTAGATGAACCGGATGATGATCTGGTCAAGTTGAGTTATGACCAATCGTTTGCGAGCTCCGGAATTCCGGCCGTGTCAATGAAACGGGCGATCTTCGAGAAACTCCTGACTGCAACAGGCAAGAACCTGAAGAAGATTCAGGAGTCAATAAAAACAGATAAGCAGTCGCAAAGCGTTGAGTTGAACAACATTACGATTTCTCTGACCACCGAGGTTGAGTATATTCGAGAAAAAACAGCCAATGTCATAGGCTATCTGAAAGGGACTGACCCGACGCTAAAGGATGAAGTCATCGTGGTTGGCGCGCACATGGATCATCTCGGCTACGGAGGGCCTGGTTCCGGCTCACTCAGCCCCGATGCCCATGAGATCCACAATGGAGCTGATGACAATGCTTCAGGCTCTGCTGCCTTGCTGGAACTTGAGCAGGCCTTTGCTGGGGAGCAGAAATCACTCAAACGAACATTTGTCTTCGTCGCATTCTCTGGTGAGGAAGTCGGCACTCTTGGTTCAAGCCACTATGTGAACCACCCCATCTTCCCTCTCGAGAAGACCATCGCGATGGTGAACATGGATATGGTGGGACGGCTTGAAGGGAAAACGCTTACGGTATACGGAACAGGTACATCACCCCATTGGAATGAACTGCTGGCAGTGTTTAACAAAGATAGTTTATTCACGCTGAAGCTCATTCCTGATGGGATTGGTCCGAGCGACCACACGCAATTCTACAGCAAAGACATTCCCGTGCTCTTCTTCTTCACGGGTTCCCACAATGACTACCACAAGCCCTCTGATGATTGGGAGAAGGTCAATTACCCCGGTGAGGAAATGATCACCCGGTACATTTACAATATTGTCAAGACCTTGGATGGCGATGCAGTTCGACCGGCTTTCACACGAACCGCATCAACATCGATGACTGGAGGAAGCGATAGTCGTGGTTTCAATGTAACACTTGGGGTTGTCCCTGATTATGGTGAGGGAAAGGATGGGATGAAGATTGGGAGCATCCGTTCAGGTGGACCTGCCGAGAAGGCTGGACTCAAGGCCGGTGATCTTATTGTAATGATGGCAGGTAAGAAGATTCTGAATATCTATGACTACATGGGCGTGCTGGGCGATCTTAAGGCCGGAGATGAAGCAGAGATCGAAGTGGTTCGAGATGGGAAGTCAATGAAGGTAAAAGCATTGATGGAGAAACGGAAGTAAACAGAATTAGTGCATTGAACTCAAAGGATTACGAAGCCCACTTGCATGTGGGCTTTGCTATTTATCGTTTCTCCTGTAGAGTCTCGTGAACCTGCTTAATGTATTCATGCACAATTCTGACCCTGGCGTCTTCACTTCTGGCAGCAAGCAGTTCCTGCCGCTCAGAATTTATGAACTCCTTGAGATGGGTACGATCTTGGAGAGAAAGTGAGCAATTGAAACTATCAAATGTATCTTGCGCAGCCATAACAGGTCTCCGGTCAGTATTTTGGAGCCGGACTTACACCGGCTCTGTTCAATAGGCACTCATTGCACTCGCAGAGATTGCGCAGGTGCTCCCATGTGTAAATCCCAGTTTCATGACCATCTCCCCACGAAACTTTCAACGCATATCCGCCGACAGGCTCCAATCCCTTAAGATCGTATCTTCCGGGCGTATCACGCTTTGGATCAGGCGGGATGTAGGTTTGAAAGAGAATCGTCTCTCCCTTGCATCCGGCACATGGACATCCATCTCGCAGACCTCTCGTTGAGAAGATGCTTGAGTGGCCATCGTTCCAAGTAAGCGAAAGTTCAGACTTACTTGTCTGGGTTACTTTGGTTGCTGCCAGTGATATCATTATGTCTCAGAAGGTTATGTTGCATAGCTTCATTCTTTTAGGGTATTCCTAAAAGTCAGACCGTATACTTTCCTTTTACCATTATTGTCTCGCTCTGTCCTTCAGCATACATGAGGACAACGTCTTCGACTTCAATACGTGGTTGGGACGAGGGGACATAGACAAAATCAAGATGTATTACATTCTTTGCGTTCCGGAACGACGTCGGAGCCGTGATTCCACCAAAGTGTTCACTCCGTCCAAAGGCAATGTGAAGGCCAAGCTTTTCATCGAGAAGGATGCTCCCTACCGCATTTACTCCCCATTCTCCCAGCACACCGAGGCCAAGCTCAGCAATGTTTCCATAAGCGGGTTCAGCAAGAAGTTTCTCACGCTCCAATTCTGAAGCCTTCCCTGAAGAAGTCACTTCGACAGCCTTGTTCCCTTCCACCCTAAACAGAACAATTTCATCTTCAAATTGTACTGGCAGTGTACCGGCCGTATGGCTGGTATCGTTTGAGCGTTCTCCCTCGTAGGGAACGATATATGCTTCTCCTGATGGAAGATTGGCAACAATGCCATTCTCCCTCATGAGGCCTCCACTTGCATGAGCTCCACGATACCGCAAGTCACGAAGAAGAACATGTTGCGCTCCATCCGCTTGAAAAC
>JANNSJ010000048.1:0-43923 GCA_031402435.1 Bacteroidota bacterium | reverse complement strand
CCGCTTCATTCCACCGGGAAGTTTCTCGGCGGAGATTCTATCGAGATCATCTAACGCTTGTCCAAGACTGACGCCGGGAACAAGGTTTGCTGTGATCTTTGCGGCACGAACTCTGTTGTAATGGTTCAATTCTTTTGGCGCAAGGGTTTCATCGATTTTTACCACATTGGCGAGCTGAACAAGTCCACCGTTACCACGAATATAGATTTCCCGTATGGCGTCGGGAGTGGCGCGGGCGGAGGACTTCATCTGCAGGATGACGTCGTACTGTTTCGTGCCACGCTTGAAGTTCGTGACTGCACGCCCGCCAAGGAACGTCTCCAGCGTTGTGCCGATATCCGTGACTGAGGCACCGAGGCCCGCAGCGCGTTCGCGGTCGATGGTGAGATCGAGCTGTGGTTTGTTGAGTCGCAGGTCGGTATCCAGGTTGACCATGTATCCCAGTTTAGAAGCCTCTCCCATCACGGTTCCGACCGCCTTGTTCAGTTCTTCGTAGCTATCAGCCTGGACAACGTACTCAACCGGACTCGAACTGAATCCACCACCGAGACTCGGAGGATTGATGACGAATGCAAGGACGCCGGGAATCGAGATGAGCTGTGGGAAGAGTTCCTGAACGATTTGCTGTTGTGATTTTGATCGATCTTTCTTTGGCTTCAATGCAAAGAACACAAAACCATTGGTCACGCGTCCTGGCCCTCCGAATCCCAGCCCTATTGCACTGAACAACGAACGTCCTTCAGGAAGAGCGAGCAGGCGTTTCTCAACTTCCCGCATGTACTTGTCTGTGTAGTCCAGCGTTGCTCCCTCCGGCGCAATCACGATGCCGAATGTAATGCCGCGATCTTCGATTGGCACTAACTCACTTGGAAGGAATTTGAAGATAACAACACTGAGGGCAACGGCGAGGACAGCACCGATACCCATCAGAAGCTTCCTGCGCATCGCGAAGCGCAGCGTGCGGTCGTAGGCGGCGTTGAGCCAATCAAAGAACCTATCGAAGCTGCGTGACGCCCAGGTATCACTTGTGTGGTGGAGGGGTCTGAGAATTTTCGAGGAAAGCATCGGCGTGAGTGTAAGCGCAACAAAACCCGAAATGAGAATGGACACCGCCAGCGACACACCGAACTCGTTGAATAACCGTCCGACTGAGCCCGTGAGAAATGCGAGCGGGACGAATACCGCAACAAGCGCAATTGTCGTTGCAATAACAGCGAAGCCGATTTCACTGCTGCCATCAATGGCTGCCTGCCAGCGGCTCTTTCCCATTTCCATGTGGCGGTAGATATTCTCCAGTACAACGATTGCATCGTCAACAACAAGGCCGATCGCAAGTACCAGTGCCAGCAGAGTCAGGATGTTGATCGTGAATCCTGCAAAGTACGCGGCAGCAAAGGCGCCGATGATCGAAATGGGGATTGCGACTGTTGGAATAAATGTGGCCCGGAAACTTTTGAGGAATGCAAACACAACGAGCACGACGAGAATCATTGCAATGATCAGTGTCTCCACAACTTCACTGATCGATTCGTTGATGAAGGTGGAGGAGTCATACGCGACGTCGAGTTTCATTCCGTCGGGCAGGAGTGTAGTGAGTTCCTCCAACGCCTTACGGACTTCAGCCGCCACATCCACAGTGCTGGCTTTGGATTGCTTGACGATGCCAAGTCCCACCGCTGATTTTCCATTGTAGCGCGCCACAGTGCGCTCATCTTCTGCACCAACGAGTACTTCCGCAACATCGCGCAGGCGGACCAGGTCGTCCTTGGTTTGGGAGACGATGATTGCGCCGAACTCTTCCGGCGTGGTAAGTTCGCCGCGTGTACGTACTGAGAATTCCCGTTCCGCGCCCTCGACCCGACCGGCAGGTATCTCAGCGTTCTCTCTGCGGATGGCTGCTTCAACATCCTGGGTCGTGAGTCCGTGAGAAGCCATACGCAAAGGATCAAGCCAGACGCGCATGGCGTACCGCCGTTCACCACCGATAATCACCGAGCCAACGCCGGGAAGGCGCTGGATTTTCTCCTTCAAGATTCTGTCAGCAATGTCCGTGAGTTCCAGTCCGTTGTGGTTGTCGCTGAAAAGCGCAAGCCAGACAACCGGCTGCGCGTTGGCGTCCACCTTGGAAATGATTGGATCCTCAATTTCACGCGGAAGGTTGCCACGTACTCGGGAGACACGGTCGCGGACGTCGTTTGCCGCTTCATCGACATTGCGATTCAATTCAAACTCAATGGTGATCACCGAGCCCTGCTCACGGCTGGAAGAGGTCAACGTCTTCACGCCTTCCAGCGTTGCGAACTGTTCCTCCAGGATGTTGGTGATCTCGGTTTCGACGACAGAGGGACTGGCGCCACGATAGAAGGTAATGACGGAAATAATCGGCGGATCGATATCCGGGTACTCGCGCACCGGCAATTGTGTAAAGGCGATGATCCCGAACAGCAGGATCGTAAAACTCATGACGCTGGCCAATACCGGACGTCGAATGGATGTTGTGCTGAGTTTCATCCAGCGTTATCCTCCCATCTTCGAATCAGTTGGTTTCGCATCCGGTTGGCCGGGTATCGGCATGACCTTGCCGCCGTCAAACAGTTTCTGATGGCCGGCGCGAACCACCGTCATACCCGGTTCCAGGCCTCCAAGAACTTCCACCACATCGGACATACGTGTTCCAAGCGTGACGGCCACGCGAGCAACAGAGCTATCCGGTTTCACAACGAACACAAACGATTGGTTGCCACTCCCAAACACGGCTTCGTTCGGGATGGTCAACGCGCTTGGGCGCTCACTCAACACGGCGGAGACATTGGCAGACATTCCCGGTCGGGTTTTTCGCCCGACATTACGCACCCGCGCAACCACACGCGCACTGCGGGATGCCGCGTCGATCATTGGTTCGATGACGATAATCTTTCCGTCGAATGCCTGTCCCGGAAATGCTGGTGTTGAAACAGTGACGATAGCGCCCTGGCTCAGCTTCGAGAGGAACCGCTCCGGCGCGGAAAACGTCACGCGAATTTCATCAATGTTGGCGAGATCTGTGATCGCCTGTCCCGAACGAATAAATGTTCCAACGCTTACCCGCCGTGCCCCGATGATGCCATCGAACGCTGCCACAATTCTTGTTTTTGCTATGCGTGCCTTGGCCAGATCCAGGTTTGCTTCAGCAACTTTCAATGCTGCGGATGCGTCATCCAAGTCCTGCGGTGCGCCGGCACCCTGATCAACAATCGACTTGACGCGATCAAATGTTGACTTCGTCTGTGCACGTAGGGCATCAGCACGGGCAAGTTCGGCGGCAAGCTGTGCATCATCCAGTTGTGCAATGAGTTCGCCACGCCTGATGAATCCACCTTCTCTGAACGGCAGAGCTTTTACGACTGCCTCAATCTCAGCCACGACAGTGATTGCTTCGAGAGCTTCGATTGTGCCGACTCCTTCAAACCTGTCAAAGACCTTCTGAGTCAAAACAGGACTGACTTCCACGGGCATCGGAGGCATTGAGAATTTACCGCCAGGACCTTTGTTTCCACCACATCCAACGATAAGGATAGAGAGGAGGATGAGTAAGGATAGTGTTCGAGATGTGACATTCATAACCATGAGTTTCAACCTTTCAATTTTCGGGAAGCTCTGCAAGAGACCAGATTGTAAGGATATTTTCAATTTTAATGGGTACCGGGATACGCACCGGAAGTCAACTGCCTCAAACTTGCAGCCGCTTTTGCGCTTCGCACCAAGGCTTGTGAGTATCGTTGTTGAGCCGCTGCAAAATCGGTTCCGAGGCGCACGAGTTCAAACGCTGTAGTTCGGCCATTCTGGAATTCGATTGAACCGATCCGAACCTGTTCTTGCGCTGCGGCGACACCTTCACGCGCAGCCTTTAATCGTCGCTGTCCATGAAATAAATCACGGTAACTTGACCGTACCTGGTCTTCCAACGTTCTGGCAAACTCAATTCGCCGTTGTTCTGCGATCAGCACCTCAGCATCCAGCCGATCCTGCTCACCCAATCCACTGCGTAATCCGATGGGGATCGTAACCTCCACGCCGATACTCCACGTGGGATACGTTCGTTTGATCGCCTGGTTTACTGCATCGCCAAAGCCTCCGGTGATCGGGGAGCGAAGCGTGTCGGCGCCGAAGTATACATTTCTCGCTGTTCCGGCAAGTCCGTTTCCTCCGATGGACCCGACAAGATCCACGCTGGGCAACGATTCCCAGAATGCTGCCTTCGAGAGTGCGCGTTGCGCTTCGACGTTTGCTGTTGCCGCCTGAAGGCCCAGATTGTTCTTCGTTGCTTGTTCTACCAATACGTTCACATCCTCAATGGGAAACTCTTCGGGAGGATCATCCACAGTGATCAGCCGGGTCTTGCCTGCGTCCGGTCTGTTGCCGATGAGAGAGGCAAGTTGGTCTGAAGTGCGGTCGAGTTGTTCTTCGCGGTCCAGCAAAAGAATTTCCTGCTCCGCAAGGAATGTTCTTGCACTTGCCAGTTGATTCGGGCCGACGAGTCCGCTCTTTGCGCGTAGATCCGTTTCCTTGAGAAACGCTTCCGCCCGGTCTCGGGTAAGTTTCTGCACGGCAAAATCTCTTTCGGCCGCGTAGAGATCCCAGTAGCTTTGCTCAACCCGCGTGCTGATAGCGAGGACTTCCTGATCATAGCGGACTTTGGCAGCTTCAAGATCGTTGTCAGCTTTAGCCAGATTCTTGTTGCCTGATACCCATAGTCCCCCAAGTAACGGTTGACGCACGCTGAGGTTGCCAAATGCAGTATACTGCGGGCTAAGGAAGGTAAAGGAGGAATTCGATTCCAGTCTCACAGTGTTCATTGATGCTTCAATATTTGTTCCGGTTGGCAGGGTAATACGCAAGCCACCGATTGCAGTATTCTGCTTTATATTTCCTGAAAAAAGAGAAGCGGCGGGCTGTTCCTGATCAAGATGTACAAACGAGAAGAATATCTCCGGATCGAATTGTCCTGCCTCTTTGCGTCTTGATCCGCCAGCCGACATGTATGCAGCCTCTGCGGTCCTGACTGAGGTTGCTTTCTCCAGTGCATGTTGCACCGCATCATGGAGGGGTAGAGGCGTACCTTCCAACTTGTCAAGAATAGTTTGGAGGGAGCTATCTGGAGTGGAAGTTTGAGCTTTGACTGCCGTGGAGAATACACCTATGAACGTGGCCAATATGGCCAGCGAAAACAAATTTCTAGACATAGGAACGAATGGGTGATAGATTGAGTATTCCGAGATGAAGTCAAACGAACCGTATCGTCGGCGCGGATGTCCTCTATCGGAGACGCTTGGTCATTGATTTTATTGTGTAGGGTGACCTAGGGGGTGAGAGTTGTTCTCCACGTTCCAAAGCCATAACAACATATTCAATAAGCTACAAAGTCTCAACTGATTTCTTTGGCTCGAAGTTCCGTCAGGCTTTCATTTCCGAATCGTCGTTGTAAGTACGTCGTACACGTTCGATTCATCGGCCTTTGTTTTTCCACCGCCGTTCCATTCACCGACTTCCTTGTTTACAGTTCTGAACTCGCCGAGTCCCGCACCGCCGTGGTCATCCTGTGCGCCGGTGAGCACCGTAAACACCCAGTTTCGATCAGGCTTGCCGAGATAGGAGAGAGGTAGCGCAAAGCTGATGGTTGCTGCCTCTGTATTGCCGAGCGGATTCTTGGTGTCGGCTCCAGTTGGGATGTATGCTGCAAGAATTTTCCCTTTGTTGTCTTCCACCATTATTCCGCCTCCAACAAGTATCAGCTTCTCGTATCCGTGCTTCTCATCCAGCATAAAATTCGAGTTCTGTAGGACGAGCCTCACGCCTGACTCCGGCACTCCATCTGTATCAATCGCAATTGCCAAGTATGTTAGCTGGAATCCGTACTCAGGATGCCATCCGGGATTGGAAAGCGCTTTGAACTTGAGCGTGAAATAGGCCTTGGAATCATCGGTGGTTACCGTGAATCTGGTGATGTCCAGGATTCCCGGCTTGAAGTATGGATGCAAAGGGTACTTGTAGGATCCATTCCCAATGTCGTCACCAGTATGGTCGGGAGCATCAATCAAGATTTTAGCTTTCCTGTTTTCGGCTTTGATGACTGAGTGTGGAATCAGAGGATAGTCTGGACCTTTGAGCCCCTTGAGTCCCGGCTTGATCTTCGGTGAAGCGAAGGCAAGCGGTTCGAGGAACGAGTCGAAGTTTACAGAGATGGACACCACCGGAGACGCATCAGCCTTAACTCCATCTACGAAAAGAGTTACTATCGTGTCTCTCAATTCAAACCGGATAAATGATTTTGCCGCGAGCTTGAAGTTTGTTACAACGCTCATTCCTCTTTTCGAGATCAGATCTACTGTTGCCGTTCCTCCAACCCTCAGACTTTTCCCATTGATTGTTACAACGTATCCGTTGCCCTTTTGTTGAACTTCAATCGGAACACTCCTGCCATTGAGGTTCAAGGTTGCCTTGACGCTTCCCAATTCTTTCGGTAAGCGTGGTCGGAGCACTAGGCGATGGTTGTATCGGGAGATGCGTGCTCCAAGGTAGTCATCATAGAAATTGCGGATGAACTCTGCTAGGTTCCATGCTTGAGAGAATGTACCTGAGAGTTGCGGCTCCTTCTCACTTGGATGGGGAATAGCGTCAAGCAATTCGGACTGCGTGCCCACCGCTCCACGATCAAGAATCTGATGAACAGTATTATCGGTAAGTTTCGCCGCCATCTCTTCCTTTCCAAACCTGCAAAGCTCTGAGATGAGTTGCCCCTGTACCCATGTCCAGACCGTTCCGTTATGGTATGCAGCGTCTTTCGGATAGTTGGGTTCGTACTGATGATAAGGGTGGAAGTTGTCATCATCCTGCGAAAGAGAGGCGACGCCATATTCGTACGTGAGATTGTTGACCACAGTTCGGACAACCGTTGCCCGCGTTGAATCATCGAGAAGACTTCCCGCAAAGATCTGGTTTGGCCGAAGTCGCGTATCTCTTCGACCGTCAGGGGTGAGGTGATCAGCCACCAGGTCGTTAGAGATGAAAGCTCCCTGGAAGTTCTCCTTCATCTGGGTCAGCTTCTCATTCCACTCCTTTGCCGAACGAACGTCGCCGAGTTGAGTAGCGAACCAAACACCTGCATCAAGCTGTTGTGCCCATAGCGCTTGAATGTCATTTGCGCGGTTGCCGCGAGGACTCCACGGACCATCCGGCCCGACCGCATCCATCCAGGTTTCAGCGTCTTTGTGTGTCAGGAAGCCGATCGAGTCTGAGTGATACTTGATCGTTCCCTCTATCGAGCGGATGATTGTCGGATAAATCTCAAGCATGAATGCTGAGTCGCCGGAACGTTCGACATATTCTCTCGCCATCATCACGAAGCGGGGCGTGCCATCCGCGGTGTTGTATGCCTTGTCAGTTGTTGTGACGATGTTCGGGATGCGTCCATAGTCGGTCGAGCTTGTGTCGGTCTGCTGGTATGCAGCAAAGGAGCGAAGTATCTCTTTTGCTTCCGTGAACCTTCCGGTGACCAGCGTCGCGCCCGGCAGCGAGATGAACGTATCCCGTCCCCAGTAGTTATTGAACCATGGCAGTCCGGCGAAGATGCCCTTGGTAACTTGATTCATGATCAACGCATCCAACGAGAACTTTGCCCACGCCAGTGCTTTGTCGAAGCGTTCGTCAGCAGTCTCCACCCAGGTTTCGTTCAGCAACTGTTCCATTCGCTGGCGTCGTTGAGTGTTGAATCGGTCTTGATTGTTGAGATATAGTTGAGTGAGAGAATCTGCAACCGGAGATTCATCGGCAACCGCAAACGCAATCGTGTGCGTCTTTGCCTTCTTGAACTTCAGTGAGAATGGAGCAAATCGTCCGCTGATTGTTCTGGCGTCATGGTCAGCTTCGAAATCCTTTCCGCTCATAGCCAGCCACACGGGATAATTCTCGCCTGCCGTTCTTTTCGGATGGGCTCTTCTTGCAAGAACGAGAGCATGTTCTCTGTGTCCAATGATGAAATCCTGAAGTTGGGTTCCATCTGAGACGAGAGGGATAACCTCAAGCTTCACCGCCTTCGCATTGGATTTGATTGTAACGGAGAAGAGGGGGATCGTATCGGCAAGGCGAAGCTCTTCAACCATACCATTTGGATAGATGCGTTTCAGATAGTCCGGATACACAATCGTGGTTGCCTGTTTTCGGTCCAGCTTCTTGCCGTCAACCAAGAGGATGTAGTCATCAAGGAATTCATGTCCGAACACATTGAAGCCCTGCCAGCTTGTGGTGTTCTCGTTATTTGTCTCGCCGTAGAAGAATGCATCCTGCTTGTTGGTGTAGGCGAACTCATGGGAAGTGGCTTTCACTTCAATGGCAAGACTGTCAAGGTTGGACTGAGCAAAAGCGTACACTGACACAAACAAAAATAGAGACCATAGTCCGGCAAAGAGTTTGCCCGACTTTCTTCTGAACGCACCCCCCCTCCGAGGCTGTCTAATAAGTCCGTAGTGGCGGAACATTGTCCCGCACGTTGGGCCAATTCCCGATGAAAAACCCGTTTCGGCGACGCTGTGCCTCGCCACTACGCCATGAAGCAAACTTTTGGGATACCCTCGGAGAAAGGGGGTAGGTTGCAAGACAGGCTGAGATGATTTCACTCCGTTCCCCAAAAATATATGAGGATATCGTCCAGCCTTGCCCGCCAGTTTACCCAGTTGTGGCCTTCGGGATACTCGGCATACATCACTTGATATCCCTTTGAGTGCAGGACGTTCTTCATTGTGAATGCATGAGGGAGTGCGTCCCGTATCGTTCCGGTGTCGATATAGAATTTGATGCTCTTGCGCGGCCCTGAATCAATGAGCTTGATGATTGCTTCGTCCTTCCACCAGTATGAGGGCGATTGTACTGCGCAGAGCCCAAACACCTCAGGATGAGTGTACGCAGCGTACGTTGATATGACGGCTCCTAACGATGCACCCATGATGGCGGTCTGATCGGGCTTGGTGGTGAGTTTGTATTTTTTTAGGAGACGAGGCCGCAGTTCATGCACGAGCGCATTCACGAATGTATCGCTCATTGAGTAGTCGTACATGCGCTTGCTGGCATGAATGTCTCTCACATCCGTGCGAGGATCAATGAAGATGCCGACGACCGGCTTGATGCGTTTGTCGGCGATGAGATTATCCAGCACGTTGAGCATGAGAGCGAGGGAGATATACTCGCCTCCGTCGGTGACATAGATGCAAGGGAATTTCTTGCGTGCGTTCTTGTAGCCTTGAGGCAAGTAGACGAACACCGGATGCGAGCGTCCAAGCAATTTGCTTTTGAAGCTCAACGTGTCAACAACTCCGTGCGGAATGTTTGCTCGATACTCGATATCTTTCGGCGGCGTGTAGCGAGGCATCCAGATTTCGGAATTCGGACCGTAGCCCCCAATGGCTTGCTGCTGGTTCAGCGGATCGAGCATCCAGGTTGAATCCACGGCCAGCTTATACTCGAAGCGTGCGGCTTGGTCAAGTGTCTTTGAAAGATAGAAGAAGTCGGTCTTGTCCAGTCGATTCATCGTATCTGCTGCCGGACTCCATCCATTCAAGTCACTCGGAACTCCCACGCGCTTTGCATTGCCATTGTAGATGAAGTACACAGTTGAATCTTCGATGATTGCACGACCATGGGACTTTACCTTGCCCACGAACGCATCAACGATGGCTTTTCTGCCTGTGGTATCCTTTGCCTCAGTTGCCCGTGCAAGAAAGTCATTGAACCTTTCACCTGTTGCTTCAGCGGAGCTGCGGTTGTCCAGGGTTTGCGTTCTGGCTGTCGCCGACGTCGTGAGCATCGAGGCGAGACTGACATATCTGAATGTGTTTTTGAGGTTCATTTCTGATTTCTATTTTGCCATGCTACGGTTGACGCTGGAAAAAAATAACCACAGAGAGCACGGAGAACGCAGAGGGGAAGAAACATCTTTTGCTCTATCGTCGGCTGCAAGATGTAGTGCGTGTCTGTGCCGGTGTTAGCTCGGTTAAAAGACTACGTGTATTCAACCAGGTTCAGCTTCTCTTTTAATAGTTGATACCTGGGGTCTTCAGACAATCCTTTGAACATAGGGTGATCAATAAGAATAGCTACGACCCCCATCCTTTTTTCAACAGATTGAAATAAGTGATGGAAAGTCTTGTCTTTTTCTCCTAATGACCACCAGATCATAGCCAAGTCTATATCTAACACTGTTCCCGGTTCTTCAACTTGCCGTTGTTCGATCTTACGGATACATTCCAATGCCTTTTCCACTTCTCCGGAATAACCATAAGCGCACCCCAAAGGTGCAAGACCTTTTAACGGATTCTTGATTAACCGGTGAACTTCTTCAAATATTACCGCTGCCTTCTTCCAATCTCCCCTTAATCCGACGCACCAGCCTTTTGCTTCCAACGCTACCCGCATGTTCGGATACAGGTCTAATAAGCGTTCCAATTGTCTTAATGCATCATCTGTTCTGCCGGCATTAATGTATGCGTCTGCAAGGTACTGGTTAACGATCGGGGATATTGGATCTGCCTCCAATGCTTTTTCCATTATTTCAACAGCATCCTGCTTTCGGCCTGTGCTCAGGTAATATAAAGAAAGTAACTGATGGGCCTCCGTTGTAGCGGGATTGAGTTCTACAGCTCTTATCAAAGATTCGTAAGCCAGTTTCCATTTCCAATCGTAAAGCAAATACGCCGCACCCTTCGCCGCGTATCCTGCTGCGAGTGAACTATTCAATTGTAATGCTTTATTGCTGTACGTATGCACAACTTTGAAAGCTTCATTTGGTTGCATCTGTCCTGTCGCCCCAAGAAACGCATAGCCTGCTGCTGCCATGGCGTACGCCTGGGCATAATCCGGCTCAAGTGTTATTGCTTGTTCAAAACACTCTATGGCTTTCTTGGCATCATTGGGAGTTATCTTGTTATGAAAATGCAAGCCCTTCAAAAAAAATGTATACGCTTCAAGATTATGGGTTGGCGCTTTTACAAGTTTATCCTCATGCTCTTTCGCAGTCAAATGCTCACGGAGCTTGTTGGCTATTATGCTGCTAATCTCATCCTGCACTTCAAATATATCGGTAAGGTTGCGGTCATAATTTTCACTCCAGATATGATATCCGTCAGCGGCACATATCAACTGCGCTGTAATGCGTACACGGTTTCCAGCTTTGCGTACACTTCCTTCCAATATTTTATCCACGTTGAGCTGTATGCCAATGTCGCGTATATCAGTGTTCGTTCCTCTAAATGCAAAGGCCGAGGTTCTTGAGGTTATCTGAAGGCCATCTACTTTCGTAAGTGCATTCAGTAATTCTTCTGTAATACCGTCACTGAAGTATTCATTTTCAGGATCGGCGCTCATGTTGACAAACGGCAGCACAGCAAGACGGTTCCTGGGCTGTTTGGTCTTTCCTTTGAGTGCATCACGGGTGGGAACAACAAGACCTTTGTTATCTATGGCAAATATGCGGACAGCTTGTTTTACATTCTTTAATTCAAAGTAACCCATTTCACGAACTGAAAGGTTTTCCTGATTTCGTATTTCATCAAACACCTTTTCTGAAATAAAAATCGAGCCCGGAACAGCAAGTGATTCAATCCTTGATGCAAGGTTAACGCCATCGCCATAAATAGCCTCATCCTCTATTGAAATATCCCCTGTATGGATACCTATTCGCAGCTCTACTTTGGGTTCCTGTTGTAGTGTTTGTTGTATTTCCACGGCACAATGAACTCCGTCAATGGCACTGTTGAAAATGCTTAACGCACCATCACCATAGTGTTGAAGGATTTTTCCATGGTGGACGGAAACGGAAGTCTCCAAAACGTCCTTCAGCCTTCGACGCTTGTCCTTTGCCAATTGTTCGTTTTGCTGCACAAGAGCGGTATAACCGGACATGTCGGAAAACATTATTGCAGCAAGTTGGCGCACGTTTCCACTCTTTGATTGCTTATTCTTCTGGAAACTAAGTTAAGGTTAATCCGAGGTGTTTGCTATTCATGTCCCCGCAGCACGTAGTTCACGCCAATCGCACATGCATACAACCCGACTCCGAATACGGTATGAGTCACAAGGCTTTTCAGTCTGGCCTGCGTTGGTTTGGGTGTTCTTGATGCGGCAATACCTAAGCCGAGCGACGGCTGCATGATGAAGAAGGGGAACACTATCGTACCAATGCCGTAGAGCAGTGCAGGCAGCAACGTTGGTCGCGCAAGCCAATCACCCGATGTAAGAACGACGAACACCAGAGCGAACATGACACCTGTGGTGTAGTGGGCAATCCAACCAACTGTACACTCAAAGGATTTCTGTGGAGCGGCAGTGATACTTGCATGCCTGAAAGTGCCCTCCGGCATATGGCGAAGCCAGCGTCCGAGCAAACAGTAATTGAGCGATGGAATGGTGAACGCCCGCTTCAGGAACAGATTCCAAAGATCCATGAGCAGAGTTGCGCCAATACCAATGGCTATTGCACCAAGGATGTAGTTTGCTTCAATGCTCATGATTTACCTCGACATGGATATTACTACCTAAACATCATAAACAAGATTGATAGTCCGGACATGCATGAGATTTTTCAGATACTTCAGAGCTTGTGCAATAGAATGGGCAGAAGGATGTACCCTGCAGTCAGTCCTGATACAATCAAGCCGATCATTGTTCCCATTGCCCAGAAGAACATCTTGAGGTCGCCGTCTCGTGTTCCCGAGACTTTGAGTGCCTTGTGGAAACACCATACCGCTGCGACAAAGGCCAGCGCTGAGATTGTACCGACAACGAGGGAGAGGATCGAATCAAGATTGAGCATTGTCAGATACAAATTGATGAATCGTGTCGCAGTTTTTGCATATCGAATATACAAAATCGGGTGCAAAGATTGGGGCATAACAACCAAGCAGTTCACTTCGTGTCGATTCGTGGTCATTCTGGGATAGCTTTCGTTTTTGCCTGCGACCCACATCAGCATTGACTTTTGGCGCTCTTTTCTGTACTCTCTCACAGTTCTTTTCGCTGTTCCTGCACGACCTCTGGGATTCGACTCACCATCAGCACAGAGGTTTTTCGTTTTCAGGATTTCTTGTCAACCAATTCCCGGTAAAGGATACCCGCATGAAAGAATCAGCATTGGACCGGTTCATCCGGTATGCAAAAATCGATACGCAGTCGAGCGAAGACTCTCAGACCTATCCCAGTACCGCCAAACAATTTGACCTGCTTAATCTCCTTGTGAAGGAGTTGAAAGAGATCGGAGCAAAGGACGTTGAGATTGACCAGCATGGCTACGTCATGGCGACTGTTCCATCGAACCTTCCAAAGACCGACAAGGCGTATGGCAAAGTCCCGACCATCGGGTTCATTTCGCACGTCGATACGTCGCCCTCGACAACCGGTGCCAATGTGAAGCCCCAGATAATGGAGTATAAGGGAGGGGACATTGTTCTTCCCGGCGATAAGTCAGTTGTGTTGAAAGTCTCTGAAAATCCCGAGCTTGTACATAACATCGGCAAGAAGATCGTCACGACCGATGGAACTACTCTCCTCGGAGCCGATGACAAGGCCGGTCTCGCAATCATCATGACCGCAGCTCAAACGCTTATCGACAATCCCTCGCTCCCGCATGGCGATGTTCGTATTGCATTCACACCGGACGAAGAGATTGGTGCGGGGACAAAGTACTTCGACATCAAAAAATTCGGGGCTCAGTTTGCCTACACCGTCGATGGCGATACGCCGGGAGAGTTAAATAAGGAAACGTTCAGCGCCGACCTTGCAACGATCACCGTACATGGCAGGAACATTCATCCGGGAAGTGCCAAAGACATCATGGTCAATTCCATCCGGGCGATGGCTGACATCATTACCCGCATGCCAAGCAAAGACACTTGTCCGGAAACCACCGAAGGCTACGAGCCATACATCCATCCTCATCATCTTGAAGGGGAAGAGGCGAAGACCGAGTTGAAAATTCTCCTTCGTGATTTCAACACGAAGGGGCTGGATGTTCTGAAGAAGAAGCTCGAGGACATCATTGCCGAAGTTCAGAAGCTCCATCCCAAAACAAAGATCGAGCTTTCCATCCTCAACCAGTATCGCAACATGAACGACTACATGGGAAGCGACCTCCGTTTGCTTGATGCGATGTTCGAAGCAACGAAACGCACCGGTCTCGAACCGAAGTGGCTTCCGATCCGTGGCGGCACTGATGGTTCACGGCTCACAGAGAAAGGACTTCCATGTCCAAACATCTTCACCGGCGGACAGAACTATCACGGAAAGACCGAATGGCTCTCGATATATGGGATGGATAAATCCGTTGAGACAGTTGTTAACATTGTTCAAGTGTGGGTGGAAAAGTGCAGGTAACGTTCGAATCAATTTCCACTAACTGAGGAGTTGCTTCATGGATAGTCACGAGACAACGACAATCGGTTTACCAGATAACGCCTATAAGGAACTCAAGCCCGGCGAAGTCTATCGTCCGTTGATGGACCCGAACAAGAGTTATCCCGAAATTACGGGCTGGTCTGTTGGATGGGGAATTGTCATGGCGGTGTTGTTTTCTGCGGCTGCCGCATATTCCGGACTGAAGATCGGGCAGGTGTTTGAAGCTGCTATCCCGATTGCAATTCTCGCAGTCGGACTCTCGGCTGCGTTTAAGAAGAAGAACATGCTTGGCCAGAACATCATCATCCAATCCATAGGGGCGTGTTCCGGTGTTATTGTTGCCGGAGCAATCTTCACCATCCCCGCACTCTACATTCTTGATCTGCCTGCAAGCTTCTTTCAGATGTTCATGGCGTCTTCACTTGGCGGATTCCTCGGCATTCTGTTTCTGATTCCATTCAGGAAGTACTTCGTGAAAGATATGCACGGCACGCTTCCGTTCCCTGAGGCAACAGCGACGACGGAAATTCTCATTGCCGGTGAGAAGGGTGGATCGCAGGCTGGGGTGCTCGTAGTTGCCGGACTCATCGGCGGTATATTTGATTTCATGTTCAGTGCGCTTGGCACGTGGGCCGAAGTCATCTCGACAAGGATGTTTTCTGCGGGCCTCGAGCTTGCCGATAAGATTAAGTTGGTGGCGAAGGTCAATGTCTCGGCCATGGTATTTGGTCTCGGGTACATTGTTGGATTAAAGTACTCGGCGATTATCGCTGCCGGTTCCTTTCTCTCCTGGTTTGTCCTGGTGCCATTGTTCTATGAGGTCGGGCAAGGACTGGTTGGTCCTCTTGGCGCGACAGCAACAAAGCTCATCTCAGCCATGAGCGCAGAGGAAATATTCAGAGCCTATGTTCGCCAGATCGGGATCGGCGGAATTGCGATGGCCGGCATTGTCGGTATTATCCGCTCTTCCAAGATTATCCGGGGAGCGTTCAAGCTTGCATACAGTGAAATATTTCAGAGGAAATCCGGACCGGTTGAGACCGAAGTGCGATGGCAAACGGATATCAAGATGTTGTTCACGGTATCTCTCATTCTGCTGACGGCGTTGCTCATTCTGGTGTTCTTCTATGCGGGAGTAACGTTCAACTTCGGCCATGCGCTTGCGGGAATGTTGATCGTTGTTGTGATCTCGTTCCTCTTCACAACAGTTGCGGCAAATGCCACGGCGATCGTTGGAACCAACCCCGTCTCCGGCATGACGTTGATGACGTTGATACTCTCGTCGCTGGTTCTTGTTAAGATTGGATTGTCAGGTCCAACGGGAATGCTCAGCGCTCTTATCATTGGCGGGGTTGTGTGTACGGCACTCTCGGTTGCAGGAGGCTTCATTACAGATCTCAAGATTGGCTACTGGCTCGGCTCGACGCCGAAGAAACAGGAAACCTGGAAGTTCCTCGGCGTGCTTGTCTCCGCGGCGACAACGGGCGGAGTCATCTACATTCTCAACGAGACGTATGGCTTCAAAGGCGATGGCGCAATGGTTGCACCGCAGGCGAACGCGATGGCGGCAGTCATTCAACCATTGATGTCCAATACGCCGGCACCCTGGGCGTTGTATCTTGTGGGCGCGTTTATTTCGCTGATCATGGTGATGATCGGGATTTCGCCGCTCGCGTTTGCGCTCGGCATGTACATTCCCCAGGAGTTGAATACGCCGCTTCTCTTCGGCGGGCTTGTGGCATGGTACGCAACGACACGAACCAAGAATGAGAAGTTGAACAACGCACGGTTCCAGCGCGGGACTCTGATCGCTTCCGGCTTCATCGCAGGAGGTTCGTTGTTCGGAGTAATTGGTGCATTCCTGAAGTTTGGTGGATTCGATTGGTACAACGCCGAGTGGGCAGAATCCAACAGTGGTGAAATTCTTGGATTGGTGATGTTCCTGGCTCTCATCGCCTATACGTTGTGGGATTCAATGCGGGCGAAAGAGGAGTGATTAAGAATATCCGTAGCGTGTTTGTTCGGTCATTCACATTTCTTTTGATACTCATCCTTGTAGGGTGTGAGAAGAAGTCGGAAGATCCGCGTCTCAAGGATCTGGATGAACGCTTGTCCCGACTGGAGCAAGTCCCCATGCAATTTGATGCACGGGCGCTTCCTGAGCGGCAGAAACAGTTGCTGAAAACTCTGGTCGAAGCAACGAAGCTGACCCACGAAACATTCCTTCATCAGATGTACCCACCGGGTGTTGCATTGCGTGACAGTCTGGCGAAACTGAACGATGATCTCAGCAGGAAGCTCCATCGTCTCATCGTTCGCAATGGCGGCCCCTTTGACAAGATAGATGAATATAAGAACTTCTTCAGCACGGAGAAGCATCTCTTGGGAGATGCGGTATATCCGAATGATCTTACGAAGGAAGAGTTCGAAGCATACCTTGCTGCACATCCTGAAGAGGCGGGTGCTTTGACAGATCCATACACTGTCGTTCGACGGGATGGTGCAACGCTCAAGGCAATCCCATACCATGCTGAATACCGGCAGTGGATGCAACCGATATCAGAGTTGTTGAAGAAGGCGAGCGGGCTTGCTGACAATCCTTCACTCAAGAAATATCTCTTGAGCAGGGCTGAAGCGCTTATAACCGACGATTATTATCAGGCTGACGTTGATTGGATAGACCTCAAGGATAGCGATGTCGACTTCTACATCGCCCCGTATGAAACGTACGAAGACCAGTTGATGGGCATCAAGGCGTTCTACGAAGGAACGGTCGGTGTTGTTGACACCGCAGAGAGCCGGCGGCTTGATCTCTATACATCGCATCTCGATGAGCTTGAACAGAACCTTCCTCATGATGCAAAGTTCAAGCGTTCGATCAAGGGACTCGTTTCACCAATGGTTGTGGTGAACGAGCTCACCCGCGGTGGAGACATTGCGACAGGATACCAGGCTGTCGCGGCAAACCTTCCCAACGACCCGAAGGTGCAAACCACCAAGGGAACAAAGAAGATGTTCTGGAAGAACATGATGAACGCACGCGTCAGCAACGTGATCGAACCTCTGGGTCGTGCTCTTCTTGCTTCCGATCAGATACAGTATATCACCATGCAGGCATCGTTCAATATCGTTCTGATGCACGAACTTTGTCACGCGTTGGGGCCGAAGTATGTGTTTGGAACGAATGACACTGTTCCCGTTGATCGCGGGTTGAAAGAACTCACTTCTGCGATCGAGGAAGGGAAGGCAACTGTTGCCGGTCTTCATTCGATCAGATTTTTTATTGAGAAGGGAAACATTCCTCAAAAGATGGAGAAACAGCATTACGTCTCGTATCTTGCCGGGATATTCCGCTCGATACGTTTCGGCACGTCGGAACCCCACAGTAGGGCATCGATGTGTGAATTGAATTTCATTCGGGATCGGGGTGGGATTCGTCTTGATCCCGTCACTAAAAAGTGGTCGATCAACTTTGACCGGATTGCCCCGGCGATTACTGAACTGGCGAGGCTTTGGCTGACATTTGAGGCAACGGGCGACTACAATGGCGCCAAAGAGTTCCTTCGGCAATGGTCGTCAATGCCCAAAGAGGTTACCGGGGCATTGAAAGAGCTCGAACACGTGCCGGTCGATGTTGAGCCCGTGTATTCGATTCAGTGGGAATAAGATCGTATGGCAAAGCGCCATCAAAGCCTGGTTTCTCTCTCTCACGACCATCACCATGGGCTGGCTCTTGCCCTCAGGTTGCGTCAGGGGAATTCTGCACTCCTGAATGACGGCTGGACCCATGACCGCCAAGCGCAGGCTCGAGTTGTTCAGAAGTTCTATGATGAGGAACTCTCAGTGCATTTCCGTCTTGAGGAGATTGTTCTCTTCCCCGCGATGGTGAAGCACGTCGAAGCTTCTTCTTCGCTGATCAATGCTCTTATCATCCAACACCGGCAAATGGAAGATTTGATTCACCGCATTCACACCGACGATCTGACCGTTCTCGACCGGGTATTGATTGATCTTGGAATTATCCTTGAGCAACACATTCGTTCTGAAGAGCGGGAACTTTTCGTGATGTATGAGCAACACATGCCGGCGGACGTGAAGCAACAGCTTGGTGAAGAATTGCAGCACCGCCTTGGAATGTCCACGGCGTCAGCCATGCGTGAGGAGAGCCGCATGGGAGTTCAGACTATTCTTATTTCCGAGGATGAAACTGAAATTCGGGAGCTCCTCGTCGTGTTGTTTAAGGCGGAGGGGTTTCGTGTATTCAGTGCAGGCGATGGACAGGCAGCTCTTGACATCGTGCAGGAATATGGCAGAGCCATCACCTTGTTAATCACGGACCTCGGCCTTCCAAAGCTTGGCGGCATTGAATTGATTCACAAAGCTCTACAAATCAACCCGGGACTGAAAGTAATTGCAGCCAGTGGTTTCGGCCACGCAAATGTTCGCGCTGAACTACTTCGTGAAGGAGTCGCGGATTTTTTCCCGAAGCCCTTTTCACCCGTCGATCTACTTGCCACGGCGAGGAGGTTGTTGGAGGAGAGAGCAATTCAGGCGGGGGATCAACAGGGCTGAGTATGAAGACAGCGACCGAGTATCTGTGGTACAACACAACATCGCATCGTGAGTATATTAATATCACAGATCAGGTGACGGACATTGTCGTCAGAAGCGGCATCAAGGAAGGCATGGTGCTTGTCTCGGCAATGCACATTACTGCTGCAGTGTATGTGAACGACGCAGAGGAAGGCCTCATTCAAGATATTGACGAATGGCTGGAGAACCTCGCACCGTTCAACCTTCAATACCGCCACCATCACACCGGCGAGACCAACGGCGATGCGCATCTCAAGAGTCTTCTCATGCACCACGAAGTGATTGTTCCAATAACCAGGGGTGCCCTCGACTTCGGCCCGTGGCAGCAAATCTACTATGCCGAGTTCGATGGACAGCGCAGGAAACGGGTTGTCGTAAAGGTGATGGGTGAATGATATTCTGCCCTGAACAACCGAATCGTCACACGCCCGTCCCAAGACAATTGACATTCCCTTCCGTGTTGGGTACATTTCTTACGGTCAAATTCACCATTCAATCTCATTCCATGAACACCATGCAGTTACGTAAGCACGCGGGGCAGATGCGTTCTGTCCTTGCAGTACTATGTCTGATCGTTGTCAATGTCATCCATGGTGCCATTGCCCAAACCATCGAGCCGACTGAGGCGATTCGTTTGCATACCGATTTTGCCAGGTTCAGAGGCGATGAGAAGAACATGTTTGTAGAAGTGTACTACTCATTTCCTCAGCGTTCTATTACCTATAAGTCGGAGGCAGATGGCTTGCGGGGAGGAGTCGATGTCACGATGGTGGTGCTGCAGAAAGACTCGGTGGTCTTTGCCGACCGATGGCTCGTCCCTCATGTTGTAAAAGATACGAATGGGATGAAAGCAGGCATGAACCTTGTCGGGCTGACCAACATTGGCTTGCCAGAAGGCGAATACACTTTGAAGATGGTGGGGCGTGACAGGAACAACCCGGTTCGGAAAGACAGCATGAGCATGCGATTGCCGGTGAAGATGGTAGGACAGGAAAAGATGACGATCAGTGATATTGAACTTGCAACGAAGATCAAACAGCAGGGGAACAAAGCCAGTCCATTTTTCAAAAACACTCTCGAAGTGGTTCCCGCACCGGAGGGATTATACGGTGAAGAGCAGAAGTGTTTCTTCTACACCGAGGCATACAACCTGCTTGCCGGGGGAGAACACAGCGATTACTACGTGAAAGTCGTCGTCCTTGATGCGATTGGACGTGAAGTGGTCTCGCGCGAGCGAACACGAAAGCGCGCGGGCGAGTCGGCCGTGATCGTTGACCATCTCATGATGGATCAATTCAAGAGTGGAACGTACTCACTGCTTATCGGACTGTTGGATTCGAACAAGAAGGTTGTCAGTTCCACCGAAAAAAAATTCTACGTCTATAATCGCAAGCTCGGTGTTGATTCGAGTCTTTACAGTTCAACACGATCGGGATCGCTGAGCGAGTATGCCGGCATTGAAGAACCGGAACTCAATACGGAGTTCGATTGGGCGCGCTACGAAGCGACTGACGTTGAGAAGGGACAGTTTAAGACGCTTACTGGAGTGGACGCGAAAAGAAAGTTTCTGGCCGATTTCTGGCAGAAGCGCGGTCTTGGCTTCAAACAGGAGTATCTCAAACGCGTTGCGCATGCGAATTCGCAATTCAATATTCTTGGCCGCAAGGGTTTCACAACGGACCGCGGTCGTGTGTACATCATCTATGGGCCGGCTGATGACTATGACAGACATCCGAACGAATCGGAATACCGACCGTATGAGACCTGGACTTTCCAGAATATACAGGGAGGCGTCATCTTCGTGTTTGTCCAGCGTTCCTCCGGCGGAGATTATGAGCTTGTACATTCAACGCATCGCAATGAGCTGCACGATGAACAGTGGAGCAAGTACATACAAACAAGATAGTTGACGAACCGTATGCGTCCGTACATTGTGTACGCTGTTATTGCCGGGGTTGCCTGGGGTGTCGGCGGATATTTTGAGAAAGCAGGACTGCGCTCTCTGGGTATTCCACCGATTGCTGGAATTACCCTTCGTACAGCAGTAGCTCTGGTGGTGCTCGGTTGCGTTTCGCTCTCCGCGTGGAAGTCCATCACCAATCCCTCGGACACCAGTGCATGGCTGATGATTATCATCGGAGGCGGGGTCGTTGCCGGAAGCCTCGGCATGTGGAGCTTTTATTCTTCACTGTCTACGACCGAGAATCTGGGGGTTACACTTGCGATTGCCTTTGCCATGTCGCCAATTGCAGGGACGCTTGTCGGATTGGTGAAGGGAACGCAGGAGATTGATGTGAAGACCGGTCTTGGTCTTGTGGCAATTGTTATTGGAATCATCCTCATTCAACTTGCTCACAAACCGTCGGGTGGGTAAGTACGCGACAGACTTTTGAAGAGCCCCGCGTTCACCAGGACGCGGGGCTTTTTTGTTGTGTTGAATGTTCAAGCCCTCTTTCGTAGATTGAACGTGAAGCACAACAATCAGGAAATGAAAAGTCCATTTATTGAATCAATAGAATACCATAGTTTTGCACTTCTCAGCAAACTTGCGCAGTCATTTTCTTACAGGACGGCAGGAAACGTGGGAGCGTTTCTCGGGGTATGCATCCATCTGTTTATTCGATCCCGAAGAGCAGTGGCACGTGATAATCTCGCCCAGGCATTCCCCGGAATGAGTGAGAGCGAGCGTGAGGGGATTGCACATGGAGCATTCAAGAACTATGGAACTGCACTTGTTGAGATGCTGTGGGCAGGAGGGAAGTCGGCAGAAGAACTCATGAGCAAGGTGAGTCCAGTCAGCTCGGCCATCCTGCAACGATACTTCACAGCCCCGAAGGGACTGATACTGTTGTCAGCTCATTATGGCAACTGGGAATTTCTGCCCCTGGGACTCAGACTTCATCTGGGCAGGCCAATGACCATGATTGCTCAGCGACAGCGTAACAAGCGTATTGATGCCATGATAGAAGCAGCACGCACACGGTGGGATAACCGGACAGTCTCCATGGGGGTCTCATCCCGAGAGGCGTTCAAAGCGTTGCGTGAAGGGGCGATGATGCTGATTCTCAGTGACCAGAGTGGACCCAAAGAGGCGGTGTTTATTGATTTTTTCGGAAGGCCTGCCGCAACACATCGCGGCGCGGCAGCGTTCAGTCTGAAAACAGGTGCGTCGATTGTATTGGCCCTGTTGGTTCGGCAAGAGGATGGAACGTATGAACCTGTCTTTGAAGAAGTTGATCGAACGGGAATCGAGGAATACACCGAAGCCAACGTCATCGAACTGACTCGTCGCCACACCGCCGTTCTTGAAAAGCATATCAGGCTTCACCCGGACCAATGGCTCTGGATGCACAAGCGATGGAAGCACACCGAGTACTATCAATCCACAAAGCTTGTTGAAGAGGACGCGTGACACCACTAAAGAAAATCCTTGTTATTCACACTGCGTTCATCGGGGACATTGTCCTGGCGCTTCCGCTCGCGCAGCGATTGCGAGCCTCCTTTCCTGATGCCCATATTGCCTTCGTGACAATTCCCGCTGCGGCAAACGTATTGGAAAACCATCCGGCGATCAACGAAGTGATTCTCTTCGACAAGCGTGGCCGGGACAAAGGCATTTTTGGAATTATGAGACTCGCGAAGCGGTTACGTCAAGGGCAATTCGATCTTGCATTGATTCCGCACCGCTCATTGAGAAGCGCTCTGCTCGGAAAGCTTTCGGGAATTCCACGTCGCATTGGTTTCTCAACAAGTGCGGCGCCACGATTCTTCACTGATGTCGTTGTGTACGACAAGTCGAGTCATGAGATCGATCGCAATATCAGCCTCTTGCAACCGCTCGGTATTTCATCCGCTGGAGATCAATTGCCGACATTGTATCCAAGTCGCAACGATAGGGATGTTGTCGATGCCTTCCTTCACAATCAATCCATCCCGGACAAGCATGGGGTTCTCATTGGACTCGCTCCCGGCTCAGTATGGAATACCAAACGTTGGTTGAAAGAACATTTCGTAGCGCTGGGCAACATGTTGTTGATGGATGGCTATTCGATTATTCTTCTCGGTGGCAGGAACGATGTGGCATTATGTAGTGAGATTCGAAACGCACTCGACACCAGTGTGGTGAATGCCGCAGGTATGCTCTCGTTGCTTCAATCTGCAGAACTGATTCGCCGGTGCGCGGTGCTTGTTTCAAATGATAGTGCGCCTATGCATCTTGCAGTTGGCATACGAACACCGGTCGTGGCAATCTTCGGTGCAACAGTTCCTGAGTTTGGCTTTGCCCCTCGCGGTGAACAGGATATCGTTGTGGGAATGGAAGGGCTCTCTTGTCGCCCATGTGCAATTCACGGAGGAGATAAGTGCCCCATCAAGACGTTCGTCTGCATGAAGGACTTGACGCCCGACCTCGTGTACGCGAAAGTCCGGACATTGATCGGCGTCTTGAGATCAGAGGCATAATGAGCGCGGTTGCCGTCGTTGATGCCGAACATCCTGACGAGTCTCTTGTACAGCGCGCGGCAGAGGTTGTTTGCTCCGGCGGCCTCATCGTGTACCCGACGGAAACCCTCTACGGGATTGGCGCTGACGCAACGAACCCACTCGCCATCAGAAGGGTGGCCGGGGCAAAACGTCGATCTGAGAGCAAACCGATTCTGGTGATCGTGAACTCTTATGAGATGTTGAAGCCCTTTGTTGATACGATCCCGATCTCTGCCGAATTGCTGATGGAGAAGTTCTGGCCTGGACCACTTACGCTGGTATTCAAAGCTTCCCGACTTGTGCCGGATGAGATTTCCGTGGGCACAGGTACCATTGGCATGAGAATTCCATCGAACAAACTGTGCATGATGTTGGTTGCTGCGGCAGGTGTTCCTTTGACGTCGACCAGTGCAAACATTGTTGGAGAGAAGCCTGCACGAACAATTCAAATGATCCGGAAGTCTTTGGCCGGCATCGATCTTTATCTCGATGCAGGCGAAATTCCGGAGAGCCTGCCATCAACAGTTGTTGATGTATCAACCGGAGTTCCTCGAGTGTTACGCCATGGGGCAATAGCAAACGAGAAGATTCAGCAGGTGCTGCCCGGAATACTGTTCTAACATTCATCCTAAAAAAATTCCATGCCCATCCGTTTTATATTTCTGTTCCTGTTTTCTCCCAGCCCGATGTTTGCTCAGCCGTCCGTGGAATTACAACAGGTGTTTCTCGATCTCAAGCACGATGGAGTATTGATGTGCATCTCCGCGCATCCCGATGATGAAGATGGCTCGAGTCTTTCTTACTATCGCATGAAGTATGGAGTCAAGACCTATTCGGTGTTTCTCACGCGGGGTGAAGGAGGCCAGAATGAAAAGGGGCCGGAGTTATATGAGGATCTCGGTGTCTTGAGAACAGCAGAGACACGTGCAGCAGGAGAGATACAGGGTACGGAAGTCTTCTTTCTCAATTTCATGGACTTCGGATATTCAAAGAGTGCGACCGAAGCGTTTCAAAAATGGGGCAGGAATGAAGTGCTTCGACGCCTGGTGTTCATCATCCGGAAGTTGAAACCGGACGTTCTCTTTTCCAATATGAATACCATCGACGGGCATGGCCATCACCAGGTTGCAGCGATTGCAACAATTGCGGCATTCGATGCGGCCGCAGACTCAACCTACGCACCGGAGCAATTGCGGCTACCCGGAGTCACGGTATGGCAACCGAAGAAGTTCTTCATAAGGGTTCGGACGGATATGAGCGCCGGTGGATACGATGTTGTCAACAACATTCTTGAAGTGAACGAACCCAGGAATCTCGCATATATCGATATTGCGACAAGTGCCCTTCGCATGCACAAGACACAAGGAATGGATCGCGCAGAGCTTCGCAGGTCTGGCTTTAGTCAGACACTGTACAAGCTGATGCGTTCGAATAGTCTGTATGATAGGGACACGACGAGCTTCTTCGGCAGTATTGATTTCTGGAATGACCATTCGGTTGAGTCACTTGTTCCCGTCCGACGGGCTCTTTCCTCTTTGAGATTGGGCATGCCGCGTGATTCGTTGTTGAGGGTGTCATCCTTCTTACTTACTCACATCGAGTCATTGCAACGAGCAGGTGGAACTTCTCCGCTTGCAGGAAGAATGCTCTCACATTGGAGGGAAGAACTTGAGCGATTGGTACAACTCTCGTGCAATATCACTATCTCGCTCGTGCTTGCTGATCCGGTTGTTGTGCCGCGACAGCGAGTGAACTGCTCACTCGATATTCAATCAACAGACTGTAGGATCAGTGGAGTAAAGTACGGTTTCAGCATGCCCGCCGGATGGTCCATCAGCGAAGCGGTTGGAACTGCCCCGCTGCTCAATGAAAAGCGGTACAATAATGAATTTGCTCTCATCATAGGTGAGACTCCTGCCGTTACGCTGCCGGGAGCAATAGCGCAATACCGTCCGATTGAGATGGACGAATCGGTGACGGCGATAATCCATTGCTCGGTTGCAGGGCATCCATTTACTTTCTCAACACGCGCACTGTTCGACGTCGCACCGCCGCAGACATTTGTTGTTACTCCCAAAGTCATACACATTGCTCCATCTCAATTTTCCAAAGGACGCTCATTTGAATTCACGATTAAGAACTTCCGTCCCGCTGAGATGGCGGGAAAAGTGACCGTTCAGGGTCCGGGCGGTTGGAAGGCGGAATCAGCATCGTATAGAATTCATAAAGAAGACAGCAGTGCAAGAGGGCAGATTACCGTTCATCCCGCCAAAGATACACCACCCGGTGAGTATGCGCTGAAGTTCAAGACTGAGTTCGTGGTGCAAGAAGCAACGGTAAGAGTGTTTGATGTTGCGGTCGCAAAGAATATGACAATTGGAATAATCAAGAGTCAGGATAACACACTCGAAGCAGCTGCAAAGGAACTGGGAATGTCAAGCAAACTTCTTGATGAGAGCGACCTGGATAGTGATCTATCAAAATACAAAACGATTGTCATCGACATACGGGCCTATCTTGTCCGGGAGGATTTGAAAAAACAGAATGCCCGATTGCTCGACTACGTAAAGAATGGAGGGAGCCTTGTTGTGATGTACCAACGTCCGCAGGAGTGGAAACCCGAATACGCCCCGTATCCTTTTCAAGTATCGGGCCGACGAGTTACAGTGGAAGAAGCACCGATTGATATTCTCGATCAGAACCATCCATTGATGACACGACCAAATGCAATCACCGATGCTGATTGGATTGGATGGAAGCAGGAACGAGCAGTGTATTTTCCGACCGGTGTTCCCCCGGAATACACCCGGTTGCTTTCATCGCACGACCCGGACGACGCACCGCTTACGACAGGATATCTTGTCGCAACCTACGGAAAGGGAACATACATCTACACGTCATACGTATGGTATCGCCAGTTGAAAGAAAAGCACCCCGGAGCGTTCAAGTCCTTTGCCAATATGATTTCCTATCCGGCCTATCGTAAGTAGTATGAAGAAAACGTCCATCGTTGTTCTGCTTCTTCTGACAATATTTGCCGGCTGTTCACGGTCGACAAAACATCGGATTGTCATCTACTCGCCGCATGGGAAGGAGATGCTCGCTGAGTTCGAGAAGCAATATGAGAAGCTCCATCCGGATGTTGACGTACAATGGCTAGACATGGGATCGCAGGATGCCTATGACCGCATTCGCACCGAACGGGACAATCCCCAGGCAGATTTGTGGTGGGGTGCTCCGGCAACAACGTTTACGAAAGCAGAAGCAGAAGGCTTGCTGGAGAAATACGTCCCCATCTGGGATGGAAGTGTTGGTGCAGAGTTTAAGAGTCAGAACGGAAATTGGTACGGCACCTTCCTTACGCCGGAAGTCATCATGTATAACAACCGTGTGCTCACCGAAGAAGAGGCTCCGAAGGATTGGGATGAGATGCTCGATCCCAAATGGAAGGACAAGATCATCATTCGCGATCCTCTCGCCTCAGGAACAATGAGAGCTATCTATTCGGCTCTTATTCAACGTGAGGGAAAAAAGGCTGGAAGCGTCGAGGCTGGATTTGAGTGGCTCCGGCGACTTGATGCAAACACAAAAGCATACGCATCAGACCCCACGCAGTTATATCTGAAGATCGCCCGCGAAGAGGGGTTGATAACGCTCTGGAATCTCCCGGATGTTCTTCTTCAAGTGAAAGCGAATGGCTATCCATTTGGATATCTTGTTCCCAAGAGCGGTACACCGCTCATCGTCGACTGTATAGCAATTGTCAAAGGCACCGGCAACCGGGTCGAGGCGGAGCGCTTCTACGAGTTCGTTACGTCAAAGGAGGCGTTGCTGCAACAGGCCAAAGAATTCGGACGCATTCCTGCGCGAACCGACATTTCACTATCAGAACTCCCCGCGTGGATTGCGAACCTCAGCTTGAAAGCGATGGACGTTGATTGGCAGTCGCTGCAGACGAATGAGAAGGACTGGATGAAACGCTGGGATGAAGAAGTGAAGGGGAAGGGAAAGAAGTAGTTGTGGATTGTCAATTCACAACGAGCAACCACCATAGGAACGCAAACCGAATCGTGTCAACTCTCTTGCTTCACAACGTATCAAAGCGCTTCAAAGACACTTCTGCAGTTCAGGGTGCAACTCTCACGATCCAATCCGGCGAATTCTTCTCGATTCTTGGCCCGAGTGGCTGTGGCAAGACTACACTGCTGAGAATGATCGCCGGATTCGAATCACCAACAGCTGGTTCGATCCATCTTGATGGCAAAGATATTACTTCGATGCCTCCTCAAGATCGTGGTATTGGCATGGTGTTTCAGAACTACGCATTGTTTCCGCACATGACAGTCTTTGAGAACGTTGCCTTTGGCCTTGAGACTAGGAAAATCCGCAAGGCTGATGTCCGTTCGCGAGTTGAGAGCATTCTTGATTCAGTCCACTTGAGACACAAGATCGATACGCCGGTACCTCAGTTGAGTGGCGGTGAACAACAACGCGTTGCAGTTGCCCGTGCATTGGTGGTCGAACCAGCTGTGTTACTCTTCGATGAGCCATTGAGCAACCTGGATGTTGCCCTTCGGCTCTCTACACGAGAGGAAATACGCGCACTCCAACGTCGATCAGGTATCACGACAATATACGTGACGCACGATCAGTCCGAAGCGATGGGTCTTTCGGATCGCATTGCTGTGATGCAAGCTGGAAGGGTTGTGCAAGTTGGCCCTCCGTTGGAGATGTATGAACATCCCTCGAATGAATTTGTGGCGGAATTCCTTGGCGGGGCGAATATCGTTCGTGGTAGGTACGACGCGTCATCCCATCAATTTGCTTCCGGCTCATTCCGGGTAGTGCTGCCAGCGGGTTCGTTCGCACAATCAGGAAATGTCATTCTTGCAATCAAGCCTGAAGCCATTACCATCGATCCAAGTGTAGGAAGCAACGAAAACGGATTCGATGCGAGAATTGTTGAGAAGGAGTATCTTGGATTCACAACATCATTCATAGTTGATGTGAATGGTCTGTCGTTGCGAATTACGGCCTTGAGCACAGACGCAGTGTGCAAGATTATACCAGGGATGATACTTCCGGTTTTCCTCGATTGGTCAAGGATTAGTTTCTTCTCCGAAAACAAATGAAGAGAACCGGCTTCCTTCAAAAGGCTGCGATTGCCTTCCTTATTGTGGTGGTGTTTGGATATGTTCTCTATCCACAGGCTGTGATGATTCAAGGAAGCCTTCTGGTGGACGGGCAGTTCTCGCTTGATCGCTATGTTGGGTTGTTTGATGTAAGAAACAGTGCGAACGTAGAAGCAGTTGTCAACTCGGTTACGATTTCTGTGCTCTCTGTTCTTCTTGGTGCGGTAGTGGGGGGAATGTTTGCTTTTGTGTTCACTCAGTTTCGCTTCCCATTCAGCAAGGCGTTCTCGCGGCTCGCAATTCTTCCGATTGCGCTTCCTCCGCTCGTTGGTGTCATAGCATTTCTGTTCGTGTTTGGTGAGAGCGGATTTCTGCCGAGGATAATCCAGAACGTGTTGATGCTTAAGACAGTCCCCGTATATCTCGACGGCTTCAGCGCCATCGTAGCGATTCATGTCTATTCGTTCTATGTGTACTTCTATCTCTTCATCTCGAATGCATTGAAACAACTCGACGGGTCGCTGGTGGAAGCAGCTTCGAGTCTGGGGAGTTCACGCTGGAACACGCTTCGCCGCGTCGTGTTGCCCGGGTTGCGTCCTGCGATCATTGGCGCATCAGTGCTTACGTTCATGGCAAGTATGGCGTCCTTTTCCGCTCCACTCATGTTCGGCGGCGGACGAAGGTTTCTGACAACGCAGATCTACTCGGCAAAACTGAATGGTGAACTGGATGTGGCTGCAGCTCAGTCTGTGCTCCTGACGATCGTGTCGGTGGGATTTTTTCTTATTCTCACGCTTTCCAATACGTCAGGCAAGGATCAAAGAAAATCCAAGGGCGCTCCTCGAATGGCAGAACTCACAGTCAGCACATTGGTACGAAGAGTATTGATCGGTGCCACGGTGTTGCTCATTACCCTGGAACTTCTTCCGATCATTACCATCATTGTTATCTCATTCGTGAGAGAAGGATCCTGGACGTGGCAGGTGTTCCCGTCGGAATACACAATGGAAAATTATGCAAAGCTGCTACTCGACCCCCGCGTGTTTGAGCCGATCCAGAACAGCATTCTCATGAGCCTTGTGGCCGTTGCTGCGGCAGCGTGTGTGGGTGTGATGGCGTCATTCGTGGTTGTAAAGGGAGGGTTGAAGAAGTCGAGGGCACTGGCTGATCTTCTCTTAACGCTTTCATTCGCCATACCCGGGACTGTTATTGCCATCGGCCTGATTTATACATTCAATTCACCAACGCCATTGAGCGGCTCTACAGTGTTGGTTGGCACCTTCTGGATTTTGCCGCTGGCGTATTTTATCAGAATGTATCCTCTTGTCATCAGATCAACGTCGGCAGCACTTGAACAGTTGGATGACTCTCTCATGGAAGCAGGAGAAACGTTTGGTGCGGGGTTGTTCACGCGCTTCAGGAGAATTGCATTGCCGATTATTCTTCCAGGCGTCGTTTCGGGATGTTTGCTCGTTGCGATTGCAGCATTGGGAGAGTTCGTATCATCTATTCTGTTGTACACATACGCAAGCAGGCCGATTTCCATCGAGATTTTGTCGCAGCTCCGCGGATATAACTTCGGCGCCGCGGCTGCCTACTGCGTCTTTTTGCTCATTGTCATCTTCCTGCTTACCGTGCTCTCGAACCGTGTTGGCAACCGGCAATTGGAAAGGGAAGGTCCCTCTCTCTGAGCAGATCGCGCTCTGGTTTTTTCGGCTCAAGTGTGATACAGGATTGATCATCAAGTGCCCTGGCAGGAGCGTTGCTTGTTCACTCACGCTATGTTCTCCGAACTTGGCTATGCTTTTTCAACGAGGACGCCGGGAGCCTGATTGCCGTTGTTGAAGGTATTCCTGTTGATAATCCGGCCCCAGTTGCGTATATTTGGTACACGCCAATTAGACTGCTACTTGAGGTCATGTTTCACCACAAACTGGCATTATTGATCCGCGTTCGTAGCTCAATTGGATAGAGCGTTAGCCTCCGGAGCTAAAGGTTTCGGGTTCGACTCCCGACGAGCGCACACACATTAAAACACTTACCTCCAAGAAGGACGGGAACACATGCTTCAGCCAAAGAAGAAAATTTCAAGGAAAGAATTGAAGGAAGACACACTTATAGCGTCGTATATGAAGGCGACTTCATTTTATGAAGAGAATAAGAAGAACATCAGTATCGGGCTCACAGTGTTTGTGGCGGTTCTTGTGGTTGGTTTCTTCTACATGAAGAACAGAAACGCTGACAATGAAAAGGCCGCAACGGAGGTTGCAAAGGTGTACTCGTTTTACGACAATGGTCAATATCAGATCGCAATTGATGGAGTGCGGGAGCGAAATATTGTCGGGTTAAAATCCATTGTTGATGAATATGGGAGTACACATGCCGGGAATTTGGCCAAACTCTATCTTGCAAATGCATACTATAACCTGAATAAATACAATGAAGCCCTCAAAGAATATGAAGATTTTAGTGCAGACGGTCAAATGCTTACGGTATCCAGATTTGCCGGGCTTGGGGCTTGCTATGAAGTGCTCATGAAGTACAAAGAGGCTGCCGAGAACTTTGAGAAGGCTGCAACGAAATACTCGAACGATATGAACGCAGCCGAGAACATGAACAATGCTGCCCGCAACTATGCTGCTGCGGGAATGAAGGACCTGGCAGTGGAACTGTACAAGAAGCTTAAGAAGAGCTACCCTACCACAACATTTGCCAGAGAGGCCGACCGATACATCGCAAAGCTCTCTGTGTAATATCTCTATAAGTAACGCGGGAAGTGTTGATGCTGTGCATAAGGATGGCTGCTCGTAACGCGATCTTTCCGGAGGAAACCGCTTACCGTGTTAACACAGTCCCTCCTCCCTCATAGTTCCACTTGAAACTTTTGTCAGAAGTTATCGAACTACTAACGGATACAGTGTCATGTTCGATATCTTGAAAAGGGCTATGTCTCGAATCGGTTTGTACACCGGGGCCGTATGAAACTACGCAAGGTTCTTTACGGTGCAGGCGTCGGGCTCTTGCTGATCATTGTCCTGATCATTGACGTGGTTCGCAAGAGTGTTGATATCGACCTGAGCGGGTTGGGGCTGATGCGCGACATTGCGATTCTCTGCGCCTTTGTTCTGGTGTTCCTGTTGTTTGAGATGATCGTCAGGACCAGAGATCAGAGCCCGGTAAAGCGGATGGGACTCGCGCTGGTGGGGTCGGTCGTCATGGCCATCGTTGGTGTTGGTGGTTCTGTGATGTTGGAGGGAGGATTCGATGCAAAAAACTCCATCTTGCTCCCCCTGTCCTATGGTTCCCTTTTCCTGGCGACAGTTGTCAGTGCCCTGTTTGGTGTATTCGCAGTAGGGGTGTTGCGTTTTCTGCGGGACCTGACGTTATATAAAAGAAAGCGCGGGACCCAACGAAATCTGCTCATTTTTATCGGCCTGACGCTCGCGACGTCAATTTCGACTCTCTGGCTGAAACCGCTTGAGCGCGAGGTCTTCGTCAGCATATTGTATGGCTTTGCAATTGTTGCCGCCGTCGTGAATTCATTCCGGCTATCATGGATCGTCTATCTCTCAAAAAGGGAAAAGGTATTTGGACTCGTGTATGGGTTCTTCCTTTTCAGCGTCTTTATCGTGTTAAATATTGCTATCCAGAGCGGTTCCATTAGCAGGGCTCTCCTATATTATTCCTATCCACTGAAGGAATTTGTTTCGCTCGTGTGCGTATTCGGGAATATCTACTTCGGTATGGCGTTCGTCAGCACATTGTTCCACTTACCCACGGCAGAAGCCTTCGACAGGAAGACATCCGAGCTTTCGTCACTCCACAACCTGAGCAAACTTGTTACGCAGGCCTTTGACTTTAACGAGCTCATCGATACAGTCACGAGTATGACGTTGCAGGTGTGTGAAGCGAAGGGATGCTGGCTTGAACTCATCCACACAAATGAGGATGGCAGGGGAGATTCCCTGATCAAGAGAGAAGACGCTCTTCGACGGTCTTTCGTTGGATCGTATGTTGTGCGCATTGCAGGGATGAAAAATATCACGCATGAAGAAATTGACGCGTTGCTTCCTGACGGCGTAAGAACCGTTCGCGACGCAGTGTTGGAAGAACGGCGTCCCATTGTTGTTGACGACATTCGGCGGGATGTCCGATTCAAGAAAACCGGCCGCACCTCAGTTCCAACCGGTTCGTTGGTTGTCGTTCCCTTGATTTCTCACGCGGATGTTATCGGTATTCTGTATGCCACCAAAGACACCGAGCATGGATTCTTCAAGGATGACGTGGATGTGATTTCCGCGTTTGCCGACCAGGCAACGATTGCGATTGAGAACTCCCGGCTCTTCAACAAGTCGTTGGAACGCGAGCGGCTCATCCGTGAGATGATGCTTGCTCAGGAAATGCAGCGAAAGTTGTTGCCCCAAACGTTGCCCCAGTTTCTTTCCGTTGAACTGGCAGCATCATCGACGCCTGCATTTGAGGTGGGCGGTGACTATTATGATGTTGCCCAACTTGATGAGCACCGGGTTGGCGTGATCGTCGGGGATGTTTCGGGGAAGGGTGTTTCGGCGGCGTTCTACATGTCCGAGGTGAAAGGAATATTCCAGGCCTTGAACAAGATGTATCATTCCCCAAAGGACTTCATGGTGAAGGCAAACGAAGCCCTGTTCGGGTCGTTTGATAAGCGCTCGTTCATCACGTTGATCTATGCCATTATGGATATTCGTACCGGCACGGTGATGATTGCACGGGCTGGGCATTGCCCTCTTCTCCATATATCAGAGAACCGCGGCAGCTATGTTCGGCCGGCAGGGATCGGCATTGGCCTTGGCGATGGAACGGTGTTTGCCTCTTCGATAGAAGAGCAGATGATCCATCTGCGTGAGGGAGATGTCTGTGTGTTGTACACGGATGGTGTTACAGAAGCACGCTTCAAAGACGATGAATATGGGTATGACCGTCTGATGGATGCCGTACTGGATGTGCATCATCAGTCGGCCACCGAGATCAAGCTTCACGTGCTTAACTCGGTCAAAACGTTTACTGATCAAGAAGCGAGTCACGACGATCTCACGCTGGTGGTTCTTAAATGGCGTGGGAATGGTTCCACGCAACCGATTGAAGTTTCGTAATGGAGGATTTCCTATGAGTGAATTCAAAATTGGTGTGCGAGAGGCTGAAGGGATCAATGTCCTTGAATTGAAAGGATACCTCGACGCCCACACAGCCCCCAAACTGGAAGAGGCATTTTCGAGTCTTTTGAGCTTGAAGCAATTCCGGATTGTGGTAAACTGCAAAGATCTCTCGTATATAAGTAGTGCAGGACTGGGGGTGTTTATGGCGTACATCGAAGATGTCCGGCAGAACAAGGGAGACATTAAACTTACGAACATGTCGCCCAAGGTGTACAATGTGTTTGATCTTCTTGGCTTCCCGTTGCTGTATGAGATTTTCAAGGATGAACGTGAAGCAGTAACAAAGTTCAAAGACTCAAAATAGGTACACGAATCGAAACGTGCATACAGAATCCATCAATATTGAAAGCAAGACTGAACGCCTGATCGCTGTCCGTGATTTTGTGTCTACTGCGGCGCGGGAGTTCGGCTTCGGTGATGAGGAGATCAGCAAGATCGCCCTTGCCGTGGATGAGGCATGCACGAACATTATCAAGCATGCGTACAATTTTGATCCCGCCAAGAAAATCACCGTGACGGTGAAGCGAAATGACAAAGCATTTGAGATCTCCATCCAGGACACGGGCAAACAGTTCAATCCCGCCGGTGTTCAATCTCCCGACATGAAGGAGTATCTCAGCCAGTTCCGGCGTGGCGGACTTGGGGTCTACCTGATGAAGACACTTATGGACAAAGTGGAATACAATTTCACGCCCGGCAACGCCAACGAAGTTCGCCTCACCAAATACCTCACTCGCTGAGACAACGGTTCCTGCCACCATGCCCCGGCCCCGTACAACACGAAGTGCCAAGTCTGACGCCACCTACGAGAGCCATTTTGAGCACACGGCACTCTTTGAGTTCAGCAAGATCATCAACTCCTCCCTCGACCTGAAGTTTATTCTCAATCATATTCTTCTCACCATTATGGGGAAGACACTTTCGACCAAGGGATTGGTAATTCTTGAGAAAGCAAAGGGCCAGTTCGCCATCGAGATGACGAAAGGGTTTCCGGTTGAGATGCAGAGCATTCAGCTTCCTATCAAGAGCATACCACAGTCCCTGTTTCAGGTTGACAAGCTCAAAGAGTCACAGCACCCCTGGGTGAAACCACTGAAGCTGAACGGTGTGAAGATTTTGCTGCCAATGTTCATTGCTGATAGGCCCATTGGATTGCTTGGATTCGGAGAGCGATTCTCGCCCAAGAAACTATCCGTTATTGAAGAAACCTATCTTCGTTCGCTTGCAAACATCTCAGCCACAGCGATTGAAAAGAGTCGTACTATCGATGAAGTCCATCAGGTCAACCGCAAGCTTGACAGGAAAGTACAGGAGCTCAACACCCTGTTCGACCTTGGCAAGGAGTTCGGGGCGCTGCTTGATCCTGATAAGCTCGTAAGGCTCTTTGTCTTCTCTCTCCTTGGTCAAGTCGGAGTGAGCCGGTATCTGATCTGTTTACGGGATGGATCAGACATGAAGGTCGCTGCCTCACGTCTTGATGGGCCTGCTCCGCAAAGCGAATTCCTGATGATGCTGACAACCGTGAAAACTGCCTCCCGCGTGAGCGACTTGATAGTGAAACATGCAGTTGATATACGAGAGACACTATCGGGAGTTGGGGTACGTGTAGTCGTTCCAATGCAAACCCAGGGTGTAGTGAAAGGTGTAATTCTTCTAGGTGAAAAGCTTAGTAGAGAAGGGTTTAGCGATGCAGACCTTGAGTTCCTTTCATCTCTTGCAAACCTTGCGGTCATCTCGCTTGAGAATGCAAGATTGTTTCAGGATGCGATAGAAAAGCAAAAGCTTGAAGACGAGTTGGTGATTGCCCGCGAGATTCAAAAGGGGCTGCTTCCCAGCATCATCCCGACAATTCACGGCATTGAAATCGCAGCATCCAACATCTCGTCAAAGCAGGTCGGTGGTGATTATTATGACGTGCTCCCGATTGATGAACACAGGTTCATCATCGCTATTGGCGATGTCTCTGGAAAGGGAACACCTGCTGCCTTGCTCATGGCAAACCTCCAGGCCACAATCAGGGCGCTGGCACCGTTGAATCTTCCTCTCAGTGAGTTCACACATCGCGTGAATGACCTCATGTGTAACAATACCGGTGGCAACAAGTTCGTCACGTTCTTCTGGGGAATTATCGACGATCGCACAAAGGTCCTTACATACGTGAACGCCGGGCATAACTATCCTTTGTTGCTCCACGCGGATGGCTCTGTTGAGCGACTTGACAAGGGAGGAATGATTCTCGGCGTTATGAGAAGCACCCTTCCTTACGAACAAGGACTGATTCAGCTTCACAGGGATGACCTTCTTGTGTTATTTACGGATGGCGTCAGCGAAGCGATGACCAAGGACTCAGTTGAGTACGGAGAAGAACGGCTGGAACAACTTCTTCCTTCAATTTGTCATCTTACTGCCCAGGAAATCACTGACGCAATCTACAAGGACGTTCAACAACACGCCAAAGGCGCCCCGCAGTCCGATGATATTACTATGATGGTGGTAAAAGCCTCCTGACCTCTCCTAACTCCTTTCATCTCAGTTGATTGTCAATGCGTAATTGGGTAGATTCACACGTGGCAGAGTGATTTTCGCCATGCTGTCCATCGTGAATGGCGTTTCTTCATCTCGCATCAAGCCCACTCGTTTCGAACATCACCATCTGAACACATCAAGGCATTCGATTATTCATGGCGTATCTGTTTAAGCAGGTAGAACCAAAGTGGCAGCAGTTTTGGGAGCAGAACAAAACATTCCGGTCAGAGTTGCGGACTGATAAACCCAAAGCGTTCATCCTCGATATGTATCCCTATCCTTCAGGTGCCGGACTCCACGTTGGCCACCCCGAAGGGTATACCGCCACCGACATTCTCTGTCGTTTCAGACGCATGAAGGGATTCAACGTGCTTCATCCCATCGGGTGGGACGCATTCGGTCTTCCCGCTGAGCGGTACGCGATGCAAACGAACATCCATCCCCGCATTACCACCGAACAGAATATCAACACCTTCCGCCGCCAGATCAAGATGCTCGGTCTCAGCTATGACTGGGATCGTGAAGTCGATACAACCGATCCGAGCTATTATAAATGGACGCAGTGGATATTCCTCAAGCTCTACAATTCCTGGTATGATGTTCGGGAGAAGAAGGCCAGACCGATTGAGACTCTTACCGATGAGCTCTGGCAGAAGGGTACCATGGCTCTGTCGATTGCAAATGGGTTCACTGGTGAGCAATGGAAAAAGATGGGGAAGAAGGAGCAACAGGACTTCCTCGCGCAGTTCCGTCTCAGTTACGTTGCCGAGATACCTGTTAACTGGTGTGAAGCGCTTGGGACCGTGCTGGCAAACGAAGAAGTTGCCGAGTGGACTGAAAAGGGATACACCGTTGAACGCAGGCCGATGCGTCAGTGGATGATGAGGATTACTGCGTACGCGGAACGCTTCCTGGAAGATTCTGCCGAACTCGATTGGCCGCAGTCCACGATGGACCAGCAAAAGAATTGGATCGGCCGCTCTGACGGTGCAGAGATTGACTTTCCGATCAACAGTTGGACGGAGTCAGTCCGCGTATTCACTACGCGCCCGGATACGATCTTCGGTGCTACGTACATGGTGCTGGCCCCTGAACATCCTCTCGTTAATCAGATTTCATCGCCCGAGAAGAAGGTGCAAGTTCAGGACTATCAGCGAAAGACCTCTTTGAAGAGTGAGATGGATCGCGGGATCGACAAAGGCAAAACTGGAATCTTTACGGGCGCCTATGCAGTCAACCCCGCAACAAACAAAGAGATTCCCATTTGGATTGCCGACTATGTTCTGATGGGCTACGGCACAGGTTCGATCATGGCAGTCCCTGGTCAGGATGAACGAGATTGGGAGTTTGCGGAGAAATTTGGTCTACCGATTCTCAGGACAGTCCAGCCGACTGCAGACTTCAATGGAAAAGCCTACACAGAAGATGGTCCGGCAATCAATAGTGGCTTCCTGGATGGGTTGGGCGTTGATGCGGCGAAGGAAAAGGCCATTGAGTGGCTTGAGACAGAGAAGATTGGTCGTCGGAAAGTAAACTACAAACTGCGCGACTGGCTCTTCTCGCGTCAACGGTATTGGGGCGAGCCGATTCCCATTATTCATCTTGAAGATGGAACGATGAAGCCGTTGAACGAAGATCAGCTTCCACTTCTTCTTCCGGACTTGAAAAAATTCCAGCCAAGCGGAACCACCGAATCGCCGCTTGCGCTTGCAACCGATTGGGTCAATGTCGTTGACAAAGAAACGGGATTGAAAGGTCGTCGCGAGACGAATACCATGCCGCAGTGGGCAGGATCGTGCTGGTATTATCTCCGGTACCTTGATCCAAAGAATGATAAGGAGATGGTCGGCAAAGAGGTCGAGCGTTACTGGATGCCGGTTGATTTGTACGTTGGCGGGGCGGAACATGCCGTGTTACATCTGATGTACGCGCGGTTCTGGCACAAGGTGTTGTACGATCTCGGCTACGTCAGCACGAAGGAACCGTTCATCAAGCTGCGGCATCAGGGGATGATCCTCGGCGAGGACTCGAGCAAAATGTCAAAGTCCCGCGGTAACGTGGTGAACCCGGACGATGTTGTGAAGCAGTACGGCGCCGATGCGTTGAGGTTGTTCGAGATGTTCATGGGTCCGCTCGAAGAAGTGAAACCGTGGAGCATGCGAGGCGTTGAAGGTGTGTTCCGATTCCTCAATCGTGTCTGGCGGCTGTATGTGGATGACGAAGGCAATCTCCACCCGGATCTAAAAACGGCGACGGTCGATGCGAGCATCGAACGGGTCTATCATGCAACAGTGAAAAAGGTTGCCGATGATATTGAAGGACTCCGGTTCAATACGGCAATCTCCCAGATGATGATCTTCGTGAATGAGCTCACCAAGACGGAGGTTCGGCCACGGCAATTGCTTGAACCATTTATTCTTCTCGTATCACCTTTTGCGCCGCATCTCGCCGAAGAACTCTGGCAGAAGCTTGGCCACAACACATCGCTTGCCTACGAGCCGTGGCCGTCGTACGATCCCACAAAACTCCAGGAAACAACTGTGGAAGTGGTTCTCCAGATTAACGGGAAGCTTCGCTCGAAACTCATGGTGGACAAAGACACTCCCGAACAGGAGCTTGAAACGATGGCTGTTGCCGATGAAACCGTGAAGCGTCATGTTGATGGCAAGAAGATTCTCAAGGTGATTGTTGTGAAGAACAAGCTCGTCAACCTTGTTGTGAAGTAGCATGCCAAAACTCTCTGTCATCCTTACAACACTGAACGAGGAACGCAACATTGATCGCTGCCTTTCAAGTGTACGCTGGGCTGACGAGATTGTTGTGGTGGATTCCTTCAGCAGAGACAAGACAGAGGAGCTTGCGCGGAAATATACCGACAGAGTGTATCAACATGAATTTCCCGGATCAAGCAGACAGGTGGAAAAGGGAATTCAGTACGCCACAGGCGAATGGGTTTTCTATATCGACGCCGACGAAGAGGTTTCAGCGGAGCTTGCACAACAGATGCAGGACGCCTTGAAGGACTCGCACGGGAATGTCGGCTACGATATTCTCAGAAAGCCCTCGGCCTTTGGCAAGTGGATTGAACACGGCGGATGGTTCCCCGATTATACGTTCCGACTCTTCCGGAAGGATGGTTACGTTGCCGACCACCACGAAGTACATGGAGGGTTCAACACGAAGGGAAAGAAGGGGCGCCTCGATGGAATTCTCTACCATCATACCTACGAGACAATCTATTCGTACGTTGAGAAGATGAACGACTACACCTCGCTGCAGGTTTCGAACAAGCTTCAAGGAAATCCCGGTCTCTTGCCGAAGCGGCGCAATCTTATCCTGAGTCCGCTCTCTCATTTCCTTAGAATGTATTTTTCAAAGAAGGGATACAAGGACGGTTTTCACGGCTTCGTGCTTGCTCTCCTTGATGCAACCTACACGTTGTTGCTCTATGCAAAGATCTGGGAATTCCAGACACGCAAAACTGACGGCGCGGGAACACTGCCGCCCGTAACAAATGTCGATCTCAACAAACTGAAGCACAAGGGATGAGTATCTACAGCAGAGTTATCAGCTACATGCGGCCCTATCGCAAGCGATTGGTTCTGTCCGTTCTCTGCTCGATCGTCTATTCGGTCTTCAGCGGTGTTTCCATTTATCTGATCATCCCTCTCCTGGAGACACTGTTCGGTGGCGCTGCAAACAGCTCTGGCGCACCTGCCGCGTCCTCCATACCGTCGTTTACTCCGGGTTGGTTTGCTCAAGTGAAGGTGACGATCGCACAGGCATTGCAGGGTCTCATCTTTGCAGGGGATGTACACGATTCGTTGTTGCGAATCTGCGTCGTGATCGTGACGGCGTTTCTGATCAAGAATCTGTTCGGGTATCTCCAATCAAACCTGATGACGTACATTGAACAGGGACTTGTGCGGGATATCCGCAACGATCTGTACCGCCACATCCACCAGTTGCCGCTCGCGTATTTCTCGAATGAGAGAACAGGGAGCCTTATCTCCCGTATCATGAACGACGTCAATGTGGTGAACTCAGGCATTTCAGCCACGTTCTATACCCTCATCAAGGAGCCGCTCCTCGTGCTTGTGTATCTGACGATTGCCGTGGTGCTCAGTTGGAAACTCACGTTGATTTCCCTTGTTGTCTTTCCTCTCGCGTTGCTAGTGATTGCTTTGGTCGGCAGGCGCGTACACGGTGAGAGCCGGCAGGTGCAGGAGCGTCTTGCAGATGTAACGTCAGTACTTCACGAGACCATCTCCGGCGTGAAGGTAGTGAAGGCATTTGGCATGGAGGAGTTTGAGAATAAGAAATTTGCAAATGAAAACGATGGTTACTTCAGAACGGTTCTCCGCATCAACAAGATCAGGAACATTGCATCACCAACGACTGAATTCCTGAGTGCAGTGGCGGGCGGCATCGTCATCTGGTACGGCGGATTGCTCGTGCTGGATCAAGGTGAGATGAAGGCGAGTGAATTTCTCGGATTCCTCTTTGCGATATTCCAGCTTATGCCGCCGATCAAGGAACTCAGCAGCGTGAACAACCGTATCCAGGAGGCAACAGCGGCAGGCAAGCGCGTCTTCGAGATTCTCGATACCGAGCCAAACATAAAGGATGTTTCCAAGCCGGTCAGGCTTCATGACTTCGCATCGTCCATCGAGTTCAAGGCTGTTTCCTTCCAGTACAACGCGGGTGACATCGTACTCACGGACGTTAATCTCAAGATCAACAAGGGCGAGGTCGTTGCTATCGTTGGACCAAGTGGCAGCGGCAAATCCACGCTCGTGGATCTCGTTCCAAGATTCTACGACCCAACGAGTGGCAGCATTACGATTGACGGGACTGATCTTCGCGTAGCCGAGCTGAAATCGCTTCGTGAGAAGATTGGCATTGTTACGCAGGAGACAATCTTGTTCAATGATACCGTGCGCAACAATATCGCGTATGGACTCGATGACTGTCCGATGGAGAAGGTGATTGCAGCCTCCAAAGCAGCGAACGCCCACAACTTTATCACCGAAATGCCAAAGGGATATGAGTCGGTGATTGGTGAACGGGGCGTGAAGATTTCCGGAGGCGAACGTCAGCGTCTTGCTCTTGCGCGTGCCATCCTGAAAAATCCGCCTATTCTCATTCTCGATGAGGCGACGTCGGCGCTTGATACGGAATCCGAGATACTTGTGCAGGAAGCCATTGAGCACCTGATGTCCGGCAGGACGTCCATCGTTATTGCTCACCGGCTCTCAACGGTTCAGCATGCGGATAGAATATTTGTGATCGAAGCGGGGCGTATTGTTGAAGTTGGGAAGCATGATGAATTGCTGCTGAACGCGAAAGGGTTGTACCGAAAGTTGTACGAACTGCAGTTCAGGGTCTGAGTATGGCAAAACTTTCCGTCGTGACCATCGCTCTCAACGAAGAGCGCAACATTGTTGAGTGTCTTGAGAGCGTTCGCTGGGCGGATGAGCTTATCGTGGTGGATTCAGGGAGCCTCGACAATACCGTGGATCTTGCACAACGGTTTCCTGCAAAAGTGATGCAGATGCAATGGCGGGGATATGGAGCGACAAAGAATGAAGCATTGCAGCATGCAACGGGCGACTGGGTTCTCTGGCTCGATGCTGACGAACGGGTTACGCCCGAACTTGCCGCGGAGATTAAGCAACGCATCCGGGAGGATGACAAGTCGGTTGCCGGCTACACCGTTGCGCGGAGAGCATACTTCCTTGGAAAGTGGATCAAACATTCCGGCTGGTATCCTTCCCGTGTGACGCGATTGTTCCGGAGATCAAGCGGAAAGTTCAGCGAAACGAAAGTACACGAACGACTCTTACTCGATGGCGTAACGGCAGATCTCCACAACGACCTTCTTCACTACACGGACCCCGACCTGCATCACTACTTTGAAAAATTTAACCGCTACACATCACTGGCGGCGGAAGATCTTCAGGCTGCGGGAAAGCGCTTTTCGTTGTATGATGTGATTGTCCGACCGCCGTTTGTATTCTTCAAGATGTTCATCATGCGGCTGGGATTTCTGGATGGCATCCATGGGTTCGTTCTGTCCGTTGCGTCAATGTCGTATGTGTTTGTGAAGTACGCCAAGCTGTGGGAATTGCAAAAGAAATAACAGGAGAAGCAAATGGATCTAAAGGATAAGCACCAGGCGCTGTTCATGCAGCTCGTCGTGATGTTCCATAGTCTCACGATGCACCAGTTGGGCAAGATCAAGAATCCCGTAACGGATAAAATCGAGCGCAATCTTCCGTCAGCACAAGGCACGATCGACATGCTGGAGATGCTGAAGGAAAAGACAAAGGGGAATCTTGATTCGAATGAGGATCGCTTCCTCTCCGAGTTGTTGAAGGAATTGAAGCTCAATTATGTTGATGAGGCGGGGAAGCCGGATCCGACCCCATCGCCACAACCTGAAGAAGGGAGTCCTAAAGCATGAAGCTGGGGATTATCGGGAACCTTGAAAAAGCCGGCCTGACGAAGGCTGTTCCAGTACTTGTAGCGGCGCTCGATCAATCGGGGATTGAGTATGTCATTGAGGAAGAGATCGTCCGGCTGCTGGATAGCAAGCGCTTCAAAGGAAACCAGACAGGCAAGCGTGAAGCATGTGTTCATGGAGTTGACATGGTGTTCGCTCTCGGCGGCGATGGGACGATGCTCGCTGCTGCCCGACTCGTAGGTACATTGGGCACGCCAATCCTTGGTATCAATCTTGGGAAGCTCGGCTTTCTTGCCGAGGTTGCGCCGGAAGAAATTCAGAAAGCCATTGCGGAAATCATCGCCGGCAAATACAGGATCGAAGAACGCCTCGTACTCGAAGCCACCGTGTCGCAACGCCCCGGCAGTGTTATGTTTGGATTGAATGACGTTGTCGTGGACAAATCGCGCTCTTCCCGCCTCATTGACGTTCAAGTGTACATTAACGATGCGTTTGCTGTAAACTATCGTGCCGATGGACTCATCATGTCCACACCCACCGGGTCAACCGCCTATGCGCTCTCCAGCGGAGGGCCCATTGTGGTTCCCACATCCCACGTCATCGGTATTACGCCCATCTCGCCACACACACTCAGCGGCAGGCCGCTCATCATTCCCGACACCGATACCATTCGCATTGCTATCAAAGACCAGAAGGACGAAGTGCTGATCTCCGCCGACGGACAGGAAGAAGCTGTGCTCACGCCTCCTGTTGAAGTGCGGATCAAGCGGGCATCGCACACCATCAACCTTGTAAAGCGTTTAGATGGCACGTACTACGATGTGTTGCGAGCAAAGCTGATGTGGGGCAGGGATGTAAGAGGGACGTGAGAAACAGGGATTAGTCCGACAGCCAGGATCAGAATAAATGCACGTGAGTGCATTTAGCCGTCCAAATCGGAGGGGTAAACGCACCTGAGTACATTTAGCCAGTAGTTATGCGCAATTGCTGTCGCTAAATACTGATGAATAGAGAAATGCGGCGGCGGGAGAATGGATTTTCAGGATGATGGTTCTAAACTGTACCAAGAAATTGGCTGAACGATTTCCGTTTCCTATTTTGGAGAATCCACAAC
>JANNSJ010000047.1:0-129235 GCA_031402435.1 Bacteroidota bacterium | reverse complement strand
TCTTTGAGCAAGTTCCGACAAGATCTTTCGCGGCCTCTCTGACTAGCGAAAGGTATGTTTCAGCGGAGTTCCCGTCAGCAGAATACCGATAGCAAAAATGTATCCGAGCATTCTTTTCTGCTATGTTCAGACTAACAATATCTTCGGCAAGCTTTATTCGCTCCGCTACGACCACTTCTTTGCATCCTTTTGATTGAGAGTAAATCATGTTCCCTTTGAACTCAGTATTCAAATCCCAACCAGCAGAGGACAGGGATGTGAGTACAGATTGTTTTATCTCGGGGTACTTGGTAGCATCTATTAGGGCTGCACTTACTCCTAAGTATTCAGGCCTTGCATGGTCCGATGTTTCATCGATAAACAAAAGCTTCATACTACTTCCTTCAGATTCTTCATATGGCCTTACTTTCAAACAAAAAAACCCCTCGATTGGAGGGGTTCTGGTTTACAGTTTCTATCTTACTTAGTTCGGCTACAACTTACTCCTCCAACTTATCTCTTCCGTGGGAGTTGTAACACGAGATAGATATTTCTTGTAAGGGCGACCCATCGGGTCGCCCCTACGTGTTTAACACTTGCTCCACCCGCAATTGTAGCACACCACGCATCCGCTCACGTGCTCAACGTTGGTGCCGCACTCGGGACATGCGCTCTGCTGTCTGGTCTCGCCGTCCGTGGACTTGTGCATCTTCGGAACACCGGTCATTGCTTTGGGTGCTGCCGGCTCCACGTTCTTGAAGTGCCGGTAATGCTCGCGGTTCTGGATGTAACGTTCCAACACCTTGCCAATGGCGTCGGGTGTGGAGAGAATTTGTCCGCCGTTGCCATCCCACACCGGCATGGGGCCCGAGATGCCCTTCAGTTGCTTCACGATCTCCAGTGGCTCGATGCCCGATCGAAGTGCGAGTGAGATGATACGACTGATTGCCTCGGACTGTGCTGCGGCATTGCCGCCCGCTTTACCAATCGTTGTGAATACCTCGCACAACCCGGTCTCGTCTTCGTTGATCGTGACGTACAGGTAACCTTCGCCGGTTTTGATGCGCTCGGTAACGCCGAACGTTGTCTGCGGACGTTCACGCGGGCTCTTCTTGGATTTATCTTCCGCCTGCTTGCCGGCTTTCTCTGCTGCTTCCTTCTTCTTGGCGAACTCCTCGGTCTGGAGGATTCCGTCGCGGCTTCCTTCGCGGTACACGGTGATGCCTTTCAGTCCGGCTTTGTACGCGGTCATGTAGATGTCAGCGACAGTTTCCACGCTTACATCCTCTGCAAGGTTGACGGTGGAGGAGATGCTGCTGTCCACGTACTTCTGGATCACGCCTTGCATCTTCACACGGAAGTAGGGGTCGATGTCATGCGCGGTCACAACGTGTGCCGGCAGGTTCACATCATCCCCAAACATCTTCTTGATGAGCGGGTGATATACTTTGTATTCGGAAAAAGTGTCGCCGTCATGGTTCTTCACGCGGCGGCGGTAGCTCGTACAGAAGATCGGCTCAATGCCTGAGCTGGTCTGCGCAACGATGGAACCTGTGCCGACCGGCGGCATGGTGATCACCGTGCTGTTCCGGATGCCATGCTTCTTGATGGAATCCTGGATCTCCTGCGGCAGGCTCTGAACGAACTTGCTCTTGGAATAGCCTTCCCATTGGAAGAGGGGAAAGGCACCCTTTTCCTTGCCGATCTCAACGGATGTCTTGTACGCCTCATCCCTGATAACGCGCATCATCTTCTCTGTTTCGTCAAGCGCCTGCTGCGTGTCATATTTGATCTTCATCAGCATCAACGCATCTGCCAGTCCGGTAATGCCAAGCCCGATGCGACGGTCGGACGCCACTGCCTTCTTGATTTTCTCGAGGGCGTGGTTGTCCATGTTGTAGTCGATGATATTATCCATGAAGCGTGTGGAGACGCGCGTTGTTTCGGCCAGAGCGTCATAGTCGAACCGGCCTTCCTCATCCACAAACTTGCAAAGGTTGATGTTGCCAAGGTTGCAGGCGGTGTATGAAGCCAAGGGTTGCTCGCCGCACGGGTTGGTGCTGGTTAGGGGATTCGCGTACTCCACGTTGTGGTAGTCCCGCATCGTATCCCAGAAAATAATACCTGGTTCCGCCGAAGCATGTGCATTCTTGATGATTTTGAACCAGAGATCCCGTGCCTTCACCTTGCGATAGACTTTGCTTTCCCAACGAAGTTCAAAATCCGTATCGTCCATGACTGCCTTCATGAACTCATGTGTAATAAGCACGCTGATATTGGCATGCTGCACCTTGATGCGGCGAATATCGTTCTTAATGGTGATGAAGTTTTCGATATCCGGATGGTCAACGCGCATGGTGAGCATCAACGCACCACGGCGTCCGGCCTGCGAGACAGTGTTTGTGCTCTCACTGAACAGGTTCATAAACGCAGTTGCACCGGGCGAATGGTCAATTGTGGCGTTGACCGCTGCGCCCTGCGGACGCAGCTTGGAAAGATCGGTTCCAACACCGCCACCGGTACGATACACCACGGCGGATTCAGTGATGCAACGGTAAATGCCTTCGAGACTGTCCTCTTCGATGGGAATGACGTAGCAATTGGCAAGTGTTGGCCTGCGCCGTGCGTCTTCACGTCCGGCACCGTGCATTACCCGACCGCCGGGGACGAACTTGAAGTCAAACAGGAGGCCCAGAAACTGATTGTACCAGTACTCTTTATCCTTTTCAACCGAAGCGAGCGCCCGTGCAATGCGATCCCACATGTGCATTGGGCCTTTTTCTGTCGGGGCGAGGTACTTTGACCGTAATACGTCGGCTGCGAGATCGTTATCTCCATAATAGTCACGGCAATCAAGAGCAAGATCCATGATGGTATCGTTCATTCCTGATTTTGGTCCAACTGCGGCAACTTTCTTCTTCACATCCAAAGAGGCGGGGGTCTCTTTTGGGGCCATAGGGCGTATTCCTTCTTGATGAAAATGTTAAACGATGGTGTTTGACTTCCCGGACGATGCAGGTCTGAACATCTTTAAGTAGTTTTCTTCTTCAAAATACAAAAGCCCGTCTTCTTACGTGCGGAAGTTGGGCTTTCAAGGATTACTGACAGTTCAAGAACGTGGTGGTGACGACAAAAGCGTGCAATACGTATCGAATCACCATCATTCGTTTTACTCTTCCTCTAAAGTGCAGGTCAGTGGCGACCGAAATCGGAGGGAATCCCCTACTGTACTACAACTTGTAACCAACATCTCGTCTGATTGACGAGTAAGAAAAATTCGTGGGTGAAAATATAATGTCTTGAGAGAGAGAAGTCAAGAGGAAATTTCTGCGAAGACGATTCAGTGAGAGATGACAACGGGTTGGAGGCAAAGATTTTTTCTGCAACAACTTTTTCTTGACAGATACAGATAGAGAGATCAATGTGCGACATGAACGTGCAGCTTGACTTTTGTTCAAGCGGGAACTATATTTTGATGGATCTTGTCGTACCGATACGCATCGACTCACTCCACTTGCTTCACTCACTTAGGTAAATCCAGTCTTTAATGAATAAGGAGTGCACTAATGAAGACATTCGTGTTGGCAATCCTGCTTCTTTTGCTCACGTTGGGCTGTGGTCCCGATAAGGGCACGCTTATGGAGACCAAGTTTGACGCTGCTCTGAGGCAGAAACTAAGCTCCATTGCTGAGGAAGCCCCGTCTCAGACCCTTGCAGTGATGGGGAAATGTGTCATGGGCATTGATGCCCATATGCGGCAGAGCCTGATTGACTCCGGCGCAGAAGTACAGATGATGCAAGGGGATATCTTCACTGCCACTGTTTCTTCTGAGAACGTCTTCAAGGTTGCGGCGCTTGATTTTGTTACACAATTGCAGCTTTCCAAGGAATCAAAACCTCACTCAAAGTAGCTCGATTCCACTGGCGAGATCTTAAGGGTCCCCAACACTGAAGCTGTCGGAAGGACCCAGGTGAATTCGACAGAAATCAGGAACGGAGTGCAAATCTCCCCGCAACGAACCCGTTTTTTAACGCGAATTATTGGGGTATCAGAAGGACATTCTCAGCGAAAAGAGAGACTCTATTGGCAAAGGAAGAATCCAAAATGAAACTCATTACCATTTGTTTTTCCACCCTTCTGTCTGGCTTGCTGCTGATCGACTGTGGTGCATCCAAAGAAGAGAGAGATCGTGCCGACAGCACTCGAATCGCGAATGAGCGGACGGTTATTCTCGCGTCTACCCCGATACCGCCCAATCACTGCAGAGTTGTTGCTACAATTCTGTCGATCGAAAAACCGGTGGAGGGCTCGAATGGTAAAGATCCCTGCAGCAAAGCACCGTGCCTGGCAACAGTGAGAATAGATTCGCTGTTGGGCTATGGGTCTGCGTTCCCTTCAACGATGTCTCCCGGCAAGAGAATTCAAGTGAAGTTTGCTTTGACGCTAAACTCGACAAAAGAGCTTCTGCCGGAAATTACGCCGGCGCTGCCGGGCTTGAGTGTTGGATCAAGGTTTGAGGCGCTTATCAACGGCAATATTGAGATGGGAAAGACCGAGCCTGTGTATACAATCCACGGCTACGAAAAACATTAGGACGCAATCAACTCACTTATCAACCAATTCTACAGAAAGAAATAGCCATGAGGAAAACTCCTTTTCTTCTCGGGGGATTTTCTGCTGTGTGTATCTTTTTGTTTGTGTGTTACTTGCACATGCAGAAAGAGGAATCGAAGCTCAATACATCAGCAAGATTTTCAGCGGGAGATGACGACGATCCGCAAGCGAGACTGCGACATGAGTGGACGATGCTGCGTGATCCGGCAACAAATGAAATACCCAGCGGCATTCGTCAGAGGGAAATGGAGTTTGCGAAAGACTTGCCGAAGAAAGAAGAGACCGACAATCCGGACGCAACGTGGGCATCGCGTGGCCCATGGAATGTTGGTGGACGCACGCGCGCCCTCGGGATTCACATCAACGATGCGAATCTGATAAACGCCGGCGGAGTCAGTGGCGGCATGTGGCGTTCAACCGATGGCGGAGCGACCTGGACAAAAAGAACTGCCGTTGGTTCTTTACACAGTGTCAGCTGTCTTGCGCAAGACATACGCGCAGGCCAAACTGCAACCTGGTACTATGGAACAGGAGAAAGGCTTGGCAACAGTGCAGGTGGGAATTTCTCTGCCGTGTACACCGGCAACGGCATTTTCAAATCAGTTGATAACGGTGTATCGTGGACGCAACTTGCTTCGACTATGGGTGGCGACCCGCAATCGTTCGACCGCTCATGGGACTACGTCTGGAACATTGCGGTTCATCCAACTACCGGCAACATCTACGCGGCGGCATACAATGCAATTTATCGCAGCATTGACGGTGGCACAAACTGGACCCTTGTCCGGGGAGGTGCGGAGACAGGGCCGTATTCTGAGATGACTGATGTTGCGATCGCTTCTGACGGTACAATCTATGCGACGGGAAGCCCGGGCTCTTCTACACTGCAAGGAGTGTGGAAATCAACGGATGGAACGAATTGGACGAACATTACTCCGAGCGACATGAGCGTTGTACGCCGCATCGTGATTGGAATCGCCCTGTCAAATTCCAACACATTGTATTTCCTCGCCGAAACTCCGGGCCTTGGGTTAAACAACCACAGCATCTGGAAGTACAATGCCACCGCGAATACATACCAGAACCGTTCTGCAAACATGCCGGCATACGGGGCGCCAGTTGGCGATTTCGACTCACAGGCTTCGTATGATCTCGTCATTACTGTAAAGCCTGATAATGAAAACGTCGTCATCATCGGCGGAACAAATCTGTATCGCTCGACCGATGGATTTGCTTCTACGGGGAACACTGTCTGGATTGGCGGTTACGCGACAACGAATGACATTTCTCAATACCCCAACCATCATCCCGACAATCATTCGCTGGTATTCGCTCCTAATAACGCATCTATCCTTTTCTCCGGTCACGACGGCGGCATCAGCAAAACAACAAATGTTCTCGCAAGCCCGATGGTATGGCAGCAGCTGAGCGTTGGCTATCTCACAACGCAATTCTACACTGTCGCTATGGATCACGCAACGAATGGCAGCAACACGATCATCGGCGGGTTGCAGGATAATGGATGCTGGAAAACCACGTCTGCAAGTGGGACGGCCACGTGGAGTTCAATAGGCAGTGGTGATGGGGCGTTTACCGCAGTTTCAAACGGCGGTGGCTCGGACTACGTCTCTTCACAAAACGGCGTAACGTACAGGAATTTCGGAGCGCAATTCACCCGTGTCGATCCAACAGGCGGAACCGGATATCTCTTCATCAATCCGTTTGTTCTTGATCCGAACAACTCCAACATCATGTATTTTGCAGGCGGGAACTACGCGTGGCGCAATAGTGACCTCACAGCAATCCCGGCTGGCTCGAACAATACAACTTCAGTCAATTGGACGCGCCTTGATAACAGCGTCATCACCGGACAAACGCAGGTAAGCGCACTCGCAGTCTCAAAAGTCAACCCGGCGAACCGTTTGTACATCGCACGCTCGCCGCAAGGGTATCTGACACGGGTTGATAACGCAAATACGGGAGACCCTGCAGGGGTTGATATAGGTACCGCGATACCAACGGGATTCATTTCGAGCGTCGCAGTTGATCCAACAGACGGCAGTAAGGTCTTTGTGGTGTTCTCCAACTACAATCTGGCAAGTTTGTGGTACTCCGCCGACGCCGGCGCCACATGGACGGACGTTGAAGGAAATCTTGCAGGCGCAAACGGCCCTTCGTGCCGCTCTGTAACAATTGTGCCGTCGGGCGGAACAACAACGTACTATCTCGGAACAAGCACGGGCCTTTACTCTACGACTTCGCTTAGTGGAACCACCACTGTTTGGGTGCAGGAAGGCGCGACCAGCATCGGCAATGTTGTGGTGACATTCCTTGACTCACGGGCCTCTGACGGAGTGGTCATGGTGGGCACCCACGCTAACGGTGTCTATAGCAATGTTGGAGGTGGTGGCCTGCAGACTACAGCAGCCCCGACAGTCAACTCGCCGATTGCCGTAGGCGCGACGACGGTCAGTGGTACGAGTACAGAAGCAAACGGGACGACAGTTCAGGTGTATGTCAACGGCTTGGTGACAGGAACAACCACGACCATAACAGGCGGTACCTGGACGAAGACGGGTCTCACTGCTCTTGTTGCAGGTGACTTGGTGAGAGCCACAGCGACTGCACCAGGGAAGCTGGAGAGTGTGTTCTCCAACGAGGTGACTGTAGGGACCACGCAAATCACCATGTATCCAGGCGATGCGAACATTGACGCGTCAGTTGATGTGAGAGATATTCTCCCGATTGGACGCTTCTTCGGCTCGACCGGGCCAGCGCGACCGGGTGGCTCTTTGACTTGGGGAGGGCAAACCGCAACTGCATGGACGCCTCCTGAAGCAACCCATGCCGACTGTGACGGCAACGGGACTGTTGATGCCAACGACGTGCAGGGTATCCTCACGAACTATGGCCGCACCCGTAGCTCTCCTGATGCACCAATCGTGAACAGGATTGACGTATGTAACGCGCTGCTTCGCGAGATTGATAAGGAAAGGGAACCCTCGCTGGCGATGAAGGCAATTCGCAACGCAATCGTTTCGTATATGAAACGCGAGCTCGGAATCTCGTTCGACTTTGCGCTCAATCAAAACTGGCCGAACCCATTCAATCCATCGACAACGATTCGCTTTACTGTACCCATGGAGGTTGCCGAAGCCCGGATTACCATCTACGACATTGCCGGGAGAGAGGTGTGGAGCCACACTCTCGATGATGTACAACCCGGAAATCATGAAGTGGTCTGGAACGGCGAGACGGCAGCCCGTACACTCGTAGCGAGCGGCATGTACATCTACAGGTTCACAGCGGGCAACTATTCCGCTGCAAAACGCATGCTGTTCCTAAAGTGACCATAACCATGATAAAGGAGATGACCATGAAAGCAACATTAGTATTCCTTGCCTTCCTCATCATTGCCGTCACGAGTGGCTGCAAGAAAGACGATGGGGGTACGGGGCCACCACCCACAACAACGGAAGACTTCACCTTCCCCGCCAATACGACGAAGTTCTCTGTGACGCTGTACTCCGAGAAAGCAACGGTGGCGGTGAATGAAGCGTTCGATGTGAAGGTGATACTGTATAACGTAACCGATGCATTCGGCGCCGCATTGGAAATAACGTATGCGAGCGACAAAGTGACGGTCCTTAACCAGCTTTCCGGTCCAACGTTCTTTGCCCCGTCTGCGAACATTCTCGCAGTGTCGCAGACAGACACTGTAAACAACAGAACCAGCTACGGGGTGACATACAGGGCCGGAACGAGCGGGTCGGCGAACGGAAGCGGAATTGTAGTGAAATTGAAATGCAGAGGGAGAGCTGCTGGCACGACAACATTTACGGTTGACCCCGCAAAGCTTGAGGTCCGGAAATCCGATGGAACGCTGATCACCAACTTTGGCAACCTGGGAATTGAGAACTTGACGATTACCGTACAGTGACGGCTCGGTTGGCGAGCCGGCAGACTTCAGCCGCCGCGGCTCATCGCGAGATGAAAAAAATCAAACCAGACTTCACGGTGCCGGGTGAACTGATCGTTGGTGGACAGGAGATACACAGACATATTCACTAAAGATCGGTCCGCGATAATAGCACGCAGCATGGTATATGTGTCCTTAACAGGCTGGGCCTCTCCGGAGTCCCGGCCTTTTTTGTTTTGTGGTTCACGATGGGATTCCGTACATTTCCCCGAGCGATTCTGCGCCTTGAGCGATCCTCTCTTCTTCCTTTGAGTAGTCAATCAATTTGAAAGGTGCTTAACGATGGCGGTGGCAGTACAGTTTTCCACCATTCCTGAAATGTTCGAGAAACTCACCACGAAGTTTGCCAACGAAACACGGCCGGTACTCATGTATAAGTCCGGCGGCGCCTACCGGAATATCACCTATGCGGAACTCCGACGGCGTGTGGAGTTGTTCGCAAACGGACTTGCAGCCCTTGGCGTACAACGTGGTGATCGCGTCTCCATCATTTCTGAGAACCGTCCCGAATGGGTCGTGAGCGATCTTGCACTTGTTTCCCTTGGTGCGGTCGGCGTTCCGATCTACCCGACGATGACGGCGAAACAAAATGAGTTCATCTTCAATGATGCGGGCATCAGGTTCGTCATTGTGTCGAACCAGTTCCAGCTCAACAAGGTGCTCAAAGTGCTGGCTGATGCGAAGACGATCGAGAGAGTCATCCTGATGAACGACAAGGATCCGATTACCTACGCGAATACGTTCGGGTTCAACGCGGTAATGGAGATGGGGGAGAAGTTTAAGAAGGAACACCCAGGGTATGTGCAGCAGTCCATCAGTGTGGTGAAGCCTGACGATCTCCTCACGTTCATCTACACGTCCGGGACAACAGGGAATCCCAAGGGCGTCATGCTCACACACAAGAACCTTGTGAGCAACATTATCAGTTCCGCCGCAACGATTCACCTTGGGTTGGGGGATTTGCTTCTTTCATTCCTCCCGTTGAGCCATTCGTTCGAACGGATGGCGGGGTACTATACCGCGTTGTCCGTGGGAGCTTCCGTTGCGTATGCGGAAAGCGTTGAGACAGTTGCGGCAAACCTTCTCGAAGTTCGCCCCACAGTTGTCACAACGGTTCCCCGGCTCTTCGAACGGATTTATGGACGGATCATCAAGCAAGTGGATGGCGGTTCTCCCGTAAAGAAAAAAATATTCTACTGGGCAATCGACGTTGGGAAGAAGTACGCGAAAGCCCGGCGGCAAAAAAATATCCCGCCCGCGCTGCGGTTGCAGCACGCTGTTGCCGACAAACTCGTCTTTGCAAAAGTACGCGAGAAGACCGGCGGACGCATAAGGTTCTTCGTCTCCGGCGGTGCGGCGCTGGGACGCGAGTTCGGAGAATTTTTCGAAGCGATCGGTATCAACGTGATTGAAGGATACGGACTCACCGAATCCTCTCCCGTGATTACCGTTAACCCGCTTGAAGATTACCGGTTCGGTACGGTGGGCAAGCCCATTCCGGGTGTCGAAGTGAAGATCGCTGAAGATGGAGAAATCCTCGCCCGCGGCCCCAACATTATGCAAGGATACTGGAACAACAAGGAAGCGACTGCCGAGGTGCTTGATAGTGAAGGCTGGTTGCATACCGGCGACATCGGCATGTTTGACAAGGACGGCTATCTCCATATTACTGACCGGAAGAAACATCTCTTCGTAAGTTCAGGTGGAAAGAACATCGCTCCCGCACCCATCGAGAATCTCTTCCTCACATCCAAATACATCGAACAATTTGTATTGGTGGGAGATAAACGCATGTACTGTTCGGCGCTGATCGTGCCGGATGTTGATGCGTTGAAGGACTACGCCAAAGCTCATGGCATCGCCTACTCTGGCGAGGCCGATCTGATTCAGCATCCGGAAATCAACAAGCTTATTGATGAGAACATTGATCATCTGCAGAAGGACCTTGCAAACTTTGAACGCGTCAGGAGGTTTACGCTGCTGCAACGGCCATTCACCATTGAAGAAGGTGAACTGACGCCATCGTTAAAAATCCGACGCAAGATAGTGGAAGAGAGATACGCGGAGTTGATTGACGGAATGTACCGGGGAATGAACTAAGAGACTTTGGTAGTGTTCAATTTCCATATGGACGACCTGAGATGATTGTCCTACTTCATTGAGTACAAGCAGTGGGTCAGGTGTCCCTGCCTGACCAATACATTGACATTCAACCCCGTTTTCGGTACCTTTTTGTAGATTTTGTTCAGACTTCTCCGGCGGAAACTACACAATGATCGAGCAGTACATACCAATCGGGATCATGCTCTCCTTGGCGGTCATCTTTGGGATCGTGCTTGTCAATATCAACAAGTGGATCGGGCCGAGCAAGCCGAGCGAAGAGAAAATGTCGACGTACGAGAGCGGCATGGAGCCGGTGAAGACCGCCCGTGAGAGGTTCTCCGTGAAGTTCTATCTCGTGGCGATGCTCTTCATCGTGTTCGATATTGAAATTGCGTTCATGTATCCCTGGGCAGTGAAGTTTCGCGAGCTTGGCGTGGCGGGATTGGTTGAGATGCTGGTGTTCATCACGATCCTGCTTGTGGGGTATCTCTACATCTGGAGAAAGGGAGCGTTGACATGGAATTAGAACGCCTGAATCAGGACGGGTTCCTGACGACAAAACTTGATGCGGTGATCAACTGGGCGAGAAAGAATTCCCTCTGGCCGATGCCGATGGGAATTTCCTGCTGCGCAATTGAAATGATGGCGACAGCTTCACCGCGTTTCGATATCTCGCGGTTCGGCTCTGAGGTTATGCGCTTCACGCCGCGCCAGTGTGACGTGATGATTGTTGCCGGTACGGTAACGTACAAGATGGCAACTGTTGTCCGCAAAATCTACGACCAGATGCCCGAGCCCAAATGGGTGATCTCGATGGGCGCATGCGCGTCTTCGGGAGGAATGTTCCGTTCGTATTCCGTTGTGCAGGGGATCGATCAGTTCATGCCGGTGGATGTCTTTGTTGCCGGTTGTCCGCCCCGGCCCGAAAACCTTCTCCACGCTCTCATCACGTTACAGAAAAAAATCGAGCATGATCGCACGATCGGCAGTCTGCTCAACAAGGAACCGATCTTCATTGCAGACACACCGGCCCCGCGTTCTTCAGGACAGGCGGCATGAACGAGCGCATCATTGAACGGCTGAAAGAGCAGTTCCCTCAAAGTATCGAGACGACGAATGAATTCCGTAACGATCTCACCGTGCAGGTGAAGAAGACGGATATCGTTCGCGTGTGTACGTTCCTGCGGGATGACAGCGAGTTGTCGTTCGATATGGTGATCGATCTGTGCGGCGTTGACATGTACCGTCCTGAAGGCCGCTTCGAAGTGATCTATAATTTGTACTCACTCAAGAACAAGAAGTACGTCCGCCTCAAGGTTCTTGTTGATGAAGAGACTCCTGTTGTCGACACGGTGAGCACAGTGTGGTCGGGCGCCAACTGGCACGAGCGCGAGACGTACGATATGTTCGGGATAACATTCGCCGGCCATCCTGATCTGCGGCGAATGTACATGCCCGAAGAATACGAGTACTTTCCGCTACGAAAGGATTTCCCGACCATGGGCATCACTGATTCCATTCCACTGCCGCGCAAGTAACTTGCCATGTCCACCCGCGTACTCGACGAGCCGAAGAAAAGCCAGATACTCTTAGCGTTGGAAGACCAGGATACCACGGTTGTTCTTGACGATACGCTTGAGAACAGCATGATCCTCAACATGGGTCCGCAGCATCCGGCAACACACGGCGTGTTGCGATTGCTGGTGAAGCTGGATGGCGAAACCGTGATGGCGATTGTCCCCGAGCTGGGCTACCTGCATCGCGGCTATGAGAAGATCGCCGAAGCAAGCACCTATCACGAGTTCATTCCGCATACTGATCGTCTTGATTATCTTTCTCCGCTTTCCAACAACGTAGGCTACATTCTCGCCGTCGAAAAACTCATCGGCATTGAAGTACCCAAGCGTGCGCAGTATATTCGCGTGCTTTGTTGCGAGATGGCTCGCGTTGCATCGCATCTTGTTGCCGTCGGATCGATGGCAATGGATGTCGGCGCGTTGACGGTGCTTCTCTGGACGTTCCGCGAACGCGAGAAACTTCTGGACATCTACGATGTACTCTGCGGTGCGCGCTTTACCACGAGCTACACGCGCGTAGGTGGCTTGCAACAGGACTGGACCAGCCAATGCTCGGCGATGCTGACAACATTCCTCGATGAGTTTGCCGCCGATCTCAATGAGATTGAAAAACTGTTGAGCCATAACCGTATCTTTATTGATCGTTGCGAGAATGTCGGATACATTTCCCGTGAGGACGCGATTGCCATGGGCATGACGGGCCCGATCTTGCGCGCTTCAGGCGTTGCACGCGATCTGCGTCGTGATAACCCGTATCTCGTCTATCCGGAACTGGATTTCGATGTCATTACGCTTACCGAAAGCGATGCACTTGCGCGGTTCTACGTCCGCTACAACGAAATGAAGGAGAGCGCGAAAATCCTCAGACAGGCGCTGCAGAAAATCCCGGCGGGACCGTTCCGCGCGAACGAGGCGAAGAAAGTCCTCCCGAAAAAAGAACGCACCTACACGCGTATGGAAGAACTCATCCAGGATTTCATGATCACCAATATGGGCATTGACCCTCCGGTTGGCGAAGTGTACCAGGGAACTGAATCCTCGAAAGGGGAGTTCGGCATTTACATTGTCAGTGACGGCACCGGTAATCCCTGGCGGTTGAAGATCCGTTCTCCGTCAATGGTCAACCTCTCGGCAATCCCGATCATGTGCAAGGGAGCGATGCTCTCCGATATCGTGGCAGTCGTCGGCAGTATCGACCCGGTGATGGGAGAAGCCGACAAATAAATGCAAAAGGCAAAAGTTAAAAGTCAAAAAGTAACAGCTTCTAATGGTTCACCTTTTTTTACTTTTTACTTTTTACTTTTGCCCCGATTATCTTGCCCTTTTACTTTTTCCCTTTGACTTGATTATGCTTTCCGAACAAAGTCTCCAACGCATAGAAGAACTGAAGAAGCGCTACCCGTCTCCGCGGGCGGTTGTGCTTGAAGCCCTCTGGATGTGGCAGGATGAGCACGGATGGATTTCGCAGGAGGGGATGAAGGAAGTGGGCAGACTGGTCGGGATTCCTCCCCACGAAGTTCTTGGCATTGTTACGTTCTATACGATGTACAACACCAAGCCGGTCGGTCGGCACAAGCTTGAAGTGTGTACGAACGTCTCGTGCATGTTGAGGAACAGCGAGAAGATTGTGAAGCATCTTCAGAATACACTCAACATCAAAGTGGGCGAGACAACAACGGACAACCGCTTTACACTCGTTGAGGCGGAGTGCCTTGGTGCGTGCGGCTACGCCCCGATGCTGCAGTGCGGCGATGAGTATTACGAGAACCTCGATGAAGCGAAAGTGGACAAGATTCTGAGCGAGCTGAAGTGATTATGGAACCGATGATTCTCCCGAACATACACGACTACCACAAGATCGACGTCTACGAATCCCACGGCGGCTACCAGATGCTGCGCAAGGCGCTGGGGATGAAGCCGGAGGAAGTGACGGACGAAGTGAAGAAGTCCAGCCTGCGCGGGCGCGGCGGTGCCTGCTTCCCGACAGGATTGAAGTGGACCTTCATGCCGAAGGTGACCACGAAGCCGAAGTATCTCTGCATCAACGGCGATGAGAGCGAGCCGGGCACGTTCAAGGACCGGCAGATCTTTGAAGTCAACCCGCACCTGATGATTGAAGGCATCATCATTGCGGCGTATGCTATGGGCATCAAGACCTGCTACCTGTATATCCGCGGCGAGTACAACAAGTGGATCAAGATGGTGCAAAAGGCCGTCGACGATGCGTACGCAAAAGGCTACATCGGCGAGAATATTCTCGGATCGGGATTCACCACCAACCTGTATCTCCACCGCGGCGCGGGAGCGTACATCTGCGGCGAAGAGTCTGCGCTCATGAACTCGCTGGAAGGCGACCGCGGCTACCCGCGCATCAAGCCGCCGTTCCCTGCGCAGTTCGGACTCTGGGGATGCCCGACGACAATCAACAACGTTGAGACAATCTCCAACGTTCCGTTGATTTTGAACATGGGATGGGAAGCCTACTCGAAGATCGGCCACCCGAAACATCCCGGACCGATTCTCGTGGGCATCAGTGGACACGTGAACAAGCCGGGCGTGTTTGAAGTGCCGACGGGGGTGCTCATCACCGATTTGATTTACAAGTATGCCGGTGGCGTTCCGGGCGACAAGAAGATCAAGGCAATCATCCCCGGCGGCTCGTCGACCCATATCATGCGGGGCGAGACGATTGACGGAGTAACGATGGACGCCGATGGTTTGAAGGCCGGCGGGTCGTCCGTCGGGACTGCAGGATTGATAGTGATGGATGAAGATACCGATCTCATCAAGGTCATTACGCGCATCACCAAGTTCTATTATCACGAGTCGTGCGGACAATGCACGCCGTGCCGTGAAGGAACCGGATGGATGTTCAAGATGCTGAAGCGTTTCGAGAATTACGAAGCGCGGCTGGAGGACATTGACCTTCTGCTTGACGTTGCGAACAATATCGAAGGCAACACCATTTGCGCTCTCGGCGACGCCGCTGCATGGCCTGTGCAGAGCATGATCAAACGCTTCCGCGATGAGTTTGAGAAGCGTTGTATGAAGCCCGCTGAATCCGGGCAAGAGGTTTTGGTAAAGTAAGAATAACGATACAGTCAACAGCCAGCAATACATCCGGGAGAAACCTTAGCGAAATCTTTGTACTGCTTGCCGCACCATCCGGCGAGGCACACTCATCAAACATTTCATTCACATCTGTGATGGAGGTTTTTATGAAACGCCAGGCTGCAGTACTCGCGACAATTCTGATGGTCATTTCCAGGATTGCCACCGCTCAATCCACTGCCGACACTCCCGCGAAACAAGGGTTGCCGGTCTCACCATTCATCGGACAAGACACCTCAATTCCCGAGGGTTATTCAATGAGGTTGTCCGCCGCGTATTCACCCTACGACAGAAAAACCAATTTCGCATACGGCAATATCGCGATTGGAATTGCCGGCTTGCTCGAAGCCACAATACGTCATGAGGGGGCAATCGGATCACCGACCGGCTTGCTTGAGCCGGCAACTCTTTTCGGATTGCGTCTACAGATCGTTCCCCAACGTGAACGGTTTCCCGCAGTCTCTGTATTTCTGAACACGATGAGCGAAGCGCAGTCGAACTACCTGGGTGGCAACGATCTCAGCCTGAGCCTGCCCGATCTTTTCCAGCGTGGAGTCAAATCAATTACCTTTGAAGCAAGAACCACTGTTGCCGGGGTGGCTTTGGCAACAAGGTTGAACGATGTAGTATCCTTCAGCGCCTCTCTCGGAGGCAGAGAGATGGTGTGGCGGCAAGGATGGAGTGACTATTCTGTTAACACGGGCATTCCCTCAACTCCGAACGGGACACCGCCAACGCCAGAACGCTCACGGCTCCGGCTCGACTGGTCCGCCAGCGTATCGTTGCATCCTCTCGACCAATTGGCTGTGATCGGCGAGGTGGGTTCGCTCCCCTTTATAGATATTGATCCGTCGTCGTTACTCATCGAAGCCCGGCAGGGACTTGTGGGGACGATCGGTGTTCGTTATTCATTGCCGATCCCTCTCAGTGTAGAGTTGTATGATCGATGGTATTCCGAGACGAGGGAACGAACAAACTATCATCAGGTGAGAATCGGCCTCAGCACAGAAGTTCTGTTTCAATAAGGCAATCTAATACATTGATTTGCAAAGCCCCGGCCATTGGTTGGGGCTTTGGTTTTTTCAGGGTTGCACCTCGATGGGCCGGGTTGTATATTTACGAGGTATAATGAAGGCTGGATCGGTCTACACCGAATGCTGTGTTTGGGCTGACACGTACATTCTTGGCGCCTTTCAAATGAGCTCCGCGATCATTATCTTATTGACGTGTGAAGACGACCCGCTACTTCCGTGAACAAGTGTTACGGAAACGATCATACTTGAAACAGGAATGGATTGAGCAAACGCTCTCCCATCCGGCGAGAAAAGAAACCCAGCCGGAAGGCAGAATACGATTTTGGTGTTACATAGAAGAACTCGGCAAACATCTCCGGGTAGTGACCCTTGCCGATGGAGAAACCGTTCACAATGCCTTCCCGGATCGGGATTTCAAGGAGAGCCAACAATGAGATTCCACTACTACAAGGAAACGGATTCCCTCTATATCGACTTGTCGGAAAAGAAGAGTGTTGATTCCAAAGAAATAGCTCGCGGAGTTGTCGTTGATTTCGATGCGGCCGGAGCAATTGTGGGCATCGATATTGACAATGCCAGCAAGGTTGCTGACCTTCGACGGATTGAATCACATTCCCTGCCTCTCAAATCTGCAATCCGCAAATCAAAGCCCTCCCCCAAGAAAAAGAACCGTACCACATAGCCGTCGAGTGTCGGTCACCGGAAATGTGCAAGCCAGTCTGCTGGTGACGCTGTTGCGTGGCCTGTGCAGAGCATGATTAAACGCTTCCGCGATGAATTCGAGAAGCGTTGCATGAAGCCGGCTGAAGTTGCCGGCGAGGTACTGGCGAAGTAACACTCCTCAAAATACTTTGATTTGCAAAGCCCCGGCCATTGGTTGGGGCTTTGGTTTTTTCGAGGAGGATAAGTGGGTTGCACTCCGTTGAGGGGTGTTGTATATTCACGAAGTGTCAGACTGCAGGGAATGTGGGTCGTCATCGGAGAAGTAATGAACATTTGGGGTATTCCTGAGTGGCTTGAAAGAGAAGTGAGGGAGCGAGATAAGACGTGTGTCTACTGCGGCATCCAGATGATCGAGAAGATGCTTCCGGGGGGTCCTCGGAAAGATGTGGCAACGTGGGAGCACATTATCAACGATGCACGTATTGTCACTCGGGAAAATATAGCTCGGTGTTGCGCTACATGCAATTCAAGCAAAGGGGTAAAGAACCTTTCTGATTGGATTCAGTCGAGTTACTGCAAGAAGCGCGGGATTAGCAAAGACTCAGTTTCAGAAGTGGTAAAACAGGCGTTGCAGAAGGCAATGCGAGATGACGCTCAACCAACGGTTCAGGGCGACGGGACTGCAGCTTAACATTAGACGTTCGGCATCACCGAATCATCAGTGGCACAAAGTATGAGCGAGCGGGAATTAAAAGCGAGAGCTGTGAACAGCCGCTGCGAAACGGAACATCATTCATTATGAACGCGAACTACCTCCTCCGCGTCCGCCGTATGTGTCTTGCGCTTCCTGATACGAGCGAGAGGCTCTCGCACGGCGAACCGACGTTCTTTGTCCATAAGAAAGTGTTCACGATGTTCGCGAACAACCATCACAACGATGGGCATGTTGCCGTGTTGGTGCCTGCACCGCCCGGCGCCCAGGCGGATTTGATACAAGCATCTCCCGAAACATTCTTCAGGCCTCCGTATGTAGGAGGTGCAGGTTGGGTTGGTATCGAACTTAAAAATATCAACGATGAAGACTTGAGTTTCCATATTCACCTGGCGTGGGAGTTGATTGCACCAAAGCGGCTCTTGTCCAGCATTGAGAAACCAGCCGTCAAACCTGCACGAGCTCGGCAAGTCAAAACGAAAAAAGCCAAGCCAAAAGTTAGTCAACGTAAACCAACAAGGAGGACATCATGAAAACATTTGCACTCAGTCTTGCACTGGCAGTCGTGGCGCTTCTGTTTGGCTGCAGGGAAGATGTTACACAGCCGAGGCAGATCGAACCCGTTCTTGCTGTTGAGTTGGGAAACACGTTTGACAACGACTCGGTTGCAATTCAGCTCGACGATGCGACACTCTTTTCCGGAACCGTCACCACCAACTTTACCATAAGCGCCGCCTGGTTGAGCGGCCCGATGAAAACCACATCCGGCAATCATACCATTAGGGTTTCCATTATCAATGAAGGCGTCCAATCGGTGCAGCATGTTGATGTTCGGGATACCACGACCGTGGTGATAAACTATGACCGCTCATCAAGGGCAATCTCCTTTCAGCGGTTCGACAGGTTGTTGATGCGGCTTTAAGTGGAGGCGCTGTTTATCCTCTGGGGTGATCTCGCTGTGACGAGGCAAGCAGGAATGTCCGCCCGCTCATGTGGGTCTAGCATTGTCGGACAGGTCTTACCTACAAGAATGGTGTTGCGTGTCCTCGCCTTGTTTCTTATGCAAGGATTTCAGAGATTTGCTGTCAACAAACGTCCACAAACCCTCATGTAACCATACCTCCTGAGGGTTGATACAACCCATTGTCATTTTTGGAGGATTCATGAAGGCGACCAACCGTCTCCTGCCTGTCTTTCTTTTTCTGTTCGTTCCACTCACAATGCTCGCCCAAAGCGTTTCCGTCTGGGATAAAGTCCCGGCGAACATCAAGGCAAGAAACTCTTTCAAGCGTGTTGAAGCATTTTACCGCCAGCGAGCAGTGCCTTATGATACCGTGCCCGTGTACAGGTTCAATGCAGAGAGGCTAAAGGAGATAGCAAAGGAGCAGTCATCAACAAATCCGCTTTCCTCACAAGTAAGCTGGACGGCACTAGGTCCGGCGGGGATTATTTCCACGTGGCCTCCGCAGTGGAGTGAATGCAGCGGCCGGGTTCGCGCTATCGGCGTTCACCCAACGAACCCTGATATCGTTTACATAGGAGCGGCGAGTGGTGGATTGTGGAAGACGACGAATGGCGGAACATCATGGTCTGACTTGAGCCAGGACTTTGCGACGAGTGCATTCGGCGCTATTGCCATCGATCCATCCAACACCAATGTTGTGTACGCTGGTACCGGTGAAGCGATCGATGGTTTCAATATGAATCTCTACGATGGCAGAGGATTGTTCAAGTCCACGAATGCCGGCGCTACATGGACGCAAATCACGAACGGCTTCGGATTGACCACACACTTCGGTGCGATTGCCGTCTGTCCGACAAATCCAAACATCGTTCTCGCATGTCTCGCGAGCGCCTATTCGCTTATAGGGAGTTTGAGCAACGAGGGCGTTTGGAGAAGTACTGACGCCGGAGCGACATGGTCACGTGTCATAAATATTGGAAATGCGTTTGACGTCGTGTTCCATCCCACCATTCCGTTCCGAGTTTTCGCTGCCGCTGGTGGCGGCGCGGTATACCTCTCGGATGACTTTGGAGCCACATGGGCGCTCTCCAATGCAGGTATTCCGGTCCAGACAGGAAGAATCCAGATTGCCATTGCTCCCTCGGCGCCGGACATCATGTATGCCTACTCGTTCTACAATGGATCGCAGACACGTGCGTACAAATCCACCAATGGAGGGTCAAACTGGTTCCAGATATCCTCCGGCGTGCAGCTCGGTGGAACGTATGATGGCTCATCCTGGATTGACCAGGGATGGTATGACGCTTGCATTGCTGTGAGCCCCACCAACCCTGATCATGTCTTCCTTGGTAACTGCGAGTTACATCAGACAACGAACGGCCAGGACTTCATTCCCGTCCGCGATCCGTCAGGGCCATACGGCGGAACCCGCGCGTGGGACAGCCCGATGCATACCGACTATCACCGGATTGTGTTTGCTCCGTCGAACAACAGCATCGTCTATGTTGGTTCCGATGGTGGCCTCTTCCGTTCGACAAATGGCGGCGCAACCTGGGCGTCCAGGAACAGCGGCATCTCATCTGCTCAATTCTATCGCATCACCTCACACCCAACAGATCGCAACAGAGTGTTTGGAGGAGCCCAGGATAACGGTAACTTCATGTCAACAAATAGCGGCGCTTCGGCATGGGTGCTGACGACAACCGGCGATGGTATGGAATGCGTGTACGATCATCTCGATCTTCTCAGTCCAACCACGATGTACGCGTCGACCCAAAATGGCAACTTGCTCAGGAGTGACAACAACGGAGACTACGGCACATTTTTCGGTATTAGTCCTCCATACGAATCAACTCCAAATTGGACGATGCCGATTATTCTTCACCCGACAAATCCCGGATGGATCTACGTAGGATCACGAAGGCTCTGGCGGTCAATGGACTATGGATCAACTTGGGAATCGATTTCAGCGTTGGCAACATCGGATGCGATTAACACCATTGCCCAGAACAGCATCAACCCGGACGTTATGATACTTGCGGGGAGCGGCTACAGCACCGTGAATCCACAGATCCTTGTCTCAACAAACGGCGGATTCAACTGGACTGATGTGGCCTCAAATGTTCCCGGACCGGTGCGCTATGTCGCCCGCGTTGCGTGTCACCCATATGATCCGAATACGGTGTTTGTTGTCCGGTCGGGGTTCGGCTCGGGGAAGCTGTATCGATCCAATAATCTCGGAACCTCATGGGTGAACATCAGCGGCGACCTGCCTGATGTTCCATGCAACGATCTCTTTATCGATCCGCTCCACCCATCCCACTATTACATTGCCACAGACCTTGGAGTGTATCTCTCGACGGACGCTGGAGTGTCATGGGTGAGACAGGGAACTGGCATGCCGTTCGTGCCGGCAATTGACTTCGATTATTTTGCTAGCGGCGGGACGAGACTTCTCCGCATTGGCACACACGGGAGGGGAGCATTTGAAGCTCCACTCTCGCAGGATGCGACGCCGTTGATCTTTGCAGCGCCGCTTTCCAAAACCTTTGCCAAGCTTGAGGTTCTCACCGGGCGGGATACCGCAACTGTAACGGTACGAAATCTTGGCCAGTCGCAACTGACTGTTACGGCAATTTCGCGTAGCCAATCAGTCTACCAGCTCATCGATCTTCCGTCTCTTCCCGCAAATGTTGCTTCGATGAGTTCTCTCTCGTTCAAAGTTGTCTTTGTACCTGCCGTGCATGGCGTTGTCAACGATACTATCGTTATTGCGAGCAACGATCCCGGTAATCCGTCAACGAGAATTTCCTTGACCGGGAAGGGTGTGGAGATCGGCCGGGCCCGAGCCGGTATCATGTACGCCGTTTCTGCCGCGCAGCCTACAGGACAGCTCTTTACGATGAATACGGGGACCGGACTCGCGGCGATGGTCGCACCGCTTGGCGTACCGGAGATTGATGCACTCACGGTTCGTCCGGCAACCAACGAGCTCTATGGTGTCTTTACCAATGCCGCCGGATCAATGTTGTACAAGGTGAGCCAGCAATATGGCGATGCACTTGCGCAACGGTCTATTCCGCTCCCGAATCTTCGCGCAATTGCATTCAGTCGTGGAGATACTCTCTTCGCAGGAACCACGGGCGGGAGATTGTATCGCATCTCTCTGGCTACCGGCGACACCACATATATCGGGACTGCTTCGACAATAGCGTATTCCGCGCTCTCATTCAGTCCTTCGACCGGTGTGTTGTGGGCATCTGTTCGTCCGCCGCTTGTGAACCGTGACAGGATTTACACCGTGAATATGGCAACAGGGGCAGCAACGCTTGTGGGAAGCATCGGCGACAATGTGATTACGCCGTCGATTACATTTGGACCCACCGGCGTGCTGTATGCTCTCAAAGGCGTTTCAACGCAGACCAGCACACTCCTTCAGGTTGATACACTCACGGGAGTTGGAACATTGATCGGCTCGACAGGCGTGCAGGCTCTGTTTGCCATTGCCATGAGATCAGACTCGTTGTTGACTGGTGTTGCTGATGAGGGATCTGTCGGCATTCCCACGTCGTACGCTTTACATCAGAACTACCCGAACCCGTTCAATCCAACTACACACATAGCGTATGATCTTCCCGCTGCCGCGCGTGTGAAGCTCACGATCTTCGATGTGGTGGGAAGAGAGATTGCAACGCTCGTGGATGAAGCCCAAACGCCGGGATTCAAATCCATTCAGTTCAGCTCGAACAGGTTTGCATCAGGCGTGTACTTCTATCGTCTCGCGGCCGGAACCTTTGTTGCGACAAAGAAGATGATCATCATGAAGTAGACTGAGGGAGAAAACATGAGACGCATCCTTGCTCTTTTGATTGTTGCTCTGACACTTCCGCTCTCGTTGGCCATGGCTCAAGGACAACCGCGCTGGCGGTTGCTTGCAACTTCACCATCGGGTGGAAACGCAGGAAGGCATGACGACATCTTCTTCACTAGTTCAACTGTGGGTTGGGTCGTCAATGGCGAGCGGAAGGTGTACAAGACAACGAATGGCGGCGCAACGTGGCAATTGAAATATACAGCAGCGTCGTACCTGCGATGTGTGGGATTTGCAGACTCGCTCGTTGGTTGGGCGGGAAGTCTTGATAGTAACCATGTGCTGTATTCAACAACGGATGGCGGCAATACGTGGACGGAAGTGCAGAACTTTCCTGCGCTGCGTCCGCGTGGCGTCTGTGGCTTATCGGTCGTGAGCCGACAAGTTGTGTATGGATCGGGGGCGTATTTCGGCTCTCCGCGCGCTCTCAAAACAACAGACGGCGGAGCGACGTGGAGTGTCATCGACATGCGTCCCTATGCAAGCGGTCTTGTCGATTGTTTTTTCTTCAATCAGGATTCGGGATTTGTCGTCGGTTCAAGGGGAGGGGTCTCATCTTCCATGGATACGGCAATCGTCCTTTTCACCTCGAATGGCGGATCAACCTGGGTTCCAAAAATTGTCGGCTTACGATCAAGAGAGTTGAGTTGGAAAATCACATTCCCCTCATCAACGATTGGCTATACATCGATTGAACGATTTCAAACGGGACAATCATTCTACTTCCGCACAACTGATCGCGGTCAAACATGGCACGAACGATCATTCGTCGCGAACCAGGATGAGCAAGGTATTGGTTTTACCGGCGACACGAGTCTCGGCTGGATTGGCGGCTGGGGTGGGAGTACATACGAGACAACGAATGGAGGTACTTCGTGGCACCCTGCCGGGTTTGGAGCCAATGTCAACAGATTCCGCATGTTGAGCGACACGCTTGGCTACGCTGTTGGTGAACGAGTCTACAAATACTCCCGTGACAGTACAGTGAGTGTTGGGTTCGATGAGCCGGTCATTGCATCGGGATTCAGCTTGGCGCAGAACTATCCCAATCCATTCAATCCTACTTCACACATCAGATATGTTCTCGCGCGTCCTGTACACGTGCAACTGAAAGTCTATGATCTGCTCGGGCGAGAAGTTGGCACACTCGTCGACGAGAATCAGTTCCCCGGCGATCACGCTGTGGAAGTTGGATCGGAACGCTTCGCTTCGGGTGTGTATGTGTACCGGCTTGTTGCCGGAACCTATGTGTCTACAAAGAAGATGATTGTGGTGAAGTAGCAACGTAGTTTGTCCGGATTCACGCATGGCCCCACACCAGTGGGGCTTTTGTTTTTCTCCCGGCAACATCTCGTTTTTCCCGTTTTTCTCTCCGTCATTGATGATTGCTATCACGAACATCTCTGCTTCAAGCTTCTCAGTACCCTGCCGCACACGATAAACAGCAATCTCAGCCTACATTGTGGCGCATCCTGAACGAACTGCTCCACACGGGCTGTCTCAAACAGATGCTCTTCATTCGTCCTTTTCAACTTTTCCAACAATCAACAACAGGATATGATTACAGTTCGCGTTTTCACATTGCTATTTGCCCTAATGATCACAAGCGTCACTCATGTTTATGCGGGTGACATGTCGGAGAATTATATCAGGGAAGCCATCGAGCTTCGTCTGAAGAAATACAGGTTTGCATCAAAAGTGGACGGCAAGAAAGTTCTTTCCTACGACGTTGCACAATTGAAATCGTTTTACAGCCGTAGAAGGTTCACTCCCGCATGGACTTCCGGTGGGGAGCTTTGTGCAGAAGCGAACGACCTTTTCCTTGCCTTGCGGGCTGCAACACTGGAAGGGCTCAATCCTGCCGACTATCATATTGACGCGATTGAATCTATGATTGGGAAGAATCCTGCCGAAGGAATGGATGACGCTGTTGTTGCTGTTACCGATGTATTGTTGACTGATGCATTTCTACACTATGCATCCGATCTTCATTCAGGCAGGGTTAGCCCGAAGTTGGTGAACGAAGAGTGGGACGTTCATCCGCGCAAAACGGATTTCGCAATTGTTCTCCACCAGGCATTGGATTCGCTCGGTGTTCGCGAAGCCTTGAACCAACTCCGGCCCAGGCACAAAGGCTACGAGAATCTCAGGAAGGCGCTTGCCGGGTACAGGTCATTGCCGGCAACGAACGACCCGCCAAAGATCACCGGCATCCGTCGATTGGAAAAGGGCGATTCAAATGTCCGCGTTGTTGCCCTGAGGAACAGAGTGTCGCTCTGGTACCCCGGAATCAGTCTTGAAGATAAAATATTTGATGATTCGCTCGAACATGCGGTGATGGTATTTCAAAAGCAGCACGGCATCGAACCGGACGGCATTGTGGGGAAGGAAACGATCGCCGGACTGAACATGACGAACGCAGATCGCATGCGACAGATCGTCGTCAACCTTGAGCGTTACCGATGGCTCCCCGAGCAGCTTGAAGAGAAACACATTGCCGTGAATATTCCGAACTTTGAATTGAGTGTGATGGAGAAGGGCATTCCTACGAAGACGATCCGCGTTGTAGTCGGGAAAAGCGATCACCGGACTCCACTGCTTAACAATGCCATGACGTACATTGTGCTCAGCCCGTATTGGAATGTCCCGTACACGATTGCGACAAAAGAGATTCTTCCAAAGATGTCAAATGATCCTGGCTACCTGAAGAAGGAGAACATCAGAATCTTCAGGAAGGAGGGTAACGTGATGACAGCTGTCGATCACTCATCAATCAACTGGGCGGCAGTCAGGAATCGAACACTCCGGTTCAGGATGGAGCCGGGTGTAAAGAACTCGCTTGGCAGGGTCAAGTTCATGTTCCCGAATTTTACGAATATCTATATGCATGACACACCGTCGAAAAGACTGTTTGCCAAAAGCATACGCAATTTCAGTCATGGCTGCGTTCGTGTTGAACAACCGGTGGCGCTTGCGTCCTATCTTCTCGGTAAAGACACGGCGTGGGTCAACGATGCGATCCGCAAAGCGTCTGGTAAAGGAAAAGAACGGGTCGTGCGTTTGCCCGAACCGATCCAGGTACACCTGCAATACTTCACTGCGTGGGTGGATGATGCCGGATCACTCCAGTTCAGAAAAGATATTTATGATTGGGATGACCAGGTCTCAAAAGCAATGCGCGGCATCCCGACACTGCATAAGAAGTCCGGAGTGGAGAAATTTGCTTCGCGAATTGCAGGCGGGAGTCCAAGCGCTTCCCTGCAATAGCCTTACATATACAATTGGGATGAAAGAGCCTCACAGATGTGAGGCTTTTCGTTTTTAGCCCGCAGAACCTCGTTGCATTTCTCGCGTTCTTCGGATATATTGGGTCGCATAGTCCCGCAGCAATCCAATCACCCATGCAATCCAACCCGATGTTGAATCGTCCGGCCTTTGTTTTCATCCTCGTAAGTCTTGCCATTTCTGGCTCTCTTGCTCAGGAAAAAATTCACGCCTTTCTCGGCGCTCGAATCTATCCCATCGAAGGAACACCGATTGAGAATGGCACCGTGGTGTTTCAGGGAGGAAAAATCCTTGCCGTCGGTGAGGCAGCAAATGTATCAATTCCCGATGGAGCGATCGTCGTTGACGTAAAAGGGAAAGTCATTCTGCCGGGAATTGTGGACACACATTCGCACATCGGAGGGGGCAGCGGCGGCGATGGATCATCTGCACTCAATCCTGATGTCCGCATTCTCGACGCCATCAACGTCCGTGATGATACATTCAAGAAAGCGCTGGCAGGCGGCATCACGACAGTCAACGTCATGCCCGGCTCCGGCCATCTTATGAGTGGACAAACCGTGTACCTCAAACTGCGTCCCGCCAGCAGGATTGAAGACATGCTCTATTGCGTTGATCCCCAGAATGATATCTGCGGCGGAATGAAGATGGCGAATGGAACAAACTCGATCAGGGAGAAGCCATTTCCGGGCACGCGTGCAAAGTCGGCTGCGATGGTGCGGCAATTATATCTGAAGGCTCAGGACTATCGCTCGAAGATTACCGCGGCGAACGGCAACGCGGAGAAAATGCCAAAGCGCGACCTTGAGATGGAAGCGCTTGTGCAGGTGCTTGAAGGCAAACGCATCGTGCAGCATCACACACATCGAAGCGATGATATCCTGACGGTGTTGCGGTTGGCAAAGGAATTCGGATTCCGCGTTGTGTTGCACCACGTGAGTGAAGGCGCTCTTGCAGCAAAAGAGATCGCCGAAGCGAAGGTGCCTTGCTCCATCATCGTTATTGATTCGCCGGGCGGTAAACTCGAGGCCGTTAATTTGTTGTATGAAACCGGAGCCATTCTGGAAAAGGCTGGCGTTGACGTCGCGTTTCACACGGACGACGGCATTACGGATTCACGGCTTTTTATGCGCTCGGCAGGAATTGCTGTCCGTGCCGGCATGTCGAAACCCAAAGCGCTTGAAGCCCTTACACTTGCCGGAGCGAGAATGCTCGATCTCGACAGGCGCGTCGGATCCATCAAGCCAGGCAAAGATGCAGACTTTGCGATTCTCTCCGGCGATCCGTTGAGTGTCTACACGCACGTTGAGCAAACGTGGGTGGAAGGACAGAAAGTGTGGGATCGTTCGAATCCCGATGACCGCAAGTATGCCGTTGGCGGTTTCCAGGTCTTTCGCGATGCCGCCCATGGTGATGATGACGAGAGAGGTGAATGAATGAGAAATCAAATTCATTCACTGTTCACAAAAACCTGTCATTGCAAGGCGCTTTTCACCGAAGTCCGTTTTCTGGATTCCGCTCCTGTATGGGATTCTGGAGAGCGAACAATCTCGTTCTTTCATGATATGGTCAGATTGCTTCGCCTTGAGACGCAACCTCGCAATGACTTAGTCCTGGCTGTTTTGCTTTTTGTTACAATCGCACCAACCTTGAGTTATTCCCAACTCGCTATCAAAGGCGAAACCGTGTACACGATGTCCGGCGCACCGATCAAAGACGGCGTCGTACTCCTCAAGGGACAGAAGATCGAACGCGTTGGATCCGCTGCGAGCATTGTCATTCCGACAAACTACAGAATCATGACCGCGAAGATTATCACTCCCGGACTCATTGACGCTCACTCCGTGGTCGGCCTTTCCGGCATATATAACTCGCCTGCTGATCAGAGCCAGCTTGAAAAGTCCGACCCGATGCAGCCTGAGTTGCGTGCCATTGACGCGTACAATCCCCGCGAGCAATTGGTGGAATGGGTGCGAAACCTCGGCATCACGACGCTGCACACCGGACACGCCCCCGGCGCACTTGCCAGCGGAACAACGATTGTCGTGAAGACGATTGGCAACACCGTGAGCGAAGCTCTGATGGATTCTGTTGGCATGGTTGCGTTTACACTCGGCGAGTCGGTGAGCGGCAACTACAAGTCTCCCGGTACGACTGCCAAAGGCGTTGCCATGGTCCGCACGGATTTGCTGAAGGCGAGAGAGTATCTCAAGAACAAGAAGAACAAGGATCCGGACAAGCGTCCCGGCCCCGATCTGAAACTCGAAATGCTTGCACGCGTCCTCAATGGTGAAGTCAAAGCGCTTATCACCGCCGAGCATGCAACCGAGATCATGACGGCGTTCCGGCTGCAAAAGGAATTTGGCTTCAAGATGGTATTGGATGGCGCTGCTGAAGCGTATTTGCTGCTTGATGAGATCAAGAAGTCGGGAGTTCCGGTTATACTTCACGCAACAATGGCAAGGCCCGGCGGTGAAAGGAAGAACGTCTCGTTTGAGACTGCGGCGAAATTGCAGAAGGCCGGAATTTTCTTCGCCATCCAGAGTGGCTATGAAAGCTACGTCCCGAAGACGCGCATCGTGTTGTATGAAGCTGCAATAGCCGCGGCCAACGGGCTCGCGTTCGAAGATGCACTCGCCTCGATCACGATCAATGCTGCGCGCATCATTGGTGTCGAGAAGCGTGTCGGATCGTTGGAGCCCGGCAAGGATGCAGATGTGGTATTGTTCGACGGCGATCCGTTTGAGTACACGAGCCATGTGTGTGGTGTTGTGCTGAACGGGAATGTGGTGAGTGAGAAGTGCAAATGAAAGACAACGAAATGTCAGTACATATTACTCGCGTTGGCGATATCAATGGCGATCTCATAATTCCCAAATACGCCACTGACCACTCCGCCGGCATGGATTTATGCGCCGCCGTTGAGGGCGAATTCATCTTGAAGGCAGGCGAAACCGCTCTCATCCCAACAGGGTTTGCCATTGCGTTGCCGGAAGGCTACGAAGCGCAGGTTCGTCCACGCAGTGGGCTTGCCGCTAAGAACCAGGTGACAGTGCTAAACTCTCCCGGTACCATCGATGCAGACTACCGGGGCGAAGTAAAAGTGATACTAACGAATTTTGGGAAGCAGGACTTCGTTATCAAGCGGGGCGACCGGATTGCGCAGATGGTTGTTGCTCCATACACCCGTGTTGTGTGGGAGGAGAAGGAAACGCTGGATGAAACGAAACGCGGTGCAGGCGGGTTCGGGCATACAGGAAGATAACAATTGACAATTGTCAATTGTCAATTCACAATTGTTAATTGATCATGGATCAACCGAGAACAAATTCCGAAACAGTTGTCGTTGCCATTGCCGCTCTGTTGCTTATGGCTCTTGGCTACACCGTCAACGTCATCCTCTCGCCGTTTGTGCTCATCGGTGCGATTCTTTATTTGCTCTATCCGTTCCGGGATACGCTGCTCGCCCGACGTCTGATGTGGCTTTCTGCCGCCGTATTTCTGATCTGGTTCCTTTATTCACTTCTTGGACTCCTGACGCCGTTTCTCGTGGCGTTTCTCTTTGCGTACATCCTCAATCCTTTCGCTACCAGACTTGAAGCAAAGGGTTTCCCGCGTTGGGCGTCGTCGTTGGCTGCAGTTATCCTTCTGATCGGAGTTGCTGTAACGGTGATTCTCTTCATCATTCCACCGGCTGCGCAGCAGTTCAAAGAGATCATCAGCGGCGTAACTGTGATTGCACAGGATGTATCCCGTCTGGTGAAGTCCGGCACGCTGTTCAATTTCCTCGCTTCGTATGGCGTCAACGTTGCCGATGCGCAGACACTGATCACGGAACAACTCTCACCACGACTCGAGACAATGCTTTCGACACTCTTCGGGGGCTTGTTTGGTTTCTTCACAAGCGTGTCATCGCTCGCACTCCACCTTATCAACATCATTATCGTTCCATTCCTTTTGTTCTACATGCTCAAAGATTTCCCGAATTTGCTGGATGGCTTTCTATCACTGATAGACGAAGACAGAAGGGAACGCGTGAGATCAATCGGCGGTAAAGTGGATGAGGTGATGGGGAAATATCTCCGCGGCGCAATCATTGTCGCCATTATCCAGGGAACGATTGCAACGGTCGGCCTGTCGCTTATCGGTGTGAATTATTCGCTCGTTCTTGGCATCATGACGGGCATTCTCAATTTTATTCCTTACGTGGGACTTCTGACCAGCCTCGTTGTCTCCTGCTTCGTGGCGTTGCTCAGTGGTGAACCCATTCTGGTGAAGGTGATTGCTGTGATTGCACTCTTCCTCTCCCAAAAACTTCTCGAAGCAGGCGTGTTGGGGCCGAAGATCATCGGATCAAAAGTCGGTTTGCACCCGGTGTTGCTGATCCTCAGCCTGCTGGTGTTCGGGTACTTCCTCGGCCTCGTGGGAATGTTGATTGCAGTTCCTTCCACTGCACTGCTCATGGTAGCGCTGAACGAGTGGACATCCCGGCGCGAAGCCCGGACATCCACATTGAGGGCATGATGGCAGGCATTCTCTATCTCGTTGCAACTCCCATCGGCAACTTCGATGATATTACGTTCCGTGCGATCAGCGTTCTGAAGAGTGTGGATCTGGTCATCTACGAGGAGCGTCGTGAAGGAGAGCGACTGCTCCGGCATTTCGATATCCAGAAACCGGTTGAGTCATTGAATGAACACAACGAAGCCGCCGCGTCGTATATTATTCTCGATCACCTGAAAGCAGGCAGGAACGTTGCGCTGGTCTCTGATTGCGGAACGCCGGTGTTCTCAGATCCCGGACAGTTGTTGGTTCGCAAAGCCATTCAACAGCATGTCAAGGTTGTTCCGATTCCCGGAGCGTCATCGTTGATGCCGGCTTTGACGGTGTCCGGGTTTTCCATCGACCAGTTCCTCTTTTATGGATGGCTCTCACCAAAGAAAGAACGCCGTCGTGCTGAGCTGCGCCAGCTTTTGCAGGAGAAGCGGACGATTGTCCTGATGGATACACCATATCGTCTGGTACCATTGATGCGGGACCTTGCGGAAACATTCGGTGCTGCGCGGCGCATTTGTGTTGCCTTCAATCTTACACTCCCCGACGAGCAGATGTTCTATGGAGCGGCCTCCGAGTTGTACAAGAAGTTCTCCGAAAAGGAAATGAAGGGGGAATTTGTTATCGTTATTGAAGGGCGTGACAACGAGTCCGCTGCCAAAGCCACTGTCAGACGATCCTGATTGATGCTGATTGCGTTGTGTTTTCTCCTTGCTTCTTTATTTCCGGATGAACCCGTTTCGAAACTCACGGCTGGAGATGATGCATTCCTGAGAATGGAATATCCAGCCGCAATCGAGTTCTACAATGCTGCACTCGGGCAGAGCCTGAATGACCCCGAACTGCTCTGGCGACTTGCGAGAGTGTATGTATGCAGGGGAGAAGTACACGAGGGTGAACAGCGTGCATCCGAATGCAAGCAGGCAGAGGTTTACGCGCGACGATGCATCGAGGCGGATTCAACCAAGGCGCAGGGACATAGTTGGCGAGCTGCCGCTTTGGGATATATGGCTCTCGACGCCGGGAAGAGCGAGCAGGTCAAGCTCTCGTATGAGTTGTTGCGGGAAGTGGAACTTGCGATCCTTCTCAATCCCAATGATGATGCGGCGTATTCCATCAAAGGTTCTTTCTATAGAGCGCTCGGTAACGTAAATTGGTTTCAGCGACAGCTTGCCGCTCTCTTTGTAGGGAAAGTTCCGAACGGTGGCTACGTAGAAGCAGAAACTGCATTGAAGAAGGCGATAGCGCTTGCTCCCGATGTGATGCGACATCAGTATGAGCTTGGCATTTTGTATATCGATATGGACAGGCGGGAGGAAGCGAAGAAAGTGCTTGAGCATGCTGCAACGCTTCACATCAAAGTGGCAATTGATCGTCCACGCTTGAAGAAGATTCAAGACCTGCTCGTCAAACTCTCTGAAGAGTAGCTGGAAAGGAAACGAACGATGATGATGGCGAATTGGTCCGGGGTATTCCCGGCGGTAACGACGAAGTTCACTCCCGATGACAAGCTGGACTTGAAGTTGATGGAGAAGCACTTCAGCAATCAACTCAGCGCCGGAGCTGAAGGCCTGGTTGTGCTCGGCTCGCTTGGAGAGAATGGTTCGCTCTCTTCTGAAGAGAAGCAGGATGTCTTGAAGCTTGCGGTATCGGTTGGTGGGAAGAATGTTCCGGTTCTTGTCTGTGTTGCTGAGACGACAACTGCCGCCGCCTGCGATTTCATCAAGACCTGTTCGCGCAACGGCGCCGATGGATTCATGCTGCTGCCTCCAATGCGATATCAATCCGACCGGCGTGAGACGATCCAGTATCTACGCACGGTTGCTGTCGCCAGCGACAAACCCATCATGCTCTACAATAATCCCGTAGCCTACCGTATCGACATCACGCCTGACATGTTCGCCGAGCTAGCCGATGAGCCAAAGTTCATTGCCATCAAAGAATCGTCGGACAATGTGAGAAGAGTTACCGATATCATGAATCTCGTGGGGGATAGGTACAGGATTTTCACCGGCGTGGATGATCTTGCGCTTGAGAGTCTGGTGGTTGGTGCAGTTGGCTGGGTTGCGGGACTCGTCTGCGCGTTTCCGAGAGAGACCGTGGTACTGTACAAGTTGATCAAAGTGGGAAGAATGCAGGAGGCGTTGGAGTTGTATCGTTGGTTCACGCCGTTGCTTCATCTCGACGTGTCCGTGAAGTTCGTGCAGAACATCAAGCTCGCTGAAGCGATGGCGGGAGAGGGAACAGAGTTAGTCCGTGCGCCCCGGTTGCCGTTGGCAGGAGATGAGAGAGTACAGGCCGTGCGAGTCATTGAACAAGCGTTGAAGACCAGACCGAAGTTGCCAACAATGTAGTTCTCAGTGTCCTCCGTGTTCTCTGTGGTTAGAAAATCAAGGTCGAATCATGTTTAACAATTTCATCAGCGGCGAATGGGTTGAGACGGCAGAAGGCCGTGAGAACATCAATCCCTCCGATATCTCCGACATCGTCGGCGTCTACGCGCAGGGTGATGTTGTACAGGCCCAGCTTGCGGTTGCCGCGGCAAAGGCAGCATTCCCTATGTGGGCTGCAAGTACACCACAGCAGCGATTCGATGTGCTGGATTTTGTCGGGACGGAGATTCTTGCTCGTAAGCAGGAACTTGGCAAACTTCTCGCCCGCGAAGAAGGGAAAATCCTTTCTGAAGCAATCGGAGAAGTTACTCGCGCTGGACACATCTTCAAGTTTTTCGCAGGAGAAGCGTTGAGGCAGTCCGGCGAACACATCAAGTCCGTCAGACCGGGAATCGACATCGACGTTATCCGCTCGCCGATTGGCGTAGTAGGATTGATTACGCCGTGGAATTTTCCGATAGCAATTCCAGCATGGAAGACAGCACCAGCCCTCGCGTTCGGTAACACCGTTGTGCTCAAACCGGCAGAGTTGGCTCCGGGTTGTTCTTGGGCGATTGCAGAGATCATTTCTCGTTCCGGTTTGCCGAAAGGTGTGTTCAACCTCGTGAACGGACCCGGCAGCAAAGTCGGCGAAGCTCTTGTCAACCATCCCGATGTTGCAGGAATTAGCTTCACAGGTTCGCAGCAAGTGGGAGGCCGCATCGCAGTCCAATGCGCGAAGCAGTTCAAGAAGCTCCAGCTCGAAATGGGAGGGAAGAATCCGCTGGTCGTACTTGACGATGCTGACCTGGACGTTGCCGTGAATGCTGCAATCAATGGAGCGTTCTATTCCACCGGACAACGCTGCACAGCATCGAGCCGATTGATTGTCACGGAAGGGATTCATGATCGTTTCGTGGCGAAGATGGTGGAACGGTTGGCAAAGTTGAGAGTGGATGATGCGTTGGCTGAAGGCACCGACATTGGTCCTGCGGTGGATGAAGCGCAACTGGAAAAAAATCTTTCGTATGTTGATGTTGGGAAGAAAGAGGGAGGAGAGGTTGCGTTTGGCGGTGAATGGTTAAAGCGTGCAAAGGAAGGCTACTACATCGCTCCCACATTGTTCACCGAGACCACCAATGCCATGCGTATCAACGTGGAAGAAATCTTCGGGCCGATTGCAGGAGTGATTCGTGTGAAGAATTACGATGAGGCTCTTGCCGTTGCGAACGATACTCCGTACGGACTCTCTGCCGGCATCTGCACAACTTCGCTGAAGCATGCGACGCACTTCAAGGAACACTCCCAGGCCGGGATGGTGATGGTGAATTTGCCGACTGCAGGAGTTGATTATCATGTTCCCTTCGGCGGACGGAAGGGTTCCAGTTATGGCTCTCGCGAGCAGGGAAAGTATGCGGTTGAGTTTTATACGACGGTGAAGACGACGTACACGGCCCCATGACCGGGTGTAGGTCAGACATTCCTGCTTGCCTCGTTACAACGAGATCTGACCGCAGAGGACAACAGTGATTCTCAGCGGGATCGCGTCCAAACGCTCAAATGTCAGTACTACGAAATTGTGAAACGATGGCAACTCACACATTCTCCTGCATAGACGCCCACACCTGCGGCAACCCTGTTCGGGTTGTCAAGGAAGGTGGCCCAAGGCTCGAAGGTCGCACCATGAGCGAGCGGCGTCAGCATTTTCTCGCGGAGTACGATTGGATCCGCACAGGACTCATGTTCGAGCCGCGTGGACATGATATGATGTCCGGCAGTATCCTTTATCCACCAACGAGAGATGACACCGACACCGGCATTCTCTTCATCGAAACGAGCGGATGTTTGCCGATGTGCGGACATGGGACGATTGGCACTGTCACGGTGATGATCGAACACGGACTCGTCACACCGAAAACGCCGGGCAAGCTCAGGCTCGAAGTCCCTGCCGGCATCATCGAAGCGCACTACACAATGAACGGAGCGTATGTTGAATCGGTGAAAATTGTGAATGTTGCATCGTATCTTCACTCTACTGGACTGAAAGTCGAATGTCCCGGCTATGGTACTATCACTGTTGATGTTGCCTACGGCGGGAACTACTATGCCATCATCGACCCGCAGGAGAATTTCAAGGGTCTCGATGAGTTGACGGCGGGGGACATTGTTCGACTCAGTCCCATCATACGCAAGAGGATGAATGAACTCTACACGTTCGTTCATCCCGAAGACAAAACGATTGGCGGCCTGAGTCATGTTCAATGGACCGGCACACCGAAGAATCCGAAGGCTCATGCGCGCAACGCTGTATTCTATGGAGAGAAGGCAATTGACCGCTCACCCTGTGGGACAGGAACGTCAGCGCGCATGGCGCAATGGGCGGCAAAGGGCAAGCTCAAAGTTGGCGATGAATTTGTACACGAGAGCATCATCGGCAGTCTCTTCAAAGGACGAGTAGAAGCTGAAGCAATTGTTGGTGACAAAAAAGCAATCATCCCGAGCATCGAAGGTTGGGCGAGAGTTACAGGGTTCAATACCATTCTCATTGATGACCGTGATCCGTACAAACATGGATTCCAGGTACTGTAGCAATGAAGCCTAGGCAAAGGAATACAAAGAGAGCACGTTCGAAACCAGGTCGCACGGTTGCAACACACCGGGGACGTGCTTCCGTGGTGCCTTCCGGCTATGGGGCGTTCGTGAACAACTTGAAAGAGCGAATTCGTGCTGCACAAATACAGGCTGCACTCTCAGTCAATCGCGAGCTTATTGAGTTGTATTGGGATATCGGAAAGGGAATAGCAGAACGACAAACGTCTGAAGCGTGGGGGAGATCGGTTGTTGAAAAATTAGCGACGGACTTACACAACGAATTTCCCGAGGTGGCCGGTTTTTCCGAACGAAACATCTGGCGCATGCGGGCGTTCTTTCTTGCGTGGTTGCCGAAACCCGGAAATCTTCCCCACGGTGTTCGAGGTTCCCAACCGCCAATTCTGCCACAAGCTGTGGCAGAATTACGTAAGGCAAAACTGCCACAAGTTGTGGCAGAAATTCCATGGGGACATAACGTTGTTCTTATAGAGAAGCTGAAAGATGTACCGGAACGTTTCTGGTACGCAGAGCAGGCAATTGCCTACGGCTGGTCGCGGGCTGTTCTCGTTCATCAGATTGAATCGAAGCTGTACAAGCGCCAGGGGAAAGCTGTTACCAATTTCCGCACTACTCTGCCCCCACTACAATCAGACCTCGCCAGGCAGATCGTTAAAGACCCCTATAACTTCGACTTCCTCACGCTCAGGCCGGAAGCCCGTGAGCGGGAGTTGGAGGACGGGCTCCTCACGCACATCAGAAAGTTCCTGCTTGAGTTGGGTTCGGGTTTTGCCTTTGTCGGTCAACAGGTGCATCTCGAAGTTGACAGGGAGGATTTTTACATCGACTTGTTATTCTATCATCTCACGCTGCGTTGTTACGTTGTGATTGATCTAAAGATGGAAACGTTCAAGCCGGAGTTTGCCGGGAAAATGAACTTCTATCTTTCTGCCGTGGATGACCTTCTTTGCCACAAAGATGACAAGCCATCCATTGGATTGATTCTCTGCAAGACCCGAAGCAAAATGATTATCGAATATGCGCTGCGCGATGTTGCGAAGCCGGTTGGAGTCGCCCGTTATATGACGAAGTTGGTTCACTCTCTTCCTGCAGCGTTGAACCGCAGGCTCCCCGGCGTGAAGGCATTGGAGAGTCACACGGGGAGAAAAATGAGCGGACGTCGTTCACGCAGGCAGGCGAGAAAATCATGAGCGCGAACTCCCGGATACTCATCATCGGTGGCGGTGCTATTGGCATGTGTACGGCGTACTCTCTGCTGCAACAGGGTGTGAAGTCAACTGTGATCGACAAGGGGGAGATGGGACATGGTTCGTCATTGCACAACGCCGGATACATCTCGCCAAGTCATTTTGTACCTCTTGCCGCGCCGGGAATCATCTCCCAGGGATTGAAATGGATGCTTGACCCGGTCAGTCCGTTCTATATCAAGCCGAGACTCGATCTTGAGTTCATTTCGTGGGCATGGAAATTCCGGAACTCATGTACTCATGAGAACGTCGAACGTGCAGCGCCACTCTTGCGCAACCTGAGCAATGCCAGCAGTTCGTTGTTCGAGGAGATGTCAAAAGTGAAAGGAATGAACTTTGACTTCACCAAGAAGGGGCTGCTCATTCTCTTTTGCACCGAGAAGGGACGTGAAGCCCAACTTGAAGAAGCGGAGTTGGCGCACAAGATCGGCGTCGCAACCCTCTTCATGGAGAAGGCGGATGTCCAGGCGCTTGTTCCTGAAACCGAAATCCGCGCCGCCGGTGCATTGTACTTTCCTCAAGACCGCCACATCACTCCGGCGAAATTCGTTGCAGACATCGCTCGCTATCTCGAAGCAAACGGTGTGACGATGTTGAAGAATACCGAGGTGAGGGGTTTGGTAGCGTCGGGAAATAAAATTAGTGCGGTCAAGACCGACAAGGAAGAAATCCCCGCCGATGAGGTTGTGCTTGCAGGAGGCTCATGGTCACCGCAGATTGTACGAAAACTTGGAATCAAGTTGCCCGTGCAGGCCGGCAAGGGTTACAGCATCACCATTGATCGACCGTATGGCAAACCTCTGACGCCGATGATTCTTTCAGAAGCTCGCGTGGCTCTTACACCAATGGGTGATTCGTTCCGCGCCGCGGGCACAATGGAGATTGCAGGTCTCAATCTGACGATCACGCAACGACGTGTGCAGGCAATCATCAGTGCGATTCCAAACTACATCGGCGGCTTCACGCCTGATGATTTCAAGGATGGTCAAGTGTGGGCCGGACTGAGGCCTGTGAGTCCTGATGGTGTTCCGTTTATCGGACGATTCAACAAGTATCCCAATCTCATCGCAGCGACCGGACATGCGATGCTTGGTATTACACTCGGTCCGGTGACCGGCGAGATCGTTGCGGATATCATCACAGGAATCAAGCCGCATTTCGACATGCCGCTCTTGCATCCGGATAGGTTCAGTCGATTCATGGGCTAAAGCCCGGTGTGTTTTTTCTGGTTTCACTTTCCCCGACCTGAAGGTCGGGGCTATCTAACGAACCAAGGAGATTTGCATGCTCATCAAAGAAAAAGTCGCTCAAGCAAAGGGAATACTCAAGGAGTTCAATGTTGATTGCTGGATTACATTCACTCGAGAGAGCGGGATCAATGGTGATCCGTCGTTGGACTTCCTGCTGACTTCGGATGTTACTTGGCATTCGGCAATCATCATTACGTCATCAGGAAAGACATGTGCCATCGTGGGGAAGTACGACAAGAAGATGGTGGAAGACACGGGCGCCTACGATGAAGTGATCGCGTATGTCACCGGTATTCGTGAACCGTTGCTGAACTTCCTGAAAGGCATCACCCCGAAAAAGATTGCCATCAACTATTCCAAGGATAGCGAGATCGCTGACGGATTGCAGTACGGAATGTATCTGATACTGCACGAGATGTTGTCGGAGGTGGGCATGCAGGATAGACTCATCTCTGCCGAGCCGATTGTCTCGGCATTGCGACAACGGAAAACAGAGACAGAGCTGACCCACATCAAGGAAGCGATCCGCGTTACGCTGGATATCTACAACAGTTCCTATTCGTTCATCAAGGCAGGAAGAACTGAAGGCGAGATTGCTGCTTTCATCAGGGCGAAAGTCGATGCGTTGAAGCTCGACTACGCGTGGGAGCCAACAATGTGTCCGTCCGTATTCACCGGGCCCGACACTGCCGAGGCGCATTACGGCCCTACGGGCCGCAAGGTGGAAGAAGGGCAAATACTGAACATGGATTTCGGCGTCAAAGTGAATGGCTATTGTTCCGACCTTCAGCGTACTGTCTACATACTGAAGAAAGGCGAGACCGCTGCTCCTCCTGAGGTGCAGAAGGGATTCGACACGATCGTGGAATCCATAGAGAAATCACGACTGGCAATGAAACCGGGAGTGTTGGGTAAAGATGTCGATGCCATCTCTCGCAAGGTTCTCGCGGACAATGGTTTTGCAGAATTTCCCCATGCCCTCGGCCACCAAGTTGGACGGTTCTCGCATGATGGGACCGCGCTGCTCGGCCCCGCATGGGAAAAGTATGCAAAGAAGCCGTTCCTCCCGTTGGAGAAGAACATGGTGTTTACTCTTGAGCCACGACTCACGGTTCCAGATCGCGGTATTGCAACAGTGGAGGAGATGGTTGTGATAACTGGCAACGGTGCGGAGTACCTGTCCGCACCTCAAAAGGAACTTATTCTCATTAAGTCATAATCATTACTCATGAAGACGTTACGTCGAATTCTCATTTGGTCGTTTGCTCTTGCGCTTATCGGATATGGTGGGATTGTTGTTTGGTTCTCGGCGCACGAGTCCAAGTTTCTTTTCTTTCCGGGAAAGAACATCGAGACCTCTCCGGAGGCATTTGGCATTGTGTATGGCCAGGTCACGGTGCCATCAACGGATAGCGTGAAGTTGGTTTGCTGGATCATTCCTTCTGCCGATACATCAACACTGTGGCTTCTCTATCTTCACGGCAACGCGGGCAATGTTGGCAAGCGTGGATATGTTGAGCATTACGCCCAGCTCCACAAGCTCGGCTTGAATATCTTGGCTGTTGACTATCGTGGATACGGGGAGAGTTCAGGAAGTCCTTCGGAGCAGGGACTATATGATGATGCCCGCGCCGGTTATGAGTATCTGCGTTCTGCTCAACGTGTTCCTGCTGAACGCATCATCGTGTACGGTTACTCGCTCGGATCGGGGGTTGCTGTTGACTTGGCAAGCAATGTCCCAACAGCCGCGCTTATCGTGGAAGGTTCGTTCACTTCAATTCCCGATGTCGGGCAGGAACACTACCCATATCTTCCCGTGCGACTGGTGGCGAGATCACAGTTTGCTTCCAAGTTGAAGATTGGTGCCATTGTCGCTCCAAAGCTCTTCATCCATGCGGTGGATGATCACACAGTACCGATCCAATATGGCAGAGAGCTTTTTGAAATAGCGGCCGCGCCGAAGACATTTCTTGAAGTGAAGGGCGGACACGACACCGCACACAATGTCGATGCACAACTGTTCTATGGAGGCATTCAGTTGTTTCTCATTCAGGTTAGGGCCTCGCACGACTCTTCCTCTTTCGCTAATCCATTCAACTAGGCGATGTCAACCGTCATCCTCACTCAACTCAACATCTACCCGATCAAATCCTGCAAAGGGATTTCGATTGAGACCGGGCAGCTTGAAGAACGCGGATTGCAGTACGATCGTCGGTGGATGTTGGTGGATGAGAGCGACAGGTTCATTTCACAAAGAGAGCAGCCGGGGCTTTCCCTCGTTTCGATCAGGATTCATTCCGATCATCTCACCGTCACCGCCCCGGAAATGAACGAGCTACGGGTTCCATTTGTGATTACTAATGGCAATGTTGTCTCCGTGATTATTTGGAACGACACGGTATCGGCTGTGGAAGTCAGCGATGAAGCGACAACATGGTTCACACGATATCTTGGCACAAGCGCCAGGCTTGTGTTTATGGCTGATACTGCGGACAGGCTGGCATCACGGAAGGGGTATTCAAGTCAGGTACATTTTGGTGATGGATACCCGCTGTTGGTAATCTCCGAAGCCTCGCTCGAAGATTTGAACACCCGGCTTGACGAGCCATTGCCGATGAATCGCTTCCGCCCGAATCTTGTTGTGAAGGGATGCGGGCCGTATGCTGAGGATACATGGGATGATATCATGGTCGGCGATGTCCGACTCCATGTTGTCAAGCCATGTGAGCGCTGTGCGATTACGACCGTGAATCAATTGACGGCGGAAAAGGGCAAGGAGCCGCTGCGAACGCTGGCAACATATCGACAAAGTGGTACGAGCGTGTTGTTCGGCCAGAATTTGATCCATGAGGGTAGAGGAGTATTGAGAGTTGGAAATGAAGTGAAAGTGATCAAGTAATGGATGAAGAACTGGGAATGACTATGACAATGAATAAAATCAAGAGAAAGCAAACTCTGGCACTTTTATTTTTCTTCTTCGCTGCACTGGCGGTAGGACAGAAGAAACCCCTCACATTCACCGACATCATGAAGTTCAAGCAGATTGAAAGTCCGGTGATTTCAGAGGATGGCAACTGGGTTGCGTACGGCACTCAGCCCGATCGTGGCGATGGAGAGGTGAAGGTTCACTCGCTCCAATCAAAGACGGTTTACACTGTTGCGCGCGGGAGTAAGCCTGTGTTCTCCAAGGACGCCCGATGGGTGGTGATGGGTGTAAAACCAACCGCGGTTGAAGTGGAGAAGAAAGAAAAGGAAAAGGACAAGCCAAAGCCGGGGATGGCGTTGCTGACCATCAGCAGCGGTAACATCTTCCTCTTGCCCAATATCGAGTCATTCGTGATCTCAGAGGATTCCCGCTGGCTCGCGTACTTGAAATCCAAAGACGATAAGAAAACAGACACGCCGAAGCCTGATGCACCCAAAGACACATCGGCCCAATCGAAGTCAAAGAAGAAAAAGGATGTTGTCGGCTCGATACTGATTCTACGGGATCTTCAATCTCAAACCGAAACCGCCATCCCGTTTGTCGTTTCATATGCATTTGACAGTACTGCTCACTTTCTGGCTTACGCAGTTGCCGATACGTTGGGACTCACCAACGGTGTCTGCGTACGCGACCTTGGCAAGAAAGAATTGTCTGAGCAAATGCTGTTGCGTCGAGAGAATGTTTCGTGTACGCATCTTACATGGTCCAACGCCAGTGGCAGGCTTGCATTTATTGCCGCGACACTTGATGACAAAGAAAAGCCTGGGCCCGCATCACTTTACGTGTGGAATCCAACTGAAGCAACCGCGTCTGAAATAGTGGGAGTTGCCGCGGCACCTACAGGATGGATTCTTCCCTCAAAGAACGAACTCGTCTGGACGAAAGACGGCAAGCGGCTCTTCTTCGGCTTCAGGCCGTTGAACGATTCCGATAGGAAGGAAGAGAAGAAGGATAGCACAGTCGATGTCTTTGATTCGGCTGTACTTTTGAAAAAGCGTGAAATGGATGTGTGGAACTGGAATGATCCACGCATCATCACAAATCAGAAGAAACGATGGAAGGATGTAAAAGATCAGACATATCGGGCAGTGTATCATGTGGACAGCAAGAAGTTTATTGCTCTTGCCGATTCAAGCCTGCCGGTTGTCGATGCTTCTGAGAACCCTCATGTCGCAATTGGCCGATCCAACATTCCCTATCTCAAGTCGATGACGTGGGAAGGAGAGTTCAACGATGTCTATCTTGTCGATCTGAGCAACGAGGCCCGACAGCAAATTGCATCTCATCTGGACGGTCCTGTGTATCCATCTCCATCGGGCAAGTATGTTCTCTACTATCATGACAAGCGATGGTTCCTGTTCGGTCGAACGGACAAGTCCCTTCGCAATCTCACGGAGTATATCACCGTTGCCTTCCACGACGAAGAAGATGACACCCCCGATCCGCCATCGGCCTACGGTTTCGGCGGCTGGGTTGATGATGATCGCGCTCTCCTTCTTTATGATAGGTATGACATCTGGCAGATAGTCACGGAAAGCGGCGAGCCCCTGAATTTCACCAACGGCACCGGTCGAAAGAGTGAACTCACATTTCGTGTTCAGAAGCTCGATCCCGATGCGAAGTCGTTTAAAGCCAGCGAACGTTTGCTTCTTTCTGCCTACCACAATCAAAAGAAGTACACCGCCTTCTATGCGGCAACAATCGGCAAGGCCGGGGTCGAGAAGCTTGTTGAAGAGCCCAAACGTTTCGCCTTCATTGCCAAAGCAAAGCGGGCGGACAAGATTATCTACACTCGCCAAAGTTATTCTGAATTCCCTGACATTTGGGTAAGCGATCTCAGTCTTAAGTCTGCGCGAAAAGTTTCCGATGTCAATCCACAAGTGACTGACTTTGCATGGGGAAGCGCCGAACTGGTTGCGTGGAGTAGTATCGATGGAAAACCGCTGCAAGGAGTATTAATCAAGCCGGGCAACTATGAACAGGGTAAGCGCTATCCGGTGCTGGTGTATTTCTATGAACTCTCGTCGCAACGGCTGCACGAGTTCAATCAAGTCGTGATCAACCATCGTCCGTGTTTTCCATTCTACGCAAGCAACGGATATGCCGTGTTCCTTCCCGACGTCCGCTTCGACATTGGTCAGCCTGGATTCTCAACAACAAAGTGCGTTGTTCCGGGTGTGCAGAAACTGATTGACATGGGCATTGCCGATCCCAAGGCAATTGCATTGCACGGACATTCGTGGGGAGGCTATGGAACAGCCTTCATGATTACGCAAACAAACATGTTTGCTGCAGCAATTGCCGGTGCGCCGGTTGGTAACATGACGAGCGCGTACAACGGCATTCGGTTGGAGAGCGGGCTTGCGCGGCAGTTTCAGTACGAACAGGAACAAAGTCGCATCGGTGGAAGTTTGTGGGAATATCCCGAACGGTACATTGAGAATTCACCCGTCTTCCACGCGGACAAGATCAAGACCCCGTTGCTTATTGAATTCGGAGATGAAGACGAGGCCGTGCCCTGGCAGCAAGGGGTGGAGTTGTATCTTACGATGCGGCGGCTTGGAAAACCAAGCTGGTTGTTGCAATATCGAAACGAGCCGCATCATCTGAAGAAGTATCCTAACAAACTCGACTATTCCATCAAGTTCAAGGAGTTCCTCGACCATTATCTTAAGAAAACTTCGGCTCCGGATTGGCTTACAAAGGGAGTTCCTTACTCCGAATAATCTTCGTGGAACAAATCCAAAGAGTCTGTATATTGTACCCCACATTGTGAACTCATAGAGCGACCGCAGGAGGAACCTGCTCGCTGATGTCAACTTATTCAAGAAAGGGTGTTTTGGATGAGAACGTTTCTGATAGTGCTGTGTGCCGCCGCGATGGTTGGCTGTGATTCCGGAGGTACGACAAATGCACTTACATCGCAGAAGGATTCTGTCAGTTATTCCATTGGACTGAATATCGGGGCCAATATGGTCAAGGACTCACTCGACCTGGATTATCCGGCGTTGCTGAAGGGGATTCAGGATGCGTGGCTCGACACTTCGAAGCGCATGATGAATTTTGATGGAGTCCGTAGCTGCTTGATGGCGTGGCAGCAGCAAATGCAAGCCAAGCAAGCGGGGAAACAACACGCGCAGAGTGAGAAGAATCGTCTTGAGGGAGAGAAGTTCCTCGCCGACAACAAAAAAGAAGAAGGCGTTGTGACGCTGCCAAGCGGCTTGCAATACAAAATTATTACCGAAGGCAAAGGCCCCTCGCCGAAAGCAAATGAAACTGTTGTTGCAAACTATGCCGGCACGCTGATCAACGGGCAAGAGTTTGATAGCTCAGTCAAGCACGGACAGCCGGCGGAATTTCCGCTCACCAATGTAATCGCCGGTTGGACAGAGGCATTGCAACTTATGAAGGTGGGCTCGAAGTGGAAGCTCTTTATTCCTGCGAACCTTGCATGGGGCGATCAAGGATCTGGTGAAAAGATTCCTCCCGGCTCCACGGTCATCTTTGAAGTTGAGCTGTTGGCGATAAAGCCACCGGCCAAGTAGGATCGGGACGTCGTGTCCGGAACTTCAAATGTACGGGATACATGGAAGGCAGCATGGAACAATGCTGCCTTTCGTATTCATATGGTTGGCACTCTTGGAGAACATCGATGAACATCCTCGTAATGCTCGTTTTGGCGTTGGCTGTTCGGTTCATGTCTGTTGCGGAAGAACTGCCCCGGTATTCTCCAGATGATGAGTTGATGACGAAAGCGAAGAAGCTTGCGAAGGAATATGTCATTGTAGATACTCACATCGACGCTCCAATGAAGATGCAGGATGTGGATGAAGACATCAGTATTCTTTCGAAGAACGAATTCGACTTTGCCAAGGCAAGGGAGGGCGGACTGGATTGTGGGTTCATGTCCATTTACATCTCGGCACGTTACCAGCAGCAAAAGGGACGCTCCAAGGCTGTTGCAGACAGCCTGATCTCAATGGTTGGGCGTTGGGCCGTCCGATGGCCCGACAGGTTTATGATCGCCCGCTCCGTCGCCGATGTAACGGCGCAGTCCACAACGGGCAAGGTGTCACTTGCAATGGGTATGGAAAACGGTTCAGGCATTGAAGATGATCTGGCGAATGTACAGTACTTCTACGACAAGGGGATAAGGTACGTCACGCTCGCCCATTCGAAGGACAATCTTATCTGTGATTCGTCGTATGATACATCGGGAACATGGAAAGGGTTGAGTCCATTCGGTCGCAAGGTGGTTGAAGAGATGAACCGTGTCGGCATTATGGTGGATGTGTCGCATATCTCAGACAGCGCATTCTACCAGGTTATGCGAGCCAGCAAAGCGCCGGCGATAGCATCTCATTCCTCATGTCGATATTTCACTCCCGGGTTTGAACGCAACATGAGTGATGAGATGATCAAGCTCCTCGCGTCCAAGGGCGGTGTTATCCAGATTAACTTCGGGTCGTCCTTCATCGATGATGGTTACCGGAAGGCCAGCAGCGCCATGAGTAAGCTGATCAACCAGCAGCTCAAAGAGATGGGAATCTCTCCGGATGACTCCGCTGGAGAAGCGTACGAGGCGAAATACCGGGAAGAACATCCGTTGAAGCACGCCGATGTTTCAATGGTCGCTGCACATATTGATCATGCCGCCAAGCTCGTTGGAGTGGATTATGTAGGGTTGGGATCGGATTTCGACGGCGTCGGTGACAGTCTGCCGACGGGGCTGAAAGATGTATCGTACTATCCCAATCTTATCTATGAACTCCTCAAGTTGGGCTATCGTGATGATGACATTGAGAAGATTTGTTCTGGAAATCTCCTGCGTGTCTGGTCGCAAGTGGAACAAACAGCCAAACAACTCCAACATTAGAAAGAACGACAATGAGAACAATAGCCCTGATCGTTATGCTGCTGGTAAGCGATGCGGCTTTTGCGCAGGCACCACAGTACTCACTCGATAGCCTTGCCTGGCTTGCGGGTTGCTGGAATGGTGGCAGCGGAACCCGATCAACCGTTGAACAATGGATGAAGCCATCAGGGAAGACGATGCTGGGAATGAGCAGAACTGTTGCCAACGGCAAGACTGTTGAATACGAGTTCCTCCGGCTGCATGAAGAATCGAATGGCGACATCTTCTACACGGCAATCCCTTCGGGGCAGCAAGAGACATCATTCAAACTTGTCAAGCTTGAAAGGCAAATGGCAGTCTTCGAGAATCCCGAACACGATTTCCCCCAGCGAGTGATCTACAAATTGGAGGGTGATGGTTCGCTTAAGGCACGTATCGAAGGGAAGAGCAAAGGGGAGGAACGCGGCGTTGATTTCCCGATGAAGCGAGTGGCATGTGAGTAGCTGTTGCTGACGTGAATTCCTTTCTTCAAAACTGAGCTACTTAATCCCTGAACGGAAGCTCAGAGAGCTTGATGTCCGGGTTCTTTTCCATGAAGTAATTCAGCGCCCAATCGCCGGGGAAGAGGATTGCCGGTTGCAGATCGGTACTTTCCGCCAGGGCAGTTCCCGTGGGCAGGGTAATGCGTGAGAAGGTTGACATGTCATACGTCGGATCGATCCATCTCAGCATTTTCCACTCTGTAAGTTCCAGCCGCGACGCTGCACCGTACTCACTTTCCAATCGAAATTGCACCACTTCGAATTGCAACGGCCCGACCGCCGCAAGGATTGGAACCCGTTGGCCGGAGTGCTTCAGCTGAAATCCTTGGACGACACCTTCCTGTAACAATTGATCGATGCCATCCCTGAATTTTTTATACAATCCCGGATTAGGATTGTGCAGCATGGCAAAACATTCGGGAGGGAAGTGAGGGATTTCCTTGTACACAACGGATTCATCCTCGGCGAGTGTATCGCCAATCCCGAATCCCGACTGCCCGACAAACCCGACAATGTCTCCGGGAAACGCTTCGTCTACAGTCTCGCGTTGCTGTCCGAAGAGTTTGCTCGAGTTGGAGAGACGCACCTTCTTCCCTGTACGCGAATGCGTCACGGGCATGTCGCGGGTGAACTTTCCTGAGCAGACCCGGAGGAATGCAATGCGATCACGATGCCTTGGATCCATATTCGCTTGAATCTTGAAAATGAATCCCGAAAACATCTCCTGCTCCATCGGGATAACCACGCCGTTACTTTTCCGGGCACGCGGTGAACCGGCATACGCAAGGAAGCCATCCAGCAGCAATTGCACACCGAAGTTGTTGCGCGCACTGCCGAAGAATACCGGTGTTTTCTTTCCGGCAAGAACAGCCTCCGCGTCGAATGCCTCTCCGGCGTGATCAAGCATCTGTAATTCTTCAATCATCGTGGCGTATGTTCTATCGCTCAAGCGCTCACGGACAATGGGATCATTGAGCCCGGAAATCTCAACCGGCGCACGATACGCACCTCCAGCATTCATTTCATAGAGATGTACCTGTTTTGCCTGTCTGTCAAACACCCCTCTGAATTCAAAGCCCGTTCCAAGCGGCCAGTTCATCGGTACGGCACCAATTGTTAACACACTTTCCAGTTCATCGAGAAGTTCCAAGGGATCCTTCGTTGGCCGGTCCATCTTGTTCATGAACGTGAAGATGGGAATCTCTCTGCGTCTGCAGACTTCGAACAGCTTGCGTGTTTGTTTCTCAATTCCTTTCGCTGCATCAATCACCATCACCACCGCGTCAACAGCGGTAAGCACCCGATACGTATCCTCGGAAAAATCCTGGTGACCGGGTGTATCAAGCAGGTTAATGCGATACCCGTTGTAGTCGAACTGCAACACTGTAGAGCTGATGGAAATACCGCGCTTGCGTTCCAGTTCCATCCAATCGGACGTGGATTGGCGCTGGTTCTTACGTGCAGTAACGGAACCGGCGAGCTGTACGGCTCCGCCATACAGCAGGAATTTCTCCGTCAGCGTGGTCTTTCCCGCGTCAGGATGAGAGATGATGGCGAAGGTGCGTCGCCGTAGTATTTCTTCCTTGATACCCATGTCTGCGTGTGTAATTCGTGGTTCACATGATAAGGAATTCCGGCGCAAGAAGGAATTGCCATCGTGCAATGAAGGGACTTATTCTTTATATTGTACGCCGCAAGACGCATCTCATCCACTCATCAAACACAATCGAATTCCATGAGCGACAATAAAATCATCTTCTCGATGGTTGGGGTCGGGAAGGTACACAAGCCCAACAAACAGGTTCTCAAGGATATTTATCTCTCGTTCTTCTATGGAGCGAAGATCGGCGTACTTGGACTAAACGGCGCTGGCAAAAGTTCTCTTCTCAGGCTCATTGCCGGAGTGGACAAGGACTACATCGGTGAGATCACTGTGCAGAAGGGAATCACATTCGGGTATCTGTCTCAAGAGCCCGAACTGGATATGAAGAAAACAGTCCGGGAGGTAGTAGAAGAAGGTGTGAGCGAGACTGTCAAGCTCTTGAAAGAGTATGAAGCCATCAGCGCAAAGTTTTCCGAACCGGATGCGGACTTCGATGTGCTACTGGAGAAACAGGCGAAGCTGCAGGAAAAGATTGACCATGTGAATGCGTGGGACCTGGACAGCAAGCTCGAACAGGCGATGGATGCGCTGCGTTGTCCATCGGGAGATACGTTTGTCTCGGTGATTTCCGGTGGTGAACGCCGGCGCGTTGCGTTATGTCGTTTGCTTCTGCAAGAGCCTGATGTGTTGCTGCTCGACGAACCGACCAACCATCTCGATGCAGAATCGGTTGCGTGGCTTGAACAGCATCTTGCAGAGTACAAGGGAACAGTGCTTGCCGTAACCCACGACCGGTACTTTCTCGACAATGTTGCCGGGTGGATTCTGGAACTTGATCGTGGAGAGGGGATTCCGTTCAAGGGGAACTACACGTCGTGGCTTGAACAGAAGCAGCAACGCCTTTCTGTTGAAGAGAAGCAGGAATCAAAGCGCGGAAAGACTCTGGAGCGTGAGCTGGAATGGATCCGCATGAATCCGAAGGGCCGCCATTCAAAGAGCAAAGCACGCATCTCCGCCTACGAGAAAATGCTTGCCGATCAACAGGATGACCGCAACGAAGAAATCGAAATCTTCATCCCGTCGGGACCGCGACTTGGCAACCTCGTGATTGAGGCGAAGAATGTCTCAAAAGCATTCGGGGATAATCTTCTGTACGAGGGGTTGGAGTTTTCGCTTCCTCCCGGCGGCATCGTTGGCATTATTGGCCCGAACGGTGCCGGCAAGACAACGCTGTTCAGGATGATCACCAAACAGGAGGAACCTGATAGCGGCACAATCAGGATTGGAGAAACAGTCAAACTCTCGTACGTCGACCAGAACAGGCCGCTCGACCCCGAGAAGTCGATCTGGCAGGAGATTTCCGGCGGTCAGGATATTATCATGCTTGGCAACCGTGAGGTAAATTCCCGCGCCTACGTTGCACGCTTCAACTTCAGCGGAACAGATCAACAAAAGAAAGTCGGCGTACTCTCCGGCGGAGAGCGCAACCGTGTGCACCTCGCCAAAGTGTTGAGAGAAGGAGCGAACGTTTTACTTCTTGATGAGCCAACAAACGATCTCGACGTGAACACGTTGCGCGCTCTTGAAGAAGCGCTTCTCAACTTTGCCGGCTGTGCAGTCGTCATCACCCACGATAGATGGTTTCTCGACCGCGTTGCCACACACATTCTCGCATTCGAGAGTGAAAGCAAAGTCATGTGGTTCGAGGGAAATTTTACGGAGTATGAAGAAGACAGGCACAAACGTCTCGGTATTGACGCCGACAGGCCACACAGGATCAAGTATAAGAAGCTGGTGCGTGCCTAGGCTTACGTATCGCATAGCTTTCTTGCAATTCAAACCTCTTTTAGATATATTTTTTTGAAGTTGTTTTTGCCAACAAGGACTTGATTTCAATGACCATTCAGGAATTTCAGGTTCATCAGGTTCCCTCACATGAGTTGTACGGGGATTTCTGGTTCAACTCGGAGCCGGTGCCGATCACGGCATTGCGTGGGCACGTGATACTTCTGAATTTTTGGGACTACACGGATTGCAGTAGTTTGCGAGCGCTTCCATATGTCAAGGAATGGCATAAGCGATACAGCCACTTAGGCCTGATGGTAGTAGGGGTTCATACGCCCAAATTCCCATTCGGAAAGAACCCGGCGTACGTTCAGCGGACAATTTCCCGGCTCGGCATCGAGTATCCTGTGGTGATGGACAATGAATCGATGATCTGGTCCAGCTACGGCAACCGTGTCTGGCCGACAAGACAGCTTATCGACAAGGATGGGTTTGTCAGGTGCACGGTCACCGGTGAGGGAAACTACAGTGCCATGGAACAGGCAGTCCAGTCGTTGTTGTATAATGCTGAGATGGATACCGAGTTTCCTCCGATCATGGACTCTGTGCGTGACTCGGATCGAAGGGGAGTTGTAAGCTTCAAAGCAACACCTGAGTTGTTTGCGGGATACCTGCGGGGAAGCATTGGGAACGTCGAAGGCTACAGCCCTGAATCAGTCGTCGAGTATGCAGATCCCAAAATCTATTTTGATGGAAGGTTCTATCTCGAAGGTAATTGGTTGAACGACAGGAATTCCCTCCGTCATCAGGATGACGGTCGGGAAGGACATATCATCGTCAGCTACCAAGGGCTAGAAGTCAACGCGGTCATTAACAATGAAGGCGACAAGCGCTTTGAGTTGGTGATACGGCAGGATGAGGAGTTCCTGTCTTCGGAGAATAAAGGAGACGATGTGTTGATTACTGACAACGGTCGCAGTGTCATCCACATTACCGAGCCGAAGATGTACAACATTATCAAGAACAGGGAATTCGGCGAGCACGTCCTCCGCATGAGTCTTCAGAGCGAGGCCTGCGGATTGTATTCTCTCTCGTTTATTTCGAGCGTGATTCCGGAGATGGTCTCCAACAATTGAACCACGAACCCTCCGGGTTGTAGCAACGGCGGGCACGATGCTCGCCGTTGTTGTTTTGCTGCCAGAATGAATTGTCGAACACTTGTGAGGTAAACATGAAAACAATTCAGCAATTACTTGAAGAAAGAATCCTGATCATCGACGGTGCTATGGGCACGATGATACAGCGCCACAAACTCCAGGAAGCGGACTATCGTGGTGAACGATTCAAAGACTGGCATCTGGACGTCAAGGGGAACAATGATTTGCTCTGCATTGTCCGGCCCGACGTTGTCATCGGCATTCACAAAGAATACCTTGAGGCCGGTGCTGACATAATCGAGACCAACACGTTCAGCAGTACTGCTATCGCGATGGCAGACTACCAAATGCAATCGTTGGCCTATGAGTTGAATGTCGCAGCAGCAAAATGTGCCAGGGCCGCCGCCGATGAATACACGGCGAAAGATCCATCCAAACCTCGATTTGTTGCAGGCGCAATGGGCCCACTCAACAAGACACTCTCATTATCCCCTGATGTGAACAACCCGGGTTTCCGGGCGGTCACCTTTGATGAAGTGGCAGCGGCGTACTATGAACAGGTTTCCGGTTTGGTTGATGGAGGGGTGGATGTTCTTCTCATTGAGACCATCTTCGATACGCTTAATGCAAAGGGCGCCATCTATGCGATCAAAAAGTACTTCCGCGATACCGGGAAAAAAGAACTGCCCATGATGATCAGCGGTACCATCACCGATGCAAGCGGCAGAACGTTAAGCGGACAGACCCTCGAAGCCTTCTATACATCCGTGATGCATGCCAAACCGTTGAGCGTTGGTTTGAACTGCGCGTTGGGTGCAGCAGAAATGCGCGGACACATTGAAGAATTGTCGCAACTGGCATCATGCTATGTCTCGGCGTACCCGAATGCCGGGTTGCCGAATGCCATGGGCGAGTATGATCAACAGCCCCACGAAACGGCGGAGTTCATGGAAGACTGGGCGAAGGAAGGATTTGTGAATATCGTTGGCGGCTGCTGTGGCACGACGCCGGATCATATTAAGCAGATAGCAGAACATGTGAAGAACATTGCCCCGAGGCAGCTACCGGTTCTAGAGACTGAATTGGCATAATACAGCATGAGTACGACAGCAACCATAAAGCCTTATTTGCGTCTATCGGGGCTCGAGCCCCTGGTGGTTCGTCCCGAGATGAACTTCGTGAACATTGGTGAACGAACCAATGTAAGCGGTTCCAAGAAATTTGCCCGGCTCATTAGGGAGAACAAGTACGAAGAGGCTCTGAGCGTGGCGCGCCAACAGGTGGAAAGCGGCGCACAAATCCTCGATGTCAACATGGACGACGCCTTGTTGGAAGGCGTGCTGGCCATGACGACATTTCTGAATCACCTGCAAAGTGAACCCGATATTGCCAAAATCCCCATCATGATCGACAGCTCCAAATTTGAGATCATTGAAGCGGGATTGAAATGCGTGCAGGGGAAATGTATCGTCAACTCCATCTCCATGAAAGAAGGTGAGGAGAAGTTTATTCAACAGGCATTTATCTGTCAGAGTTTTGGCGCAGCCGTTGTCGTCATGGCATTTGATGAAGCGGGGCAGGCTGACACAAAGAAGCGAAAAGTGGAAATCTGCCAGAGGGCGTACAAAATTCTCACCGAGCAGATTGGCTTTAATCCTCAGGATATCATCTTCGATCCCAACATCTTTGCCGTTGCGACCGGCATCGAAGAACACAATAACTATGCTCTTGACTTCATTGAAGCCACGGCAGAAATAAAGCGATTGATGCCGTTGACCAAAATAAGCGGCGGTGTTTCCAACGTATCATTTTCCTTCCGCGGCAACGACCACGTCCGCGAAGCCATGCATTCCGTGTTCCTGTACCATGCCATCAAAGCCGGAATGGATATGGGTATTGTCAATGCGGGGCAATTAGTGGTGTATGATGAAATAGAGCCGACATTGCGCCAGCTCTGCGAGGATGTCTTGCTGAACCGGAACAACGACAACAACCAGGCAACCGAAGCGCTCATTGTTCACGCCGAAAGGGTAAGAGCAAAAGGCAAAGTTGAGATTAAAGATGAAGCGTGGCGCAATACAAGCGTGGAAGAGCGTCTCAAACACTCACTCGTCAATGGCATCACCGAATACATTGATGCAGATACGGAAGAAGCACGACAGAAATATCCCAAACCATTGGAAGTGATTGAAGGTCCGTTGATGGATGGGATGAACGTAGTTGGTGATTTGTTCGGCGCCGGCAAGATGTTCCTGCCGCAGGTGGTAAAGAGTGCGAGGGTGATGAAGAAAAGCGTTGCGATCCTTACTCCGTACATTGAAGCGGAGAAGGAATTGCGAAAGCAGGCGCACATGGCTGCCGGAACGGTGAACCAGGAAGGAGCAGGCGCAGCGAAGATCCTTCTGGCAACAGTGAAAGGCGATGTGCACGATATTGGCAAGAACATCGTTGGTGTTGTTCTGGGCTGCAATGGTTACGACATCGTTGATCTCGGCGTCATGGTTCCGACAGATAAGATACTGGAGACTGCCCTCAAGGAAAATGCAGACATCATCGGTTTGAGTGGATTGATTACACCATCATTGGATGAGATGGTGCATATAGCCAAAGAGATGAAGCGCAGGGGAATGACACAGCCGTTGTTGATCGGCGGCGCTACGACTTCCCGTATACACACGTCTGTGAAGATTGCTCCCGAATACGATAACGGTGTGGTACACGTACTCGATGCTTCACGAAGCGTCACCGTTGCCGGTTCATTGTTGAGCAAAGACCAGAAAGAGGATTTTTTGAAAGGAATAAAGGCCGAGTACGTCAAGCTGAAGGACGGATTCGACAGTAGAAAGTCTGCCAAGAATGTTGTGTCGTACGCTGAAGCAAAAAAGAACAGAGCAAAAATTGATTGGGCAAACTATGCGCCCGTTACCCCGACATTCTTCGGCACCAAGGCGTTCGACAGCTACGATCTGGGAGAGTTGCGTCAGTACATCGACTGGAAGCCGTTCTTCATTACGTGGGAAATGCATGGCAACTTCCCGGATATTCTGAAGGATGCAAAAATAGGTGTGGAAGCCACCAAGTTGTACAACGATGCGAACGCGTTGCTCGACAAGATCATTGCCGAACAGTGGCTCGCAGCAAAAGGCGTTATCGGCTTCTGGGAAGCGGCGAGCGATGGTGACGAAGTTGAAATCAAGAATCAAGACTCAAGCGTGAGGCTGGAATTCTTGCGACAGCAAATGCAAAAATCCACCAATCAACCCAACTTTTCGCTGGCGGATTTTGTTGCTCCCAAAGAAATGAACAAAAAGGATTTCATCGGCGCATTTGCAGTCACACTGCACGGAATTGAACCCCATGTGAAAACGTTTGAAGCGGCACATGATGATTACAACAAAATCATGCTGCAGGCGTTGACGGACAGGTTTGCCGAAGCCTTTGCTGAGTGTCTGCATGAAAAGGTGCGCAGGCATTTCTGGGGGTATGCAAAAGATGAACATCTCACCAGAGAAGATCTCATCAAAGAGAAATACACGGGCATCCGTCCAGCGCCCGGCTATCCCGCGTGTCCCGACCATACGGAGAAATACAAGCTGTTTGACCTTCTCAACGCAACTGAAACAACGGGCATTACATTGACGGAATCATTGGCAATGTTCCCCGCGTCGTCTGTGTGTGGTTGGTATCTCGGGCATCCAGAGAGCCAGTATTTTGGCGTTGGAAAAATCCAGCGTGACCAGTTGGAGGATTATTCTCGACGGAAGGCAATGAAGATCGAAGAGCTGGAGCGATGGTTGAGTCCCGTTCTTGACTAGTTTGTGGTGCATTTCGACAAAAACCCAAAACTCCCTCCCCGACTCGCGTCGGAAGAGGGGGTGTTTGTTACAGCCTGAGTGAAACCGGTTTGTTACTTGCCTTCGGCCATCTTCACGAGTTGTTCGGCCGTGAACGGTCCACCAGCAAAGGTATCCGAGTGATTGCTGATGAACTGACGGAACTTGAGACCTGCCGCCATGCCCATGGGCAGACCTTTCTTCTTTCGGATTTCTTCGTCTTTCTTGTCCACTACTTCCTGTTGTGCGGCAGAGAGCTGGGGCGTGATGCTGATGTAATCCCAACCCGCGCCATTATGATGAACGTACCACTGTGCTGCCGGTGCACCGGCCTCTTTTGCGATTGCTTCGCCTTCCGCCATCCATTTGACGAAATCCATGTACTTGCCTGCGGACACGTTGTAGATTACTATCAGGCTTTCATTATCCTGTGCCATGGTGGTGTGCGATGCAGTGAAGAGCATCAGTAGAACGAATGCAGCGAGAAGAGCTTTCATACGAACCTCTGGATAATGAGTGAATGGTGGTGGATTGTGTAAAAGTGATTGGTTAAGCCAATCTTCCATTGAAAGAAACACTCGAGTTGCTTAACCGGAACTCAGAAATGCGCCGGGGGTTTGTCTCGATCTCGCGAAGATGAGGTAGAGATTGAAGTGCGGGAAATCCACACGATTGTGGTGGAAGAATCAAGGACTATTTAGTCCTATAATATGCAGACTATCTTCTTAGTCTCTCGCCGGTTTCGGGATGTGGATTGAGAATCTCTGCCCTTCTTTCTACATTTGTACAGGACTGTGACGGATTCTCTTCTTCCACCAGATTCGCGGTGGCCTTCCGTTCTTTAGTCGATACGATCCTCCTCTATTGCACCTCACATCAAACGCTGGACAATGAAGCTGATCGGAACCATTCGAGGCAACGTGTTTGTGCTGAACTCCCTGGCGTTACTCCTCTTCGGTGTTCTTTACATCGTTGTCTACAAATTGGTTTGGAATGTTCAGCGGCCCATATTGATGTCGCAATGGTGGATAATGGGGATCACCTTTGGTGCAGTCGGTCTGATCATCATTCATGAACTCATCCACGCAGCAGTTGCACGCATAATGATCGGGCCTGGAAATGTCGCCATACGGTTTCGCCTTATGGTGGCTGAGTGCCAGGTCCATTCATATCTCACACGGACTCAGTATATCCTGTACGCTGTAGCGCCGGCACTTCTCCTTGGGCTTGCCGGTGTCGTGTGGTACTACGCCGCTGTTTCGGTGGAAGGAAGATTCCTTGCCGCGCTTCTTTTTCTCGGCGGTGTCGCAGGTGGAGGCGGAGACTTCTGGTTTATTGCCCGTGTTCTGCCATACCCTTCACCCTGCCTCGTTCTTGACAAGGGAACGGAAATGGAAATCGTCATGGATGAACCGTATGCACCATTGCTCAAACACAATTCTGAGACTTCAGCGTGATTTGGCGCTACATACTCGGGTGGTTCATTCTCCTGATTGCCGCCATGATCAATGGCGCTGCGAGAGACGCACTCTACAAGGACCGACTTGGAGATCTCACTGCACACCAGCTCTCGACGGTCACGGTGATCATTCTTTTTGGCATTATCATCAGGTGGATGAGCCGCGTGTGGCCGATTAAATCCGCAAAGCAGGCATGGACCATCGGTTTCATCTGGCTCGCGATGACGGTGGCGTTCGAGTTCCTCTTCTTCCATTTCGTCACGGGACATTCCTGGAGCGAACTGCTCGCCAACTACAACATTGTGGAGGGAAGGGTGTGGGTTTTGGTTCTTCTCTGGACACTCATTGCGCCGTACCTATTCTGGAGGATGCAGCAACGACAAGTGTCGTGAGGCAGTGAGTTGTTAAGAGTGGTTGTGACTGATAACGCTGACGACAATGATGGTCGTGTCATCTCCCGGAACGGTTTCTCCGGAAAATCTCTGCAGTTGTTCCTTCAAGGATCCGATCATATTGCGTGATGAACTCCCGGAGGTTTCACGCAACAGAGTTTCCAAACGCTCCTGGCCAAACAGTTGTTCATCTGCGTCCATCGATTCAACAACGCCATCGGTATAGAGCAGAAGACGGTCGCCGGGATACAGTATAATTGTGCCTTGCGAGAAATCTGTCTGCTCGATGAGTCCGATCGCGGCGCCTGTTGGAAGCAACGCTTCAATGGAGCCATTGGCTCGATGAACGAGCGGAGGATTGTGTCCTGCGTTGCAATATGTGAGGGCACGGGTATTCTCATCGTACCGGGCGAGGAAGAGCGTGACAAACATGGTGAGCCGGATATTGTGGTTGAAGAGATCCGGAGAAGATTACTGCGCTTGCCGCAAGCAAGAACGGATTTCTTTATGCATCAACATATCTGGGTGTCTATCGGAGGCCTATGAATCCAACCGGCATTGCTCAAGAAGATTCTCCTCTTCCGCTCTCAGCTGTTCTATCTCAAAATTATCCGAACCCATTCAATCCAACAACGAAAATCACATTCACCCTCTCCTCGCAGGAGAGGGACGGGGTGAGGTTGCCTGTAACACTGAGGGTCTACGACATGCTTGGCCGTGAGATTGCTACACTTGTAAATGAAGAACTGAAGCCGGGAAGCTATGCGGTAACATTTCATGCAAACGAAATTGCTGGCGGGATGTACTTTTACCGGCTGGCCAGCGGCAACGAGCCCAAATTCGGAAGATGGTGTTGATGAAGTAGGCCGCAGCTTTATCCTGTCAGTGGTAGGACAAACATTCCTGTTTACCGGTTATGGTTATTAACCCGTCCCCTCCAGTCGTACTTTTCTGAACTTTTCAGACCGCTATCTTGCAATTTCCATGCCTTTTTCTTAGGTTACAGCCAGATGGAAGGGCTTTTTGAACGCGGCATCAGGGAATTCAACGGACAGTTCTTCTTCGAAGCACATGATACGTGGGAAGAACTGTGGATGGAGACATCAGGCCATCACAGGCTTTTCTATCAGGGCTTGATTCAAACTGCAGTTGGATTCTACCATCTCTCAAACGAAAATTACAAGGGTGCCTGCAGTCAATTCAGTAAAGCCCTGACAAAGCTTGAGCAGTATCTCCCGGCATATCATGGTGTGGAAACGCAATTGCTCGTTGATTGTTTGCGTGATTGTCTGCATGATGCAGAGAGCTTGAGGGAAGGTAAGCCAATACGGTTTGACGTGTCAAAGATTCCGCAAATCCGGTGGAATGAAATCGAGTAACACCTGAACCAGATGAAAAGTACTACATAACGGAGGAAGATTCGCATGGCAACAATGATTACTGAGGAATGCATCAACTGTGGGGCGTGTGAGCCCGAATGTCCGAACGTGGCGATCTATGCCGGTGGTGTGCAGTTCGAATATGATGGACAGATGTATGATGCGCTGTCAAATGATTTCTACTACATTGTTCCGGAAAAATGTACGGAGTGTGTAGGCCATTTCGACCAGGAGCAGTGCGCGGCGGTGTGTCCGGTGGATTGCTGTGTGGCCGATCCGAACCATGTTGAAAGCGAAGCAGACCTGTTTGATCGGGCGAAGATTCTCCACCAGGATCGTGAATTCCCCGAACTGACAGCGACAACATCACACTTCAGGAAGACAGCGTAACACCTTGATGATCCATAGGAAGTAGGAAAAAGGTCGGTGACCTGCTTCTCGGCAGAACCGGCCTTTGTGTTTAATGCCTGTTGTGTTTGCCACAAAGACGCAAAGACGCGAAGAAGGGCAACATGAGAATACTGTCAGACGAAGAGGAAGAAACCGGTGCGAAGATTGTTGATGCAGCCTTTACTGTCCATAAAGAACTTGGACCAGGTCTTTTGGAGAAAGTGTATGAGGCATGTTTTTGTCATGAACTTGTGAAGAGAGGGTGTTTCATCAAAAGACAACTTGATATTCCAATCATCTATCAAGGAATGACATTTGAGGAAGGTTTACGGCTTGATGTTCTTGTGAATGATCTCGTGGTATGTGAACTAAAAGCAGTTGAGGAAATAAATCCGGTTTGGATGGCTCAAGTACTAAGTCACCTTAAGCTCACGGGTAAGCATTTAGGATATCTTATCAACTTTGATGTTACACTGATCAAAAACGGAATCAAGAGACTCATTCTGTGACAAATGTCCTTCGTTCTTCTTTGTGGTTCTTCGCGCCTTCGCGCCTTCGTGGCAAGATAACATGAATATAGGGCCCTATCAACTTCACGCAATTGAAACCGGCCGCTTCGCCCTTGATGGCGGGGCGATGTTCGGCGTTGTGCCCAAACCGCTCTGGGAGAAGACCAATCCCCCCGACGAGAAAAACCGCATTGCTCTCGCTGCGCGGGCATTACTCATCATCGGCAACGGAAGGAAAATCCTCGTTGATGTTGGCAATGGCTCGAAGTACAACGAAAAGCTGACTTCCATCTACAAGTTCGATACAAGTCAACACAATATTGTCTCTTCGCTGAACCAACACAATCTTACTCCTGACGACATCACTGATGTCATCCTTACGCATCTACATTTCGATCATGCTGGTGGGTCGACGGTGAACGATAACGGCGAACTGAGACCGACGTTCCCGAAAGCGAAGTACTACGTCCAGCGTGAACACTGGGATGCAGCGATGAATCCCACCGAGCGTGACAGGGCAAGCTTCTTCAAGGATGATTACATGCCGCTGAAACAGAATGGGGTTCTCGAGTTTACTCATGGTGAGGACGAGATCTTCCCGGGAATCAGCGTGAGAATTGTTAATGGACATACGACTGCATTGCAGTGTCCGGTGATTACCGATGGCAGTACGACGCTCATCTATTGTGCCGACCTCATGCCGACGACAACGCACGTCAACCTCCCTTGGATCATGGCGTATGACCTCAGGCCATTGGTGACGCTGGAAGAGAAACGCAAAATTCTTAACCAGGCAGCCGATGAACGTTGGATACTCTTCTTTGAACATGATCCCGTGACTGCTGCAGTGAGGCTGGTGAAGTCAGACAAAGGCATTGTTCCGGATATGCCCATTGCGATGTGAGATCCCCATCGGGAACAAGGATTTGTTATCATAAGTAGGAGTGACGTGGAGTTTGTGAAAGTGGCAAGGACATCCGATCTTCACGAACGGCGTGGTACACTCGTGCATGTTGAAAATGAAGCGATTGCGCTGTGGCGGGTTGACGGGAAAGTGTATGCCATCAACAATGTTTGTCCTCACCAGCATTTCTCCATGTTGCATCAAGGCACGCTCGACGGTTTGTACCTTACCTGCCCAATGCATGGATGGGCGTTCTGTCTTGAAGACGGCCAACCAAAAGTTGGCAGTGGGAAAGCAAAAGTGTATGAGGTGAGGGTGGAAGGGGAGAATGTGTTTGTGGAGAAGCCGGCAAGTGCATGGTGAATGTAGAATGAGAGTTGAGTGATGGCTGGTGCAACAGAGAGAATCAAACTCAAGGCCTTGGAACTCGGCTTTACCAAAGTTGGTATTGCAAGAGTAGAACAGCTCGATGAAGAGGCAGCGCATCTGCAGGAATGGTTGAGCCGCGGCTATCAAGGCTCAATGGATTGGATGGCACGTAATGTTGAGAAACGGACTGATCCAGCCGTCATCGTACCCGGCGCAAAATCTGTCATCTGTGTTGCCCTCAATTACTATACTCCCGTTCAACACTCGAGCGAGCCTGACGTCGGAAAAATCTCGCGCTATGCTTGGGGCGATGATTACCATGACATACTCGTCGGGAAGCTGAAGCAGCTCTGGGCGTGGATGCAGCCAGAGTTTCCGGGAATCGACGGACGGTATTATGTGGACACGGGTCCGGTGATGGACAAAGTGTGGGCGCAACGAGCCGGCATCGGGTGGATTGCGAAACATACGAACGTCATCACGCAGGACCACGGCTCGTGGGTGTTTCTCGGCGAGTTGATCACGACGCTCGAACTCGATTACGACGCACCGGCAACTGACCACTGCGGCAGTTGCACGCTTTGCATTGAAGCCTGCCCGACGGACGCAATTGTTGAACCGTATGTCGTTGACTCGAACCGGTGCATTTCATATCTCTCCATCGAACATCGCGGTGAGATTGTCAGTGACGCGAAAGAGCATTTTGAGAATTGGATCTACGGCTGTGATATTTGTCAGGATGTATGTCCGTGGAATCACAAGTTCTCGACCGAAACGAACGAGGCTCGGTTTGAGCCGAGAGCATGGAATGTCTCGCCGAAGCTCGAGGAGTGGAAGGGAATGACGCAAGAAGAGTTTTCAGGAAAGTTTAAGGGAAGTCCCATCAAACGGACGAAGCGGGAGGGAATAACGCGCAACGTTGGGATTGTTCTGGAAAATAAATCCCAGGACAAGTTGTAGTACTCTGGTGATACACGAAGAATGGAGAACGTAATGAATCATCATAAACTCATCATCATTGGTTCGGGTCCGGCCGGGTTTACGGCTGCGTTGTATGCTGCTCGTGCAAGTCTGAATCCCGTGGTCTTTGAAGGAATGCAACCGGGCGGTCAGCTCACGATTACCACGGAAGTGGAAAACTATCCGGGTTTTGCCAAGGGCATCATGGGGCCGGAGTTGATGGAGGTGTTTCGTGAGCAGGCACATCGGTTTGGCGCCACGTCGTTGTACAAGCTCATAACAAAAGTGGATTTCTCATCACGACCGTTCAAGGTTTGGGCGGATGATGAACTGTACACGGCGGATGCTGTTATCGTTTCAACGGGAGCGACAGCAAAGCTGCTCGACCTTCCTTCGGAAAAGGAGTATATGGGATATGGTGTGTCGGCGTGCGCAACATGCGATGGGTTCTTTTTCAAAGGACTCGAAGTGATTGTGGTGGGCGGCGGCGATACGGCAATTGAAGAGGCAACGTTCCTCACCAAGTTTGCCACCAAGGTGACGATTGTGCATCGTCGTGATTCGCTTCGCGCATCGAAGATCATGCAGGACAAGGCGCAGAAGAATCCGAAGATTGCATTCGTGTGGGATTCAGTTGTTGAAGAGATACTTGGCAAAACCGATAATGGCAAGAAGACTGTCAACGCAGTAAAGTTGAAGAACCTCAAGACCGGTACAACAACAACAATGCGGTCTGATGGAGTGTTCATGGGAATCGGCCACAAGCCCAACACCGATCTGTTCAAGGGCAAGCTCGATATGGATGCGGTTGGCTACCTCAAAGTGCAACCGGGCAGCACGAAGACCAATATTGCAGGAGTCTTTGCCGCCGGTGACGTTGCGGACAGCCTGTATCGTCAGGCGGTAACTGCAGCCGGCACAGGTTGCATGGCTGCTATTGATGCAGAGCGTTGGCTCGAGAGCCAGCACGACTAAAGTCCGCTGTGACTTCTCGTGTTGGCATTCCGGGCCGTATCTTGCATACCCCGCCAATGATACGAGTATGATCGACTTCAAACCCAAAGATCGTTTCTCCAGTCGTGCCGATGCTTATGTAAAGCATCGGCCGTCCTATCCGCAAGCGCTGCTTGATTCTATCAAGAAAAAACTCCACGCCACTTTATCTGCACCGCTTTCAGTTGCTGATATCGGATCCGGAACAGGAATCTTCTCGACGCTGTTGCTCGAAAACGGTTTCACTGTGTATGGAGTTGAGCCAAACGCACCGATGAGCGCGCGAGCGGAAGAATCGCTTACATCGTTCTCTGGATTTCATTCTGTAAATGGTGAAGCTACTCTCACTACACTTCCTGATCACTCTGTTGATGTGGTGGTGGCAGCGCAGGCCTTCCACTGGTTTGCGACGCCAGAGGCCGCAGCTGAGTTCACGCGAATTCTGAAGCAGCCTGGTCTGATTATGTTGAGAAACATTGTGGTGATGGCGACGTCCGGCTTCAACAAGACTGCGTCGCATACTACCTTGTTCGACAATAGCTGAGCGGACCTTCGCCTATCTCTCATCCAACTGAAATACATCTTCAATCCTCTTCCCGAATGCCCTGGCAATTTTGTACGCCAGTGGCAGCATCGGGTCATATTTGTCATTCTCGATTGCGTTCACGGTCTGGCGCGAGACTCCGAGCTTTTGCGCCATCTCCTCCTGCGACCAGTTCCGTTCGGTACGCATCGAACGAATCTTGTTCTTCATTGATAACGCCTCCGTGCAAGGGCCAGTCCGGCGAAGTAGAGCGCTGGAAGTAATGCCCACACATGACGGTAGCTAAGATCTTCGGCTGGTAGCTCTATTGCAAGTTCCAAGAGGCCCAACGTCATCAAGAGAATCATGGAGAGTGGAAAGGCGACTGCAAGAGCCTCCAGGTGTATGCGCTGCTCAAGCTCGTCCATCTGCCTGACCCCTTTGATAATTTGCCAGAGCATGAATGAGAATGGGGGGATTGGAAGCAGGGCGGCGGCGACACGCAGCGCAGGATTGATGTCATCCAGTTCAAGAATTCCCCGTGCGATGAACCATGTTGAAACAAAGGTGAGTACCGGAATCAATTTCCGGCCTGTTCCGGTTAGTGCCATCATATATCCTCCGTTGAATGTAAAGTATTCTTGACACGACTAATATACTGCGGCGAAAATCGTTTGTCAAGTATTCTTTACAGAATATTTCCTGTCCTCCTTAAGTGAATTGCCAGTCTTGAGTTTTTGACAATTCCTTCATATTGTTGGACAAGCGATGCGTACCCCATTCCAGGTTCATCCCTCTCTTCGATTATCATGCGGGGTTCTCGCTTGCTTCGGCAGCATTGTCCTCTATTTTGCTGTGAAGGTGTTCGTGAACGGATATCAAACATTGTTGTGAGGTAATGATGGCAGACCATCTCAATGTCGTGGACACAAAGCCTTCTGAGCATTACATCTGGGGTGATGGATGCGACGGTTGGCATCTCTTGAAGAGGGACGACGTCAGCGTGATTCAAGAGCGAGTTCCTCCGGGTAAATCAGAGACAACGCACTTCCACAAACTCTCCCGACAGTTTTTCTACGTCCTTGAAGGCGAAGCAGTGATTGCAACGGACTCTCAAACAATCATCCTCAAGAAGCATCAGGGTGTCGAAATCCCGCCGGGTGTTCCGCACCAGTTCCGGAATGAATCGTCTGCGGATGTCTCATTCCTTGTCATTTCAGTTCCGAAAAGCCACGGTGATCGATATGACGCCCCGTTGAAGTAGACGGTTATTTTTGGACGCCCGACTGTTAACCTTCCACCTGTCTCGTACGTCTTACCATTGAATGATCATGATACAACGTTGAACTTCTCAGGAGTCAGGCATGGCATCAGATGAATTCTTATTGGTTGTGATTGCATTTACTTCCGTCCCGGCGGTATTCTGGTACCTTTTTCAGAGACAGAATACCGTTGCCAAAGCCCGGCTGCAGCGCTCCGAGTCCATTAACCGCCTCATCGACAAGTTTGGAACGGCGAAAGAAGTCATCGAGTTTATGCAGACCGAGCAGGGACAGAAATTTCTCGAAGACCCTGCTCCAACAGCAGAGAACCCCCGCAATCGTGTGCTCAGGTTCGTTCAGGCTGGTGTGGTGTTTCTGTTTTTAGGATTTGCCTTCTACATGAATGCTTCCTTGTTTAGCAACGAGGCAGACATCAACTATGCTCGCAAGGTTGTGGATTTGAAATTCTGGGGAAATCTTTCGGCAGTTCTGGGCGCAGGCCTTCTCGTTGTTGCTTACGTGACGAGCTCATTGGTCAAAAAATGGAGGCTCGATGGCCGGGAAGGCAAGCATTGAACTGGAGCAATCAGGAACGAAGCCGCCGCGTTGAGATGACCTTCATACAATGATGGACGAGGAGCGGTTCAAAGTCTTCTACGAGCAAACATCGAAGCCGTTGTTGTCGTACCTGCTGAGAGTAGCGGGCGAGAAGGCAATCGCAGATGACGTGTTCCAGGAATCGTACGTCCGCGTATTGCAAAGTGATCTCAAAGAGCCGACCGATGCGAAACTCAAATCGTACTTGTTCACAACGGCGACAAACCTCATCCGTGATCACTGGCGGCGTACGAAGCGGGATGTGCAGTGGGAGAGTGAAGGCGTCGGCGATATTCCATCCAGACATGAGGAACGCAATATGAGCACGCGTCATAGTGTGGAAGGCGCCCTTGAACAACTCTCACCGCAACACCGGTCACTCCTCTGGCTCGCTTACGTGGAAGGATATGACCACAAAGAGATCGCCACGATGTTGAGTGTGAAGGAAAAAAGCGTTCGTGTGTTGTTGTTCCGGGCAAAGCAAAAGCTTCTGGGTATTCTCAACGCAATGGGAGTCAGAAAGGGAGAATGATGAACACTCAACCATGTCCACGCGAGCATGATGTCGTACTCGCACTGAAGTCCGGCAATTGGGCCAGCGAGCTGCATTCGCATTCGGAATCCTGTCCTTTCTGTCGTGAGACCGTTACTGTTGCCACAGCATTGCAGCACGTTCCCGGAGAAACGGTTCTCCCCGTTTCGTACCGCATTCTCTGGCTCAGAGCGCAGTTTACACGCAAGCATGAGCGTCTCTCGCAACTTGATAGGATTACTCTCGTAGGAGTGTTTGCCGTTGCCTTGATCGGTTTCGCCGGGGTCGTGTTCTGGAAGTGGCCGCTTGTTCATGCGTGGTTCACGAACGGTTCTTCCGAGCCGGTGTCAAATCTCCCGCTGTATATTGCCGCCGGGTGTGCGGCATTGGTGTGGTTCCTGACCGAAGAAGTGCTTCGGGAGAACTAGTTGGTGAGGGTGTCCAAAAAGTCTGCTTCATGGTGTAGTGGGGACGCCCCCCGACGCCGCACGGGCTTTTAATAGGGAATTTGCCCAACGTGCGGGACAATGTCCCGCCACTACGGACTTATTAGACAGCCTCATATCAAATCGTTTTGGACGAGGCAGACGCCCTTCACGGCGTTTCTGCATATTGCCACTCTTCATCCCAAATGTTATCTTGTTTCCCATTCAACACAACCCAGGAGATTTACCAATGACACGCATCGTTTCTTTCTTGCTCTTCCTTCTCCTTTCCGTTCCATCGTACAGTCAGGAGATGGTAAAAGTGAATATCATCGAACTCTATGACAAAGTCCCCGGTCCACCGGCGGATGTGAAGGCTGCATTTGCCCGCGCCGAATGTACCGGCGAAGGCGTAATGCTCAACTGCAACACGGAGAAATTCTTCAAGCCGACAGAACAGAAGGTCGATGAGATAACGGAAAGAATCTCGAAGGTCGGCAAGGTGCTTGCCCAACCCACCGTCGATGCGATGAAGAAAGTCGATCCCGAAGAGGTGAAGCGGAAGCTCGCCTCCATGAGTCCGGCAGAGAAGGTAAAGTATGCGATGGAGATGAACAAGCAAATGGGATTCACGAAAGCCCTTGCGCCCGAGCCAGCAGCAGTAAATGCCGCTCTTGAGGAATACCAAAACCTGAACCAGCAACTCGCTGCCGATGTCCAGAACATCATGGAGATAACAAAGAAGAAAGTGGCGCTTCGCGAACAACGGGACAAGAAGCACCAGGAAATCGGCGAGTGGGAGGGAGCGGAAGCAAAGAAGATTCCACTCGTGGATGGTGGTGAGGCAGGCCGTTTCCCCGATCCGAAACTGTCGCATGCTTTGAGAGTCAAGGCGATGGAGAAACACATCGCCGCCGAGAATGAATTCCTGAAAGCACTTCCGAAGCAATGGAATGATCAACTCAAGTCCGAGAAGGCACGCTACTCGCCGCTGCAACAGAAGCTTGCCGCCGTCCATTATGGAGAGGATGCGAAGAACAACGAAACGAAGTCCAAGCTCCTCACCGGACAGTCCATGCTGCTCGGCCCCATCATAGAGCTTGTGGATGTCTCGAAGGAAGCAACCGACAGTGCCGTGAACTGGTGGAGACAAAAGGTTGCAGTGGATGCACAGGAGTAAGAATTCCAAATCTCAAACCATCAATCTCAATGTAAATGAACCGCAGAGTACACGGAGGACGCAGAGGGAAAAATATATATCTTTTCTCGGCGCTCTCTGTGATCTCTGCGGTTAGTGTTTTTATCGGGCCCCAAAATCTCAAATCATAAATCTGAGGGTAAATATAACCGCAGAGTACGCTGAGGTCGCAGAGGAAAAATAATATGATTGTTCTCCGCGTTCTCTGAGGTTAGGATTTTTTATCGCGCTCCGAAAATCGAAGTCGCCCCTCCAGAAGCCTGACGTTACTTTCTTTGAGGCCAAAGAAAGTAACCAAAGAAAGCCTTCCCGAAACCGAAACGCTCACCGATGATAAAGATCGTGGGTGATGCTGGCGATTCCGTCTTTGGAAGGATGTACTATTCCCAGCGGACATTCCATGCCGACGGAATCGCAACGGTTTGCAATGTTCTCCTGCCGCAGACGGCCATCGGTTTCGGGTGGCTCTGGTTTTTGAACGCACCCAAACCAGAGGGTTCCCGAAATCGATGGCTGTGTGTGTGGGAAGACCAACCATGTTTGTGATTTCGGCGCTCATTGCTCCTTGGTATGATGCCGAAATCACATGAACCTCAGAACAGATTTATCCTAGCCGCAGGGATTCGATTTCGGGAAAGTTCTCTTTGTTACTTTCTCTTCCAAAGAGAAAGTAAGACATAGTTGCATGCCGGTTCCATTTCCCGTACACTCCACCATGACCATTCGCGACAGCATTCTTATTAACCGCACACCGGACAAGGTGTGGGCATTCGTTGAGAACCCCGAACTGATGAAACAATGGAACCCCAAGGTGCAATGGGTGACTGCGGGTGCGCAGAACCGCGGACAGGGTTTCGTGTATGCGATTACGTACGTGATGAGCGGGAAGGCGCAGGAGTTCCGTGCCGAGTATGTCACGTGTGAACCGCCACACCCGCTGGTGATCAGAGCGAACGAACAAAACCGCAGAGCACGCGGAGGTCGCAGAGTAAAAAGCCACTTTCATTATATCTTTTCTCTGCGCTCTCTGTGATCTCTGCGGTTAGTTTTTATGGGCCTAACGCAAACTGGCCTTCATCATGCGGTTTGGCAAGCCCGTTGGCAAGAGATACCTTGAGACTCTGAAAGAGATGGTGGAAGGGGAAGGATGAAATCGGGATGTTGCGATTGTAGCTGGGTTTCTGTAACTTCTTGCGAGGGGACGAGGCGCTTGAATCCCAATGCTATCTGAGACCTCTTGATGACTGCAGATTTCAGTCACGTCTTTTATTCAAATTCTGAACGAATCTTTCCGCGGCAATTTCTTAAAGTTGAGTACTGATGAAACAGATCCGAACAATATCGCTGTTCAGTGGGTGCGGTGGGTCTGATTTTGCTTTGAAGACGCTGGGCTACAACATTGTGTGGGCTAACGATGTCTCCAAAGTCGCATGTGAGACTTACGGAGACAACATTGGTTCAGTCATTGAGTGCGGTGACATCGCGGACTTTAACCGGTTTCCGAGTGCGGATTTTCTCGTTGGTTGTTATCCTTGCCAAGGATTTACGCAAGGAGGACGGCGAGATTCCGATGACTCCATCAACTTTTTATATCAGCAGTATGATCGTGTTCTGCGTATCCTCAATCCAAAGGCATTCGTAGTTGAGAATGTGAACGGGATGGCGTTTGGCGAGAACAGAGAACTACTGAACAATCAGCTTCACAGATATAGGTTGGCAGGTTACCGTGTGAAATGGCAGGTCATCAATGCGCAAGACCATGGAGTTGCACAAACCCGGAGGCGTGTCTTTATGGTTGGAATTCGATCAGACTTGGATTTCAACTACGAGTTTCCTTCTCCTCAGTTTGGTGAAAACACCCGTCGCAAATATGTCACTCAACGTGATGTGCTCGATGGAATGCCTGAATGGCCCGCAGGCGAGTTCAATGATGAGCCATTTCATTGGTATTATCTTTCAAGAAGGCGACGCCACGATTGGGAGGAAACAAGTCCATGCATTGTGGGTCATTGGCGTCATGTACCGCTTCATCCTATGAGTCCACCGTTGAAACGGATTCATACTGACAAATGGGTTTTCACTCATAAAGGACCTGCCCGAAGGCTGGCTTATAGAGAGTGCGCTGTACTTCAAGGTTTTCCACGCAAGTTCAAATGGAATAGAGGAACAGTCCGTGATAGGTTTCAGATGATTGGGAATGCAGTACCCCCGCCGATGTTTAAAGCAGTTGTTCAAAAGTTAAACACCTTATGGTGAACTCATATGGCGAAAAATGAAACAAAGCTTGATTACGACTCTCCAGACAAGCTAGATTTTGATGCAAGCAATCCTCGGTTCGGAGGTCTCATGGAGAACCGTGGCCAAGAAGAGATTCAAAAGGCGCTACTTGAGGCTCCTTACTTCGCCACGGAGCTCGTGGATTCGCTTTTGAAGAATGGATTCATTGACTATGAACCGCTTGTCGTGAAACGGGCGGGCAAGCGATTCATAGTTGTGGAAGGCAATCGCCGTCTGGCTGCTATTCGGGAAATCTTAGCACACCCTGAAAAGTATGAAGGAAAGACGGAGGACTTGAAAAAAATTCCTATGCTCGTTTTCCCAGACAAGCCAGATGAGCAACAGAAGAGTGAGATGCGAGTTTATCTCGGTGTCCGGCACCTATTAGGCTTTCGTGAATGGCCTGCTCTAAGCAAAGCCCTTTTCCTTGAACACGAGAGCAAAGAACCGGGAGGGCTAGATCGTGTTTTTAAGGAAACCCAACTAAAAAAGGGAGATGCTAAACGTTTTCTTATTCCATACAGATTGCTCCAACAAGCCGAAGTGGACCTCCCTGCAGGAGCGGACTTTTGGATGCTTGCAGAGGCTGTGGGACGCACTGGCATCAAGAAGTTTCTCCAGCTTGAAGTTGATTCGAAGACATTGGAAGTGCAAAGCTACGACAAGAAGAACTTTAACTTACTTTTACAGGATATTTACGGTCCGAGGATGAAGGACGGCGGTCGAGACTCATCCAAGCGAATCGTCAACGAAACGCGAGACCTTTCCATTTTAGGGAAAGTACTTGGCTCTGAGAAGGCCGTTGCTGCATTGCGTTCGGGCCGAACACTGGAAGAGGCGGAGATTTACGTTGACTCACGCGAGGAGAGCATAGATCGTTTGTCGAAGATGACAAAAAACCTTGGACTGTTACTTCCTAAACTTCTTAAGGGAAGTAAAAATGAAGATAGCACGCGTTTGGTTGAAGCATTCAAGAGATTTCATACTGCCGTGAAGAAATTCCTTAAAAAGGCTCATTGATGCCAACCGCGCTCTTTGAGTTTTTCGAGGTGATTGCCGAGGAATTAACTGCCACTCCGTCTAGGGTGATAACCGACGAAGACTTCCGAGTAAATGACAGGGACTCCCCACTCTTGGAGAATTTGATAAGGGATCTCAAAGCGGTTGGTCCAGAGGATGCTATTCGTTGCGCTGTTGTGAAGTTGGAGGAACACTTCAGGGGGAAAGGTGCAAGGTTTCCATTTGAGTATTTGCCGGAGACAGGAAGATTTACCGCAGCTGATCCTGAATTCTTATCGTTTGTAAATGACATGCGAGGAATCCGCACGATTGGAAAGCGGGCACATGATTTCGAATGCACAGTTGCGCTAAGGCTAGATCATCGCACCACCGGAGCGATCCACCGTGTTGGACATCCACGCGACACAAAGAAGACCCGAGCTGCATTCAATAGACACTTAAAGACACTGGGATTTGATGCCACAGTGCTATATGGTCGCGAGAAGGATGGTGGATTTGATATCTTGTGGCTGTTGCCAATTGGGTCAGTACCACACAAGCCTATTGTTTCCGTTCAATGCAAGAACAGTGAGTACAACATCGATGATGCTCACAAATCTGTTGCCACGGCTGTCGCATCATTCACTCGGCACGTTGGGTTACAGACAACAGTACACGTTCCCTGCGTCCTTTTTAATGATTACATCTCACCAACTATGCTCCGTAAGAAACCGATGGGTTTTGTCCCCCTTGGTCTAACGGATCTCGCACCTCTTGCCGGGAGAATTCCTGTCGAATTGATCTGATTCCTCTTTCCAATAGTTCACCTCACATCATACCTCAGAAACGCTGCGAACGCTCCCGCAAACACCATCATCCCAACAATAACCAGCAGTCCAATATCAATGAACGCCGGGGCAATATACTCCGGCAATTGAATCTTCGGCGCTTCGAACCGCGGCATGTCGCTCAGGTCGAGCGTTCCGGCCTCACGCGGCGTCTGGAACGAAATGCCCGAGTTGCTATCCACGGTAATGCGTATGCCTCCCGTGTTGCCGGACTCCTGTTGTTTCTTCTCCCTGTACGCGTTGAAGCTCTGGCGGTATGTTTGCATGGCGTCTTCGTAGCGGGTCTTCAGGTTCACATCCGTGCCGGCAAGCTGCATGGCCGCAAGTTGAAACGCCGAGGCGGGTGAGAAGCGCGACAGTGCAAGTCCCAGCCGCACCTGTTCCTGTTTCCGGTTCCGCATATCCTCCATGTACTTCGCCGTTTGCCTGTCGATCTCCTTCTGCATCTCCTTGCGTGCGTTGTCCTCTTCTTCAAGCCAGCCCCACTCGTGCTGTTCGCGGTAGGCGGTGCGCTCTTCGTTGCTCATGCCTTGCATGGCTGCGTTGCGAGTCTGCCATCGCTTCTCCATCTGCTCCATGAGTTGCGCCATGCGCTCTTTGGAGTACGCGGCGATCTGTCCATCCAGTTCGGCAACGGTCGGCACGCGTACGATTTGTCCCGCTGCCATCACTCCGGCACGCGGCACAATCAGCACAAGCGCAATCCACACCACGAGCGAGAGGAGGAATGAAACGCTCGACCGCTTCGTGAGCGCCGAGATCAACACGCCGAGCATGGCGAAGAACGTGAAGTAGAGGAGTGAGATTCCCATGAGCGTTGCAAACCGGATCCAGTGTTCGCGCAGGAACGGCACGCCGGTGAGCATCACGATGAGGACGCTCAACAGTACGGGGATGGTGACGGGCAGAACGAGTCCGAGCCACGCCCCGATAACCTTGCCGCCGAGGTAGCGTGCGCGGGGGACTGCGTTGGAGAATGTGAGCGCGAGTGTGCCGCTCTCCCGCTCGCCGTTGACTGCATCATAAGTAAAGAGCACGGCGAATAGCGAGAGCACCACCTGCACAATGAACGCAAAGTCGATGAACCGGAAGACAGCAAAGATCGGATCGTCCGAGTAGACGCTGTGCGTGAGCTTCACGGCTTCCATGGGACTTACGTCGGAGAGCCGGCCGATGTTGTTTTGCAATCCGGCGACGAACACCTGCATCGGGTCGGGCTCGCGGAAGACGCGGTTCTCCACGCCTCCCCATGATGTGGCTTCGCGTTGCTCCTGCTCAACAAGCTGCCGTGCGCTTCCTGTTTGCGCAGCCGCTGCCTTGTACTCTCTGATCCCGATGTACACGCTGAGCAACAGCAGTATCGAGCACACCCCGAACGTTGCGGGAAACTTCGGGCTGAGAAGGATGGATTTGAGTTCTTTACGGATGATGATGCTGCTGAGCATGAATTCTCCTTAAAAATTAACCACAGAGACACAAAGGCACAGAGTAAAGATTATTATTTTTTGTTGAACATGAGTTTTTGTAGGTCAGACATTCCTGTCTGACCGCATAGGCCACGTGAGCAATTCGGACAGACAAGAATGTCTGTCCTACATCTTTTTTTTGATCTTCATATATTTTCTCTGTGTCTCCGTGCCTCTGTGGTTATCTTTATCTAAGGTCATACCTCAGGAACGCCACGAACGCCCCTGCGAAGAACACGAGATTAAACAACGCCAACAAGCCAAGGTCCATCAACGCGCCGGGCAGAACATCAGACAGCGAAGCCGGAGAATACTCGAACGTAGGAAGCTCCTGTGGGTCGATGGGCTTGGGTTTCTCGCCGTGGTCCGTTGTGGTCTTGAAAGCAATCATCCGTCCGCCGAGTTTCATGCCGGTCTTCTGGAACATGAACTTCCCGAACACATCCTGGTATGAGACCGTTGCGTTGTGGTACCGATCCTGCAAATCCAGCGATGTACCGGCGAGTGTTGTGGCAGCCAGCGAGAACACTGCGGCAGGAGAAGTGCGGCTGAGGCCGAATGCAAGTTTTTGCTGTCGGCGTTGAGCATTGGCACGCTCTTCATTCAAGCGGTCGCTCAGCTCGCGCATTTTTTTGTCACGGTCATCTCCAAGTTGTGTCATGAACTTGTTGAACTCCGAGATCATCAGGGACATGTCATTGTTGGATGTTGGTTTGAAGCTTGACATTTTTGTTCTGTCTTCCGTCCAGAGTTGATGGGCGAGGCGGGATTTTTGCGTTCCGATTTCGTCAATGGTTGGGACATCGACTGCGCGTCCGGCAAGCAACACGGAGGCACGGGGCATAATCAACACGGCAAGTATCCAGACTACAAGCAGCATCAGGAATGAACTGGATGAGCGTTCGGTGAGAGCGGAGATGAACACCGAGAGGGCGAGGAATGTGCTGAAGTACAGTATCCCCGCCCCGACGATGAACGCAAGTTGCGCCCATTCGCTTTTTGACAAACTCACGCCGAGGATGGGAAGCAACGCGCTGCCAAGCAGCAGAGGAATCAGGAGTGGAACAGCAAGAGCGAGAAATGAGCCGATCAGTTTTCCGAGGATGTAAGTGTCGCGTGGGAGCGCATTCGCAAACGTAAGGCGCAGCATTCCCCGTTCCTTTTCTCCATTCACAGCGTCGTACGCAAAGACGATGGCAAAGAGGGAGAGGACGATGCCGAACAGGAACTCCAGATCGAGGAACCGGAACACTGCAAACACCGGATCGTCACCATACCTGCTATCGCTTGATGATGGCTCGCCGCGTCCCTGGATTGGCGTCGTTCTTCCGATATCATTAGAGATACCGGAGACAAGAACGGCAAGCGGTTGCGGAGGGAGGAACACGCGGTGGTCCCTGACGGAAATCCAGTCCGTGACGCCTTCAAGCTGGCGGAGGTTTTCGGACTTTGCTGCTTCGTAGCTGGCGCAGTCCACCTGGTAGTTCCTCGCCCCGACGTAGAACGCAATCAGGATGAGGAACGAACAGACTCCGAACGTGACGGCGAACTTGGTTGAACCGATAGTGTCACGGAGTTCTTTTTCGATGATGAGTTTGAGCATGGGTTTCCTTGATAGACTTAGTTCATTAATCGAGTCATTGCGAGGAGCGAAGCGACGAAGCAATCCCTTTTCTCCTCGGGTTTGAGATTGCTTCGCCTTGGGAAGCAGGCTCGCAATGACAACGCGGGCTACGCCGCCTGCTCAACATGTCCTGCGATATAGCGCATGTAGAGCTCTTCAAGATTCTCGCCCACAAGCTCAGCCCGCGTCTTCTGCATGATCAATTGTCCCTGCTTCATGATTCCAACTAAATCAGAAATCTCCTTTGCCCGGAAGATGTCATGAGTCGACATGAGAATTGCCTTGCCTTCTTCACGCAGCGAAGCGAGCAGCTTCATGAATTCCATGCCCGCCTGCGGGTCGAGTCCGGATGTTGGCTCATCGAGCAAAATGGCGGGAGCGTTTTTCAGGATGGCGGTGGCGATGCCGCATTTCTGTCGCATACCCTTGGAGAACCCCTTGAGCTTCTTGTTGTGCGCCTCTTCCTGAAGTCCGACACGTTGGAGCACTGCATGACATTCCTCTCGTGTAAGATCAGCCCTGCCACCCAGCTTACCGAAGTATTCAAGGTTCTGGATTGCCGTGAAGTTCGGATAGAGCATCACGTTCTCTGAAACGTACGCGACGTTCGCCTTGGCCTTCAGCGGCTCCTTGTGTGTTGTAATTCCCGCAATGCGTGCTTCTCCTTCAGATGGTTCGATGAAGTTGAGGAAGAGATTGATCGTTGTGGTCTTGCCTGCGCCATTTGCCCCGAGCATGGCAAAGATTTGTCCGGGCAGCACGCGGAATGAAACATGATCGAGGGCGAGAACGCCGTCTTCATATCGCTTCGTGAGGTTGACTGTTTCGAGTATGGGTTGTGGGTTGTTCATTGGAGTACCTTTGTCAGTTGTTGAATATTCGCTTGATCATTTTTAGAACTTACGTAACCCAGGATCGCTGTCATTGCGAGCGAAGCGAAGCAATCCCGCCTCTTGTTGGTGATGAGATTGTTCGATTCCCAGAATCCCGCCAGTGGTCGGAATCGCAAGCACGGACTTCGGCCTGGAAATCAGCCTCGCAATGACTCGTCTTCAAACTTGCTATCGTCTTGATAGCCTTATCCCGAACACCACAATTCCTCCCACCAACCCGACGATCAACAGAATGATGAGAATCGTTCCGAAGATATTCCCTTCAGCCTGAATCTCGATGGTGACGGTCTTGTCCTCTCCGTTGATGGGCAGATTGTCCGACATTCCCGAAGTCCGCAAGCGCATGTCGTACCGTCCAACTGAAATATCCGGGTGTGGAATGAACCGGAGATGCACCTGCTGCTCTGCACCAATCTCCAACGATGAGATCACCGTCGGTTCGACTTCTCGTTTCCAGTTCAGCGGCTGATCGACCTTCACTTCGATGTTGTCGATCCGTCGGCTTCCCTCGTTGACGAGTTCGACCGTCATCTCGACGATGCCATCAGACTTGATTGAGTAGAACATCTGTGGTGCCCGTACCAGGAGTTTTCCTTTTCCCCTCGGCAGCAACTCAAGTTTGGCGAATCCCACGCCCATCTTCTCGATTTCTTCCTGTGTCCATTTGCGTCCGCTCATATCGCCGAGCTTTGCTGCCTGATCGCGTGGGATGACAAGCACGAAGAAGGGGATTGGCTTGTCCATTGTGACTTCATCGGTTGGCCTGTCAGGCAATGAGATTTCCAGCGCCGCTTTCCGCGTATTGGCTGACTCGGTGAATTTGAACTGGCTGAGTCGGGCCTGGCCGCTCGGATCTTTGAAGAATCGATTGATTTGTCGCGGCAGGTTTACAACTTCGAGACTGAACGTATTGTTCGCACCGCTGAACAATTCGAGTGTCAGGTCGAACGTCGCTGACTTGCCAAGGTCGGCTTCCTGTGAGAACTGTTCAGACTGAACAATGACCCGGTTAACGCTTGCGTCTTTCTGCAGATAAATCTTCATCGAACGCGATGCACCGTTGCCGTAGATCAGGCTTACTGTAACGGCGTCAAGGTCTTGCAGAAGTGTGAAGTCGAGGTCTTTCGGCTCGCCGTATTTCAGCTCGGTGATCTTTGCCTCAAACGGCTGGCTAATAATCGCACCCTGATCGTTGAGTATCGACACGTAGACGTTGTTGATGACTTCAGGCTGCAGCGACTTGAACAACGCTTCATCAATGTTCAGCAGTTTCTGAAACTCCGCTCCGCCGCCGGATGTGTTCACCAACCGCACCCGTGCGTGGTTGCCTCCTTCTTTCGTTTTGTATTTCACGGCCCGTGCAACAGAGACGTACTGGGCTTCGAACAACACGGCGAGCAACGACTGCTGGTAGTTTACTTCGGCGTCGGCGAATGTGCTTCGGAGTCGATCGAGTTCGGCTTGTGAGATGAGTCCCTTGGTGAAGAGCTCCTTCTGGCGGTCAAAATCTCTGCGCGCTGATTCATAGACTTCCTTCGCACGCTTCAGACCGAGCAGACGGTACTTGTCATCGCGCTGATTATAGTTGACCTGAGCAGGTATTTCGATAACGAAAAAGAGAGACAGGATCAGGATTGTCGCAAGTCGGCAGGTCACTCTTTTTTGCCTTCCCGCTTCATCATCATCATTCTGGGCTGGGGACGGTTGAACGTTACCGAATGCTGACTCTCTCCACGCCGGAGACCCCATGTTACGCTCTTCCCTGCTTCAACCTCATCAAAGACGTCGGAATATTCTCTGAGAGATTTGACGTGCTTGCCGTTTATTGATCGCAGAACATCTCCTGCTTTCACATCAGCCTTCTGCAAGGCAGTCTCTCCCGGCAACAACTCATCGATGACGATGTCTTTTCCCTTCATCTTCATCACTACACCCACTGCGGGAAATGTCGCCTCATTGTCATTGTCATCTCCACGCATGACTTTCATCTGGATCTTGGGGAGGTCTTTCGGATCGCCTTTCTTGAGGGAGACGAGGTGCATTTCTTCCTTGCGTTTGATGCCGAGCTTGAGTTCATCACCGACCTTGAGGTCGTCGTAGATCGATTGAAGATCCTTCGTTCCCGCAAGACGTTTTCCGTTCGCCATCAGAACGACATCATCCTGTTGAAGGTCGATATCCTTGTACGATTGTGGCCTGTGTTCAGGCGGCATAACATTCAAAACTTTGATTGTGCCATTATCAGAGGCGATGGCGGCGCCAAGTTCTTTGAGAAGGAATGCATCTCCTGCCATCTTTATATCGAGATTGCCTTTACTGTCTCCGTGCATGACCTTTGTTTGCGCCGGTGTTTGGCCAATTACGAGAACAAGAATGATGACAAAGTGGAAAAAGCTGGATAGGTTCATGAGTGAATCTCCGTCCGTGAATGGATTGAAGTTGCGATCTCGGACGGCAAGATATGCTAATGGTTGCAGTGTTGGTAGTTAAACAGTGTTAGAGAGTGTTAAGAAGTGTGAAGAGGGAGGAAATTCTCCCATCCTTCTCGTACATTACACCATGAGATTAACCAAGCGAACCATCGTAATTCTGATTGCACTCGTTATTGTCTCCCTCCTCGGGATCATCGGACTGCAATTGTATTTGCTCAAGAACGCGTACGACCAGAAGGAAGAGGCGTTCAAGCAGTCTGTCGGGTCCGCGCTTGCCGCCGTGAACGATGGGTTGGAAACAGGTGACGCCGTTTCCCGCATCTTTGCTGTTGGTGTGCCTCAAGAGGGGAAAGGCCAAAAGCGTGCATTTGTTTCCATTCAGAGCGAACGACATGATGACAGCATTTCGACGAGCATGGTCATGAGCGGCCCGGACAATGTTCATCAGCCGCCGATGAAGATTGTCGGGAACATGCTCTCCTATTCTGTAGGAAGTCCGCAACACGTGTCGATTCGTGTATTTGATATGTTGGGCAGAGAAGACACAACTATGGTTGACACGTTCCGGCAGGCCGGGGAGTTCAACGTCCGGCTGAGTTCCGACAAGTACTCAAAGGGTGAATACTTTTACAAGTACACGGCGGACAGTTCCTCGTTTGTCGTTCAAGTGATGCAGGGAACGCCCGGTGGCGTCGTGCGCCAGGGGCCGGGCGAGCACAGCGAAAAGGTTATGCGTGAAGTTGTGGATCAACTCATATCTTCAGGGCATCCGCCAATTGGAAAGCGAATCAAGCCCGCATTGCTTGATTCGCTTGTGCGGATTAATCTGAAGGAGGCGGGGATCGATCTTCCGTATGCGTACGGTGTTATTGGCACAAAATCGGATTCTCTGCAAATGGTATCGCAGCAGGAATATGCCGGAGAGCTTCGGGCCTCGGAATTCCACGCCCGGTTGTTTCCCGCTGAAGTCTTTTCGCCGAGGAATGAATTGGCGTTGTATTTTCCCGGACGAACACTGTTCCTTCTTCGTTCAATGGCTCCATTGCTTGGCGCCACCGCTCTATTCATGGGTGGAATCATCTTCACCTTCGTCTACACGTTGAAGACGATATTCAAACAGAAGAAACTGTCGGATGCACTGATCGAGTTCATCAACAACATGACGCATGAGTTCAAGACGCCAATCTCTACCATTGCCCTTGCGAGCGAAGCGATTGCGCGTCCGGATATTCTTCCGGATAGTGAGAAGGTTCTCCGGTACAACGGGATCATCCACGACGAGAATACTCGCATGAAGCAGCAAGTGGACAAGATCTTGCAGATGGCTGTGCTCGAAGAAGGTGATTTCGAACTCAACATTGTGCCCGTGGACGTTCACGAGATAATCCGGAAAGCTGTCGGTAACATTACTTTGCAAGTGGAGCAAAAAAGTGGAACAATCGTTTGCAAGCTCCCGGCTGAATTGTCGGCAATAAATGCAGACCCAGTTCATCTCACCAATATCATTCATAACGTTCTCGATAATGCGATTAAGTATTCCCTTGAAGCGCCGCGCATCGAAGTGTCGACCCGGAATGATGATGGATTGTTGAAGATTTCCATCCGCGATGAGGGGATTGGAATGAAGGAGGAGGATGCGAAGAGGGCATTCGATAAGTACTTCCGTGTATCGACTGGAAACCAGCACGATGTGAAGGGCTTCGGACTTGGATTGAGTTACGTGAAGTTAATAGTGGAAGCGCAGAAGGGTTCGGTGAGTCTTGTCAGTTCTCCCGGAAAGGGAACCACCTTTGAGCTTGCATTCCCGTTCATGGCAACCGACCAAGAAAGAAGCACATGACCAAGCAAAAGATCCTCCTATTAGAAGACGACACAAACCTCGGTTTCATTCTCAAAGAGCATCTCGAACTGAACGGTTTCGCCGTTGCGCATTGCTCAAACGGGGTGGAAGGACTCGCCGCGTACCACAACGGCCAATTCGTGCTCGCGCTTGTGGACATTATGATGCCGAAGAAGGATGGGTTCACGTTTGCGCGGGAAGTGAGAGCCCACGACCAAACAACGCCGATCATATTCCTGACTGCAAAATCACTGAAAGAAGACAAGATCGAGGGATTCAAAATCGGCTGCGACGATTACATCACCAAGCCGTTCAGCATGGAAGAGCTTCTGCTGCGGATTCAAGCCGTACTCAAGCGAAGCGTGGCACCTACAGATTCAACGTCGATCCCTTCCCGCTTCACGATAGGCAAATACGAGTTCGACTACGACAAACAAACTCTGCAGATCAACAGCAAGCCACTGAAACTCACCACGAAAGAAGCAGACCTGCTGCGTCTGCTCTGCATCAATATGAATCGAACCCTTGAACGCGATGTTGCACTGAAAATCGTTTGGCAGGACGACAGCTACTTCACCGGCAGAAGCATGGATGTGTTCGTTTCACGTCTCCGCAAATACTTCCAAGATGATTCGAGGGTAGAGATCATCAACGTACATGGGAAAGGGTTTAAGCTGGTGGTGGGGTAAGGATTTTCGACTGAAGAGAAATCTCGTAATGCAATGCTGAATCCTTCTTAAAGATCAGTTCGTTGTCCAGCAGTGTTGAGTGACTCAACATTTCCATGTGGCCTGCAGCCGTCGGAGGTCTAGCCTCTCCCAATATGCGTCTCCGATGAGCATAATTCTACTTGAGCATATTCGGGATCAAAATGTCTTGAATGATTCGAATTAATGAGCTACCTTTACACCGCTTAAATTCTTCAACTGTTCCTTTCCATACACAACCATCGAGGAGGTACAATGAACCGTTTCAAGAGGTTCACCGTCGCATTGTTTGCATGTTGCTTTGTGCTTTCTGCTGTTGCTGTTAGCAGCGATAAGGCAGCCGATACAAAGAAGCTGAAGGCAATGATTGAGAGGGGAAGATACCTCGTCAACTTTGGCGGCTGCAATGACTGCCACTCTCCAAAAGTCTTCACACCAATGGGCCCGATTCTCGATACCACGCGACTTCTGTCTGGTTCGCCGTCATCGAACAAGTTGCCTGAAGTGCCAAAGGACATCCTTGCTCCTGACAAATGGGGAGCGATAACTACGAACGACCTCACCGCATGGGCAGGCCCATGGGGGGTGAGCTTTACCAGGAACCTTACTCCTGATGTTGCTACTGGGATCGGCAGTTGGACGGAAGCAATCTTCATCAAAGCATTGCGAACCGGCAAGGATATGGGAGAGGGTCGTGCCATCCTTCCACCGATGCCCTGGCAAATGATAGGTCAGGCGACGGATGCCGACCTCAAAGCAATCTTTGCATACCTGAAGTCACTGAAACCCATCGAGAACGCGGTTCCCGATCCGATCTCCCCGACAGGTGAGCGTGTACCGACAATGAGTGCGCCGAAGAAGTAACACGAGATTCACGCAGACCAAGGAATGAAATGAAGACCAACAGCGTATTCCCCACTGCCATATTCTGCCTCGCTCTCTTCGGAGGGCGAGGTGGTGAATTGCAGGCTCAAGTGAAATACAAGGAAGTTGCCGTGACGAACGGTGGCACGGTTCGAGGGTCTGTGCGCCTTGAAGGTGAAATACCGAGGAAGCTTCAGTTGATTGTGTCGAAGGATGCGAAATACTGCGGCGTGAACAAGTCGTTGCCTCGTCTTCGTGTCGGCAAAACAATGGGTGTGCAGGATGCCATCGTGTGGCTTGAAGATGTTTCTGAAGGGAAGAGAATGGCGAGCGGTAACAAACAGCTCAACCTTGATCAGTTCAAATGTGAGTACAAGCCCCACGTTCTCCTCCTGCCGTACGGCTCGTCGCTGGATATTGTGAACAGCGACCCAATCCTGCACAACGTCCACGCCTATGATGAGGGTGATGCTGGAAGGACGCTTTTCAATATCGCTCAGCCCATCAAGGGTCAGCGAACCACGGTAAAGCAAACGCAGTTCAAGAAGCCGGGACTCTATTCTGCGACATGCGATGCTGGTCATCCGTGGATGAACGCATACATCATGGTGACAGGTCATCCTTACTACGCCCTGACGGATGTCAACGGGAACTTCATTCTTGAAAACGTTCCCCCGGGAACTTACAAGCTGAAGATGTGGCACGAAGGTGTCGCTGTGGTGAAGACAGAGATGGAGAATGGCAAACCGAAGGCGTACCACTACGAGCCACCGTATGAAGAAGTCAAGGAGGTCACGGTGTCCGCCAACGGCAAGGTCGATGTGGAGTTTCCTCTTGCTCTTCGTCCAACCACACCTGGTGCAACCTCCAACTGAAGATCTGGACCCTCACATGAAATTCGCAAAGTACGTGTTCCTCATCGCGGGAGCGTATGGTCTGCTCGTGACGTTTCCTCTGTATTTCATGGAACAGAAAATAGGAACGGACTTCCCTCCTCCAATTAATCACCCTGAAAACTATTATGCGTTCATTGGAGTGACCGTCGTGTGGCAGGTTCTTTTCCTGGTCATCGCTCAGGATCCGCTGCGCTATCGGACAATAATGTTGCTCGGTTTCTTGGAGAAAATGTCCCTGGTACCAACATTTCTTATTCTGTTTCCGCAGGGGCGTTTTCCAATGTTGTGGTTGCCACTGATGATTATCGATTTGACCTTTGGTCTTTTGTTTGTCATCTCTTACCTCAAGACAAAGCCAGTACAAACAAATCCCTCCCCAGCCTCTCACTGAATTCGAGTTTTCCCTTTGACTTCCGCCGCCCTGGCAGAACATTACTGCCTGAGTTGCATACCGGCCTGAAATCATTTCAGGCTATTGTGCCGTTCTGTCAAAGCCATCCGACCTCCCATTCTTAAGATGTTCCCGTAACTCAAGCTAATCCAACAACTTTCCAACGTTTGCGCTCTCTGGCATGTTGGTTGAATATATACTGGCATACAACAAAGAAGATCAATCAACAATCCAACAAACTTAGGAGACATAACATGTTCGTACGAGTCCAACGTTTTCCAATTGTAACGTCCCCGCTCGTGAACTTCGAGAGGGATATCGATAGCATGCTGGGTGACATTTTGCAAACCGGTCCGGCTCGCTCCTCGTATCCAGCAATCGACATCGCTGAGTATGAGAATGAAACTGTACTGGCTGCTGAAGTACCCGGTGTCAGCAAAGAGGATGTGAAGCTGGCAGTGCAGGATGGTGTTCTGACCATCAGCGGTGTGCGAAAAGCACATCAGTTGCCGGAGAAGTCCGCCTTGCTGCGCAATGAAATCCGGACGGGAGAATTCACCAGGACGATTCAGCTTCCCGAAGATGCGAAGGTTGATGCGATCTCAGCTGAATTGACGAACGGAGTGCTTCGGGTGGTGTTGCCAAAATCCGAACAAGCACGTCCACGCGAGATCAAGGTTCAGTAGAGGAGAGGTCAAGTCATGACAAGGAATAACGACGTGTCAATCGTAAAACGGGCGAATATGCTGCCCGCTCTCCAAAACAGGTTGAAGGAGAATATTGTCAGCCCATCGACCGACGTGTATGAAACGCCGGAAGCATTCGTTCTGATGATCGATCTGCCTGGTGCACAGAAGAAGTCAATCAATGTGATGATGGAGAATGGAACATTGAGTGTCCGCGCGAAGATTGAGCCATATCATCCGGAACATGCATCGTTGCTCTTCAGTGAGTTGAGCGCAACGGTGTACCACCGGGTGTTCAATCTTGGAGATGGAATTGATCGCGACAGTGTTGATGCGAAGTACGAGAATGGCGTGTTGGCACTCACACTGTTCAAGAACGAAAAAGTAAGGCCAAAAGAAATTCAGATCAAGTAACAAGGCAATCGTTTCACAAAATAAAACATGGAGGATCATATGTCATTAGTTCGCTGGAATTCAGGACGTGATTTGGCAACATTCCCCACAGACATCACTACCATGCAGAGGGAGATCAATAGGATGTTCGATGGCTTCTTCCGTGGCGGCACTGTGGACGATGGTTCTTTTGGATTGTCTGTCTGGACGCCCGCCGTCGATGTGGCGGAAAACGAAGCAGAGTATCGCGTGAAGGTCGAGCTTCCGGGCGTCAATAAGGACGACGTGAAGATCACGATGCAGGAGAACATTCTCACGATTCGAGGAGAGAAGAAACAGGAACAGGAATCAAAAAGCTCGAACTTTCACCGCCTCGAGCGGTCGTATGGTTCGTTCCAGAGATCATTCACGCTGCCCGCACATGTGAAGCATGACAAGATCGAAGCAGTATATAACGATGGTATTCTGACCATCACGCTGCCAAAGGCGGAAGAGGCAAAGCCGAAGCAGATTGACGTTAGGGTGAAGTAAGAAGATTCGATGGTGGGCAAAGGCGAGTCCTGCAGGTCTGGGCCTCAGGCACTCGCCTTTTTTATTTCTGAAACGAAACAGCGGTGCAAAATGTTCAATAGACAGAGAACTAAAGAGGAATGTTGATGACAAAGTCGAAAGTGCCGCAAGCAATAGCAGTTCTGCCGTTACGCAATTCGGTGTTTTTCCCACGCCAGGTAATGCCGTTGTCCATCGGAAGAGAAAGCAGCATCAAGGTTGTAGAAGAGGCGCTCCGGGAGGATAGCCTCGTGGTAGTTGTCGCACAGACCGATGGCAAGATTGAGAAGCCAACGGAGAAGGATATCTTTTGGGTTGGCACCGCCGCCAAAGTGTTGAAGACTCTCACGCTCGCAGATGGCACGAAGAGTGTCTTGATGCAAGGATTGCGCCGTGTAAAGCTCATCTCCATTCTTCATACCGAGCCGTACATCCGCGCTGTCGTTGTCGATAGTGACGAGCCTTCCGAGGATGGCCTTGAAGTTGAAGCGATGGTGACAAATCTGAAAAGCCTGTTCAAGAAAGCGGTCGAACTGTCGCCCAACCTCTCCGATGAACAGCTCTCCATCATCCTCAATATGGATCAGGCTCCCGCGGTTGCGGACTTGCTTGCATCAATGTTGCCAGTGACGGTGGAAGAGAAACAACAGGTTCTCGAGACCATGGATGTGAAGAAGAGATTGGAACTGGTCACTGTCTGCTTGACAAAGCTCGTTCAGAAGCTTGAACTTGGCAGCAAGATCCAGTCCGAAGTGCAGGAAGGCATCAACAAATCGCAGCGTGAGTACGTGCTGCGCGAACAGATGAAAGCAATCAAGAAGGAGCTTGGTGAAGACGAAGACAATGTTGAAATCAACGAGCTTCGCAAACGCATCGACGATTTAAAGCTGCCGGAAGAAGCGCTCAAAGTTGCCAACAAGGAATACAAGCGACTGACGCAAATGAACCCGGCATCAGCCGAGTACACGGTCAGCCGCACATACCTCGATGTGATCCTCGATTTGCCCTGGAGCGTGAGCACCGAGGACAATCTCGATACCGTGAAGGCAAAGGAAATGCTGGAAAAGGATCACTATGGATTGGACAAGGTGAAGAAGCGGGTCCTTGAATATCTTGCTGTTCGCAAACTGAAGAACGATATGAAAGGTCCCATCCTCGCGTTTGTTGGTCCGCCGGGCGTGGGCAAAACGTCGCTGGGTCGGTCCATTGCGAGCGCGTTGGGCAGAAAGTTCGTGCGTATCTCGTTGGGTGGCGTACACGATGAAGCGGAAATACGCGGCCATCGGCGAACATACATCGGCGCATTGCCCGGACGCATCATCCAGGCGTTGAAGAAAGCAGGATCGAACAATCCCGTCTTCATGCTGGATGAAGTGGACAAACTCGGTTCTGATTTTCGCGGCGATCCATCGTCTGCATTACTTGAAGTGCTCGATCCCGAACAGAACTTTTCATTCAGCGATCACTATCTGGAAATTCCGTTTGATCTTTCAAAAGTGTTGTTCATTGCCACAGCCAATATGATCGAACCGATCCCTCCGCCGTTGCGCGACAGGATGGAGGTCATCGAGATACCAAGTTACATCGAAGATGAGAAGCTCCACATTGCGAAATCGTTTCTCGTGCCGAAGCAGATTGGCGAGCATGGCCTGAAGGAAAAACAGCTTGATCTGGAAGACGATGCGATACGTGGAATGATCTCCGGCTATACCCGTGAAGCCGGTGTCCGTAACCTTGAGCGACAGATTGCGACCGTTTCCCGTGGTGTTGCACGTGAAGTTGCGGAAGGCGCAATCAAGAAGGCTGTCGTGAAGAAGGACGATCTCGTAAAGTACCTTGGTCAGCAGAAATTCTTCTCTGATGTGTCAGAGCGGATCAACCGTCCGGGCATTGCTGTTGGACTTGCGTGGACTCCGGTTGGGGGAGACATCCTCTTTATAGAAGCAACGAAGATGGAAGGAGATGGCAAACTGATCCTCACCGGACAACTGGGCGACGTGATGAAGGAGTCCGTGCAGGCGGCGCTGAGTTTCATCGGGGCCAATGCGAAAGCGCTTGGTATTCCCGAAGACTTCCGCAAGAAGCAGGATATTCATGTTCACGTTCCTGCTGGTGCGGTTCCGAAGGATGGTCCTTCTGCCGGCGTCACGATGCTGACCGCCTTGACCTCGCTGCTCACGAACAGGATGGTGCGCAATGACCTTGCCATGACAGGCGAGATCACACTGCGTGGTTCGGTACTTCCGATTGGCGGTGTGAAGGAAAAAGTACTGGCCGCCCATCGAGCAGGCATTAAGACCGTCCTGCTTCCCGGACGGAACAAGCTCGACCTTGATGAGATACCGAACTCGGTGTTGGGCAAGGATGCAATGAAGTTCCACTTTGTGAAGGAAATGAGCGATGTACTTGAACTTGCACTGTTACCGAAAGAAGAGCCCATAGGAAAAGTACAGGAACTTGATCTGGAAGTAATTGCAAGTAACTAGATGGGTAGATGTGGGACAATTGAAGCCCGGAGGAGCCTCAAAAAGGTGTTTCCGGGCTAAGTGTTTCTGAGACCAGGGTTTGACATTCTACCATTTGTTTAGTATACTCATGAGGAAAATCAATGACTTACAGCCGTTTCCCAGTCTCTGAAGAATGAATAAATCCACGAAGTGGTTCCTCATCATATTTGGGATTATTGCTTTGCTTGGCTTCGGATTCATGTTGGTTATCTATGGATTCATGAAATCCATGGGAGAGCGAACTGAAACGGTAACCTCCGGCTCAGGGAGTAAAATTGCGGTCGTGGAGCTCAGGGGGGTCATCACATCATCCGAGGACATCGTCCGTCAGATCAAGAAGTATCGTGAGTCCGGATCGATCAAAGCGATTCTTCTTCGTGTGGATTCACCCGGCGGCGGAGTGGTTGCAAGCCAGGAGATCTATGAGGAAGTGAAGAAAACGCGGGATGGAGGCAAGCCCGTCGTTGTGTCGATGGGAGCACTCGCTGCAAGTGGGGGCTATTATGTTTCGTGTGGTGCATCCCGCCTCGTGGCTAATCGCGGAACGCTTACAGGAAGTATCGGGGTGATCTCAGAGTTTCTTCAACTTCAAGAGGCTCTTGACAAGCTCGGCGTTGGCGTGAAAACCATCAAGAGTGGCAAGCTCAAGGATTCCGGCTCAAGCACGCGCAAGATGACCGAAGATGATGAACGATACTTTCAGCAACTCATGGATAACGTCCATCGCCAGTTCATCACTGTTGTCGAGAATGAACGACACATGAACCACGACGTGGTTGTGAAGATTGCAGACGGCAGCGTCTTCACCGGCGAACAGGCAATCGAGAATGGACTTGTGGACACGCTCGGAACGTTCGAGGATGCCGTTGCCATCACCGCGGGGCTTGCGGGAATTTCAGGAGAACCATCTCTTGTCAAAGAGCAGAGGCGTCGGTCGGTATGGGACAGTATTTTCGGAGACGTTCAGGAAACACTCAAGGATATCAAGCAGGAAATTGTTGATCGACCGGCAGTGTCATATCGTTTCAACGGTCCATATTAGAAAATTCTTCCTCACTCTCACCAACAACATCACAGGAGGCTTACGTTGACAAAAGCTGATATTGTCGACACCATAGCCACGGCAACAGGCTTGACCAAGGTGGAAACAGAGGCAGTGGTCGATGGGTTCATCAAAACTGTTATCGATGCGATGCAGAACGGCAAGAACATCGAGATCAGAGGATTTGGAAGCTTTAAAGTGAAGAAGAGAAAAGGCCGTGTTGCGCGTAACCCCCGCACAGGTGAGCAGGTGATGGTTGGTGAACACTGGGTACCGTTGTTCAAGGTCTCGAAAGAAGTCAAGGTTCTGGTGAATGAGAACCTTCAGAAAATCATGAAGTAAGGTTCCCGCTATCCATGGCAATCGCAAAGTCAGTATGTGGAGATTGTGGGGCGATTCTTTCCCCGGGTGACAAATTCTGTCCGCAATGTGGGTCTCGCATAGAGAACAGCACCGCAATTGAAGCTCTCCAGAGTTCTCCCGATCTGCAATCAATGCGTTGCGGGGTATGTGGCAAGGTGGTTCACGCTGGCGCAGCGTTTTGTGAATCGTGTGGCGCGTCGCTGCATGGTGGAGCCCAATCCCAGGGCCGCAAGGGCGAGAAACCATCGCAGCCTGACAGGAAGCAATCCCCTCCGCAGAAAAAAGATACACATGAGAAGAAGCGAGTTGAAACGTGGCAGATCAGTACCGGAGCGGTTGTTCTTGCGCTTGTTGCGTTCTTTACATACACGGAGTTGACACGCGAACAGCAGCCGAAGCAGATAGTAGCGGAACAACAGAACTTCCCCGCTTCTTCCCCCGTAGCGCCCGAAGCAATTGAGCAACTTCAGAAGAAGGTGGATGCAAACCCAAAGGATGATGTGTCGCTGCTCCGGCTGGCCAATATGTTGCACGATGCATCAATGAACAACCCAAGTCTTCTGACGCGTGCGGTCAATACCTATTCGAAGTATCTTGAATTGAAACCCAACGACCCCAATGCGCGGGTTGATATGGGTATCTGCTATTTTGAGATGGCAAAGGCGGATAGTAGTAATGCCCCGTCGTGGCTCACGAAGGCCATACAGGAAATGCAAACAGCCTTCGACAAGAATCCAACGCACCAGCCGGCAGCGTTCAATCTTGGGATTGTGAACCTCAACGCCGGTAATCTTGAGGAATCCAACAGGTGGCTGAAGAAAACCGTGGAGCTTAACCCGAACTCCGATCTGGGACAACGAGCGCAGCAATTGCTCGAGCAGCATTCTTTTCAAGGCTCGCCAAACTAATACCTTAATTGAATTACCGAAAGGAGGCACTATGCCAAGTGGTAAAAAACGCAAAAGACACAAGATGGCAACACACAAGCGGAAGAAGAGACTGAGAAAGCAGCGCCATAAGAAGAAATAAGGCAGTCACTCATAACAATCCCGCCCGACGTGTGTGGCGGGATTGTTCGTCTCATACTAGCCGTTGCTTTTTTGAGGGCAAGGTTGTATCATTCTCTCAGTCAAAAAAATCATATATGTAATCCAAATACACTGTTGGGGTGAAGTATGGACCAGAAGAACGGGATGGTGAAAGGGATGCTGATCGGGCTTCTTGCCGGAAGCGCGATTGGAGCTGTGCTTGCGCTGCTGTATGCGCCAAAGAGCGGCAAAGAACTCCGCGCCGATATCAGGCAAAAGACCGATGATCTGTTGGGCGATGCCGAAGGGTATGCCCGCGCAGCACGCGCAAAGGCCGGCGAAATGATGAGTGACGCCAAACGGCGCTCGGATCAACTTGTTACCGATGCGCAGAAAAAGGCTAACAATCTGATTGAAGATGCAGACAAGCTGTTGTCCGGCGCCCGGCAGAAAGCATCTGGGATTGTGGAAGAAGGAACGAAACTTACCGGTGCTGTCAAGGCAGGCGTTGATGCGTTCAAGCAGGAACGTAACCGGTCGTAAACACGACCACCAACCACAGAGGAGCGTACCGTGGAGTCAAACACCATTCTCATCATCGTGGAAATTCTTGCACTCCTGTGCCTTTCCGCTGTGTGCATCTACCTGATACTTGTTCTTGTCCGGCTGAAGGATATGCTCGCCGTTGTGGAGAAGGACATGAAGGAGATTACGTCGCGTGTCCTTCCGGTTCTCGAGAACATGGAGTATATCACCGCGCGGGTCAAGAGTATCACAGAGAACATCGATGACCAGGTGATGATTGTTCGTGATTCCATCGGTTCAGTACGGGAGATTGCAGACAACATCGTCGCCCTCGAACGCAAGGTGCAGGAGCGCATCGAAGGGCCGATTCTGGATTCCGTTGCATTTGTTGCAGCATTGTTCAAAGGTGTCCGATCGTTTCTTGAAAAAGTGAGAGCGTAAGACGAGGCAGGTCACTTCTGTCACCCCCACGATATACGAGCCTCAGCTGCTTATGTACCAACGTTGGTGTTTCTTCTCTCGGGCAGGTTGGTATTCGCGCCCATGTTTTTTGATCACACGTATTCCTGACACGCTGTAATTATTTGGAGGCACTGAATGTCGTATGAAGGACTACACACCTGACCACATTCGCAACGTGGCCCTCATCGGCCACGGAGGTGCGGGGAAAACATCATTTTCAGAAGCAATGCTCTTCTCTGCGGGAAGCACGACGCGTCTCGGGCGTGTCGAAGAGGGCAACACTGCTTCCGACTATCACCCCGATGAAATCGAACGACAAATCTCCATCAACACATCTCTTCTCATCTGCGAATGGAAAACCAACAAGCTCAACATTCTTGATACACCCGGCTACACTGACTTTACAGGAGAAGTAAAAGCAGCGTTGCGCGTTGCCGACACTGCAATCCTTTTCCTGAAAGCCGTCGAAGGCGTCGAAGTTGGATCCGAGATTGTCGGCAAATACACAAACGAGCTTCGGAATGTAACCATCGCTGTGGTCAACAAGCTGGACCATGAGAATGCGGATTTTGACAATGTGGTGAAGCAGGCACGCGAGATGATCAGTCACGATGTCATCCCTGTTCAGTTTCCTTTGAAGCAGGGATCGGGGTTCGACAGCATTGTTGACGTTGTCAGGATGAAAGTGCTGAAGTTTGTTCCCGGCGGCAATGGAAAGTACGTTGAGCAGGATATCCCCGCCGGGGCAAAGGGACGGGCGGATGAGTTGCGACAGCAGTTGGTCGAACTGATTGCTGAGACCGATGAAACCCTTCTGAACAAATACCTCGAACAGGGAGTGCTATCGGACGAGGAATTCAAGAAGGGCCTCAGGAATGGTCTTCGTGATCGCAAGGTCTTTCCACTTTTCTGTGCTTCGGCCACGATGAATGTTGGCGTCAGCAGTGTGATCGATTTCCTTGTTGACTTTTGTCCGGCTCCGGCGGAAATGGGTGAACTGCACGGCACTTCTCCGGGGGCGCATAACGGTCTGGAACGGAAGGACATTGTCGTGAAGCAGGATCCTAACGGTCCTCCTTCAATGTTTGTGTTCAAGACCATCTCGGAATCTCATCTCGGGGAGCTTTCCTACTTCAAGGTATGTTCAGGCACGATTACGCCCGGCCTTGATCTTATCAACGAAGCGAACGGGAAGCCGGAGCGGCTTGCGCAGTTGTATGGCATGAACGGAAAGGATCGAAAAGAAGCCGGCAAATTAATGGCCGGAGATATCGGCGCGGTTGTGAAGCTCAAGGATACGCATACGAACAACACCTTGAGCAGCAAATCGTTTCCGGTGGTGTATCATCCGATCGAGTTTCCTGAGCCGGTATTTCATGCCGCGATTCTGCCGAAGTCGAAGGGTGATGAGGACAAGATCTCAACAGGTCTGCACTCGCTGCATCAGGAAGACCCCACATTTGTGTTCCGTGTGGACCCCGAAGTGCATCAAACGATCATCAGCGGGCAGGGGGAGCTTCATCTCAATATCTTCGTGAAGCGACTCAAGCAAAAGTTCAACGTTGATGTTGATCTCGTTCAGCCCAAAGTGCCCTACCGGGAGACGATCAAAACCGTTGTGAAAGACGCCGAGTATAAACACAGGAAGCAGTCGGGCGGACACGGTCAATACGGACACGTTCACCTGCGCGTTGAACCACTGAAGCGTGGGCAGGGGTTCGAGTTTGTCGATGAGATCGTCGGAGGAGTTGTACCGGGAAAATTCATCCCGGCAGTCGAGAAGGGCATTGTGGAAACAATGAAGGAGGGTGTCCTCGCTGGGTATCCTGTTGTCGATGTGCGTGTCGCGTTGCATTACGGCTCGTATCATGATGTCGACTCTTCGGAAATGGCATTCAAGATTGCAGGCTCACAGGCATTCAAAAAGGGATTTCTTGAGGCGAAGCCGATCCTTCTTGAACCGATCTACATTGTAGAAGTCAAAGTCCCGGAAGACTCGATGGGTGACGTTATGGGAGATATCTCCGGTCGACGCGGAAAAATTCTGGGCATGGATTCTGTAGGCCAATATCAGATGATTCGTGCCCAGGTACCTGCCGCCGAGTTACATACGTATGCAACGGTGTTGCGTTCAAAAACGGGTGGACGCGGCATGTTCAAAGCGAGCATGTCTCACTATGAGGAAGTACCGAGAGAACAGGCGGAGAAGGTCGTGCTCGCGTCTGAGAAGCACAGGCACAAAGAGCAGGAAGCATAACACATAGCAACTCAATACAGTCTCAAGGTTGGGGTCTGGGCGCCAGGGCCCAACCTTTTCTTTTGTCGGTCTCAACACTATGGAAGGAAATTCGATGCAGCGCATGTGGTCTCCGTGGCGGTCGAGCTATATAGCATCATTCAAGAAACCGAAGAAGAAAAACAAGAAGGGCGAAAGCATCTTCACGGCAGCATTGAAAGCAAAGAATGACGATAAGCACTTCATCGTATGGCGTGGAGCGCAGTGCTTCGTGATCATGAACCTGTATCCATACAATAGCGGCCACTTGATGATCGTGCCATACAGACAAACCGGCCGGTTTGAGGACCTTACGTCTGACGAGTTTGTGGAAATCATGGCAACTGCTCAACGCGCAAAGCTGGCGCTGGACAAAGTGATGAAGCCACAGGGGTACAATTTCGGCGCAAACATTGGCCGGGCTGCCGGCGCTGGAGTGGATGAGCATGTGCATTTCCATATTGTCCCGCGCTGGAACGGTGACACGAATTTTATGCCCGTTCTCGGCAGAACTAAGGTTATTTCCGAAGATATGCGTTCTACCTTAAAGAAGCTCCGAAAGGTGTTTTGAATTAAACATTTCACCTATCCGGGTGTCAAAATGGTGGCGAACTCACTGGCAATTGATTGATGGAACGGCTTTCTGATCTTGACCTTGTCAATGAGGTTCGCGGTGGCAAGAGACAGGCATACACTGAATTAATGCGAAGATACCAGCAACGTGTCTACTGGACCGCGCGTCGCATCGTCGGGAGCCACGAAGATGCTGATGATGTTGCTCAGGAAACATTCGTGAGGGCATACCTTGCACTCGGAGACTTTCGCGGTGATTCAAGTTTCTTCACGTGGCTGTACCGTATCGCGGTCAATCTGTCACTGAATGTCCTGCGCAAGAAGCAGGTGCTTGGATACTTGCGTCAGAGTGATATTATCAACAGGCTTCTTCCGGCGGATGACGATCCACACAAGGATCTTGAGTTTGCGGAGACTACATCACGGATCGAGAAGGCTATCGCCGGATTACCCGAGAAGCAACGCGCAGTATTCGTTATGCGCTACCATGATGAGATGTCATATGAGGAAATCTCGCAGGTGCTGAAGACATCTGTTGGTGGCCTGAAGGCAAATTACTTTCATGCGTTGAGGAAAGTTCAGGAGTATGTAAAAGATGAAGCGTAAAGAAGAGCCTTTTCAATTCTCGGATTTTGATGAGCAACAGGCAACGGGGGAGTTGAAGAGGCAGGTTGCACAGTTGCGGGAACCCCCCGCGACAATTTCGCACACCCACTGGTCGAATCTTCTGGTGAAGACGAACCGGCGAATTGATGAAGCGACAAGTGCCAAAGCCCTTTCCATAAGCTGGGCCGCGCGTGTTGCGATTCCTGGTGTTGTGGCGATCCTCTTTTTCTTTATTGGATTGCATTATTACGTTCCCCAGGTGGGGAAGAAAGAGAGCTCGGTGGCATCTCTGGTGAATATGCTTCCCCAGGAAGCCGTCGATTCCATTCTCGCGGAACCAGGACGCCTCAGTGCATCCCTTGCGGCGAACGAGGGGTCGTCCGACATCTTCCAATTTTCAACGGAACAGCTCAGCGATTACCTTGTTGTCACCGGCAATGCGCAGACTGCAGTGGAGAATCTGAACGACAGTGAAGTCAGGATTCTCCTTTCTTTACTGGACAACAAGAAGAACTTGTAGAGAGAACATCAATGACTGGAGAATTAACATGAATTACGTACTCATTGTTCTTGTGGTGGTAGTGGCTGTTGTTGGTCAACCCTTGGCCGCTCAGCCATTCCAACAGGACGACAGGAAACCGTTTGAGCGAATCGAGCACTTCAAAAAAGTCCGACTCATTGAGATTCTGGATATGAAGGAAGAACAGTCAGTCAGGTTTTTTGCGAGACTGAACGAGCATGATAACACCAAACGTGACATCACGAAGGAGAAGATGGATGTTCTCGATAAGATCGAGAGGCTTGCGCGAAACCACGCAGACCCCAAGGAATTTGAGAAGTTGTTTCCCGATGTATCATCGTTGAATGCAAAGCTGTTCCAGGAGGACGAAAGGTTCTTCAATAGCCTGTCCGATATTCTCTCCGCTGAGCAACGTGGAAAGTTTCTTCTCTTTGAGCGGCATTTCGAGAGGGAGCTGCGCGAGGCGATGCGTGACGTCCAGCGGAAACGGATGAGGATGGGAGACGAATAGAGCCTCATTGTTTTATGGAACACACTTAATCATCTCCCCGTCTATCAATAGTTCATGGATCTCAGACAGAAGCAAAAGGCATTGCAGCTGATCTCGAATGGGATGTATGTGATCACATCCCGTTCAGGAGAAAAGTACGGCGGGGCAACAGTCACGTGGCTTTCCCAGGCATCGTTCAAACCGCCACTCATTGTCGCAGCAATCCGACCGGAGAGCATTGTGTTTGAATGTCTTTCCGAGAGCCGCCATGCTGCTGTGCATATTCTTGCAGCCCATCAACAGGACATCGCGCGCAAATTTCTTTCCACAACAGACGTACAAGATGGTGTGATGAACGGTGAACCGATTCGTGAAGGCCGGGGGTCATCACCCATACTGAAGAACGTCTCGTCCCATATCGAATGTATCGTTCGTCAGATTATCAGTGATGGGGGGGACCATGAACTTGTTGTCATGGAGGTGGTGGACGCCGAACACCGCGAAGACTTCACACCCTTGCTTGTTGCAGATTCACCCTGGAAATACGGCGGCTGACGGGGAAAGTACACCCGGAACTCTGCTATGACCGTTGTCCCACCGCTCATCCTGACGTAAGTCCCTTCCACAGCATCCTTCCCATTTCTCATTCTTGGAGTTGGTTTCTCACTTCTAACAACATTATCAATGAACTGTGCTGCAACCGGCATTTCATACGATTTGCCTCGCTCACATACGTATCAACTGAGGGATTTTTCAACGTCAATTTGAAGAGTTTTAGGTCTCGAAATCCGGATTTGTGAATGGCACGCCGATTGCTAGTATTCCCACCGGAGGAGTTGAGTTGGCAGATGTTGCTCTTCCCCTCATGGTTCTTTCCAAGTTCAGCGTTTCGCTGAAGAAGTGAATCCAAAATAGAGAAAGGGTATACAATCATGAATCGTTTGATTTCCATTTGTTGCACTCTGCTTGTCGTGAGTGTGCTCGTAGGCACCATGGTTGACGCAAGCGCGGCAATCAAGGTAAAGAGAATCGGAAGATCGCTGAACAGTATGACTCCCCCGATTCGTGGTGCAGCCGCACCCGCATGGAACATGTCAACCGGTCTCAGGTCAATCGGCAAGCAGACTAGAAATTATTTTACGGTTGATACCCTAGGCTCGGGACAGACAGGCGGTCCCACCTGGACACTTGTTTCAAAACCAGGCGGTTCGGTTGCGGTATTGGACAGCGCAAATGGCAATTTCATCAACAGCTTCACTGCAGATCTCGTGGGTGAGTATGTGGTGAGTGCGACCGTCGGAACGCAGTCTGCAAACGATACGGTGTTTGCAAGCACGTACGCAGGGACGGGTTCTGATCCACAGGCAGGCTGCTTCTGCCACCCGACTGCTGGTGCGATCAAAACAGCATGGGAAAATACACGACATGCAAAGATTTTCAAAGATGGCATGACAGGGTATCTTGAAGTAGAGCTCGGTAAGGGCGCCTATGCTACGGCATGCATTAAGTGCCACACCAGCGGATGGCAACCGTTAGCAGACAACAACAATTTTGGATTTCAGGCAAAGGCAACAGGGTTTGATACAACATGGTATCAAGGCCTCCAGTTCTATAACGGTGATTACTGGATTCCCACTGGAGACACAAGCCGCTACGTTCTTTTGAATGCGAATCAACGCGCTGCAGCAAGCATCGGCTGCGAGTCGTGCCATGGTCCGGCGGCGGATCACAAAACAACAGCGGATAGGAAGAAGATTGGAAAATCAATCGACTCCGATGCATGCAACCAATGCCACGATGGTTCACGACGACATAGCATCGGCACGTATTTCGATCTCTCGCTGCATGCGAAGGTGCCCAACGGCGGTGCAGCAGTAGGCGGACGTGCGAATTGCCAACCGTGCCACACCGGCAAAGGCTTCTTGTACTATCTTGATCACAACAAAGATACAACCGGACTTGCAGCACAGTGGAACCTTGCAACAGATGCGGGCACTCAGATTAGTTGCCAAGTGTGCCACGATCCGCACTCTGCCACCAACCCAGCGCAATTGCGTACCATAACTCTCAAGGGTGATTCGCTTCGCAATGGATACATCTTGCCGGCGAATCTCAGAAGTGGCGTCGGTCTCCTGTGCGCCAATTGCCATTCATCACGGTATGGAGTGAATGTTCGCATCACAACAACGCCACCGTACTATGGCTGGACGGATCGATTCTACCCGCACTACAACATGCAGGCTGACATGTTGTTCGGGTCAAACGGTTACCAATATGGCGATACGTCATTCACGGGCCTTGGAACACATCAAGGGCTTGAAGGTGGATGCGTAACATGCCACATGCAAGGTCGCAAGAACAGGCTTGATGGAAGTGCAAACGAGCTTGCAAACCACTCGTTCAGCATGACGGATACAACCTATGCCACGGGTGTCTGGAAGCCTGTTGATGCTTGCATAACCTGCCATGGTGAGATCGAAGATTTCAATGACATTCGCGCCTTCTATGATATTGACCGGAATGGCAGGATTGATGGAGTTCAGACTGAGATACACGGTCTTCTGGATGCACTCAAAGCGCGGTTGCCGCTCGATTCACTAACGGGCGAACCGGTGACGATGAGAAAGGACAGCCTCCGAGTGAAGAATCGTCCTGATCTCATCCAGGGAATCTGGAACTATTACTTTGTGAAATATGATAAGAGCTACGGCGTCCATAACACCAAGTATGCAGCACGCTTGCTCTACAGAGCTCTCGGCTGGACTCCACTGAGCGTGAAGGAACTTCCCGGAACGCCAACGGAATTCGCTCTAGACCAAAACTATCCAAATCCGTTCAACCCAACGACCAGCATTCGTTTCTCAGTGCCGAAGGAAGGGCAGGTGAAGCTGGATGTATACGACATGACTGGATCACTCGTGAAGACAATTCTCGACGAAGCAGTCAGGTCAGGAAACAAGGAAGTTGTGTGGGATGGAACGAACAACAGCGGCGCAAAGGTTGCCAGCGGAATGTACCTGTATCGCATTCAGTCTAACAACTTTACTGCTGTAAAGAAGATGATCATGCTGAAGTAGCGGAGCCAGTCTTCTTCCGGATTTGACGGGAGAGGGTCTTTGAAGCATAGCAACGCACATCGTGAAGGCAGGCGGCTCTTGTGTCGCCTGCCTTTGCTATTTCCTTGACTTCGAGGCGCGCATTCGCCTGTTGGGAGCGAGGGTGAAGGAGAGTCGGGCGTTGTGGCATAGAGAATGCTTGAGAATAGAACGGCAGAAGAATTCAGAGGTGAACTGTGACACGTACTGCTACATTGATCGGTGTGTTGTTCGTGATTCTCTGGCCGATGGCCGCAAACGGCCTCGCTCAAGAAATACCCCTGTGCGGAACTCAGGCTGACGTACACGACGCGCCAACGCTTGACGAGAATGGCGGCATCTACATGACTTCGGGCGGGACACTTCGTGTTCTGGTTGTGTTTGCCAGTTTTCCAGACGATGAGACTCTGCATCCCTATTGGCCGGCACATAACCCGCCGCTCTTCATGCAGGATTTTATCGATCCCGACACGACAACTCATTCGCAGTCCCCATTCAATTTGACGAACTACTTCCACCAGATGTCGCTGGGTCAGTTTCATGTTGTTGGTGAGGCGATTTGGGTGGAGTCATCACACTCTAAACAGGAATACCTCAACGGCTCGTTCGGCCGCGCAAACACTGATCTTCTTCGTGAACGCGGTGATTCACTCATCGATTTCTCAGGATTCGATTCATGGACCAGGCTCGCAAACTACAGCCATGTCAATGTTCCGGATGGATTGGTGGACATGATAGTGATGGTCTGGCGGTTCAACGTGTTTGAGTTTCTGGGTGAAGCTTCGCTTGGATACAAACCCGGATTCTTTGTGGATGGCAAACGGATTGAGATGGGCTTTCCTACGAGCATTCAATTTCCCATCGGTTCAGGCGTTACATGCCAATACATATACTCTGATGGCCCACATCAAGTGATGCAAACGATGGTTCATGAGCTGGGCCATTGGCTTTTGGGAGGACCTCATCCGTATAATGGCACAACCATTTTCGGTAAGCACGCCTATTGGGGAATGCTGTGTAACGGCGAGAGAGTTGCATCGTGTGCGAATGCGTACGAACGTGAACGCCTCGGCTGGGCTGTTGTCTCCGAAATCCAGCCAGAGTACAATACAGTTCTTCCAGACTATCTCACGACCGGTGTTGCATACAAATACCATCCATCAAACGGATTTCCTCTCGAGTACTTCTACATAGAAAACCATCAGAGATTGTCGCCGTTCGATGATGTGACGACAAACCCTGACGACAAAGGCATCTGGATTCTCCACCAACGTGAACCATACCTGGAGATGGACAATCTCAGAGTCAGGCCTGCCGATGGAAATTGGAATTGGGAAAACCCTGCCAACGCCGCGAGTTGCTTTTCCCAGTCGCTGCCCGTATTCAAGAGGGGAGTGCCGAAGGTCAGGACAGGAGAATCACATCGCGACCAGATACCGACCCGAACGAGTATTGTTAACTGGATGCTGGCCTATCAAGATCCTGTGGGTCAATTGAATTGTGGCGCGTTCTTCAGAGGCGAGCACTTCACCGGGGCTTTTGGCGTGGACTCCACTTTTGTCTTCTCCCCTTACAGCAATCCCAACAGCAACACATGGGATAATCAGCCGACACCGTTCTCGTTTGAAATTGTTAGTGAGCTTGGCGGCGTGGTCACGATTCGCTACAATGAAAATGCGTTGGACGCTGTGCCCGCTCGTCGCTATCTTGGCCCGGATCCAAGCAATCATGACACGCTACTGGGTTGGCTCTATCTTGCATGGGGGCCGCAATGGCCGGAAGGGCAGCCTCTTGAAGCCGATGTGGACTGGTCGGAGGTTCAACGCCTGGTTGGGACAGGAGGGAATTGGATTCCTGTCTATGCCGGACCGCTGACGAAATGGAGCGATGGAAGCATGTTCTATGACTCGAGTGGAACAGTTCCCGTGCTCTTTCGCGCCAGAGTACGCGACGTGCAGGGAAAGTACTCGGCATGGTCGAGTGTTTTCCATACAAAGACAATCCTCCCTAATGCGGTGGGTGACCCAACAATCATTCCTGGCAGTCAGTATGAACTTGAAGCCAACTATCCCAACCCGTTCAACCCGAGCACAAAAATCACATATCAAATCCCAAATACCAACTTCGTGACTCTCAAGGTTCTCGATGTGTTGGGGAGGGAAGTGCGAACACTAGTGAACGAGGAACTGAAACCCGGACGTTATGTAGCGACCTTAGACGCGAGTGGTCTTGCGAGCGGAGTGTACTTCTATCGCTTGCAGGCGGGCGAGTTTGTTTCTACAAAGCGGCTGGTGTTGTTACGGTAGTTATGAAGAGGTTCTTGTGGAGATACGCGGCGGGCATTCGACGAGGGTGCCCGCAAGTGTTTCTGCGTCTCTGTTCATTTCAGTTCAGTTAAGATGGAAAAGATAATACCGTGGTTCCTTCCGTTCTGTAAGCTTTATGGCGGGAGCCGGAACATGGAACATGTTGATGGTCTTTTGAAGCAGAAGAATATCGGGGTTTGAGGCCGGGAATATTTCCAGGTTGAAATCCAATCCTATCACGCCTTCGCGCCGGGTTTGGTTTGCATCAACACTATATCCCGCAGCGAGTTGAACAAATCCAGGCCAATAGTCTTTCCACTCATCCGGGAGCAGGCCGTGAATATTGCACGAAAGCCAGTATGTATGTGCGTCGTAATGTTGCGTGAAGTTCAGAGCGTCGCGTTGTCCTGCAGGGATGTAACCCCATTTGAGAGAAAAGTTCCGCAAGAAGGGGACCTTCACCTGTAACAACCCGTAGGTAACTCCAAGTGTGTTCGAGAGAAGATCCTCGTACGAGAATCCAAAGGTACTGAAACCATCTCCGACCTCCAGAAAAAGAGCGAGGAGTTCCGTGATTCCCGCCCCCCACCAGAGCGCTGTGGAAGGATCAAATCCACCCCACAACATCACGTTGTGAAATGTATGAAAGTAGAAGTATGAGGCATATGCGTGTCCCACCTTGTCAACTCCGAGCGAGTAATCATTGAACCATCCCTCGTTATGGAAATTGAAAGGATGAGATCTCCCCTGCCACCAGGCATCCACAGACCACACCACGGAAGTTCCGATGATGCCTGCCATGATGCCGGACGCGACAAGTTTATGTGTTGATGACCCGTTCTCCTGTTTGACCCCGTTGAACGAGTTGGTGGAGTCCTGGGACAATGCGCGGGACATCCCGAAAAGTAAAAAGACAAGAATAAGTTTCTTCATTCTGGACCTAGAAGTCGATGAATGCAGAAACGATGCTGGCATTTTCCCGTTGATCGAAGAACTGACCGCGCTCATCAACTCCACGGCGTAACGTGTAGGCAACTCGCAACGAACGAATGCCCTTCATGAAAAACCTCGCCCCGAGCTGGTAGCTTTGCGTCGTTCCCCATGAAACTTCCTGTTTGAGTTTTATGTCGATGGCAGAGTAGAGCTGTACAAATTGGTTCAAGGAGAAGTTCCCTGCCTCGCCCCCAAGTTGCACCAGCCAGTTCTTGCTCCGGATGGGGACATTGTGATATGTCCACTGTGAAGCAATGTACACGTGTCCGCCAATCAACGAAACATCGCGGCCGGCGCCAACAAGAATATAGTCCTTGACGTATTGAATCGAATGTTTGCCGAGAAGCTCAATGCCATCATCAGCGAAGTGACAACTGTAATGGCCAAAGGCGAGCCGGAGCGATGTTGCTGACAAGCGAACATCCAACGGCACATCCACCTTGTAGTCGATGGTGTACACGGTGAGGCCGGGAGTCATGATCAGGCGATTGAATGTTGACGCAGCAGCGCTGACCTGGAATGCGACATCCTCAAGATTGATTTGGGCAAGGGGAATTGACCCGCCTATGGTTCCGATCCACTCACGGTTGTGGGTGAGGTGGGAAACCGAAATCTGGTGTGTCAGCGCATCTGCAGTAAAGGAGGGAAATATCTTCTCTCCGGGAAAGAACTCTAAGACGTCATGCTTCTCCTGCGATATGGCGTGTTGAGCGAACCATACAGTAAGTACTAACAGAAGAAACGATGAGACGTTCCTGTGCATAACAAGACCCCATGCGTAGTATGAGCAACGTTGTTCACGACGACATCATAGCGATTCGACGCTGCCCGCCTGCCTGCGCAAGTCAGTCTGATGTGTGTGTAAGTTTGCAACACCAAAATGTAGTGACGCTGTGGTGGAATGTCAAGGCACTATTTAGGAGGATGAAAAATGGATGCCCGCAGATCCGGGTTCCGACGATTGACATCCCCACGACTTCGACGTATATTCTAAATCATGAGACGTGTTTATCTTGACCATACCGCGACAACTCCGCTCGACCCCCGTGTGCTTGAAGCAATGTTGCCTTTCTTCTCCAACACGTTCGGCAATGCTTCCTCGGTACACTGGTACGGCCAGCAAGCAAAGATTGCATTGGAACAGTCGCGAGCAACAATTGCTCGTTCCATTGGTGCGCAACCGGGGGAGGTGTTCTTCACGAGTGGCGGTACCGAGTCGGACAACTTTGCCATCAAGGGCGCCGCGTATGCATCCCGAAAGAAAAGCAAAAGCCACATCATCACGTCGAAGGCTGAGCATCATGCGGTGCTTGAACCATGCGAGCGTTTGCATGAGGAAGGCTTTGATGTTTCTGTATTGCCTGTTGATGGAAATGGAATGGTTACACCGGAGCAGGTAAGCAAGGCGATTACCGGTTCGACCTTCCTTGTCTCGGTGATGCATGCGAACAACGAGGTTGGGACAATCTCACTCATACAAGAGATAGCACGTGTTGCGCATGAACGTGGCACTTTGGTACACACGGATGCAGTGCAGTCGCTCGGGAAAATTCCTGTCAACGTGGATGAACTTGGCGTCGATCTCATGACGATCTCCGCTCACAAACTCTATGGTCCAAAGGGAATTGGCGCTCTCCTTATTCGGCGGGGAATAGAGATTGATTCGTTGCTTCAAGGTGGAGGGCAAGAGCGGGGGAGGAGGCCGGGAACAGAGAACGTCCCTCTTGCCGTAGGCTTCGCCAAAGCGGTTGAACTTGCAGTAGCAGATATGAATCAGGAGTCAAAGCGATTGACGATGTTGCGGAATCTCCTTCAGGCAAGAATCACCGCAGAATTTCCAGCAGCAATCATCAACGGCCATACAACGGAACGGCTGCCTCACATTTTGAACATCTCATTTGACAGCAGCAAGATTTCTCTTGAGGGAGATACTCTTTTGATGAGTATGGATCTGAAGGGGATTGCAGTTACAAGCGGATCCGCCTGCACATCAGGCAGTATGCAGCCATCTCACGTGTTGCTTGCGATGGGTCGCGATGCGAAGACGGCAAAGGCAACGCTACGCTTTGCATTCGGGAAGAGCAATGTTCGGGAGGACATTGACGATGTGGTAGACGGCCTTCACGCTGTACTCAATCAGATGTCCACATCATAGCGGTGGATTTTCGTCCCCTTACTTCTTCAGTATCTCAAATATCCCTTCAATCCTTCCCATCGGGGCAGAGAGCTGAATGCCTGCCACTTCACCCTTCACATGTTCGTAGGTTTCCCTGGCAATCTTCACGCCTTCGGCGAAACCTTCCTCCTTGGTGGTTGTCTTTCTCATTCGCTCCAGAATTTCAGGTGGAACGCTTGCGCCGGGGACTTCATTGTTCATGAACTCGGCGTTGCGGAACGAGACAAGAGGCCATATCCCGCATAACAACGGAAGCTTCACGTGCTCAATACGCTTCATGAAGCGTTCGAGAATCTTGACATCGAATACAGGTTGAGTCACAATGTACTCAGCCCCGGCCTCGATTTTCCAATCAAGCCTCTTGAGTTCTTCATCGAGGTTGATTGCGCCCGGGTTCGCTCCGACGCCGATGAGGAGTCCGGTTGCATCTCCAATAGGATTGCCCGCAAGGTCAAGTCCGTGGTTCAGTCGGTTGATAAGATTCACGAGGCCGATCGCATCCACATCAAACACTGCGGTAGCATCCGGGTAATTGCCAAGCTTGGGCGGATCGCCTGTAATGGCGATGAGGTTGCGGATACCCAGTGCCCATGCGCCGAGCAAATCCGACTGCATGCCGATAACATTTCGGTCGCGGCAGGCGAAGTGAAGCACCGGTTCAATCCCGATATCCCTCAGGAAAATTGCCGCCATCGCGAGCGCCGACATTCTTGCCGAGGCTCGTGGTCCGTCGGGAATATTAATTGCATCAATACCGAAATGATGAAGCTGTCTGGCCTTGGCTATTTCCTTCGCGGGCGAAACTCCCTTGGGTGACACAAGTTCAACGAGTGTCACGAACTCTTTCCGCAAGAGCTTGTTTGAAAGGCGGGACTTTTCCTTGAGTGAATAGACTTTTACCGTTTCCGGCGCTGTCACTTTCAATTCCGTTACCTTCACATCCATGCGTTTTGCAGGTTGCAGTGCCTGTACTGCCCTCCTGATTGCACGAATGTGACCCGGGTTGGTACCGCAGCACCCCCCCACTATTGTCGCACCTGTTTGAATAAAGCGTTTGGAGTATTCTGCCATATACTCCGGCGACGTCATATAAATATTTCGTCCCCCAATACTTTGTGGCAGGCCGGCGTTTGGCTGTACGGAAATCGGCATCGGTGTCAGTGTCTTCAGTTCCTCGAGTGCTTCAAGCATGGCCTTCGGCCCGACAGAACAATTCATACCAATGGCATCGACCTTGAATTCGGCAACACCTGCAACAAAATCCTGAAGTGGTGCGCCGCTCAGCAGTTTGCCATCATCGCCAATGGTTATCTGTGCTATGACGGGCATGTCCGGGTTGAGTTCTTTCAGAGCGCGCAACGCTTGCTGGAGTTCAGAAACCAGACCGAATGTTTCAAAGATGATGAGGTCCACACCGCCGTCAATCAGTCCCTTGATCTGTTCTTTGAACGCTTCCTTCGCTTCATCAAACGACAACTTGCCGAGCGGTTCAATCAATATGCCGAGCGGGCCGACCGAGCCGGCAACGAGTGTCTTGTCTTGCGCGATTTTTTTTGCAAGCTGTGCGCCTTTCATGTTTACTTCATGCACCCGACCCTCCAGGCCATGTGGTGCCAGCTTGAACCGGTTTGCGCCGAAGGTATTGGTCTCGATAACGTCCGCGCCCGCGTTCACGTAGTCCCGATGAATCTCGCTGACAAGATCAGGGTTGTTGATGTTCAGCTCGTCAAAACACGTGTTGATGAAGATTCCTTTGTCGTACAGGTACGTCCCCACGCCGCCATCAAATACGATGATCTCGTTTTGCAGCTTTTCTCGAAATGTCTTCATGGTATCTCTTGCTCTCCGCGTTGTTTTCTCAAACTCTGTTCCCATTCCCTTAGTGCGAGTCCGTACCGGACTCCCCGTTCGCTCACGATCAACTCGCTGAACTTGTAATGTACCATCACCTCTCTCAGAATCAACACGCCGGCTGCAATGATGTCGTTGCGGCCTTCCATTACTGTGGAGAGTTTCAGGATCCCCGCTGACGGTGTTGACCGGAGCGTTCTGAACAGTTCATACACATTCTCCAGCTTCAGCCGGTAATTCATTATAGCAGGAATCGAGAACTCACGCAACCCCTGGTCGAGAATTGCGAGTGAGGTTGCAGTTCCAGCGGTTCCAACCAGCGTTGTTCCCGCAAACCCGAAGCCTTTCGGCTTTGCCAGTTCGTCTTCCACCCACGTGATCGCCGCTTCCAGTTCCGAATGAGTGGGGGGATCGTGTTTGAAGAATCGTTCGGTGAGCCTTACTGAGCCGATGTCGAGGCTTATGGTATTGAGGACGCGACCTTTGTCGCCAACCGTAATCTCCGTGCTTCCTCCGCCTATGTCGACCACGGTTGTACGTTTGAAGCCGGGCACGCCGCTGGTGGCGCCGCGGTATGTCCATAGCGCTTCGTCCTCGCCACTCAGCACTTCAAGATCGAAGCCCAACTCACGCTTGATACGATCGGCAAACTCGGACTTGTTCCCTGCATCGCGTATGGCGCTCGTTCCAGCAACAACAGTTTGGTCAAGGTGATGCTGCCCCATGATCATCTTGTATTCCTTGAGCACGTCGATCACTCGCTGGATGGATTCCGTAGCGAGGTTCCGTTCAGCGTCAACGCCTTTGCCGAGCCGCGGTATGCGTTGCTCATAGACGATGGTCTCGATCTGACCTGCGTTGTCGATGCGGGCGATGAGAAGCAGCACGGTGTTTGTGCCGATGTCAATAACGGCAATGGTCATGAATTCCTGTTTGAAGTAGGTGTCCGCTGTAGGGGCGTATCGCGATACGCCCCTACGGGTATATCAAAGCGTGATACAACAGGCCATGTCATTGCGAACCCGCTGCTCAGGGTGAAGCAATCCATCCTTTTTTGTTCAGATTGTTCCGCCTCTCAGAATCCAGTTCATGAGCGGAATCCAGAAAGCGGGACTTCGTCGCTGGAAATCGCTTCTCGCAATGACGTTGCGGCCAGCGCAATCCACTCATTCTCTCTCATCTCCTCCCGCACTTTGAATCCATGTTCGACCAATCGTTGCAGAATCTCATCCCTGTCATTCACAAGCAAACCAGAGAGAAGAACAACGCCACGCGTCAATCGTTTCGCCATCTCCGGAATCATCGGGACGATCACATTCAATTGTATGTTTGCTGCGATGAGGTCGAAGGTTGCGGATGGGAGGGAACTCAGCTCCATTTCGTGGATCGTCACTTGCTGTTCGACATCATTGAGCCGGACATTCTCCATTGCATTCGAACTTGACCATTCATCGATGTCAATCCCAACCGCAGACCGTGCGCCAAGCTTCACTCCGGCAATTGCAAGCACGCCCGTTCCGGTGCCGATGTCAAGAAGGGACACCCCAGGCTTCACGTACTTTTCCATCAGTCGCAACACGAGTCGTGTGGTCTCGTGGTATCCCGTTCCGAACGACATCTTCGGATCAATGGTGAGAACAATCTCGCCAGGTTTCGCATGGTACTCATGCCACGTCGGTTTGATGACCATGCGATCCGTGACCTGAACGGGTTTGATGGTTTTTTCCCATTCCTCATTCCAGTTTTTGTTTTCCACATTTCGCACACCAACGGTTGGTCGTGGTGTGCTGCTAGGGCGGGCTATCCTGTTGATTGTCGTCTGTACTTCTTCGAGCATTGCGGGGCTCCAGCGGGTATCACTGATGTAGCATTTGAGCAGACTGCCATCTTCCCAGAACCCCTCAAAGCCAATCTGAGAAAGGATGCCAATGAGCTTCTCCACCAACTCTGCATCGGCATTGATTTCGACTTCGACGTACGATGACGGCATGGTTACGGCACTTGGGAATAGATCACGTGCGTCAGCACTGTGCCAACGGCTTCAAGGCTTTCTGCGCTGCAGTTTTCCGGGATATCCTTGTGTGAGTGCCAGAATCGGTTGGTGGGATCGGGGTAGTTGAAATCGATAAGGTCGATGGTCTTGATGCCGACTTCGTTGAGAGGGAGATGGTCGTCGGTAATTAACTCGCCGGCTTCATCGAGGAACTGCGGGTAGCCGAGAGTGTGGGCTTTGTTCCATACGATGTCCATTACATCCGGTGCGTACTTGACCGAGTGCTGTTCTTTTGGAATGTCGAGGAATTTATCGCCGATCATGTCGAGCAGGATTCCGAACCTGGGATTGTAGTCAGGAAGTTTGTTCGCTGCGAAGTATCGCGACCCGAGAAGATATCGTGGGATGTCACCTTCCATTCCATAATCTTCACCGTCAAAGAGTATAAGATCAACTCCAATTTGTGGACGAGCCTGTTTCAGGAGAGAAGCAATTTCGAGAAGAACAGCAACGCCACTCGCTCCGTCGTTTGCGCCGATGATCGGTTCATTGCGCCGGGATTTATCCTCGTCGTTGTCTGCGCGCGGTCGGGTGTCCCAGTGGGCACAGAGCAAAATACGGTTTTTTGATTCCGGGTTGAACGCTGCAATGATGTTGGTGAGTTGGAATCGCTCGCCATTGTAACCGGTGTGCGTGAATTTCTGCAACGTAACGTCGTCAGCATACTTCCTCATCTCGTCAGCAAGAAAATCCAAACAGGCCGAATGACCGGATGAGCCGGGATTCCTTGGGCCAAACTTTGTTTGCTTGACGAGCAAATCAAACGCTCTCGCTCCACTAAAGGATGGAATGGAAACTGCGGCTTTGGCGGGCTCCTGGGATTGCTTTGAAAGCTCAGGCATGGGTTTGGATTGTTCCTTCGTGCATCCGGCAACGACGAGTGCACATATGAGACAAAGGTTGAGATACTTCATTGAGCTGAGATTCCGGCTGAACAAAACTTATGATGTGGTGCGAAAAATACATATTTCACCCTGTAATAGCAAAGCAGGTGTGCAACTTTTTCCGGGATCGCGTCGTCTAACAATCAGATTCCCTGACCAGATTCTCTGAAGCATTGACTCAAACACCATCATACAGAGAGGATGTTATGATCCGCCTCGCCAATCTTGCAACGGTTGTCATTGTTGTGCTTTGTTTTGTCGTTACGCTCTCCTTCGGCGCAGAGAAGAAATTTGAGAAGAAGTTTTCCGTTTCGACCGGTGGCACTCTCGCAATCATGACTGATTGCGGAAACGTGGATATCACTGGTACCACGGCCTCCGAGGTTTCCATTGTCGCCGAGATTCATGGCAGTCAACGTGATGTTGACGGGTTTGATATTTCCGCCTCTCAGGATGCCAACGGTGTTGAAGTAAAGGGGAAGAGCAGAGGCTCATCCTGGTTCAGATGGTTTGGTGATAGTCCGGATGTACGGTTCACCATACTGGTTCCCAGAGAGTACAGCGCAAAAATTCATACGGCTGGAGGTAACATTGTTGTAACGAACCTAAAAGGGAGAATCGACGGCGAGACTTCCGGCGGTGATTTGAATATTCGAGAGATTGAAGGTTCAATCACATTGGGGACATCAGGTGGCAATATCCGGGCTGAGAAGCTGATGGGAGACATTCATATGGAAACGTCGGGGGGCGATATCCAGCTTCTGGCGATTGATGGCAATGTCGAGGTCGGCACATCAGGAGGCAATATCAAGATCAGTGAGGTCGATGGGAAGATCAGGGCGGAGACATCCGGTGGCAATGTTATTGTGAAGGCCAAAAACAGCAACAGGGGCATCTACACAGAAACCTCCGGCGGAAACATCGACATCTTTGTACCAAAGAATATTACAGCGACGATTGATGCGTCAACAAGCGGTGGCGAGGTTCTCTGCGATCTCCCCGTGACAATGTCGGGACGGTTGGATGAAAGCAGAATCCGCGGAACGTTAAACGGAGGCGGCAATCCGATCCATGCCCACACCTCCGGAGGCGACGTGAGGATAAGGGCGGCAGACTGACACGAGTGGTTATGGTGGGAACGATGAGGCCCGGTTGCTCGAAGAGTGATCGGGCTTTTTCATGTTGTGTTGCTTGTCGTCAGCCTGCTTCATAGATTGTAAGAAGCACATCAAATCAACTCCCGAAACTCATGTCTGGACCGCTTGGCCGAAGGCTCGCATCAGATTCATTGCTTATCCTCGATGGCGCAATGGGGACAGAGCTTCAGCGCCGTGGCGTGGATATCGGACTGCCACTGTGGTCGGCCAATGCGTTGATGTCCCATCCCGAAGTCGTTCTGCAGATTCACAAGGACTACCTGACTGCCGGTGCAGATATCATCACCACGAATACCTTCCGAACAACACGACGGGCTTTTCGTAACGCCAATCTCTCTGATCGATCACGTCAATTGACATCAATGGCTGTTACGCTTGCACTACAAGCACGAGAATCATTCCCGGATGCTCTTATCGCAGGTTCAATCGCTCCGCTGGAAGACTGCTATCGTCCAGACCTCGTGTTGTCTGATGCAAACATGGAAGAGGAACATGCCGAGTTGGCAATACGGCTTGCTGAAGGTGGCGTTGATTTCATGCTTCTCGAAACGATGAACACTATTCGGGAAGCATACGCTGCGTGCAAAGCGGCAACAGCAACGGGGAGGGAAGTTGTGGTGAGTTTTGTGTGTGACAAGGGCGGACGGTTGCTGAGCGGTGAAACTGTGCGTGAGGCGGTCAGCGCCGTAGAGGCACTGCATCCGACAGCATTGTCCATCAACTGTGTCTCTCCTCGATACATCCATGTTGCTTTTGAGGAGTTGAAGAAGGCAACCACGCTTCCGTTGATGTTGTATGCGAATACCGGCATACCAGCAGATGACAGGAATGGCTCTGACTTTGTTCAGGATGTTACGGAAGAAGAGTATGCTGCGTACGCCGTTGAATGGCAGCGGCATGGTGCATCAATTATCGGAGGTTGCTGTGGTACAACGCCTGAGTATATCCGGGCAGTGGTGAATGGATTGAAAGTTGTTCGCGCCTCAACATAACTTCCATTGCCGGTATTTTCATTGGTTGCATTTTGTTGAATCGTCTCTTAGATTGCATGGAATCTCAAACTATTGCGCAGGACTTCGTATGAAACCGGTCAGAACCATTCGTGTATCTTCTTTCGTGTTCTTGTTCTTTGTCGTGCTGTGTAGTGGCTGCACAAAAGACGACGAAGAGTCACCCACGCCATCCGCTCCCGCCACGTACCTCGGCACATTTGCATGCGCGGGCCAAAACGGTACGCTGACGTTGTCGGTTATCGGTTCAACATCATCAGGGAGTGCGGACTCGATCAACGGAACACTCCGACTGATTGTGCCAAGTCCTTCAACAATTCCTTTGGCAGGAACGCTGAATCATGACACACTTGCAGCGCGGGGAGGAGGATTCAGACTGTCCGGCGTCGCTTCGGGATTCCGGCTTACGGGAACACTTGTGAATCCTTCAAGCAGCATCGGGGGTTTTGCCACACAGATTTCGAGCAACAATGCCGGCACCACCTATTGTGGCACCTACACAAGTCAGGTGGCTGGACAAGAGAACGGGGCGTTCAACCTGGTGATCATCAGTGTATCGGTTGCAGGTATCGCGATCTCAGTGACAGGACAAAATACTACACAGCTCAACGGTTCTGTCATCGGCAACGTTGTGAACATACCGGGTGTTGGGACTGGAACAATCAACGGCAACAGCATTAACGGTTCGTTTGATACGGGCGCCAATCGGGGCGTATGGTCCGCCACCGTGTGCCAGTAGGTGATCAGAAGTTCTTTCTCTTCAACTGGCTCAGTATCACTCCAATTTTATCCTGCACCTGCCGGTACGAGCGGGCACCTGATGCGAAGTTGTTGATGAAGATTGAAAACGCGAGCATCTCACCGTCAGCAGTGTTCACGTATCCTGAAAGTGAGCACACGCCGCTCAACGTACCGGTCTTCGCATGCAAGTTCCCTTCCGCTGAAGTGCTCCTCATTCGTCCGGATAACGTTCCGTCAACACCTGCAATCGGGAGCGAGTTGTAAAATGTTTCAAACAGGTTCTCCCGTTTGTGCATGTCAGTAAGAACACGAAGAACGATGTTGGGGGATGTAAGATTGTAGCGTGAAAGCCCCGACCCATCAACCATCACCATCTTCGTTGTGTCAGCTCCTATCGAAGAGAGGAATCCTTTCACCAGCGACACTCCGCTCTCTGCTGTTCCCGGCTTCCCGTTTCGTTCTGCGCTGAGAGTCTTCAATACGTTTTCGGCGGACATGTTGTCGCTAACTTTATTGAGATACGTGACGACAGAATCCAGCCTGTGTGAGAATTCAGCTATCGATATTGCGGTGGAAGGCACCGTATCGACTTCGATTCCCTTCACCTTAAGTCCATAGAGTTGCAGATGTTCAGTGAGCAGCGTGAGAGTATATCGTTCCGGCTGCCAGACACTCAACGAGCGTTCCGACAATGAATCACGATGAAGCATTTGTCCGCTCACGGTGATTGTGTTGGATCGTTCACGCCACTTGCGTGAGATAACGAGGGGAACGAGAGGGGTATCCACCGGCGTTGTGGCCATGTTCTCGATGGAAACATATCCTGTTGAGGGAACCGTTTGCACACGCACTGGAGCATCTTCGAGTTTTCCCGGACGTACCTGCACGATGATGCTATTTGCATTGACCGAAAGGGGAGAGATCGCCATGTCATAGTCCTCCTGTTCCTCATCCCACATCCAACCCTCACCCCAGGAGACATCGTCGAAATACGAGACGTCACCGACCAATGTCCACACGCTGTCGACTGGAATGTTATGCTTGATGACCCGCGCCAACGAATCGAGATCAGCAGTCGAGAGGAGCGGATCGCCGGAGCCTTTGATGAAGAGTCGTGATGTATTCCGGTCAACGCCAACCCGCGTTCTGAATTCAAAGTTCTTTCCCAATTCCACCAATGCCGCCGCCGACGTCAAGAGCTTCTCGTTTGATGCCGGTGTGAAGAGCATGTCGGGATTCAGCTCGTATAGACTTTCGCCCGTTGCGAGTGATACGATTTTTATCCCGATGTTCGCGGGAGGGAAGAGCGAGTCCGAAAGCGTGGCGTCGATTTGGGATTTAAGTGACGGGTGTTGTGACACACTCAGAGTTGCAAGCGGCGAAATGCTTGGCTGGCGCTCAACCGTTTTCAGGGTTGATGTTGTTGCGCAGCCTCCCGCAAGGAATCCGAAAGCAAGGAACAGGTAAGACAGTCTCATGGTTTGTCGATGATATTTGGACTTCATTTGTAGCATGGTAGTGAAATAATCCGGAAAAGTAACGTTGAATCCAAGCCGTCAGTCAACAATGCCGTCCGAAGATTTCTTGCGTGTTGGCTTGACAAGTTTCATGACACTTGGTAACTTACGGCTGTCCTGCTGCTTCACTTCACCACCTATCGCGGGAGGAGTTCAATGGAGCGACGATTCACCCATTTCTTCCTATCGGTTTTCTTTCACTCCCTCATTCTGTGCGTTCTTCTTACGCCCACTATTGCGTCTTCTCAATCCAACCATTCTGAGTGGGCCAATTACACTTCCGGTACGGTTGCAAAAGCTATCGCCCAGGAAGGCCAATACCTTTGGATTGGTGGACAGGGCCTCACCCGGTTTGACAAGGTGACTGGCCAGATGACATTCTATGACAAGACCAACTCTGGACTTCCGCAAAACTCGATTACCTCGATTGCAGTTGATCGGGCAGGGAACAAGTGGATGGTTACGGGTTTTTCCGGCCTCACCAAGTTCGACGGTACCAATTGGTTCACCTACACACAAACCAATTCAGGATTACCCAGTAACTTCGCTGCTTCCGTGGCTCTCGATATGGACGACAATGTGTGGGTAGGTACGAGTCTTTTCGGTTTGGTGAAGTTTGATGGGGTCACATGGACGGTTTACAACACCACGAACTCAGGTATTCCCGGGAACTCAGTGTCGCTTATCGTGGTCGACTCTCGAAATGAGAAGTGGATGAGTGTTCCCTCAGCCGAGGCTCTTGTGAGATTCGATGATACACTTTGGAGAGTTTATTCGTATGAGAACTCCGGTTTACCCGGCAGTGTAGAGTGCATTGAATTCGACCAAGCCGGATATACATGGATTGGCTCAGGCTCGGGTTTGGTCCGCTTTGATGGGGCCTCCGGTTGGATTGTTTATACAACCCTCAACTCAGGTATCCCGGGCAATTATGTTATCTCGTTGGCTATCGACTCATCACACAACATCGTTGTGGGGACTGGAGGATACGGACTGGGTGTCTTCAGCGGATCACTCTGGACAACATATTCCATACAAAATTCCGGGCTTTCTGGTGATCTTATTAACGACATCTCCATTGGATCAGACGGAACATACTGGATTGGGATAAGGGCCCTTGCCGGGGGTCTATCGAAATTCTCAGTAAACAATTGGCACACTTACAGAGTTGGTAACAGCGGTCTGCTGGATGACTGGGTAGCTTCGATAGCTCTGGATGCCGACGGGTCGAAATGGATTGGTACGTACGGTGGCCTGTCCCACTTGAGCGGGACTCAGTGGGACACGTTACTTTTCTCGCGATGGATTACGTCAATAGTTGTTGATCGTTTCAACGTCAAATGGATAGGTACGGATATCGGATTGGTGAAGTACGATGGGACAACTCTTGTGACCTACACGCCTGAGAATTCCGGCATACCCGACACGTACGTCAGTTCTGTTGCCATTGATTCATCAGGTAACAAATGGATCGGGACGCTTGAAGGCCTGGCAAAATTCGATGGCAGCAATTGGACGGTATACACCGAACTGAATTCGGGTTTGCCCGGTGATGTCATCTCATCAGTGTGTATTGACAGAACAAATACTGTTTGGATTGGATCACTCGGTCTTGCCCGGTTTGACGGATTGACATGGAGGTTGTACAATCGTCTAAATTCACCTTTGCCAAGTACTCTTATCAATGCCATGAGTGTTGATGACAGCAATGCGCTGTGGATATGCACAGAAGCGATTTCACCGCAACCTGGAGGGTTGGCAAGACTACGCGATAGTACGTGGACGGTTTATAATAGGGACAACTCCGGCTTGCCCAGCAACTATGTGAACTGCATTGTTATCGATAGGAACAACACCAAGTGGATTGGGACTCGTACAGGTGTTGCAAAGTTCCACGATTCGAGCTGGACGGTCTTCAACACCCTGAATTCAGGGCTCCCTGATGGTTGGGTTACGACCGTTTCTGTAGACGACTCAGGCAAAGGATGGTTCGGCACGTACAGGGGTGGGCTTGCCGCGTTCAGATCGAACGGTACGAGCATGGTATCTGAGACAGGTTTGAATCCGGAATCCATACAACTTTTTCAGAACTTCCCCAATCCATTCAACCCTTCCACAACAATCCAATATTCAATTCCGAAGGGTGGACATGTGTCATTGGTAGTCTTTGACGTTCTCGGTCGTCAGGTCGCAGTGTTGGAATCAAGAATCAAGTCCGCCGGAAGCCACACCGTGAACTTCGATGCATCGTCCCTTGCCTCGGGAGTCTACATGTACAGACTACAGGCCGGTGAGTTCAACGTCATTAAGAAGATGCTGGTGGTGAAGTGAAATGAGCATCGAGTTATGAGGTACCTTTATGCAGCCACCCTCTTCGGTCTGTTAGGAATAGCGAGCGCTGCAAATGCTCAGCAAACAACGTGGCGTGTTGCAAACGGCACAAGTGGCAATGGCGTTATCGCCGTAGATTTCTATCGCGGAAACCCCGATACTATGTTTGCTCTTTGCTCGCGGAATTTCCTCGGCAGCACGGACAGGGGCGAACATTGGGACAGCATAGGTTCGCCCAGCGCAGATTTTGGTGAGATCGGAATTGACCGGAATATTTCTCATGTGATCTATATTTCTATCCCTGGGTTCACTATAAATAGCAACAACAATTTTCAAAGCACTGATGGCGGAAGGACATGGAGGTTATTGTTTATTGGGGCCTCTTGGGTGGTTAAGGTAATCGAGTTCGACCCAGTTGAACCTGGAACAGTATATATCGGGGTTGGGCCGGGCCGATTGTATAGGAGTTCTGACATTGGGCAAACCTGGGATACTCTTTTTGTCGGGGGGTTCTTGATGAGTTCCCTGTCCATTGCTCCATCGAACAACAACGTTCTCTACGCAGGTTTTGTTGGAGGTGTATTCAAAAGCACCGACAGAGGCCAGTCGTGGGCGAACTTATCCTTCGGTTTTCAACCACCGGGAAGGATTCTTGTTACCGTTGATCCGCGCGATGCCAACATTGTCTATGCTGCCATTTTCAGTACGGGAGCAAGCCCGAGCGGGATGTACAAAACAACCGATGGTGGAATGGTATGGAATGAGATCAACAACGGGATCGGACTTGATGATAGGCAAAGTGGGGTGTTGGCAATCAATCCGAAGAACCCCGAAGAACTTCTGCTCGGAATTTCAAGTGACCAGCACATTCTATTTCGAACAACAAACGGCGGTTTCAATTGGAGTGAGTTTGTTGACGGAATGGCGGGCCCCGGAAGTGCCAACACAATCAGATTTGACACGCTAAACAATCGTATGTATGTGGGTGCTTTCCTATCGCAGGGAGGATCAGGGCTTTATATTCGCGACAACGTTACTGATGTTCACCTTGACAGAGTCATCCCGCACCAAGTGGAGCTTTCTCAGAATTACCCCAACCCCTTCAACCCTTCAACAACAATCCAATACTCAATTCCGAATGGTGGACATGTGTCATTGGTAGTCTATGACGTTCTCGGTCGCCAGGTTGCTGTTTTGGAATCAGGATTCAAGTCCGCTGGAAGCCACAGCGTGAACTTCGATGCATCGTCCCTTGCCTCGGGAGTTTACATGTACAGATTGCAGGCCGGTGAGTTCAACGTCATCAAAAAGATGCTGGTGGTGAAGTAATCCTTTCGGCGTAGGACAGGCATTCTTGCCTGTCCGCTGAGTATACGATTGACCGCTGCGGTCAGACAAGAATGTCTGACCTACTACTAGTATTTATCAAATACCCTTCTGTTTGCTTGCCAAACCAAATCTCCCTATATTATTCCACGTTTTTCCAGCCTTTTTCCACATTTGTTGGTGTAGAATGCTCGGGTTGATCAAGAAGTTGTTTGGTGGCAAGCACGAAAAGGACGTCAAAGCTCTTCAGCCGTTGGTTGAAGAGATCAATGAGTATTATGCAGAGTACCAGAAACTCTCCGATGATGAACTGAAGGCGAAGACCGTTGAGTTTCGCAGCAGGATCAATGAGGCGATAAAGGACTCCGAAGCGAAACTGGCTGATGCGAAGGCAAAGCTTTCCTCGGACATCCCGCCCGCAGAGCGTGAGGCGTTGCACGATGAAATTGGCGCTCTCGAAAAGGGAATCGAAGAAGCAATTGCCGACACTCTCGATGAAATTCTTCCTGAAGCATTTGCCGCTGTGAAAGATGCCTGCCGCAGGTTGGTCGGAAAGAAATTCGATCTGCTTGGCAATGTTACCGTGTGGGATATGATACCGTTCGACGTGCAACTCATCGGCGGTATGGTATTGCACCAGGGAAAGATCTCAGAGATGGCGACAGGCGAAGGCAAGACGCTCGTTGCAACGATGCCTGTGTATCTGAACGCACTTCCCGGACGCGGCGTGCATCTCGTGACGGTGAATGACTATCTTGCCAAACGCGATAGTGTCTGGATGGGACAGGTGTACGAGTTCCTCGGTCTAACCTACGGCTGCATCCAGAGCACGATGGATCCGTTCCATCGTCGCAAGGAATATGCCTGCGACATTACCTACGGCACGAACAATGAATTTGGCTTCGATTATCTGCGCGACAATATGGTCATCGACAAGGAAGACCTCGTCCAGCGCGGGTTCAATTACGCAATCGTGGACGAGGTGGATTCCGTTTTGATCGATGAAGCCCGCACACCGCTCATCATCAGCGGGCCTGTGAAAAGTGAAGACCACAAGTTCGATGAGCTGAAGCCGAGCATCGACCGGTTGGTGAACGCTCAGAAGGCGCTCATCTCAAAGGCCATCGCCGATGCGGAGAAATTTCTTGAAGAGAGCAAGGAAGAGGAAGCGGGCGTTCTGTTGTTGCGCGCTTCACGTGGACTGCCGAAACATCCTAGGCTGTTGAAAGCTTTTTCTGAACCATCCAACAAGAAGCTTGTCCAGCAAACCGAGAACGAGTACTTGCGGGATCAAAGCGCCCGCATGCACGAGATCGATGATGAGTTGTACTATGCCATTGACGAGAAGAACCACCAGATCAATCTTACCGAAAAGGGACGGGCGTTCGTCATGCCGATGGTCGGCGACAAGGACTTCTTCGTGTTGCCCGACCTTGGCGCCGAGTACAGTGTGCTTGAGAACGATTCGAGCCTGACTCCTGACCAGCGCCAGACGAAGAAGGACGAACTCAATCTGATTTATTCCGAGCGGAGCGATCGTATTCACACTGCAACACAATTGTTGCGTGCGTACTCGTTGTATACAAAGGATGATGAGTACGTCGTGAGCGATGACGGCAAGATCATGATCGTGGATGAGTTCACAGGACGTTTGCTCTCCGGCCGCCGCTATTCGGATGGGTTGCATCAGGCAATCGAAGCGAAAGAAGGCGTGAAGGTCGAGCGGGACATGCAAACACTTGCGACTGTGACGCTGCAGAATTATTTCCGGCTGTATAAGAAGCTTGCCGGCATGACGGGAACGGCGGAGACGGAAGCTTCCGAGTTTCTCGACATCTACAAGCTTGATGTTGTGGTGATCCCGACCAACGTGACTGCAATTCGTGAAGACGTTGACGATGTTGTGTACAAGACCAAACGTGAGAAATATAACGCAGTTATTGAAGAACTCGAGGAGATGCGCACCAAGAATCGTCCGGTGCTGGTCGGTACGACGAGTGTTGAAGTGTCTGAGACGATCAGCCGCATGCTCAAGCGGAAGAACGTCCCGCACAACGTCCTGAACGCGAAGCAACACCAGCGTGAAGCAGAAATCGTTGCGCATGCCGGTCTTCCCGGTTCGATCACGATTGCAACAAACATGGCAGGCCGTGGAACGGATATCAAGCTTGGTCCGGGAGTAAAGGATGCGGGCGGGCTTCATATTGTCGGCACGGAACGCCACGAAGCACGGCGCATCGACCGGCAGTTGCGCGGACGCTCTGGCCGTCAGGGCGATCCCGGTTCGTCCAAGTTTTTCCTCTCCCTTGAAGACGACCTGATGCGTCTCTTCGGCAGCGACCGTATTGCGAGCATCATGGAGCGGATGGGCCTGAAGGAAGGCGAAGTGATTCAGCATCCGTTGATCACCCGCTCGGTCGGACGTGCGCAGAAGAAAGTGGAAGAGAACAACTTCGGCATACGCAAGCGCCTGCTGGAATACGATAATGTCATGAACCAACAGCGTGAAGTCATCTACACGCGCCGCCGCAAAGCGTTGTTGGGCGAGCGAATCAAGGATGACATTCTCGAACTGGTTGACGAATTCACCCATAAGCTGGTTGAGAAGCATTATGGTGAAGGTGATCTCAAGGGGTTGCAGGATGAAGTCCGTGCGCAGCTTCTGGTTGACCTCCAACTGACGCAAGAACGGTTCCAGCAACTTGGCGCTGATGGCGTGAAGGAGGAAATCGTCAAGGGTGCGGAGGAGTTCTACAAACGTAAAGAAGAGAAGCTCGGCGCCGATATCATGGCATCGATTGAGAAGATGGTGGTCCTGCAAGTGATCGATGAAAAATGGAAGGATCATCTCCGTGAGATGGATGATATGAAGGAAGGCATCCACCTGCGTGCCTACGGACAGAAGGATCCTGTCGTCGAGTACAAGACAGAAGCCTTCAACATGTTCATGGAGCTTCTTGATCAGTTGAATACGGAAATCCTTACGACTGTCTTCAAGCTGTTCCCTGCATCGACGCAGCACCTCCCGATACGCGGCCCACAGCGCCCGCAGCAGATGCGCATGACCCACGATTCATCAGCGGGCATGGGATTCCAGGCGAACAAGGAACCGGTTCCAGGTGCAGCAGGACAGGAAACTGGCGGTGCGAGACAAGGCGCTCCAGCCGGTCCACAAGCAAAGCCACAGCCTATTCAAGTGGCAGACAAGATCGGCCGCAACGATCCGTGTCCGTGCGGCAGCGGGAAGAAGTACAAACAATGCCACGGGAAGTGATCGTGTCATGCTGATCCGCCAAAGGCGGAGAAGAACCTGCCCGACAAAGAACGATGAACATCCGAGAACCATATGAAAAAGATTGAAGCCATCATTCGCCCCTTCCGCATCGATGATGTTCGCGAGGCTCTGGGTGAAGTGGGAGTGAAGGGAATGACGCTGACCGAGGTGAAGGGCTATGGCCGGCAAAAGGGACACACCGAACTGTATCGCGGGTCGGAGTATCAAATCGACTTCCTTCCAAAAATCAAAATTGAAGTTGTCGTTGCTGACCATGTTGCCGACAAGGTCGTCGATACGATCATGAATGCAGCGAAAACAGGTCAGGTGGGTGACGGGAAGATTTTTATTTACAACGTTGAAGATGCCGTGAGGGTACGAACAGGTGAATCGGGGGAAGATGCGTTGTAGAACCAAGTCAAAAGTAAAAAGTCAAAAGTTAAAAAGGAGCCCCGTTTCCTGATGTGTGACGGGGTTTTTTGTCTATGAGCGAAGAACAACAGAACATAACAGACAACTTCCGTTGCGGATACGTTGCCATCATCGGTGAGCCGAACGTTGGCAAATCCACGCTCATGAACGGTCTCATCGGACAGAAGCTATCCATTGTAACGCCAAAGCCGCAAACGACCAGGCATAAAATTCTCGGTATGCTCTCGACGGATGAGCATCAGGTAATCTTCCTTGATACGCCGGGGATTATCAAGCCGAAGTACCTGTTGCAGGAAGCGATGATGGCTTTTGCCTCTTCCGCACTTGAGGATGCTGATGTGGTTCTCTTCATGATCGATGCCACCGATCCGAAAGTCAATGCTGACCTTGCTCACGAAGAGGCATTCTCGAAGTTGGCCGGATTGAAAAAGCCTGTCTTCCTCGTCATCAACAAGGCGGATGCAGTGAACAAGGTCGAGATTCTTCCCGTCATTGACTTCTATTCCAAAGCCTTTGCGTTCAAAGAAATCTTTCCGATCTCAGCTCTCAAGCTCGATGGTACTGATGGACTCGTCAAAGCCATTGTGAGCGAACTTCCGATTCATCCTCCGTTCTTTCCTCTTGATATTGTCAGCGAACAGAACGAACGCTTCTTCGTCAGCGAAATCATCAGAGAAAAAATCTTTGAGAAGTACCAACAGGAGATTCCCTACTCTACCACGGTGGATATTTCTGAGTTCAAAGAGAGAGAAGCAGGGAAGACATTCATCAGCGCCGACATTTATGTCGAGCGGGAATCGCAGAAGGGCATCCTGATCGGCAAACAAGGAGCGGCACTCAAGCAGATCGGACGCTGGGCACGCAAGGACATCGAGACCTTCCTCCAACACCCGATTTTTCTTGAGTTGCATGTAAAGGTCCGCAAGGACTGGAGAGGGGACAAACAATGGCTCGCTCGTTTTGGATACAAAACCTGACGGGTCGCTGAAATTATTTTGAAAGTCATTGCGAGGAGTGGAACGACGAAGCAATCCCGCTTTTCATTTCGGAAGTTGAGATTGCTTCGCCTCAAAAAACGAGGCTCGCAATGACAAAGGTGTATTCTATCATCATCCTGCGAGCTGCAGCGTGAACACAGAGCGGGTTCGGATATGGATCGGCTTCGTTATTGTGAGCTGGGTGTGGGGCTCGACGTGGCTGGCAATCAAAATCGGATTGCACAGCGTTCCGCCTTTGATTGGCGCGGGCATCCGGTTTCTTATCGCAAGCGTGATCCTCTTCATCATCGTAAGGATGAGGAAGATTCAAATTCCCATTTCCACTGATCTTCGCCGACTCTACATCATTCTGATACTCTTCTCGTACGCCATTCCTTTCGGACTCGTCTATTGGTGCCAGCAGTTCATCCCGACAGGACTGAGCAGCATTTTGTTCGGGGCATATCCACTCTGGGTTGCGCTGATCTCCCATTTCATGCTTGGCAATGAGCGTCTTGATTTCTACAAGATCACAGGGATTGTTCTCGGGTTCGTCGGTGTGTTTATCATCTTCTCAAAGGACGTTCACTGGACTGATTCCAGCGGATTCATCGGGATGGCTGGCATTCTTTGCACTACTCTGATGCAAGCATTTGCGCTGGTGATGATCAAGAAATATGCTCAATCCGTCAGCCCTTTTGCGCTCAACCTTGTCGGGATGTCCGTGGCGGGTGTGCTTCTGTTCAGCGCCGGATTAATATCTGAATCGTTTTCGTCCATCATCTGGGACTCCGCCGCCGTCGGTTCAATTCTCTACCTGGCCATTGTCGGCTCAGTAATTGCGTTCGTTACGTATCACTGGTTGCTAAAGAGGGTGGAAGCTGTGTACCTTTCGTTGGTAAGTTTCATCAATCCGATCATTGCCGTGATTCTCGGTGCAGTCGTGCTAGATGAAGCCCTTGCTTCGGGCGTGTACGCTGGTGCGGCGTTGGTGCTGGTTGGAATACTGATTGCAAACGGACGTCAACTCTATGCAAAGGTTGCTTCGCAGACATCTGCTTCATAGTCTTCTTGCTGTTGTTCTCTCGACATCTATTGGCCTCGGGCAGCCTGCCAGGCCATTCTCTTCATTTGAAAAGGAGGGACGCTTTGTGTTGCCGGAGCGTTCCTTCCTCTATGATGGCCCCCAGCCGTTCGACATGTTGAATTACAAATTGGACATCTCACTCGCGATGGTTGATGAAGGGCTGTCGGGAATGTGTACGATGACCATGCGGCTCAAGGCAAATCTTGACTCGCTCGTGCTGAATGCCGTAGGACTTTCACTGGATACTGTTCGAGTAGATGGTGTAATAAAGAGTGTCAGCTTTAACACTCAGGCGGAGCGATTCACTATTTATTTGAAGGGCACGCGCTTCTCAGGCGACACGCTCAGCATTGTTGTCTCATATCGCCGTACGCCAGGCTACCCGAGGCCGAGTTCACGACAAGGCTATTATTTCTTCCGTGATACCATCGGGCTGCCGGCGAATCTCGGCTATACGTTTTCGGAACCTTCGGATGCGCGCTTCTGGTTTCCATGCTACGATGAACCGTGGGAGAAGGCAACGGCAGAAATGAATATCACTGTCCCCGATGGGTATGTCGGTGCATCAAATGGAAAACTCCTTGGTACAGTACCCAACGGCAACGGTACAATCACGTGGCAATGGCGGGAAGGCCATCAGATCGCTACGTATCTCATGTGTATTACTGCATCAAGGTTCACGATCTCGGCTCTTCCGTACATAACTGCAATTGGAGACACGATCCCGCTGCAATACTTCACTTGGCAATCGGATTCCGCGGTCACGGCTGCGTTTCTTCCCACTGTGCGTCAGATGGTTGCCCGTTATGCGGATTTGTTTGGCGAGTATCCGTTCGACAAGTATGGCATGACCTCGATTGTGCCGTTCGTCTATCTCGGCATGGAGCATCAGACATTGACGACGATGAACCGCTATATGCAGACGAATCATCGCGTTGTCTCGCACGAACTTGCGCATCAATGGTGGGGGGACAACGTCACATGCGGAACGTGGGCAGACATTTGGCTGAACGAGGGTTTTGCCACTTACTCTGAAGCGCTCTGGCGGGAGTATACGGGCGGTCCTGACTCGTTGAAGAGCTACATGCGCGACACGCTCAATGGATTCCAGTTTGGTTCGTGGCAGGGTGCGATTTATGATCCAGTTGGGCAGGGATTCAATCTGTTTGATCAGGTCGTGTACAGCAAGGCTGGGTGGGTGTTGCACACCTTGCGTGGAGTTCTCGGCGATTCGTTGTTCTTCAAATCGCTAGTGGCATATCGTCAGCGTTATGCTGGGAAGAGTGCGATCACGGGCGAATTCAAGGCAGTGGTGGATTCCGTTGCGGGAGAGGACATGGGTTGGTTCTTCAACCAATGGATATTCGGTTCCGGCTGGCCGAAGTATGCTTCGCGATACTCGTGGTCTCAAGATACTCTTGACCTGACAATCTACCAACTGCAATCCGTCTCGTGGCCAACCTACAAAATGCCGATCACTGTTCGGGCATACATTGGTGCAAGCAACACAACGTTTAGCATCTGGGATAGCGTACGGACGAAGGTGTTCCGATTGCAACTCAATTCGGCTCCTGACAGCGTGGTTCTTGATCCTGATGGATGGGTACTCAAACAGATTGTTCCTCCCCCTGTCTCAGTCGGAGACAACGAGCAGCAACCGACGACGTTTCAGCTTTTTCAGAATTATCCCAACCCGTTCAACCCGGCAACGACAATCGCTTTTACTCTCCCCTCCCAGAGTACGAACACTGCCAAGGGGAGGGCAAGGGTGGGGTTCCACGTATTGCTCAAGGTCTATGACATGCTCGGGAGAGAAGTCGCCACGCTCGTGAATGAAACAAACCTTGCTGGTGAATACTCTGTGACCTTTGGTGCCTCGCACCTTGCTTCAGGAGTCTACACATATCGACTAACTGTAGGTGGCTCAATCCTCACAAAAAAGATGTTGTTGCTCAAGTAATCTCTGATAATGGATCATCCAACCGTTAAAATCAGCATCACGAACGAGGGCGTTGCTCTTCTGGAGAAATTGGAGAGTTTACCAACGGGTCCGGGTGTGTACCAACATAAGGACTCCGAAGGAAAGGTGTTGTACGTTGGCAAGGCAAAGAACCTTCGTAGCCGAGTGCGGCAGTACTTTCAGAAGTCCAGGACAGTTGAGCCGCGCATCGATTCAATGCTTGCCAAGGCAACCGACCTTGAAATCATCGTTACGGATAATGAAGTCGAGGCGCTCATCCTTGAAGCCAACCTTATCAAGAAGCTCAAGCCGCGCTATAACGTCAACCTGAAGGATGACAAGAGCTATCCGTATATCGTCGTGACAAAGGAGCCATACCCTCGAGTGTTTGTCACGCGCCAGATCAGAAAAGACGGTTCCCGCTACTTCGGTCCCTACACCGATGTGAAAAACATTCGCTCCGCCTTGAAATCCATCAGAGACATCTTCCCCATACGGAGCTGCAATTACCTTATCGATGATGAATCGATCAAGAAACGAAAGATCAAAGTGTGCCTGGACTATCACATCAAGAAATGCGAAGGGCCATGTGAGGGACTTGTCTCCGAGATACAGTACAACGCAATGATCGACCACGTTGCCGACCTCCTCCACGGAAAGACCGAATCTCTCATCCAGAAGATGCAGCACGAGATGGAAGCGTTCGCCGCCGCAATGCGCTTCGAGGATGCCGCGACATTACGGGATCGCATCAAAGGACTGCAAGCGTACAGCGAGAAGCAGAAAGCTGTCGATCTTGATCCTCTTGATCGGGATATCGTTGCGTTTGCATCGGAAGGGGATGATGCGTGCGGAGTGATCTTTAAGGTGCGCGATGGAAAGATGATTGGCCGGCAGCATTACTACATGAGCAACGTCGATCAAAAGCCGGATACAGAAGTTCTCGAAACACTGTTGAAGCAGTATTACCTGGAGGCAGACTTCATTCCCAAGGAGGTGTTTGTCTCATCCTCCATAGAAGACGTTGAAGCGATGCAGCAATGGCTCACAGAGAAACGGGGAGAGCCTGTGACCGTTACTCACCCGCTGGCAGGCGAGGAGGCGAAGCTTGTGAGGCTTTCCAAAAGCAATGCCCAGTTTCTGTTGGATGAACTCAAGCTGCAGAAGATGAAGCGCGTGGACTATGTGCCGCATGCGGTGAAATCATTGCAGAGAGATTTGCGGCTTGAGAAACTTCCCCGCAAGGTCGAGTGTTTCGATATCTCCAACATTCAGGGAACAGATCCGGTTGCATCGATGGTCGTTTTTGAGGATGGCAAGCCGAAGAAAAGCGAATACCGCAAGTTCAAAATCAGATCTGTTCAGGGACCCGATGACTTTGCCAGCATGAGAGAGGTGATTCAGCGCCGTTATCAAAAATTGCTTGACGAGAGCGGGGCATTTCCTGACCTTGTCATGGTTGACGGGGGAAAAGGTCAGCTCTCCAGCGCAGTTGAGGTGCTTACTGCTCTTGGCATCCCAGGTCAACCGATCATTGGATTGGCGAAGCGACTGGAAGAAGTGTTTCTGCCCGGGAACAGCGAGCCCGAACTCATTCCAAAGACGTCCACAGGTCTCCGCCTTCTCCAACAGATTCGAGATGAAGCTCATAGATTCGCGATAACGTTTCACCGGTCGCTTCGCGCGAAGCGGACGCTCCAGACAGAATTAGACCTGATCGAAGGTATCGGGAAGAAGCGCGCCACGGAATTGCTCGAGGCATTTGGTTCCGTGCAGGGTGTGAAGTTTGCAACTCCGGAACAGCTTTCCGAAATCGTTGGCGAGAAGGTTGCCTCAAAAATCAGGGAGTATTTTGCAGCATCAGATGATGAAGTGAATGCCGGATGAAACGGTTCCAAGGGCTCTTCACTTTGTTTGAAGAGGTCGTGCCGTTGTCGCATTGATATCCCGGCGTCTATTTTCACCGACTTGAAGCCGGTGCAACCAGGAGAATGTTTTATGAAATGGATAAAGATGGGATCCGTTGAAACGACATGAATTGTTTCCGGATTGGATGCATCAACGATTCGCCGCAACAGGTACAGCAAATGATTGCTGAACTGCCATTGCCATGTCTGTTAAACTACCAAACCTTTTTCCTTCGACAATCTTCCACACGAGTTCCTTGTTCAGGTTGAGCTTCTGTGCAAGGGTCAACGCGTCTTCCTTGGTTGCTTCTTTCACGGTCATCCTCCTTTTGTTAAGAGCTCAGGATTGGTGTGCAGAAAAATCACAGGTACAATCTACACAAGAACCATCTCGTGAAACGTGGCTCAGAGCACGTGGGTGATCCAATGGTCGGCGTTCAGGTCACATGTCGTTCAGACATCGCTCGCCTGTTGACTGAACCTGGCTAATCGGTATCCGCTTTGAACAATGCCACCATGATTGATCGATCCTTGTTCGTGACTCGAAGGTATCCATTGGCAGAGGAGACGACATGGTGTGGAAAGTATACCTTCAGGTCAGCCATTGCCGTTCTGACGTCTGGATAGAAAAACTGCTCCAACCTCCGGCGCGCGTGTTCGGCGAGGATTCCCGCTGATTTGACGTGAATGATTCTCATAAGTTTGTATGTTAAACGTGAGTGTTGAAGATCGGGAGAAGTGGAAGGGAGTTGCATCAAAGATATACTATTGAAGATTCTGTCCTGTGCGCTGGACTACCGGAGAATGAAGGAAGCATTTTACGTGTTTACACTTGCATTCATCAGTCATGTAAATCGCTACGGTTGCCTTCCTGCTCCCACAATACTACGCAATCGCCCTACCCTCGCGTCCTTCTTCATAGAGAAGGTAGTAGCAATTCTTAGCTCCCTTGGTTGATTCATCCAAACATGGGAACTGCTTCTTTTGGAATCTGCATAAGCAGGCTCAAAGTAACCTAACCCAGGTAATAAATTCCCTCCTCGTTCCATGCAAGGCTCTCCAGCTTACAAAACAGCTTGGAATGCGCTGCTTGACGTTGGCATGGCAATTGGAGTGTTCATCAGACACCGGTTATTGAACTACAGGTCAATTGACAAACACGAGCAAGCATGGCAATAGCAAACATACTCCTTGTTGATGACGACGATACGTTGAGGGGTGTTGTGCGAGCCACATTGGAGATGGAGGACTACGAAATCGTTGAAGCGCCGAGTTGCAGGACTGCGCTTGCGATGCTGGGAAAACAGAGTTTTGATCTGGTATTGCTCGATATACACCTCCCCGACGGAAGCGGCCTGAGAGTGCTGGAGGCGGTAAGCGAACGTCGTCCGTCAACGATTGTGATGATGATGACCGGGGCGGTGGGACTTGACAACGCACTCAAGAGCATCAAGCTCGGTGCAAGCGATTATATTACAAAACCGTTTAGTTCAAATTATCTTCTAAAGGCAATCGAACATGCTCTCCTTACAAAGGATACAAAAGAAGGTCTACGGCATTCTTGACCGGTACGGCATCGTGATTGCCGGGGTATTCATTTTTTCGTATTACCTCTGGACCGCGTTGGATATGTTTGCCACGTCCCACCCGAGGAAGAGTTTCCAAGGGTATTTCTTTCAGTTTGACTCCCTGATTCTTCTCTGGCTGCTTCTCGTTGCCGGATTGAAACTTCATGAGTACCGGAAGAAACAGAACAATGAGAACGAGCGCCACCGCATGATTGCTCTTGAATATGAACGCCAGAAAATGCAGTTGAACTTGCTCGACGACGTGACGACCCTGTTGACCGATGCCGTCAACAACCCTCTGGCCGTCATATCGTTGTCTGCCGGTTCCATCCGTGAGCGGTTCAGAACGGATGACGAGGTGCTCAGTTTTCTCGACCATATTGATGGGGCACTGAAAAGGATGCGCGAGGTCCTGGCAGATTTCCACAACTACGAGACCAAGAAGATTATCAACTCGGTTGCTACGCGGCCTTCTCCGAGGCCCGGAAACCAGCAGTCATATCCATTCACGCAGCCCAGCCCTGTGGACTGACCCTTAGAAGCGTAGAAGTTGGAAGTAGTATTCTTGCTGACTGCTTCAAACCGCCAGAGCCCAAAGAAGGCTCTGGCGGTTTTGTTTTGTTCCGAAATGATTTCAGTGTCGCAAAATTGATTATTGCGTGGACTTCCACTACCTTCTTAACGCGGGTGCCAATAATTCTTGGTTGTTTATAGACTCAATTGCTTCAAGGACCTCCTTATGAAAGTACTCGTGCGAGCATCCATTGCTCTCATCCTGCTGCCACTTGTAACTGCTTCACTATCATTTGCCGCGGACAAAATCAGTGGGCGTTTACAGCGGGTGCTGGATGTGCTTGCCCCAAACGATCAAGCTATTGTGTGGGTCTATCTTGCCGACAAAGGAGATAACGAAGCTCTGCGGTTTTCCGTCCCTTCCACCGTTGTATCAGAACGCTCACTGAAGAGAAGAGCCAAGGTGAGAACTGCTGACGCTTTGGTGGACTATTCTGACTTGCCGGTGGAACAGTCATACGTGAATCAGATCGCGTCGCGTGTCATTCGAATCCGGCAACAATCGAAATGGTTTAACAGCATTAGCGTTGTCGCGACGAAAGCCCAGATAGCCGGACTTGAAGCGCTGCCAATTGTGAAGCAGATCGAGTTGCTGGCACGATTTCCAAGGAACAGATCGGAGTCTGAAGTTGAGAGTGCTGTAGAGGAACCGGGTGTCGTACCGGCGAGCATCAATGCGCTCAATTATGGTGGATCATTCACGCAGGTCAACCAGATCGGCGTTCCTGCTGTTCACGATCTTGGCAACCATGCTGAAGGGGTAATGGTTGGAGTTCTTGATAATGGGTTTCGACTTCTCACGCACCAGTCATTCGACAGTTTGAACATTGTTGCAACCTATGATTTCGTGGATCACAAAGTCAGCGTTGTTCCGAACAACCCCAGCACGTCATTTGGAGCGCATGGCGTAAACACACTTTCGACGATCGGAGGATATCGTTCCGGTCAACTCATCGGGCCTGCGTTCAAGGCGGACTATGTTCTTGCGCGAACGGAAAACGACAGCAGCGAGACGCCCATTGAGGAAGACAACTGGGCTGCGGCGATTGAATGGGCGGACAGCATTGGCGTGGATGTAACAAGCACATCGCTCGGGTATCTCGATTATGATTCCCCATTCACAAGCTGGACGTGGCAGGATATGAACGGCAACGCTACAGTTATTACCCGTGCAGCGGATATGGCTGTGGGCCGTGGTATTCTCGTTGTGAACTCCGCTGGGAATAGCGGGTTCAACGCAAGCCACAACACACTCGGCGCCCCGGCGGATGGAGACAGTGTCTTCACGATTGGCGCAGTTGATTCGTTCGGTGTGCGAAGCAGCTTCAGTTCTGTCGGTCCAACGACAAGCCTGCCCGCCCGCATCAAGCCGGACGTGATGGCGATGGGTACTGCTGTGCGGGTTGCAAGTGCAACGAGTACAACTGGATACGCCAGGAGCAACGGGACATCGTTTTCGTGTCCGCTTGCCGCCGGCGTTGCAGCATTGATGGTCAATGCCTGGCCAACCGCAACGCCTGTTCAGATCATGGATGCGCTTCGTTCCACCGCGAGCGACGCAAGTACACCGGACAATTCATTCGGCTGGGGAATACTGAACGCCTTCGCCGCAATGCAACCCCGCGTCCCAACACTTGCTTCGCCCGCAGATAACGCCACCAATCAACCCTTGAGCCTCACGCTCACCTGGAGTGCGGCCCTTGGCGCAGAAACATACAGGGTGCAGCTTGCAACGGACTCGTTGTTTGCCTCGCTTGTCGTAAACGACTCAACGTTGACGGGAACATCCAAACCGGTTGGCCCGCTTGCCAACAACACGCGCTACTACTGGCTTGTCCGGTCGAAGAACATCGCTGGTGTGAGTGCGTACTCAACACGACGGAGTTTTACAACACTGCCACTGGCGGTGCCTCCTGCTTCTCCAACGCTTGTGTCTCCTGCCAACGGATCCACCAACCAACCGTTCACGTTGACTCTGCAATGGCAAGGCTCTTCCGGTGCCACAAACTACCATGCACAATTGGCAACCGATTCGCTCTTCACGTTGCTCGTGGTCAACGACTCTACACTCGTTGACACGTCACGACAGGTAAATTCGCTTTTGCCATCCATGAAATACTACTGGCGCGTGAGGGCAAAGAACGTCTCCGGTTCCAGTTCATATACTTCAGTGTGGAGTTT
>JANNSJ010000046.1:0-3085 GCA_031402435.1 Bacteroidota bacterium | reverse complement strand
TTGAACGACGCACCGTTGACTCCCCGTGCAGAAAGATGCAGGAAGTACACGCCGCTGGAAAGCTGTTGACCTGAATTGCCAATACCATTCCATTCAGCCGCGTGGTATCCGGCAACCTGGTTGTCACTCACCAAAGTACGGACGCGTTGTCCGACGACATTGTAAATCTCCATCGTCACCCTGCTGTCCACCGGCAACGCATACTTGATGTTGGTCGTCGGGTTGAACGGGTTCGGATAGTTCTGCGACAGTGCAAATTCCTTCGGCAGTCCTCCCTCACCGGTCAGCTTCACTGAGAATTTGTTCACGCTGCTGTTTGTGATCTTCATGCTGCCTTCGCCCGACATATCCTTCGAGTTGCCTGCGACATCGGTGAATACATACGATGCATTGGCAACTTTCCAGGTAATCGTCAGAGGATAGGCTTCCGACTGAACCGCAACTGCAAACTCCACAGATGTTGACAACTCAGCTCCGTGTGTCTGCACCATCGAACCACCATCGGCTGTTTCGAAGCGCGCATCAAAGGATCCAACCGGAGGAGCCGGCGGCATCACATACATCGCCACCGGAATTTGCTTCTGGCCATCTGCGCCGAAGTACAACGTCTGTGAACCACCGTTGGCATCGGTGATCGTCAGAGTGTTCAGAACATCGGCAAGCGTGGTTCCCGATCCTTGACCTGCCGGCCTGGCAAGCGGATTGGCAAGAACGAACTTACCCGTTCCTGTTGACTTCACCCAGTAGCCTTTACCCGGAACCAACTGCGTAACGGCTGTGTAACCGGCCGTGTATCCGAACCAATTGGATGAACGCAATCCCGGCGGCACGCTAACGATCGTGCTTGTGTCTACCGTGTTGCTGATTGACCCGACGATGTTCCAACCTGCAACAACACTGACCGAGTCACGTGTGCGAAGCGTACCTGTGACGGGGTTTGAAATTGATGCCGGGAATTTTCCCCAGTATCCTTTGCCGTTGGCAAGCTTGAATCTCTGCACATACCCGCCGGCAAACTCAAATGCATACGGATTGAGCGACGTCGGATACATCTGGAGTACCGAGTCACCGGGGATTGGATTCGTCACGGGGTTGGAAATTAAATTCCAGCCCGTTGCGATACCGACGTTGAGTGTGGTGGTGGTGGCAGCCGTACTGAACGTGTACGGGGCAACAAAGAACGTTGTCTTCACACCGTTGTCGGGCGGATATGTGTTGATGTTCGACTGATAGCTGCGTCCAAGGAACAACGTATAGCTATCACCTCCATTGGACTTCGCAACAGGCGCGGCGTGGAGCACCAATTCTGGGAACCCTGGCGTCTGTGTTAAGTTCTCCGGAGTTGACCACGCGGTTCCGTCAATGCGTCTCCATGAGAACCAGATATCAGGCAGTGAGTCTGCCGGTGCAGATGTTGCACCATCCAACCAAACGAGAGTCATCACCTGACCGTCTGAACTGATCGAAGCATGGATTGCATTTCCGGTCTGTTGAAGATACGGCGTGACGACTCCCGGATATCCAAGCCCTGTGTACTCGTTCAGGTTTTGCGTCACCCATTTTGAAGCCCAGCCTGAGCCGGTTTCGTAGACTTCAAGTATTCCCCGCGGATCAGTTGCAGTCCAGGGAGTATCAGCCACAACATGGAAGAAGTGAACGCGATTGTTTGCGTCGATTGTAACGTCCTGATCGTACTGAACGGTTGTACCAACCCCATCAGATTGGAAGTAATCGTACAGGTCGTAGTGCGTTGGCAATCCGGTCGCCTGCATCCAATCAGGAGATGGGCGAACCCACGCTCCCCATGTTGCCCCATTGTCCGTTGATTTTGAATAGCCCGCATTGAAGGCGAACGCCAGCGAATCCGGTGAGAAGAGACCCGATACCGTATAGTACGAGCCGGAACTTGTTGCCATTCCGGAGAGATGGCCGAGTGAATTGATGAAGTTCGGTTCCCCATCGACCCAGCCGGGCGGAGTTGTTCTTGGAACTGACACGTAGTCATCTGTTCTCCAGTTCTGGTGGTCATTCGGGCTTGTCTGCACATTGGTAGCCCACAGAACCCATGGTGAACTTGGCTGCGTCCAGATCGATGTGCTGGCTGCATAGTTGTTGGTTCCTGGATCGACAGTACCAGACCCGTTTCCACCTCCAAGGGGGAAGTCTTGTCCATACGTGATCTGTCCAAACGTCCCAGCGTTTTGAAGATTGGGAGCAGAATAGACAAACAAGCACTGATTGGTATCGCTATTACCTGCCGGGTTGGAAATTGCGCCGCTCGGATAACGGCAATCCGCGGGCGCTGCACCATTGAGTTCACCAGCGCGACGCCAGGTGAGCCCTCCATCGTATGAGATGTTATACCACAACTGACCGCTGCCTAGCGTCGAGTATGGAGCAGCGCCACGGTGGAGAAGTACAAGCGCGTTGGGGGCGCTGGCATACGTGAGTGGTGTAATTGCAGTGTTTGCCTGCCCGAACACATTCGCTGTTGAGTCAACCGCAACCCACGTAAGCGAAGTCGCCCTGTCCAATCCCGGAATGTAGGCGCCGCGCTGACTTGCAGGTGCCTGACGTTCAATACCGTCATCGATAATCGGCTTTGCGCGCTTGATATTTTTCAAATCCCTGCCGCCGGCGTAGGCCGCAGCAACAATAAGAGCAGAGACAGCGAGAAGAGATACCATTCTTCGAATCATAAACACCTCTTGCATGATTGAGCTTGATTGATAGAGAGCCGTCAAATGCCGGGTACCCCGCCATCGTGCGGGGTACCAGCAATGACGCGATGTTTCTTATTTCAGCAACGTCAACAGACCAGCCATTGCGAGGGTGATTCCCAACCCGAAGCAATCTCTCCTACGTCCTAGATTGCTTCGTCTCTGAGAAGCGTTCCTCGCAATGACAGAATGACTACTTCAACAACATCAATTTTCGGATCTCATTGAACGACGCACCGTTGACTCCCCGTGCAGAAAGATGCAGGAAGTACACGCCGCTGGAAAGCTGTTGACCTGAATTGCCAATACCATTCCATTCAGCCGCGTGGTATCCGGCAACCTGGTTGTCACTCACCAAAGTACGG
>JANNSJ010000045.1:0-88407 GCA_031402435.1 Bacteroidota bacterium | reverse complement strand
CTACTGTCAACTGTAACGATCCTGGTAAAGCCTTTCTTTCTCAGCTCACCCTCAAGGTACTCTGCTGTTTCCTTGGATTCCGAAAACACAACCAGCCTTTGGTCACGATTGATGGCAGGATCGAACAATTCGCCATTGAGTCGGCTTACGAACTCATCAAGTTTCGGATCTTGAGAAACCTTGCCCCACTTTTCCACCAAGTCCTCCAGAAGGCGTTGGTCGTTCTGAAGACCCGGAAGGAAGCTGGGCTCGAAATCATCTGGGGCACACACTTCTATAGTTGGATCGGTAGAGGAAGTGACGCTTATTGCTTCGATGAGTTCATCTTCCTTGTCGTCCATGATAAAGTCAGTGACCTTGAGATTCGGGGCAATATATATTGCACCCTTCTCAAACATCTTTATCATCGCTTCATTTGCCCGTTTGAACCGCCCCAACGAGCGTTTGAAGGCAAAGAAACTGCTGTCAATCCTTTTCACGAGCAGCGTTTTCATTATTCGAGCAAGTTGGCCCGCAATGAGATCAGGCGATTTGTACTTGGCCTTCTTGTGCGGTTTGAGCAAGCCAATGGCCCTGTATCTGTTGTATGTGAACCCCTCCGTTGGATGGCTCAGGCAGTGAATTGTATTGTCATAGAGCTTTTCAAGATCAGAGTCCAGAGGATAGAGAATCTTCCGGGGCTTCTCGACTGCTGGAAACACGATTCCCTGTTCTTTGATGTCCTTTGCGTATGATTCATTTTCCCTGAGATCGGTCCTTGTACGACGAACAGTTAGCGGCTCAAGAACTTTCTTCCGAATTTGCTCATAGATGAGTTTCACTTCCTCACGTACTTTGCCAAGGTCTTTTTCATGCCTCGACTTCTTATAGCGATCAATTTGCTGCCTGAAAAAATGTTGAAGATTGGATACTTCGATGGTTGAGTCCTTGGCGTCCTGGAATAGGTACACCTGATTTGCGATGTCCTCAGGTCTGTTGTTCAGCGGTGTCGCTGATACAAGCATCACTTTCTTCCTGTCGGGCTCACCGTACAATGTCTGTTTCCTTGTTGGTGACTTGCAGATCTTCTGAAGAAGATTGTACATCTCGGCTGTATCGGTCCTGAACTTATGTGCTTCATCCACAATGATCAAATCAAAGTCTTCGGGGGTTCTCACCTTGTGCAGGCTTCCGTTGGTGATAATCCGACAGTTGTCGAGATTAAACAAACGAATTGTGCGTTCCCAATTGTCTTCAAGAGCCGGTGGAACCACAACCAAGATTCGAGATCGATACGTTGGGAAGCCATTCGAGTAAAAGAACTTCTTGGCAATCAGGGTTGCAACAATGGTCTTTCCCAAGCCAACCACATCTGCCAGGAAGAAACCGTTGTGCTTCATCAGCTTGTTGAAGCCATCGTTGACGGCATCAATCTGATAGGAGAGTCTCTTGAATTCCTTTGGTAAGTCTGTTATCGATTCTGGATCGAATTCGATGCTCTTGCCAAAGAATTCAATGAGGAACTTCATGTAAATCTCGAACGGAGTGAACTCGTCGTTAAGGTAAGTCTCCTTCTTTAGTTTCTCAACAAATTGATTCGCAACGGGAACGCCTTCGCTCCACAGCCTGTCGAATGTTTCGGTTGCGAAATCAATATCAGCATTCTCCCGCAACTCGACATTGAACTCAAAGTTTCTCGCGAGACCAGCTTCGGTAAGGTTGCTGGATCCCGTAATGACTGCACCGTAGCCATGCTCGTGCTTTACTTGTTCCCTAAAGATGTAGACCTTTGCATGGATGTTCTGGCTCGGATGAACTCTGATTTCAACTTTCTTTGAGATGATATCCTGTATCATCTGGAGCATTCCATCTTCCACCGGCTTGCTATACTCAGCGTCCTGAATGTTCTTCTTCAAGTCTTTTAGGAATTCTTCCTGCGTGGTGATTACATCAACGCCGAATTGCAGACCTTCCTTCTGCGCACGGACGATGAGCTGGTCAACATTGATTCCAACAAGAATCCTGATCTTCGAGGCCTTGTCAATGAATTGACGAACTCTGAAATACCCTGAGGCTCGGAAGTACCCAACCAAAGCATCAAAATAGAAGATGTTGCGGTGCTTGAAAATACCCTCGATCTTGTTCAGGAGGGTGTTTTCGTCTTGGTTGGTAAAGAATTTTGTGGACATTGGAACTGCTATTCTATGTTCATGGTTTAAGCAACTTCAACAACGGTCTGTTCATCTGCTATCTTCCCGCATCCTCAAACAAGCCAAGATACTCATGGAACGTGAAAATCCTGTTGCGCTTTCCGCCCGTCGTCTCCCGCAGTATGCCGAGCTTCACGAAGTCATGGATGAACCCATTCGCCGTTGCAGGAGTTACGTCCAGCAGACTGCCAACGTCCGCAGCAGTGAGCTTCGGCGTTTTGTAGAGGTGTTGCAGAAGCTGTTGCGCCCGGGGGAGTTTCTTTCCCAGCGTGATCAGGCGGCGTGATTCAATATCCTCCCTCAGCGCCAGGATGCTCTTGAATGTTGCGATGCCCTGCTTCGATGTCTCCGTCACGGCGACGAGAAAGAACCTGATCCATTGCAGCACATCGTTGGCAGTTCTCGCTCTCATGAGGTTGTCGTAGTACAAAGCCTTGTGCTTCTCAAAGTACGCCGAGAGATACAACGTGGGCTTCGAGAGAATATTGTTGCTCACAAGATAGAGCGTGATCAGCAACCGGCCAAGCCTCCCGTTGCCATCGAGGAACGGGTGGATGGTTTCAAACTGGTAATGCGCCATCGCAATTCTCATGAGGTCGGGCAACTCCATCTGATCGTTGTGGAGGAAGTTCTCCAGGTCGCCCATGAGCGCAGACACCTCGGTATGGTGAGGCGGTATGAACACGGCATCTTGAAGGGTAGCCCCTCCGATCCAGTTCTGGCTCTTTCGATACTCACCGGGGAGCTTCGCCTTCCCCCGGACACCTGACATCAGAGTCTTGTGTGTTTCTTTGAGTAGCCGGGTGGAAACAGGAACATCACTGAGCCTCTTGATGGCATGGTTCATTGCCTTGATATAGTTCTGAACCTCCTGCCAATCGTCTCTTTTTTCGGCATCGATATCTGCCTTCTTCATCACCGCATCTTCCATTTCCGTCCGCGTTCCCTCGATCCGGCTTGACGTGGTCGCTTCCTTGACTACGTGCATACGGATGAAGATGTCAATGTCGGGGATATGTGATGAGAACGCATTCAATTCGCCCAGCTTGAGATTCGCCTCGGCGAGAATGGTGTTGACCTTTGGGTCCGACCAAGTCCACTCAGTGTTGAGTTTCGTTGGCGTGAAGCTCTTGTACTGATATTGCTGGGTGAATGTGCCCGCAGTGAATTGTTCGAGGGTCACGTCAGTGGCGTAATTGAACTATGGATTCTCTTGTTTCAACGTGGTTGGTGTAGACTAAAATAAGAAAATCCATGTTTTAATCAAGGGTGGATCGGCATGGAAGGCAGGGGAGCTTGGCTGGCAAAGGTTGTTTGTCCGACCCACTTACATAATGCGATGTTATTTGGCCATCGGAAGAGCGCCGGGGCAGCCATCGACCCGCGCAAATAACACGTCATTATGCAAACTTGCCTGCCAAAAATCATATCCGCTTGCAGTTGGATTGTCAGGCAAGTAGCCCACACACAACTCGGTTGGCTCATGAGCGGTTGCCAATTGCCCGTCAACTGCAATCATAGCTTTCAGAACAGTTGCCGTGCAATAGGCAAAAGCCCGCACAGCAGTAGGTGTGCGTCAAATATGAATAGGGTATTTGCCGCACACCCACTGCTTGAGGTATTCATGCTCGGGTTGCGGAGATGCTCAGAAGCTAATCCTCCAAGTCTCTAACCCTACCCAGAGTCTCCCTTGCCACTACCGGGGGGGCAACTTCAAACAAAGGCCATGCCCCCGATCCGTCAGTGAAGGACCAACTTGCCGTTCTGATTCACCTTCACCCAGTAGCCAGCTCCAGATTTTAGCGTATCCGCAGCTGTATATGAACCACCATATCCGTAGTAGTTTGAGATAACAATCCCCGTAGGTATCTGAATTATCAAGTTGGTAATTGCAGGATGTGAGATTGAACCAATGATGTTCCAGCCGTTTTTCACATCGACGGTGTCAACATTGCGCAGCAAACCGGTAATGCCCACCACTTGCGATGACCCAAACTTCAACCAATAACCGAGCCCGTTCTTCAGTGTGTCCTTCTGGACGTAACCAGTAGCTTGGTCGAATGCGTAGGCAGACGAAGTTGATGAAGGGAACAGTTGTGTTCTTCGATAGTCACTGGTTGTAACTGGAACAGAAACCAGATTCCAGCTTTGCCCTACACTAAACACAAATGCTGTCGCAGTGAACACCCATGCTGCCCCAACACCACCGTTGTCAGCAACTCCACCCACAATAGCCGTATTCCCGTCTGACGAAATGGAGACAGAATAGCCTTGGTAAGCAGCGGCTGCGGGTGTGCCCACGAGCTTGTTGCCTTGCTGGCTCCACACTCCACCGCTCCGGGCAAATACCCACGCTGCTCCTACATTAGAATCGTCTGTGTATCCACCCACGATAGCAGTGTTGCCGTCAGACGAAAGAGAGACGGACCAACCTTGTCCGGCAGCTCCGACAGCACCTGTACCAACAAGTTTATCCCCTTGCTGACTCCACACACCTCCTGCTCGCGTGAATATCCAAGCAGCGCCCACACTACTACTATCAACATAGCCACCCAAGATAGCAGTATTCCCGTCTGATGAAATGGAGACGGAATAGCCTTGGAAAGCTTGGCCCGCAGCACCGTCACCAACAAGTTTATTCCCTTGCTGACTCCACACACCTCCTGCTCGCGTGAATATCCAAGCAGCGCCCACACTACTACTATCAACATAGCCACCCACGATAGTCGTATTCCCGTCTGATGAAATGGAGACGGAACAGCCTTGGTAAACTGGACCCGCAGCACCGTCACCAACAAGTTTATTCCCTTGCTGACTCCACGCACCTCCTGTTCGCGTGAACACCCACGCCGCCCCGACACCACCGTTGTCACTGGATCCACCCACGATGGCCGAGTTGCCGTCTGATGAAAGAGAGACGGATGAACCTTGTCCGGCAGCTCCGACAGCACCTGTACCAACAAGTTTATCCCCTTGCTGACTCCACACACCACCGGTTCGGGTAAATACCCACGCTGCTCCTACAGCACCGCTGTCATTGTATCCACCAACGATAGCCGTGTTGCCGTCAGACGACAGGGAGACAGACCAGCCTTGGTAAGCAAAGCCTACACTACCGGTGCCAACAAGTTCATCCCCCTGTTGTGTCCACACACCACCGGTCCGTATGAATACCAACGCTGCTCCTATATTACCCACGATAGCCGTGTTTCCGTCTGATGAAATGGAGACAGACCGGCCTTGGTTCACGCCCGAACCCACGAGTTTGCTGCCTTGCTGCACAAACTGTGCACTGGCCATTGCCAGCACAATACAATTGAGCACCGCAACAATTGGAAATATATGTTTGAGAAGGTTCATGTCGAATCACCTATGAAATGTAAACCAAGGATAAGGAATATTGAATGTTCAAGAGAAACCTATTCTGCAGAAACATCTGAAGAAAGGCGTTTCGCACACCGTCAACGTAAATGTAATGGGACGACGGAAGTTACTGCAACACTCTAGAGCAACACCGACGCAGTAAATCTATTTGTGTGAAATCAAGAGAGTCGAATGCTTGAGATTTCGCTGTAAGAGGAGAATGGGAGTGAGACTTGCCCGACATGTGAAGGGTCCATCACCGGGGTTTCCAGACGAAAACACCGGGAATCTATTTTGAATAGGAATGGAAGTACACTTACAATATGCCACGATGCACGCCATTGTCAAGGACAAACGTTGATTGCGTCGTAATCCGTCTGGAATGACACCGTATTCGACTACCATTTGCCACTACCGGGGGTAAATTCAATCGCTGGCTGTATCCTACAACTTGAGTATACCCCCACCGACCTCAGAAGCTCAGTTGACCGGAGATCAGGATACCGCCCTCCGTCATTGTAGGTAGAAAATGCAGCGTGTCCCCGCTACAAAGACTTCTGTAAACCCTCACTAGTGAAAGCTGGTGAGGGTTTTTTGTTGCCCTCGCGTGGCGGTTTCCTACCGAGAAACCGAAACCACTTATTCAATTCTCAAATGCCACATCAGAAAACCTCCTCCATCGTTTTCGCGGCCATCGATATGTAATGCGGATGCACATATCCATTGTCCCTTTCGGTATGTGCAGTTTTTGATGATTCCATTATATATCGGTTTTTCAGGGAATGCACTGGAAGGCAGGGGGCTTGGCTGGCAAAGGTTTTTGTCCGACCCACTTACATAAGGCGATGTTATTTGGCCCTCCGGAAAACCGCCGGGGGAACCATGCTGCGAGAGAATTGTCATGGCCGCACTAGATACAGGGCTGTAATGTCGTCGCTTTGAGACGCACGGCCGGTGAATTTTCTTATGTCGTCAATCAGATCCTGGATGAATGCTTCAGCGTTATCAGACTTATGACGCTTGAGAAACTCCTGAAGAGGAACGGCTGACTCATACAATTGGTTCTGCTCGTTCGTGGCTTCGGGAATCCCATCCGTATACAGCAGCAATCGTTCGCCTTTGCTCAACACGATCCGTTCGTTCTGATATGGGAGATCCAAATCCAACATGCCAAACGGAACTCCACTGGCCTTAATCTCTTGAATCGTACCATCCTGCTTCAGCCTATACACAGGGTTATGTCCGGCATTCACTGCCTCAACCTCCCCGGTGCCAGGTGTGAGTATCGCGATAAACGCCGTGATGAACTTGTCAGCAGTTGACGTGCGACAGATGACTTTGTTGAGCCGGCCAGCCAGCTCTGCAAGCGATATAGGTGTTTCGAGATACGCCGAAAGATACGCGTGCAGACTGCTTACGAGCAATGCCGCAGGCATCCCCTTCCCCGCCACGTCCGCCATGACGAGCACGTACCTTCCATCGGGCAACGCTATGCAATCAAAGTAGTCTCCGCCGACGAGCTTTGAGGGAATATTGACCCCGGCAATATCGTACCCTTCGATCACGGGAAGAACTTCAGGAAGAATCCGCTGTTGGATCGCAGCAGCAACCGATATTTCCCGCTCGATCTTCTGCTTCTCCAGTTCCTGTTGATGCAGATACCGGTTTTCGAGAGACGCATGGACCTGACGGGTCAGAGCATCAAGCAATAGCTGGTCAGTTTCTTCGAAAGGAAGAATGCCATGGCGGCTCTCTTTTTCAAAGAGTTTGAACGTGTACTTATCGCCTCCGAATTTGAAGCTCGATGTAATGCAGTGACTCGGGTCCTCTACTTTTTTTGTACGCTGACCGGCAGGAAAGGTCATTTCTTCTTTTGATCGATCCTTACGCTTCACGCTGACAAGACCTTTGGAGGCATTCGTGAGTGATGCGGCTCGTTCCAGCGCCAATTGATGAAGAGGAATCCGTTGGTAGAGTTTTGACACTTCGATACCGGTATCGATAAGACTGTTGAGCTGCAGAACGCGATGGTTCAATGCAAAGATCAGCTCCTTTTCCTTTCGGCGATGAAGCAACGATTGATGTGCGTTGTCGAAAAGCTGCACGAACAGCCGGAGCGAAACGACGTCGTCATCAGAGTATTTTTTTTTGCCGGATTGTTGTGTCAGTACCAGCCCTACATGCGATTTATCGACGAGGCGCTGAACGGCGTACATACTTCTGGAGGCCTTGTCGAGAAAACCGGATGCATCAGTCAATTCACCGGGAGATGGGAGGGAAAGTGTATCCGGAATACTTGGTTGAAGCGATTGCCACTGGTCAGAATGTTCGGCACGGTGAAACAGATACGTCTGCGTGTTCGGAAAAACCCGATCAAGGACTGTGGCAAATTGGTCGGCAAGGTCCTTCAGCGTGGCTGCTTTTGTGAGTTTCCGAAATCCATCCTGAAGGGACTCAATCTGGACAAGAAGCCGGTGGGCATGACTACTTTTGGGTGCAGAAGCTTTCATGTTGTTGTGTTACTTCTCGATTGCCAGCAACGCAACAGCATCCTCAACTGTTTTGCCCTTGCCCGCAAATTGAAAAAGTCCCATGATCGTAAGCATCTTGTCTACTGCGGGGTCAAGGTTCGTAAACACCATCTTGCCGCCAGCATCGTTGAGCTGATCGATAATATCAATGAGAAAAGACATGCCAATCGAATTTACAACCTTGGATTGTGCCAGATTGACGATGACCTTCTTCGTTCCTTTCTCAAAGTGGCGGGTAAATTCCTGTGCGATCTTCTCGCCGCCGACGTTGTTCACATAACCCGATGTCGTGATAACCAGACAATCGTTTCGTACCTCGGAAGTGAGAGTGAATTGTTGTTCCATGGACTCCCTAGCTGAGTAGCTTTTTGATGGTAATTCTGGTTCCGTGATCGTTCGATTCAATGCGAAAATCGTCTGACATTGTCTTCATGAGCTTAAGACCCCATCCACGCTTGTCCTTTGTTCCCATCTTGCCGCGAATGTCCGGATCTTCAACCGACGATGGTTCAAATCCTTTGCCATAGTCTCTGATCAGAATGATCAGTTCCTGTTTCGTCATCGTGAATTCCACTTTGACAAGAGGATTGTCTTCACCGGAATGTTCGAGCGCATTGATGATCGCTTCAGTAACGAGTACCCTTGCTTCACCGATCTTCTCATCTGCAATTCCCAGATGGTGGGCAAGACGTTCAAGTCCTTCGATTGCCACGAGTTCAATATCCGGAATCTTTGGCAACGATACTTTGAGTGAAATTGCACCCTTCATTCGATTGTCTTTCGGTTATGCTCACCTGGAGCGGGTTTCATGGGCGGCAATGACTACGTTTTCATTTTTATGACAAGCATCGTAATATCGTCCTCCTGCTGAGCACCTTTCATCCAGTTTTCTCCCGCATCAACAAGATGCTTGATGATGTCGTCTGGTGAACGATATCCCACTTCCGCAAATGCCTGTTGCACTCTGCTGTAGTCAAACATTTCCCCCTGGTCGTTCTTCTGCTCTGGCAGGCCGTCGCTGATCAGGAGAATGGTATCCCCACTCTTCAACTCTGTCTCGTGGAGGGCATACGGAAAGTTCTTCATTGCACCAAGTGGCATACCTTTGAGCATGATTTCTTCCACCGCGCCTGAGTCTTTCCTGCGCAGGAAAATCGGGGGCATCCCTGCAGTCGACATCGACACTTTGTTCCCTTTCACCTTCAAGAGACTGAACGCCATGAGAAGTCTCCCAAGCTTGATCTCTTTAATCGCTTTGCTGCAGTGATTGAAGAATGTCTGGATATCAAGCCGTGATGCATCCGAGGTAAAGAATCCCTTCATGAGTGTAACAATCGTTCCGGCCTGCATCCCGTGCCCCGTCGCGTCGCCGAACGCAACGTTAAGCGTTCCATCCTGCTCTGTGCTGAAATCGTAATAATCCCCGCCAACTTCAGTTGACGTCTTCATGAACACGGCAATGTCAAGATGATCAAGCTTGGGCACACTCTTGGGAAGCATGGAGAGCTGAAGCTCTCTTGCCTCTTCCAGTTCCTTCGTCTTCCGTTCGTTTTCCGCTTCAAGTACCCGCTTCTCCGCTTCTGCTGCTTTCGTGCGCAACTGTGACTCCCGCACTTGGGCTTTCTGCTCGCGCCTGTTGATTTCAACTCTACGCGCACCATACAGAAAGCCGAGAATCATCAACGTATAACCGGAATATGCCCAGGTTGTCTTCCACCACGGCGGAGTCACAACCAATGTAAGCGAGGCGCCTTCGTTGTTCCACACACCATCATTGTTCGAGCCCTTCACTTGCAGTACATATTCACCGGCGTCCAGATTGGTGAATGTTGCCTTGCGTTCCGTGCCCAGTTGGATCCAGTTATCGTTGAGCCCTTCAAGTTTGTACGCATAGAGATTCTTGAATGCGTTATGATAATTCAGCGCAGCGAATTCAAAGGAGGCGACATTGTCCTTATATGTTAGAGCGATTCCTGACTTCGCGGCAATCCCCTTTTCAACGATAGGCTTGCCTTCCTCATCGTCGGTGTTGTACCTGATGAACGCGGTGAAGACAACCGGTGGTACAAATGGGTTGTTCGATACCCTGGCCGGGTCGAACACGTTGAACCCGTTCATCCCGCCGAAATACATCTCTCCGGTCCTGGGATCTTTGGCATACGCACCCGAATTAAATTCGTTTCCCTGGAGACCATCGCTCTCATCAAAATTGCGGAAGACATTCCGCTGTGCATCATACCGCGATATTCCTTTGACGGTGCTTATCCAGAGATTTCCTTGATTGTCCTCGAGAATCCCATTGATATAGCTATTGGGAAGACCATCCTTCTCAAAGTATCGTTGAAATGTTCCGGTCTTCGGCTCAAACCGGTTCAGGCCACTCATTGTTCCTACCCAGAGATTTCCCGCCCGATCCTCACACATGCAAATTACTGTTTCGTGACTAAGGCTTTTGGGGTTTGAAGGATCACTTGCGAAATGTTTGAAGGTCTCAGTCTCCCGGTCGAAACGATCAAGTCCCCCCTTGTATGTCCCCATCCACAACACGCCATCGCGGTCTTCGTAGAGAGACCAAACTCCCGGCCCACTCAAGCTGCCCGGAACGGAATCGTTTTGAGTATACGCTTTGAACGTGTTGGTCTTGCGATCCAGCCGATTGAGACCGCCACCGTATGTTCCTATCCACATCTCACCCCGGCGGTCTTCCAGCAGTGCGTAGATACGGTTGTCACTGAGGCTCTTTGGATTTGATGGATCATGCCGATAATGAGTGAACTTACCGGAGGCGCGGTCGAATCGGTCGAGCCCGTTGCTCTGTGTGCCCAACCAGAGCGAACCGGATTTGTCTTCCAGAATACACTGAACTAAATTCTCACCCAGGCTTCCTGCATTGGACGGATCATGTCGATAGTGAGTGAACTTGCCGGTTGATCGGTTCCATGCATCCAGTCCAGTCTCCGTGCCGATCCAGACTGTCCCCGGTTTATCAAGATACATCGAATACACGGCATTGTGACCCAGCCCGTCCGGATTCTTCGGGTCGCTGCGATAGTGTGTAAACGCCGCGATTTCCGGGTTGAAGTAGTCAACGCCATTGATGGTTCCAACCCATATTATCCCCGACCGGTCCTGATACAACGAGTACAAACGATCATCACACAAACTTCTGGGATCTGAGTCATTGTGTTTGAAGTGTGTGAATGTTTCGGTAGCACGGTCGAAGCGGTTCAGCCCTGCGCGGAATGTTCCGAACCAGAGCACACCTGTTCGATCCTCCAGGATCGGCCATATCCAGTTGTCACTCAAGCTTTGCGGATTCTTCTCGTCATGCCTGTAATGCACAAATCCACCGGTCTTCGGGTCAAACCGGTCAAGACCTTCCCGTGTACCAACCCAAATCGTGCCGGATCGGTCTCCATACACTGAATAGACTCTGTTGTCGGCAAGACTTGCCGGATCTGCAGGGTCGTGTTTGAAGATGGTGCGGTTCCCGCTACGGCGATCATAGCGGGTCACACCTTCACCGATTTTTCCCGACCAACGTACACCCGATGGATCTTCATAACTTGAAAACACCGACCCGACACGCGCATTTCTAAGATCGGCGCTATCAGTTGGTATCTGTGAAAACGTTTCTGTGGCCCGATCAAAACGGTTCAACTCTTGCGGATTGTTCAGGGTACCAATCCAGAGTGTCTTGCTTGAGTCTTCGGCTATGGTGACGATGAAATTGTTATTCAAACTTGCAGTATCTGCAGGAGTATTCTTGAAGACAGTGAAGTTATATCCATTAAATCTGTTCAGGCCATCCTGTGTACCAAACCACATGAGTCCCTGACTGTCCTGGAGGATGCTAACGACACTCCCCTGTGACAGCCCCTGGTTTACGGTGAGATGTCGAAACATCACAGCGTCCTGAGCGCCAGAAGTGGCAGGAAAAAGAACGGCAATAAGGCAGGAAAGATAATCTACGAGGAGCCACCAACGACGCTTCCAGGTTCTGTAGGGAGATCCTCTTTCCTTGAAAGTCTTGCGTTGCATCTTGTAGATTCGAGTCATTCTGTTGATGATGCCCATAATAATCACAAGCTACCACAAGTGCAACACACTCGTGGTAGCTTGGAATGTCAAGTATGATTTCTTGAGAACCCTATTTCAAGAGAAGCATCTTGCTTGTTTTCACAAAATCCCCGGCCTGAATACGGTAGAAGTATATGCCGGACGCGGCCATAGCCCCGCTTTCGTTTCTGCCGTTCCACTGGATCTCGTAGAAGCCTGCATTCTGTTCTCCTTCCACAAGCCGCGCTACCTCCTGACCGAGCACATTGTGAATTGTCAACTTCACGTTACTCTGCTTCGGCAATCCATATTGAATCCGCGTAGTAGGATTGAATGGGTTCGGATAGTTCTGCGAGAGTGAGAATGTCGCCGGAACGTCGGTCGGTTGTTGAGTCCAATTCGAGGCGGCACCCTTGGCAAGTCCAGAGAAAGAGGTCGCTAGAGTAATCTGCACCTTCTTTCCAACGGTGATATCTTTCGCCAGGAATGCGCCGGTGGCTTGTGTCCTGTCGCCCATCACGATGGTGCCATTCTTTGCGTAGATATTGGCAAAGACCTTGGCGTCGTAGTATAGGTTCACCGCTTTCGAGAATGGGCTGGCCGTATTTGTCCCCGCGACATAGAAAGTAATCGAGGAAGCATCAATGGTGGTTCCTTGTTTGGGCCCCACATACGAATTATCCTCAGACTGGAATCCAAGAGATATTCGGACATGAGTCGGGGCCGTGAACAAGAGATTTGCATTTTCCTCAACCTCAAGGCTCTTCATCTCATACGTTCCACCAGTGAGCGTGAGAGTCGCTCTGTCATCAACATACACAGTCCGGTACCTCCCAGGAGCCAACGTCACTTGTGTATTCGACCTGACGGTAATGTCCTGAGTCCCGATGGTTGCTGTTTCAAATGCTGGCAGTGTATTCACCACAGGAAGCGGCAATGGCGTTTGTGTCGTGCCCGTGATTGTTCCGCCATTCGCAAGCGAATTGTAGAAGACATTGCCTGCAACCGTTGACCCGGCGAGAATAGTGATACGCGAGGCTTTCAGCGTGTAATTGCTGGGTGTTGTAACCCGTCTGCCTAAAGACAATTCAACTCCCGAACCCACTCTTGTGTTGTTCACGATGACGCTTCCCGAAACGATGTTCGCCGTGTCCTGGATGGAAATGCTGTTCGTTGCAAACAGCACCGCGTTAGGAACAAAGGGCGGTACAACAAAGAACGACTGCTGGCTTTCGCGTGGGAAGGAAGTACCGGGTTGAGCGGGGTTGGGCACCTGCGCGATAACCTTGAAATCGTACGTACCAGCGAGGTCGGCGTTGTTATATGTACCGATGTAGGTGCCGTCCCCTTGATGGGCAAGCTGAAGCGACGGAAGCTCAGGCGTCGAAGAACCTGGTCTTGTGATTTGGGCTATGACAGTTGCGTCAATAATCGGTTCACCCGACGACGGGTCGAAAGTAGTATGCTCCTCCCCAGGCGCTCCTCCGCCTCTCCTGAGGATCGCCCGAATTGTAACGGGGTCTCCAGGATTGTAGGTCGAACTGGCCAGGAGAACATCCATTCTCACACTCGCGTCAGCCACAAGATTGAATAGTATCTTCTCTCCATTCGGTGTACCCGTGTTGTCCCCTTCCAAGTGCGACAGCCATGTGCCGGGAGGAGGACCAGGGATGTAGTAATAGCTGTAGGTCGGTCCTTCAATATACTTACCACCCGGGAATTTCGTGCCGACGTTGGCGGGTGAGACAATATAGTCCGGAAGCGGAGCGCCGAGAACCAGAGGAGGTTGAGTTCCAAAACCTGGCGCATCAAATCCCGGAGGTACCAGAAACAAAACGAACCTGCTCCCTTGCCAGTTTGTGGCGGGAAGGAGTGCTGTCGTTCCAGGGTCAATTGCACCCTGCCAGTTCGTAGCACCCTGCCAATTAGTAGCACCCTGCCAGTTGGTAGCACCTTGCCAATTGGTGGCATTGGCCAATGCTGAAGAGGCAACTATGAGCTGAAGGCCTGTCACCTCGTTCCAGACCTCCTTGAGAACCTGACTGATTGATGTGTTGTCAGTGAGGAAGTAGGCTCCTCCAGTCAAGTCGGCGATACTGCTGCTCAGGTTCTGTCCCGAGCTTGCAGGAAATCCCATGGTGAAGAGGCGAATATTTGAGGCGTTGAGAGCCGCTGCAGCAGCCAGAGCGTTTGTTGCATCATTCGTCTCAACAGCGCTGAAGAGAACTGCCGCCTTGATTCCAAGCGCTGACCCGCCCAAGAGAGTGTTGGCCTGGTTCAACGCCCCCGTGAGAGCGGTCGATCCATTCGCGGCCAGTGCCCTTAGAAAGTTGACCGCATTGGTAATCTGAATGGGTGGTGCACCGCCAATACCTGGCAACCCCACTGTTGCTTGAAAAGCAGAACCACCGAACTGGAAGATAGTAATCCGATCTCCGAATCGCAGTTTGGTGATCAATTCTTCCGCGCTGTTCTTCGATGCGTTAAATGCATTGTATGTGGATGTGAAAGAAGTGGAACCATCAAAGACGAGTGCGAGGTCAAGATGGCTATCAGGAACATTATCATACATCCAGGCGATTCCGGCGGCATCGGCAGGTTTCAAAGTTCGTTTGGCATTCTCCTGGTCTTTTATGAATCCATACATGGTGACGTTCTGGTTTCCAAAGAGCATGTCAGGAACATACTGCGGGTAACCCGGATTGTAAATATCGGCAAGGCCAAGAACGTGTCCGGATTCATGAGTGACTGTGGCTTCAATATCTTTCGGTTGAGATCCCGGCGGATCTACTATTGAGCCGGCATCCTCTTCGATCGGACCGGGCATGATTTCGAATCCAAACGTCTGCCTGTTGATTGCCATGTCAGCGTCAGTAATCTCTCCCGTAACCGCATTGTAACGAAGTCGGGTGACAGCAATGACATTGTCAGGCACGCCAGTAGCCGAATTCCACGTCCCTGCTGCATTCGTTCCATCAATCCAAACAACATTATTGAATCCGTCGGGATTTCCCCCCCACTTCGCATCTGCGGTGTCGGAAACTGCAGAAGGAGTGGGATCGAGGTATTCCGTGATATTAAATGGAGAAACTGAACCCCATGTACCAAACGAGCTTTGCATGGCGGCCTGGAAGCCACTATTCGTTGCTGTCCGGCTGAGCCGAAACTTCAACAGCCCGTCACGCCAGTGCAAAGGGATACCGGAAAGAGTGAGGTTGACAACAAAGTGGCCTCCTCCTGTGTTCGTTCCGGTGTCATAGTATTTCGTTCTCACACCTACGGGCAAATTCGCGGCAAACTCCGAAGTGTTGTTTGCAAAATCTGTTGCCGTCGCCGTTACAAACTGCCCAACCATGAGGTGCCTTGCCACCTGAGTTGTGAACGATGCAAAGCCAATGCTGTCGGTTGTAAGCATTTGTTGCCCGATCAGTTCAGACCCTTCGCCGTTAATGTCAGCACTTGAATCAGTCAGATAGATCTGGACCCGGAATGCTGTGTTGGGCCATGAAAGAAGTGAACCCACTACTTCCGAATTGGTGAGTACATTTGCCGGGACAGAAGCAAAATGGAGGAGCGGGAAGTTCACGCCGTAGTTGACCGCGGTGGGCGTCGCGGGACGTATCAGTGGCTGAGACGGGCCGGGCGGGTAAGTATTCGCTGTAATCCCATTCCCCCCAAGGTCGATCCCCAGTCCGCTGTTGGAGTAGATCAGATTGCCAAGTATCCCGTTGTTTGCCGGTGGAACGAGAGCAGACACTGTCCGTACCTCCACACCATTGCCACCGTTTGAATAGATAATATTCCCGTCACCTGAATTCGTGCCGCCGATAAGATTTCCATTCCCATCCTTGATACAGACACCATGGCTTCCGTTGTTATGAATCCTGTTTCCCTGAACCACATTGTTGTCACCCATAATGCAGATTCCGGAGGAGGCGAAACCACGAACTTCGAGATTCCGAATCGTGCTACCTTGAGGCGTGTAGCCAAATTGAGGAGAGAATCCCCCAAGCAATTCGAACCCATTGCCGTTGCCCGAATACCCAGGCGAAGGCTCCACGATAGTCAACGTTCCACCCGTTACGGTCTGGTCGGTCAACGTCAATGGAGAAAATAATAGTATCGTCCGGTCTGCCTCAGTACCGGTGATATTGAATTGTATTGTATCGAGTCCGGGGTTTCCATTCGATATATTGAGAGCCCATCGCAGTGATCCCACAGCGGGGGGTCCGGAATTATCTTGATTCGATGTAACGGGGATTGATTGTGTGTCATTCTTTCCAAACTTTGCTTCGATGGAGGTAACGGTATCGAGCAGCACAGCATACTGATATCCAGGAACTTCAGTCTGAACAGCACCCTTCGTGACAATCCAGGATACAAAGTGATAGTTTGGTTCCGGAATCGCCGTCAGGTTAACAGACTGTCCGTACTCATACGGCTGAACATAATCGGTGAGTTGAGTACTCGAATTCCCCACCGTGAAGTACCCACCGACCGCATTGCTCAAAGTATATGTTCGAGTCCCTGAGTAAATATCATAGGTGACGTCGTATGTCTTGGCATTGACCTGAAGCGGGTACCAATCCTGTGAGAAGGTGGCGCTGATTGTGTGGTTTGCATCAACGTTGGTGAAAGAGTACGTCGTATCCCTAGGCTGGTAGACCTGTGCTTGAGCGGTGAACCAAGCAACATTATCGACGACTACGCTGGCGACATGGTAATGAGCTTCAGCAGTGAACGTGAAACTGGTGCCGGCTCCGTGGGCCACCATTTGCGGCGTGTTTGGAGTGATCGTTCCGTTGCCCGTAGCTTCTACAGATGGAGTGATGATGTACGTATTCAACAGAAAGTTTGCGCGTACTGCGGCATTACCGGAAGTCAACGCTGCTGTCGTACTCAACTGAGCGGGATTCCCTATTGATGCTGTACCTGCCACCACTGTCCACCCTGTGAACGTGTATCCGGCAGTAGCCGTTGCAGTAATCGGTGTCGCCGCACCGTGATTCACCGTGACCGGCGACGTCGGCGGCGCTGTAATCGCTCCACCTGTTCCTGATGTAACTGTCAACTGGTAGGTGTTGATTGCAAAGTTTGCAGTCACCGATAAGTTCGCAGTCACGTTCATGTCAGTCCGTGCCGCCGTCAGCAGCCCGTCACTCCAATTGACAAAGTGGTAACCGGAATTCGGTGTCGCCGTCACAATGGTACCGTTTCCGTCGTGGTTCACAGTTTGCGGATTGGTGCCCACAATCGAGCCGCCTGCCCCAGCGGTGTAGGTTAATGTGTAGGTGTTGATCGCAAAGCTCGCACTAATGGTATGGTTGGACGTCACGTTCGTAAAGGTGTAGCTTGTTACCGCTCCAACTGATATACCATCGACCAGAACACTGGCAACATGATATTCGACTTTGGGTGTGATTTCGTAGCTCTGACTACCACCATAGGGAACGGTGGTGACGCCAGATGGTGAGATGGTACCATGGGAACCCGCGGAGGATGTTATCGTTGAAGAGATGGTTCCGCTCACCTGGACGTCAATATACCTGTTTGCATTCATCCAGAAGGCGCGCACTGCAAGCACGTTGTCGCCTGCTATCAGGAGATTGTCTGGCACATTGAACACAAAATCTCCAAATCCCGCACAATCATCATGTACTCTGATTCCTCCTGAGATATCCGTGCCATTCAACCAAACTTGCACCGAGTTATCAATTGCGACACTAACTTTTACGTTACGAGTGCCTGCTGGCAGTGTAATGTGTTTCCTTAGCAAAACATCCTTCGTCTCCGCCCACTCTGTATGTATGTGGCCCGATGTGTTGAGAGGACAAGCAGGATTAAGTTTGCCAAAAGCAGCGACTTTCGTTGTCCATGACGCATCGTTGAAAGTCGGGCTCTGAAAATTGGCCGGAACGGAAGATGCCTTTGTCATTAGTGCTTTGTACCCCGTGGCCTCATAGGGGAGAAACACCGTACTTGACTGGGTAAGTGCATTGACAGCACCCGTTATCAACAGCAAACAAACGAATCCAGAATTTCTCCAAGCTGTCTTTAGCTTGTTACCCGACACCCAATAGCGCTTGCTCATGAAGGTCCCCGAAGTATGATGGTAAGATTATGATCGTTGTGGAGAAGAGACTTTGTTCACTTCGTTTCGTTGAAAACGAAACAACGAAAGAATCACTCCTAATGACTCTGAGCCTGGACAACACCCCTGAGTCGTGACGCAAACACAGTGAGAGGTTCTCTGTCTGCAACCATTTGCATGCCGGTCACTTTATCCTTTGTCACGGTCAACTTCCCTTCATCTCCACCCACCACGTTAAGCTGTCCTTGTCGATCAGCTGCCGCGAACACGATGACCAGCTCATCCGTCTTGAAACGCGCCGTGTGGCTGTACGCTTCCCCTACGCCGTCAATTTCACCACCGGGAGTTGCGATGACAACCGACTGCTGTGAGCCACCCCCTTTGATGTGCTCGTCAACCAGGACGGTAACATTGGAATAGATTCTGCTCCGGTCCGCACTCCACTTCGCTTTTACTTCGGTGACCTTGCCAATAACAACCACATCTGCACGCCGGGTCAGGTCTTCTGTCACTGACATCGCTGATTGAGAGAGCGCATGTGAGGGACATACGATCGCAGATACTACCACCGAAAAGAGAACAACAAGAATAGTCAAGACGCTTCGCATTGAAGTGTCCTCCTGAATGTTAGTGTGTGTTTGATTTGAAATTCGCGGGAAAAACCTGACGACTGAGTTGAGAATCCGACTTTCGGTGTGGAGAGAAGAGGGGAGAAATAGTATGGCACCATACGCACGCAAAAGCGCGCAGAGGGAACAGTCGGCGAGAACAGCATATTTAATACCCCCGTAAAGACATCATAGAAGATGCGACAGCCGAGCAGTTAAGTAGAAGATCCTGTGGGGAAGAACGATTGAATTGATAGGTTAAGTCTATGCAAAATAGTTGCAATTGTCAATACGTAGCCAACCCGGTAGGGCCAGAGTTTGTCGAGCACTTCACCCACACCTGGTGAGAAGCAAGAGACAATGCCAAGGAAGTCTCGACCCGGCAGGTTTCATTGGGTTTCAGTAGGCGAACTTAGGCACCCTATGCAGTTGTGCAAAGTGGTCACCAGATGTCCCCGCTACAACCACATACGCAAAAACCCTCACCGGAAGATACTGGGTGAGGGTTTCGCCTTTTACGGCGTTTGAGAAAACAATGGGTCCAACTATCATTCTGGCCAAGTCTGCTATTGCGGTCGATTACATCGTGAGCTTTTCAACAATGTTTCTACACTGCACACCATGCGCAAGTGAAGCTCCTCCTCTCACCGCCGCCGTAACATGAAGTGCCTCGGTCATCTGGTCAAGATTGGCGCCGGTTTCAAGGCACTGATTGGTGTAGGCGTCAATGCAGTAGGGACATTGGACGGCGTGCGCTACAGCCAGTCCAATCAACGACTTTTCCCGTTTGGTGAGCGCTCCTTCCGTCGCAGTGGCCTCTGTATACCACGCAATGAATTTGTCCCAAAGAGGCTTCTGGTTCTTTCCGATGTCACCGAACTTTGAGAGGTCCTTGGATTCGTAATAGGACGACATTATTCCTCCGTTATGATTGATGCAACAATGAGCTATAGGTCAAGTCGATGCTTTCACGTTGCGCATTCTATCCTGATAGGCCTTGTAGTCGGCGATTGTGTCGATATCGGCAAGTTCGTCAAATTGAGCAAATGAAAGATTCAAGCGAGAGAGCCGCTGGATGGTCTCATGATAGACTGTCTCACTGCTCCAGGCTACATCGTCGAACAGCTCTTTTGTCGGTGCATTCATGCCAAGCAGGTAGTACCCACCGTCACTTGATGGGCCGATGACAGCATCTTGATGGCTCAAGGAGTTGAAAGCCTGTTCCAGAGTCAGAAGATCGAGCTCGGGAACATCTGTACCTATAATGACCGAACGCTTTGACCCCTCGGCAAATGTTACCTCGAACGCGTGATGCATACGATCACCCAATGTCATTCCCTCCTGCGGAATCAGACGGAGTAACGGCCCAACCCATGTGCGCATCTCATCCACGCTTGCAGCCGGACCATAGAACACGTAGACCTTACATTCCTTTTCGAGAAGCTCCCTTCCCAATGAGAACGCGTGTTCAGCAAAGCATTGATAGATCCTTGCGGCTTCTTGCATTCCGATAGCCTCGCCCAAACGGGTCTTGACATCTCCTGCACGCGGCAGCTTTGCAAAGATTATGAGGGCTTGGGTGGTCAACATTGCACACCGTGGGACTGTAAGCGACCGGCCGGGTGTCTGCTACGCAAGAATTCCCATATGAGCAATGCAAAAAACGGCAGATACTCCAACAGCATCAGCAAGGGGTTGTCCACCCAGAAACCCGAATCCTTGTACTGATATACCACGATATTGCTCAGATTAGAGAGGATGAGTAACGAGAATGCCGCCGGCGACCAGCGGATGACAATCAGCGCTGCCAGCCACGACAAGTACCAGGGGTGCACAACCGGTGAGCATACGACAAAGCCGAGAAAGGCCAGAAATGTTTTCTCTATGAGAGATCGACTAAGCAACACAACCACGAGTATCCATGCAACGAACAAGGCGATGCAAACAAGGTGTGCCGTGGTGTTCTCGTTCAGAATGCCATTGACCACCGAGAACACCGATCCATTAAACTCAAATTGTGAATTGTACACTTTGAACGACTCGACAAGTCCTCCTGTAGGTTCAAAATACGCCCAGCAACCGGCACCGAAGATGAGAAGTGGCACGAAAGCAATGGCATTTGACATCACACCTTTCTTGGCGTGCAGCAACAACGGAACAACAAACATCGGGTAGAGCTTTGCAAGACCAGCAAGTCCGAGGGCAAATGCACCGGATACCGTCCGGTTCTTGCTGATTAAATAGATGGAGAACAGCAGCAATGGAATCCCCAACGCATCGATATGTCCATCCAGACCGAAGTACATTATCGGAAGTGGACACCACGCGTACACCACAACCATGGCAGGATCGATAGCAAGATGCTTGAGAAGGCGAAGTAGCATAATCAGAGTGCACAACTCACAAAGTGTCAGCAACAACTTCATCCCTGAGATGGAATCACCGAACAACAAATTTGAGATATAGAAGAACAACTGGGCAAGCGGCGGGTAGATCGTACGCATATGAGGGAAATTGATCTTGGAGGGAAGATCTTCAGTATGCAACAATGAGAGTTGAGGATCGTTCGGTGCAAGCGCAAAGGGGTTTGTCCCTGACAATGCAACCTTTCCATCCCAGACGTACCGATAGATGTCGTCAGATGCCACAGGGGTGAGGGGAACAAGAGTGAGCCTGAAGAGCAAGCCAAAGAACACAATCAACCAAAGGGTTGTCTTGTTGGTATCAGTTGCAGCTTTGGCGATGAGGGTATGGCGCACCAGAATGCCGAAAGGGAGAAATGCCAACGCATTCACTGCGATAAAAATTGCCATCCCACCTCCAGGCGAGGTCGGGACATATAGACCGAGGTAGAGCAGTTCGGTGACAATTCCAAGAGCAACAAGCTTCCATGGTGCCATTTACACTTTGACGACCAGGTATTTGAATATGGTGAAGAGAATTTTCACTGAGGCCTTGATAGTACCTGAAAGAGTTCCCGTGACCTTGGACCGACCGATGCGTTTGCGATAGCGAACAGGGACCTCGGTACACTTCATCTTCAGTTTCGCGGCCTTGATCTGCATCTCCACGGTCCACCCATACGTATGGTCCGACATCTGCAATTTGTTTAGTGCATCAACGCGGATTGCTCTGAAGGGTCCGAGATCTGTGAATTTCTGTCGCCAGAACATCCGAATCAATGTTGAGGCCACCCAATTCCCCACTATCGCTTGAGGGAGCAATGCCCCCGGTTGACGCTCGCCAAGCATTCGAGAACCAATAACCAGATCACACCCGTCCTTCAAGATTGGCCGCAGAAGATCGGGCAGATCCTCAGGGTAGTCACTGAAATCGCCATCAAGAAAAACAATGATATCCGTCCGGTGTTGCTCAAGGTGGTCAATCCCCGTCAGGCAGGCGTAGCCGTATCCTCTTCTCGATTCATGGAGGACGGTAGCTCCTGCACGCTCTGCGCATTCAGCCGTCCGGTCTGAAGATCCATTGTCAACGACAACGACTTCATCAACACCCGGAGGAATGCTCTCGATGACCAGGGAAATGGACTGCTCTTCGTTGATGGCCGGTATGATGACGCCAATCCGTTTCCTGTGTAGCATCACAGTTGATCCAGTAATGGCACTTTCAACCTTTCTCTCTCATCAATACCGGTGACGCGTCCAAACCATCGATCGTGATGATCGCACCGGTTGAGCGATCAATCTGACCAAACTGCAAGACCCCTGTTGGACACGACTGCACACACGCACTGCAGCGTACGCACTCGGGGTCTTCCATGGGAAGACCTTTGTTGGCGAAGTTCATGACATCGATTCCTTGATGACAGACTGACGTGCACACGTTGCAGGATATACACTTCTTCTTATTAGAGAGGATTCGGAATCGGCTGAAGCGTGCGTAGATATGCATGAGCGCTGCAAGAGGACAGGCAAACCGACACCACACGCGTCCGCTGAACCAGAAGTACGCCCCGTATCCGACAGCGCCCGCCAAAAACAAGTCCACAATGTGCTTGTAGTTAAGCTGGATGCCAAGGAGAGACCAGCTCTGAAAGATGCCGTTGAATGTTGCATTCATAGTCCGCCCAAAATCGGTACCCGGCGTTGTCCATGCAATGATGCGGAGGATGAGCAGCAGGAAGGCAATTGCAAGTATGGCCTGACCGACTAGATTCACACGGTTCCACTCGGCACCGTGTGGCATCTTGTGTCGGTGTGTGTCGCCCAACGTTTCCGCCATTGCACCACATGAGCAAATCCATCCGCAGTATGCGCCTTTACCCCAGAAGTACACAATGCCCGGAATGATTACAAATGTCTGTACGAGACTGATGCCAAGCCACCACCAGAGAGGTTGTGAGGTGAAGACATTCCAAACAAAAAGTGGCCAGGCCAAGATGATACCGAATGCACGCCAGTATTCGCGACCGTGACCATAATTGACTACCGGGAACAGCGCATCGGCTATGCTCTTGCCAATACCCGAGTCGAACACACCATTGTAGCCAAGGTATGGGAGAAGAAAATATGGAAGGAGAAAGAGCGGAATGAGTTGTATTGTCATAAGCGACAGGGTTTGCATTTTGACGTACGGAGTCTTCCTCCGTTTGATCCGCCTGTACCCGAACACGATGATGAGAATGCTGTACATAAGGGCATAGTAGAACCCTCCATCGCCGAGCGAAAGCATCATCGTTCCGAGGACCGTCGATTTATCGGCAGCCACAGCAGCAACTAACTCGCCCAGCCCGGTGACGAACGACGGCACATTGAAAGGAAACCAGTTGTTGTGCTGGAAGAGCCTTGTTAACTCACCGCCAGCTTTCCAGTTGTATACGAAGAGACAGAAGAGGAAGAAGAGTCCGAAACCAGTCCATCCCTTCCATCCTAACTCACCGGTGATCTTCACTCCGGTCCGGCGAAAGAACTCCAACGGTGCTTCGCGTCCGATCATCGCGAAGACCGCGTCATTCGGGAGGATGACCTCCTTCCCTCCGGCATCAACCAACATCACATCCTTCTCCCCGATGTTCTTCACCTGACTCTTCATCATCAACGTAATTCGGCCGGGCTTGTTTGCGTCTCCCATGAACCCGCCGCTGCTGGTGGTGACCCGCTCGGAGGTTGGCGTCTCAATCGCGACGTCGGCCATCGGATCGGCCATCAGCTTGTTCAGACGTTCCACGTTGTCGGGTTTTGGTCTGGAGAATTCCTCCTTGCGATATGAGATTGTCACGAAGCTGCCGCATTGAGCAATGGCAATGGCCGCTTCCAACGCGCTGTCCCCTCCGCCCACTACAAGTACATTCTGACTGGCGTAGTCCTTCGGGTCGTGCAACCGATTGTACACCTTGTCACGGTTCTCTCCCGACACACCCAGTTTCCGGAAATCTCCCGATCTTCCTATGCCAATGATAACTCTCCGCGCTAGCAGACTTTCCTGCTTCGGGATTACTACTTCGAAGTGGCCATCTTTCTTAACTACTTTCTCGACCCTGGCTATGCGTGGCGAGATCCCATTCTCCAGCGTCTGCGCCTTCAGCTCTTCAACCAGGGGCTCTTTCACCTGCGCAGTGAACTGCAGGTCACCAGCCGGGGTCATGTTGGTTGGATAGGTGAAGATGGGTTTCCCTTTGGGGAAGTTGACGACAGTAGAAAAGGGCTCGGTGGCCTCGAATACTTCAAAGCTCAATCCCTTCTTCCTGGCTTCAAGTGCAGCCGCCATGCCTGATACACCAGCACCAACGATCACGACATCCATCACCTTTGGGTCAGATGGGTTTGTTCTGGCGTTTTGGAAATCGGGGTCGACGAAGATCGTCTGTACGGCCTTCGCTCCACTGTCAGCCGAAAACTTCAACAGCGGGATGCCTGTCAGATCACCGACGATATAGAGACCGGGAATGTTGGATGAACCATCCGCGTTCACCTGCGGTAGTTTCTCGACAGTCCCCGCGGGCCACTTCGTGTGCAGCCATTTCGTGTAACGCGCCAGCATGTTCATCCACTCACCACGTATCTTATCTGGATGTGAATCTCCATATGTCCGACTTTCAAGTTCATATTGTTGAGGATATTGTGAGTCGTACCTGAAATGCTAACGGCTATTGAGATCCCAATCATAAGGAAGATATTTGATTGCCGGAGGCTGGGAGTGGGAAACGCCAAGCAACGTCAGGGCGAAGTTCGAGACCGAGCCGTATCTCGTCACGAAATCATCACCATACCACGAGAAGAGTTCGGAAAGATACAGTGTGTTTGTTTCTTTCTCAAAGCCGTTCTTGCTGGCGTCGTTCAAGAATCTCCTTGCATTGTCCTCAAGCTGTTCACCAAGCTTCCCCCCAACATATGCTTCTGACCTGAGCGGAGGGCAACTCCTGGCCGCGCATACGAGCGCCACATGAATACGGGGCTCGTCGAAAAGCTTCCGGATCACCTCATGCTCAATCTGGTTCAGGCTGTATTTCCTTTTAGCGATGTCAATCCAAGTGATGTCCCATGGCCCTTTCCCGTTCTCCTGAATGTCGCGTATGCTCTTCACGGGATAATGGTCTATGATCAACTGTATTGTCCAAGCATTGTACGCATTGATCCAGAACGCAAGCCGCTCATCCTGGTTCGAGATTGAGTAAGGATCAACTTTGCGCAGAGATGCAAGGTACCTGACAAAGCGTTTGTCGCTTCGAATTGCAGAATAGTCTACTGCTCCGTTAACGACATGATCTCGAAGGACGCCGGTCAGCAATACGTGCGAGGTGTCATGCTGGGCACTACAGGGTATCGCACAAGAGAACAACAAGGCGGCCATCAGCACACACCAGCTAGAACTCATGAAACACTCCTCCTGCAAAAACAAAACCACCCGCAATGTTCCGTCCGTGTGTTGCAGTGGCAAAAGAGACTGAAATACCAAAATGATCCGAGGCTTTGTAGAGAAGCTTAGGCACGATTGCGGTATACTCCTGGTTGTTCGTTGTAAGTCCGTACGCGGACGCTGCCACAAATTTTGAAGGAACCGATGAGGTTGATTCCTTGCCTGAGAGCAGTAGAATGACATACAGACGGCTTTCGAACAGCCCGTAGCCCAACTCTACATTGTAGAGCAGTTCATTTGAGAAGGCGCTGCCACGAAAGTTGAATGCAACGTCAGCCGTGATATACGCCGGCTGTGGATAGAATGACCTTCCCAATAGGAGGGTGGGCGCAACATTGAACTCTCCATCTCCTAGGATCAGACCGTTGGCCTTCTTGCTGTCACCCGACGGTATGCCGAAACGCAATCCACTCGAAACTGCATAGCCATTCTCAGTGAGCAGATTGTATCGCGCCATCACATCGATGTCGCCGGGGCCGCTGTTGGCAAGCCTGGAAGTTACAGGAGCGAGAGTCGATTGCAGAGGAGCAACGGAGAGGAACTTGAAAGGGATCGAAGCAGTCACAGTGAGAAGGTCTGTCACACCAACGTCTGCGAATGCTTGCAGAACATTATCCCGTACATCGGCGAACACGGGCGCCTTTTCTGCACGATCATCGTAGATCTTATTGTAACCAATCGTGCTGAAGCCCAATTGGATAAACCTGGAGCCTTGCTTGCGAGGCCATGGACCTGCCGCAACTGTTTCAGCGAAAATGAGAAACGCTGCGATGAAAACAGCAAACCGTTGGGGAAAAAACATTTGACCTTCTATATGGTGTTAGGGGCTATGAAGGCGAATCGGACGTGCCAAACACAGGTTACATAATTGCTCGTGATTAGTCAAGCTATCTGCAACGAATCGAATCCAGTAGGCGGAATAAAGAAACCGGCACCGTCAGCTCTCTACTCTATTTCTCTCCAATAAGACAAACAATCTGCTGCTCAATCTCCGAGTAATCGCCTTGGCCGATATGAACGTACCGGATGATCCCATGCTTGTCCACGAGGGAGAGTACCGACCAGTATTGCTGTTTGTACCGATTCCGAGGCGCGTAGTCGTTATGCCTGGTGCAAGTTCGGGTGCCTGCTTCCCGATCCAATCCGAGCCATCTGGCGCAGACTTTGCTGCTCGCGAGTTTGCCTGAACCAGCAGAATCATTGTGAAAACAATCGCCCTACCGATCCCGATCACTTTTGGCAAGACAAGCCTTCCTTATGGATTTGTAAGTTGAGCATTACCGAAGTTGATGTTTGCAGATTCACAAAAGGTAACGGCGTGTGTATAATTCCCAAGCCCACCCGGGATGGTGAACGTGTACACTCCACTAAACCCTGAGGTGATGGTCGCCAGTCTGATCTTGACGGTTGTGCTGTTGAGATTCGTTGCACCGGTGGAGTTGGTCAGCCATACTCCAATTGATCCTGCACCTCCGCTTACGGAAAAATTTGTTCCCGTCATGAGTACTTCCGTGCCGTTGGTCTGTCGAAGAATCTGTAGAGAGCCTGAAGTCGAGTAGCCGTTTTGGCCATTGAATGTTCCCGCTCGGAGGACGGTCGGAGAAGCAGAATTCACAGCAATGGATTGTGAGATTGTGGTTGTGAGAGTCCCCGAATTTGCTCGAAGCGTTACAGCTCCAGGCGCAGTGAGCGACAGGCCAGGAAAGAAAGCAACACCGTTGGTTGCAGGGTGCGTTGTTGCCCCGTTCAGTATTCCGGGTCCACTATCAAGAAGTATGGCGACTGTCCCCGTGTATGCAGAGTCAAGACTGTTGTCCGCACGAAGAGCGTGTACCGTTGCAGAGAAAGCCGAATCAACGATGATCGTTGTTGGAAGAGTCATGAACTGCAATTTTGTTGCCGGCCCTCCCGAAGCCAGCACAACGGCAATGAACTCTGTAGTTGCTTCCATTAATGTGCCTGATGAGGCGCGAAGGGTAACAGTTCCAGTTATTGACAGGCTTAAATCGTTGAAGATCGCGACACCGGCTACTGCTGATTTTGTTACCGTTCCGTGCAATGCCCCTGGTCCGCTCGCCTTGACAACTGTTACGTTCCCGATGAAGCTCGGATCGACTGTCTCGCCGTCTCGCAATGCGCGGACGGTCAGAACGAAAGTTGCACCTGCCGCAATCGGATTTGGTACGCCAGTGAGAGCCAGGTGGGTTGCACCCGGAGTAGGTGGTGGACCTGATGTTGTTGGTGCGTCACTTTTGCAGGCAAGAAGCACTGCGGCGGAGATGGATGCAATCAGGATTCCAATCAAATGTCGTTTCATGGTCGCCTCAACTATTGAAAATTGTCGTGGATTTGAACTAACTCCTTCTTTGGTCATAACAGAACATACTTCACAAAAATCACGAAACAGTCACGAAGGACTCATTCTCTGCGAGTCGTACGGTGGGAGACGGGCGTTATTCATTTGTGACCGATTCGTGATAACTTCGTTGTAATATATCAGCGTTGCTGCGTCACGAACACCCATCAATTACCCATAATTCTAAGGATACTCCTATGAAGCACACGAGTCTTGTCTTGCTGCTCTTTGCTGTCGTCGCGTTCGGCGGATGCAAAAAAGACGATCCCGCGTCAACCTCAACTGTGACCAATAACAGTGGCCCTATCGCGCCGACAACAACATTGAGAAACGGAACGTTGGTTGCAGAGAACGCAACCCCAACCGCCGGCAGCGCCTCGATTATCAGAGACGCCAATAGTGATGAATGGGTAAGCCTCGGCTCCAACTTCACTTCAACATTCGCGACCGGGACGGTGACAGTGTATCTTGCGAAATCAGCGGCACGAATTGGCGACCAACGAACCTTGCCTCCTCCTCCGGTGCCAAACGTTCTTGCCGTCGGATTTGTTTCGTCAAACGGAACAAAGTTCCTGAAGATCACCGGCTCGTCCGCAACATTCAGCCATATTGTTCTGTATTGCGAAACCGCTGAGATCAATTTCGGCAATGCACCTCTGAACTGACAGACAAATAGATAACCGTTCTTGCATGATGGCGCACAGGTTTGTGAACAAAACCATTTCTTTGCGCCTTCGTGCTTCGCGTACATTCACATTTCATGGATTCTCGTGCCTACTTGCACCTGCGTAACTCTTACTGTAATGTTATTTCTCTGCAAAGTGACTGCATTCTCAGGTGGTGGCTGGATCAAGCCACCAGGCACGCTCTATGCCAAGATCGGGTTGACGACGCTCAGCACGAACACGTTTCATGGCCCGGACGGAAGCTTGATAACCACAGCGGATTTCACAACGCAGACACTCCAGCTTTATAGTGAGTACGGGATTCTTGAGGACCTTTCTGCCGTCTTTGACATCCCCTTTTTGAAGCGCTCGAAGTATATTACATCGAGAGCTGTGACTGGATTTGGGGATGTTGGCATCGAATTCAAATATGGCTTGATGTCCGCTGAAATTCCCGTAGCGATTGGCGTTCGTTTTGAGCTCCCCACTGGCGATAAGGTTGCCTTCGGGCGAAATCTGTCCAATCCCGATGCGATCATTTATCTGCCGACAGGAGACGGTGAATTCAACGTGTGGGCGCGTGCATATGCGTCACACTCATTTCACACATTTCCAGTATTCGTGACACTCGATGCAGGGTATAACTTCAGAACACAAAACCTCACGGATCAATACCAGGTTGGGTTTCAGTTGGGATACAAGCCTATGGAAGGTCTCTGGTTATTCGGGAATGTGCGGCGTCTTGCACTTGTAGGGCAGGCAAATACCCAGCTCATTTTTAATGCCATCGGTGTAGGAGAGGGAGTGGAGTATTCATCGTATGGGATGGGGATTTCGTATGGATTCCTGCCTCACCTGAGCATTTCCCTCGACGCAGCCTCGGCGTTTGGGCCCGTGAAGAACATCTACAGCGGGACTAATGTTGGGTTCGGCATTGCCGTTGATTACTAGAACCGCCCGAATCAGACGTTCGCAACGGGGAGATTAAAAACGAACTTTGTTCCTTCATTAACACGGCTTTCCACTTCAATACCCTCTCCGTGTGCTTCGAGGATCTTCTTTGTAATCGCAAGTCCCAGACCAGCGCCACCAGATGATGTTTCGCGCATTCGGGCACGATAAAAGCGGTTGAAAATGAGAGGGAGATCCTTCTCGGATATTCCCACCCCTGTATCCTCAACCCGTGTCCGTATCTTGGTGTTCCTTTGCTCGACGGCAACGGTCACCTTCCCCCCGTGCGGCGTGTAGCGGATCGCGTTTTCGAGCAAGTTCTGCATCGCGCGCTCAATCATACCAATATCCCCACTCACGAGTGGGAGTCCTTTGGGTAGCTCGACAGCAATCGTTACGCCGGTCTTCTGCGCTTGTGGAACAAACTTGGCGGTTAAGTCATTAACCAGTTCCGGCATTGAGAAAGGCTCAAGATGAGGTTGAATCTGTTTTGCTTCCAGTTTTGAAAGCTCGAACAGTTCCTGCACCAACCTGCTTAATCTCTCCGTACTGCTGAGTATCGTTCTGAGGTAATCGTGTCTCTCGTCCTCTGTCAGTGTCTTATTTTTCATCAACACTGTTTCGATATATCCTTGCATTGACGCCAGCGGTGTTCGCAGATCGTGCGAAACATTGGCAATGATTTCACGGCGTAGAGCATCGGCTTTGTTTAGGCCCTCAACATTCTGTTGAATGGTCTGAGCCATATCATTGAATGCCGCGCCGAGTGCGTCCAGTTCATCGTGTGATGCTACCAGTACGCGTCGGCCATAATCTCCCTCTTTGAATGCCATTACGGTTTTCGTCATACGCCGCAGTTTCTTCGTCACGAACGCAAGCGCGACAAGTCCAATAACAGCGGCGGCAATCAAGCTCAGGAGCAAACCGCGCAAACCGAGGGCAAGTATGTAGCTCACGCGAATCCTATCGGCGATGGAATCATACTCCTCGCCCCCGAGGATGACATAGATATAACCGTACACCATTCCGTTCATCGTGACCGGTGCAGCGGAAAACACTTTTGGTGTATGTATGTCGCGGGGGTTGTCGCCGAGAACCAGCTTTTTCCCTTCTGAGGCGAGGAATTCTTTGATGGGATCAAGAGAAACGAATGGGACTATTACCTTCTTGTTCGGAGCATCAAAGGCGAGGAGATTCCCTTGCCCGTCAAGCAAATATACCTCCACACTCGGATTTACAACCATCACGTTATGGAACAGGGTTTCCATTCCCTTGAAGTTTGGCTGACCGTCTATGAAAGGTTGGATTTCCTCGACAATGTGCCGGGCAAGCGACGCATTAATCCTCTGGCTCGTCTCGGCAAAATACATCTCACTCGAGAAAAGCGTCAGGTAGGTATATGCGGCACCCACCAGCAAAAGCAACACAAGGTATACGACAGACAGCTTCCAGTATAGGCTACGAAAGAATTCCCTGAGCATTACTCCTCATCAGCAAATTTGTATCCAACTCCCCACACGGTCAGGATATACTTGGGATTTGCGGGGTCCTCTTCAATCTTCGCACGGAGCCTGTTGATGTGAGAGTTCACGGTATGGTCATATCCGTCGAACTTGTACCCCCACACAGTGTCGAGCAGACCCTGACGGGAATATGCCTTACCCGGATTCTTCGCAAACAGGGCAAGCAAATCGAACTCTTTGGCAGTGAGATCAACTTTCTGGCTTTTAACCACGGCTGTTCTCTTCTCCAGATCGACTTTCAAGTCACGGAATTGAATTTGCTTCTTCGCAACTCCGGAGACATCATCTTTTACCGCGTCCACACGGCGGAAGATTGCTTTCACGCGAGCCAATAGCTCTCGCACACTAAAGGGCTTTGTCAGATAATCGTCGGCACCAAACTCGAGTCCAAGCACTTTATCAAACTCCTCAGAGCGTGAAGTAAGCATGAGGATAGGAGTGTAGTTCTTCTCTGATCGCAGTTCCTTGCAGATTTCAAGGCCGTCGACACCCGGAAGCATAAGATCGAGAATGATGAGATCATACTGAGTCTTCAATGCCTTCTGCAGCCCCACCTCTCCATCATTGGCAACGTCACACTTACAGCCCAGATCGGCTATGTGCATCTCGACGAGCTTTGCAATATCCAGGTCATCCTCAACAATGAGAACCTTTTGATTCATAGCCTGCAGGGTTCCTTTCATGTTTGGGGAAATAACGGTTGGCTCTGACAACATACGGAATCTCCTCATGAAACTCAGGAATGGTACATAATACAAACCAGGTATCACGAAATAGTCACGGAGGGTTCACGCGATGTTGTGTCCAAACACCTTGTAATCCCATCCATCATTTGCTATTTTGATGCGGTGTTGCTTCTAAAATCCATTTTGAAAGTCAGCCATGCCTAACTACAATCCAGTCCCTTTTCAATTCACAGCCTACCCGCCAGAGGAACAGCTACACCGGGCAAGGGAGTTCTTTGATCTTTGCAACCGGCGACGAACTGTGCGTGAATTCTCGGATAGGCCGGTCTCACTGGAGCTCATTGAAATACTCATCAGAACTGCCGGCACGGCACCCTCGGGCGCCAACAAGCAGCCATGGAAGTTTGTCGTTGTCGATGACCCTGAATTAAAACGACAAATTCGCAGTGCTGCCGAAGCCGAGGAGAAAGAGAGCTACGAACATCGGATGCCGCAATCGTGGCTGGACGACCTGGCCGAACTGGGGACCGATTGGCAGAAAGAGTTTCTGGAAGTTGCCCCACATCTGATCGTCGTCTTCCGCGAGAAGTACAGACTCGAAGGCAGTATCCAGAAGAAGAACTACTACGTGGATGAATCCGTTGGTATTGCATGCGGCTTCCTTCTTGCAGCGATCCACAACGCTGGTCTGGCTTCGCTCACTCATACGCCAAGTCCAATGAATTTTCTATGCGAGATCCTGCAACGTCCGGCCAACGAAGCACCCTACCTACTCATTCCCGTCGGGTATCCTAAAGAGGGTACAACAGTCCCCGACATTCGGCGAAAAGCACTCCACGAGGTCATGCGCCTGAACACTTCCCCGTAGCCAATATGACACAAGCCTTGCGATCAAGTCACAATCGAAATTATTTCAACTTCAAGTTGTTTGATGGTGAGTGCGCAGGCTCTTTGTCATTTGACCACCGCTCCACCGCAACTGCTTCCCGCTCCGGCAGTACAGCCATAACAGTGCGAGCCGAACACGATCCGACGGCGTATAAGTTTGTCAAAATCAAAGTTCCAAATCGTGTCCGGCGCTCCGTGGTTCACGCGCCACTCAAGCATCTGGTTGAAGTCACAGTCGTACAATGTCCCATCATATCCCACGCTGATTAAACTTCTGCACATTACTCCTTCTGCGGCTGTTGGGTTGAATGCGTTTATCAGCTTCTCCATGTAAGACTCATATAACTCTGCCCGCTCAAGAAAGTGCTTGAAGCGGTTGATTGGCATATTGGTGATGACGTACAGTCGGTTGAAAACAATTCCGTACCGCTTCCACAATTCTTCTTTGAACTGTTTCTCAATTGCTCCCTGCTCAGGGGGAAGGTATGCGCCAACAGGATTGTACACCAAATCAAGCAGGAGCCCCCTTCCATCAATCCCGTACCCAAGAGCGTTGAGTCTCCGCATAGACTCCAGGCTCTTACCAAATACACCTTGTCCACGCTGTGCATCCGTTTCATGTTCCTGGAAATACGGTAATGAGGATATTACCTCACACTGATGATCACGAAAGAATTCAGGAAGATGCTCCATACTTTTGCCACTTACTGGATGCGGATCAAGTGACACAGTGAGATTATGTCGCACCATCACATGTCTGTCAAGTTTTCTTGCCTCAGTGACGAAGTATTCGAAATGGTCATTTAGTTCCGGCGCTCCACCTGTGATGTCGAGATTGGTAATTTGAGGATACGATCGAAGTAAGGTCAGGCAACGATCAATTGTTGGCTTGTTCATCATCTCCGTTCGATTCGGCCCTGCATCGACATGACAATGTTTGCACGCCTGGTTGCAGAGCTTGCCGAGGTTTACCTGCAGTGTCTCAATGCTGAGCGGATCCAGTGCCAGATTGGCTGCTGTGAGGGTCTGTTCAAAGTTCATCGTTGATTTCCCTTCCTAACAAGGTTCGAGCTGTATTCATCGAATCCCAAACAAGACTTGAGGTTGTGCCATCGTCAGGTTAGGAGGCTTGCGCAAGCAAAATCATTGCCATGTTTCGCTTACAACGACAAAGCCCCAGTCCCGTCATTGGCGGTGATAGCCCGGTAGCCATGGTCTTCGAGCGTTGCCCTGGTCATCTCACGTTTGGAGAAGAATATCAATGAACGGCTCGTGCTAGAAATTCACACTTGGCGGCCGTAACGGGAGATCAAAAGGCTGTGTGGGCTCGAATTTCATCTGGCTCGTATTGCGAATTCGGCATGTAACGAATATAACAACAAATGAACACATCGCAAGTGATTGTTCCAGCGGATTACATTTCCTCCCTAAGTAGAAACTGGCTAATCGGTACCATAAAGAAACAATGGAGTGCAAGTGGTCTCGCCCGATCAATCCGACGCCCCCCATCTTATTCCCTTCGCACATCTCAAAAAGGTGTCGTCCAAATCAAACGGTGTTTGGTACAGACTAAAATAAGAAAATCCATATTTTAGTAAAAAGGAAAGTCCAGCAACTTGGGGATAATAAACATGGCCGCAGAAGCGATGAGCAGGGAAAAAGCACCAAAGAAAAAGGGGTTGGGGAACAGGTCCGCTTTTTTTGGCCCAGCGTAACAAATGCGTTACCTATTGCGGCGACCAGCGCAGAGGTAAAGTCTCTATCTTTGTGTAAAAAATAGGAGGTGCCGCTCCTATAGATTGGATTTGAAGTGCGAACTTACAAACAATAATCTATCACAAAGGAGACAGCACCCATGAAGAAGGTACAACCATCAGAGCAGAAGCGCAAACAGTTGGAAGTATTGTTGTCGAGTAAAACGCCGGGAATGATGGAAGAATTCTCGATGTTGCATCAATTGCGGGGATGTTTCAAAGTTAGTTGAAAATAGGTCTTGAAAAAAGACATGGCGAATGGTACCCTGACGCTATAGCCGCTGAGGCCATAACACGACCACCGGAACACCGTAGGTGTTCAACTCCTACGGAGTTGGGTGTTCATTGCAGAATTCCAGTTCTACTCGCCTCGCTCCGCTTCGTATTCCTCAGCGGGCCGTGACGGTGATCGGGCCAAAATACGCATCAGTCTCCACATGCGCCCATAGCGCGATTCGTCCGGGCCCATGCTTCAAGTCATTCACCACCAGACATGGTTTCGACGCACCGTCTATATAAAGACGAGCTGTCGTCCCTTTCACAACGATCTTCATTGATGTCCACGCTCCGGGCTCCAGGTCAACGTACGACTCGTACACTCCGGGGTTCTCCTTGCGAAGACGATGCCACGGGAACTCCGGGTGAGACGCGTATTGCACAGCATGATTCCGCCGCAACTGGTCGTCCGCACGTCCGTTGGTCGGTCGCAGATAGAACACTTCGGACCATTCTCCATGCGCGCCAGTACGGAAGCTGACGCCAATGAACCCTCGTGAGTCCGGAGGCATACCCGGTCGCGGCGCTCCCGCGACATCGAGTTGGATCGTACCGTCTTTGAACTCGCCACGATCTACTATGGCCATCATGTCTTCATCCTTGCCTGCAGTCTCTGGTGCCGGGACGAGTTTCACTGCCCGCACGTCGCGATATGTGACAAGTTCGGTGTGCCCATTCAGGACTTCGGAAAACGCGGGTAGCTCGGGGCGGACAGTTGATGACCCACTTCCTTTCGTTTGGCTCCTCCCTTCGGCCGAGACGCTTGCCGCCGCGATTGGTTCCACATGCAAGTTCGAGAAATACGCCTCGGTGCTGATGCGGCCCCACAGCGCGATCGCACCGTGGCTCTCGCCATGCCTGAGATCATTCACGATGAGACATGGTTGGCTTGCGGCGTTGACATAGAGGCGCGCCTTGTTCCCCGAGACTTCGATCCTGAGCTTCGTCCACGCGCCGGGTTCCAGGTCGACATACGATTCGTACACTCCACGATTCTCTTCACGGAGGCGTTGCCAGGGGTAATCCGGACTTGATTCATATTGCGTCGAACGGTTCCGGAAGAGCTGATTGTTCAAGCGTGCGTTTTCGGGACGGATATAGAATCGCTCTGCCGAGTCGCCCCTCATTCGAAATGTCAACCCGACGATACCCTTGAACCCGCTGACGTCTTCAGTTTTCGAATATCCCTCGCGTCGCGCGCCTGACACGTCCACTTCAATCACGCCGTCCTTGAAATCGGATCCGGTCAGTACTGCCGCCATCTCCTGGTCGGTGTCGTGTTCGTGCCCTTCGAGCGGGGCCAACTTGAGAGCGTGGCGCCCACGGTAGTCAACCCACAGTGCGCGGGCGTTTATCAGTTCGAGCTTCGTTGTACGGTCGAGCGTAATTTTCGAAGGTGATTGACAGAATGACAATGCACAACCAAGGAGTACCTGCAATACGACCGTTCCTGTTTTCACTTCGCTGCCCCATCGTTGTTTGTTGGATTTCACAACCTTAACAGAATAATACCCACCCTAGCCTGATGAAGCAATTGGAAGGTGACGAGGTGGCTCTGAGGGGTGTTCAGACGGCAGGCCTCCTCAACGAGGAGGGGAGGATACACCCGAAGGGGGTTCAACTCCTACGGAGTAGCATGATGGCGCTCTCCCTTGAACGCCCTTTGCATCAAACCCTCTGTCATTGCGAGCGTTCTGTGCGAAGCAATCTCATCTCTACTCTGTTTCAGATTGCTTCGTCGCTTCGCTCCTCGCAATGACATTCAGAACACAGGCTCCCCTTTGAACGCTCTTTGCATGAGGCTGTTAAACAGACTCTCTAATTGTTTTTCCGAGTCCCTCTGCTTCCCCCGCAGCCCCGCCTGCCTCGGCGAATTCTCAGAGGCGGGCAGGCCCTCCACCTTCTCGACCAGGGCGGCAAACTTCTGTTGCGCTGCCAATGGTGGCAATAGAAGGTTCAACGATTTCAGTCTCGCCTTTGACACATTCGGCATTGACCCAGCAGACCCTCCAGAGAGATTCTGAATCTTCCGCTGATTCGCTTCGTGGCTGAGCGCTTGCCAAAGATAATGGCCAGTAACAATTTCCTTCCTGAAAACCAATCTGAAGGTAAGATCGGAAAGCAGAAGTTTCGACCGTGTCCTAAACACGAGTGCAGTCCTACCAACCAACTCATACGTGTTTTTCCTAACCAGCAGAACGTCCCCCGCACGGACTTCGTCTTCCTCGTCTGGTTTCTCGTTTTCTGGCAGAGCTTTGTTCTTAGAATCATCATACCGGCCAGGGGTAACCGCACCTAGTTTCAAGACGCCCCATTCAACAAGCGAAGCACTCCGTTCCAAGCACACAGGGCTTCTACCACTGTCAATTCTCTCAAGAATGTCACCGAGCTTTGCTGATTTCCACCCCTTCGGATTCGTCACCGGGTCCCCAAACATCTCCAGAAACGCCGACTGCAAGAACTGCTCTGTGAGTTGGTTCGCCTGACGACGTTTCTCCCGAGCCGTATCGGCTTTCTCCAGTATGGCTGCAATTTGCTTTTGGATGGGAAGTGGGGGAAGAGGAACATCTACGTTCTTGAGAATTCCTTGGCTGATATTTGGCTGAGCCCCACCGACGCCAGCCGCAACCAATGTCGGGGCGTAGAATCTTAGGAAGTGAAAGAGATATTTGTAATCGGCAACGGTTTTGTCAGGAACGATGCCCGCTACCGCTTGGTTCGTGGTCGCTTCAATCTCGAGGATTGCAGTCCTGCCAACAGTTGCACCGTACATGGCAATTAGGACTGTGTTCTTTGGAAAATACTTGGCACTACTATTTTGTAGGCCTATCTCAGTAAGCGTTTCCTCGGTCCGGCTTATTGATTTCTCTCTAAGCTCTCCCGACTTTACCCATGGGATCGAACCACCGAAGTATTCGCCAAGTTTATCTCGTGAAGGGGTTCCACCACTTGATATAACACAAAACTCAGAGATCTTTTTTGTATTCCTGATTCTCATTTGAGAAGGCTTCGCATTTCTTCAATGTCTGAAGCGAAAGTCTTCTCCAACTCCAGCACCTTCTTTTGAAGGGGAAAGTCGGACTTAAGAAAGCAGGATCGGTTCTTTCTATTGGAAAGGCGATTCATTATATTGTTACTGTCATGAAAAACCACAAGTCGTTACTCCATACAAACCCCTATCTCAGCAACAAGAAGCTGAGAGATCATATTCTTATCGACCACGCTGCGGCCTCCGCCAAAATCGAAGGGGTCAAGAATGCAAAGAAACGGGCTCGAGCGCTCGCAGTGAAATCTAACGGATCTTCCGTAAAGCGCGGGTGAGTGCCCGTTTCATGATCTCAGCCATCGGTTGGTAGTCTTCCATCAATCCCGCGTGAATGGCTGCAACGTACCGATCAAACTCCTTCCCACGACTTCCGATAAATCCGAAATCCAATCCCGGCATACCAGCCTGGTATGACATCAGCGTTGCCAATAATCGGGCTGTGCGTCCGTTTCCTTCTCTATACGGATGAATCAGAAGAAACTCCGCATGAACCACGGCAAGGTGCCCGGCGATTTCATTGACACTTCCCTCCTTGCACGGTGAATGCAAACGGAGTATTCTCTGCTCAAAGTCCCTCATGACGCGCGGAATAGCCCTGGCGGATGCAAACACGAAACCACCCTTTGACAGGTTCACGTCTCTGTACCTGCCCGCCCATACATAGATGCGCCCGAGGAACTTCTTGTGAATCAAGTCGATATCGTCGAGCGTAAATCGATGGTTGGCGGTGAACGTCTGCACCAGCTCGCGCTCCGCCATCATATACGCTGCGAGTTCCTCATCCTCCATCTTTCGCGCACTCGTGATGTCCAGGAGATTATGCAGGACTCTCATGTGTGAGCCGGGTTGAAACTCAAGCACGCCTGAGGCAAGGTATTTGAGACCGGTTTGTTTCTTCACGATTTTGAACGACGTGAGCTGTGGGGAAATTGGGTGTAGTTCTTTGCCAACTCAGGAAGTAACTCAGGCTTTTCCCGTATCAATGCCTCTTTCTTTTTCCTGCCCCAGCCCTGTACTTGCTTCTCTCTGTAAAATGCTTCATCAATGCGTGCGTACTCTTCACAGTACACAAGGGTGACAGGTAATCGTGCCTTCGTGTGGTTTGCTCCTTCTCCACGCTGATGTTGGGCCAAGCGCAGCTCAAGATTATTCGTGCTGCCGGTGTAGTAGGTGCCGTCGGCGCATTTGAGTATGTACATCCAGCCTTTCATGGATTCCTTGCTCTCCTAAAAGGTGGTTTCGACAGGCTCAACCACCTTCCAAGCCCGTTGATTGAGCACTTCGACAAGCTCAGTGCAAGCTCTGTCGAAATCAACATGCGGTGGCTTCGACAAGCTCAGCCACCGGACCAGGCCGTTGCCTGAGCCGAACGCCGAGCTTGTCGAGGCGTGTCGAAGGCAACGTTCAAAGCATCCCTTTAATCTCTTCAATATCCTTTGCGATCTCCCCCTCCAGCGCCATCACCTTCCCCATGATGACGGCAGGTTTCTCGTATTCCATCTCTTTGTGTTCTATCTCTTTGTATCTTGAAATTGACAGGTCGTATTTGTTCTTGCGAATCTCATCAGCCGGAACCAGGAAGCACTTTCCCTTCCTTCCGCCGTCCCGCTTCCGACTTCCGCCTTCCGATTTCTCACCTCCCCCTTTCGCCTTCCCCCTTCCGACTTTCCATTGCTCAACGATGTCCGGTATATCATTCGCCTCCACCTTCTGCCTCTTATCATCCAGCGAAAACCCATCCGCTTCCATGTCGTAGAACCAGACGTTGTCCGTGGTGCCACCTTTCTGGAACACGAGCACCGCAGTCGAAACTCCGGCGTAGGGCTTGAACACTCCCGAGGGCATCGAGATCACCCCTTCGAGTTTGCACTTGTCCACGAGGATCTTCCGTGTGCTGATGTGTGCGTTGCTTGTTCCGAAGAGCACGCCGTCCGGCACAATCACGCCGCAGCGTCCGCCGGTCACCAGCAGGTCGTACATCAGTTCAATAAAGAGCAGCTCCGTCTTCGTGGTCTTCGTCGAGAACCGCTCGTTGATGTCGCTCTTGTCGATTGATCCCTTGAACGGCGGGTTGGCGAGGATTACATCGTACTGCCCCTTCTCGGCGAACGCCTTGGAGAGCGTATCCGTGTAGCGGAAGTTCGGATTGTCGATCCCGTGCAGCATCAGGTTCATTGCGCCGATGCGTGTCATCGTGGCATCGAAGTCGTAGCCCGTCAGCGCCAACGGATTGCGGAATTCGGATTGTGGATTTTCGGATTGAGTTTGCATTGGACGTCAGCGACGGCTCTTTGCCGTCTTGCCAGCAGACGTGAATATCGCAGTCAGTTCATTAGCCTCTTTGATCAGCGGTGTAGTGGTATTTCGATCCACCAGCCGACTTTCTTCCAACAGCTCAAGCCAAAACAACGATTCGTCTGCCTCTTCTTCAACGACTGTAATCTTTGAAACAAAGTCCGCTTTCGAACGAGCTCTGCATGCGGCTCGGTAGTTTGCGCCAACGGATGTCGCAGAGCGAAGAAGTTGCTTCCCAAGCACGTCAGATGTCTTTACCGACGGCAATGATTCCACGAGTCGGATCACTGCAAGCGCAAACTGCTTCGTCCTGTTCTTCAATTCAGCAGAGTCCACATTCCTCCTTCCGAGATCAACAATCCGCAATCCGAAATCCAATTATTCCTGTCCCCGATGAGGTGGTGCGGCTTCCCTTCGCTGTCGTACTCCAGTACGTCGGGACTGGTGTTCGATTCGAGGATGTGCTCGTACGCGTTCACAAGGAACCCGCCCGTGCCTGCACGCCGAAGTGCGGCGTTACGGCACGCAGGCGTGCCCGCAGCCGGGTCATTTGGATTTCGGATTTGGGATTGGTGACTTCGGATTGATGGATGACCTCGGACTGGATTTCCGGAGGATGAGTCATCGTTTGCTCTTCGCTGTTTTCGCAGCCGAAGTGAAGATCGCCGTCAGCTCATCGGCCTCTTTGAGAAAAGGAGACAGTTCGGCTCTCTTGACAAGTCCGCTTTCATCGAGCAGTTCGAGCCAATAGAGAGATTCATCCGCTTCTTCCTCAACCACTGCAATCTTTGAGACGAAATCTGCCTTTGAACGCGCACGACATGCGGCTCGATAGTTCGCTCCGACTGATGTCGCAGATCTCAGCAATTGTTTTCCGAGAACATCAGACGTCTTCACTGGCGGCAAGGATTCCACAAGACGGATAACAGCCAGAGCAAACTGCTTCGTTCGTTTCTTCAGTTCATCCGAGTTCAGCAGTATCTCCTTCCGCAATCACCAATCCACGATCCCAAATCAACCATCCCCCTTCCCACATCCCAACCCACCGCCTCCTGCAGCAGCGATGCCTTCGGGATGATAAAGACGGCGTCCTGCATATGTTGCGTGAATGAGCTGGTGTCACTGCCAAGCTCGCGCAGGAAGTCGAAAACCTTGTCCCTCACATGCTTCAGCATCTGGTCGCCGGGCAACTGGCTCCAGTACGACCAGCGGCATTCTTTGTTGCCATGAAAGACCGACCGATAAGACTCGTTCTTTCTCTTCGCAGCCGCAGCGCGGGCCTGTGCCCGCCGAAGGGCTTCGGCCCGCAGGCGGGCATTGTCCATGTCCTCCAGCCGCTTGAGGAAAATTAAGTAGGACATCTGCTCGATGGCGGTGATCGGGTTGGCAATCCCTCCCGACCAGAACCTATCCCACAATGCGTCTACTTTACTTTTTAACTGTGGATCAGTCAACATTGTAATTCATGATTGGTATTTGGGCGTTCCCCTCACTGAGGAACGTTCGGGTCGGGCTGCTTCAGGCTCCACTTCGTTCCGGCCCCGCCAAACAGAGGCGGGTCTGGCTCGCTTCGCTCGCCACCTTCCGCATCCCTAACGCGAACATGTCCTACCTTGGGATGTCAACCCCATAAGCCAGTATTAGGGTGAGCAAACACGAACTCAACGAATTCCTTCATTGCTTTCGTCGATTGCGATAGGTACTGTACCTTGTACTCAAGACCTAGACTTGTGTCAGCTACGATTTCAGCATACGTCTTGCCAGCTGCTTTTCCGCTTAGGTCATCAGGTATGAAGACTGTGTCCCAGTAGAACTCTCTAGCACCTCGGGGAGAAGGTGCCAGCGACCCATTAGTCTCACCAACAAATGTCCTGATTCCCTTGCCATCGCAGTATGCTACAACTGCACGCGCTATCGCCCTTCGATTCGTCGAGTTGGTCTCTTTGATGAACTGCGCGGTAAGAGTATCCCACATCGGCTTTGTCAGACCGCCGGGGTACGAAAGTGCGTGGTAGTCTTGAAACACCAACCCCGCGTGCTCAACTATGCAGGGAACTCTAAGGTTGGCGTATGCCTCCTTTACTTCCTCTCGCACCATCTTGTCGAGATGAACTTCCAGCCTTTCAGGAATCTGAAGACGTAGATATTCGAAGTCAAAATGGTCCGAGACTGGGTCACCATTCGACAACTTCCCTAGCTTTAGGAATAGGCTATTTTCTTCGATCTTGTAATCGCTTGATGTGACATAGGCTATCATGTTCTTTGGCATGTTGCCTAACTCCTCATGTCCTGTAGAATCGATACGATTTCAGATTCCTTTTTTGAACCCCTGACTGGTATGACGGTGATTTGCCTTTCTTGGAACAACTGAAACTCAAAATCGGAAGGGTCTGGTACGATGATGTACCCTCTATTTCCGCTAACGCCACCAGGCTTCCCGAAAAATTCATTGGTAAACAGGCGAAACAGATATGAAACATTCGGATCACGAAAGCTGTACCCGACAAACAAGACTACTCGACCGAGTAGGTCTGCCCGTAACCGATAGTCCATTGCAGTGCTTAGAGACAGCCGCTGTTCATAATGCGACTCAGTCATCACAATCTTGTCCGGGTGGTCAAGGTCACCATGAAACTTTATGATCTCACAATCTTGGCTAGATAGGCCGATTTGTGCCTCCACTGCAATTACTGCAGGCGATCTCCCATGTAACTCGAGTGCACGCTCCAAGAAGTTGTCGTAGTTTGTTGTGTAGAACAAACTACAACCGTTAAGTCTGACCAACTCTTGATGGATGATGGATTGATTGATTGCATCATCGGGTGCATCCATCAGCTTGGTCAACCAGTTCGTTAATTTTGCAATTTGTCCAGAGTGTTTCAGTTTGAAATACTCGAGGATCTGCAGGTCTGTGCCTCTGACCCTTGCTATGTCAGGATCAGAAAAACCAAGAATGTTGGTCGCTTGGTTCACCAGTTCGGCCCAAGATGGGCCTCTGACACTCTGCCCGTCTTTTTTCCACGTGACGGCCATAGAAACCCCCGCCCCAACAAAAGGAATAACTCGACCCTCTCGATATAGCTTCTTAAGCTCCAGAGGACAGGACACTTGTCAACGCTCCTTTCGAGCAATCATGCGAGTCATGGAATGGGTGTGCCATAAGTTGTTATGAGGATGTTGTTCTGTTAGGTCTTGGTCTGATTGATACACGATATCCCACCCTCTATACTTCTTTAGATAGTCCATATGTGCCAAGAGGGTGGGGGAAAACCCAGGGTGAGCAGATAGGTCCTGATGTCGATTGTTGAAAGCACATATCAAGTTGTACCCTCGAGCTTTAGTGGACCGCTTGAAAAGGTCAACTATCTCATCAATCTGCTCCTTGGATGTGAGGCAATGCAGGAGCCCGTATGCGATTATGAGATCAAATGAGTTCTCCATGAGTGGGTACGATAGTATGTCAGCAACCTCCCATTGAACCAATTCGCAGTCGCTGCCCCATGCTTGCCTCGCATTGTGATGAGCTAACATTGATACATCAATTGCGGTTACAACCGCTCCCTTCCTAGCTAAGAAGATCGCGTTCTTGCCTTCGCCACAGCCAGCGTCCAGAACCTGTAATCCTGTGAATGTTCCTATGTGATCACCTAGCTTCACTACCAAACTTCCTGGTCCTTGACCCCAGAAGCAACTGCATCTTCTATATCCCTCATCGTAACCGCCATTCATCGAATACACTCTTCGCCTACACCGTGAGTTTTTGCATAAGAGACCTAATTACGTTCTGATACCGCAAACGGCCGGTCCAGTTATACAATATGGCGTCGCTTGACTCGATCATCTCTCCAACCTCCAGTTCAACCGACGCATCTCTGAGCCTTAGAAAATCGTGAATGGATATTCCATTCCCTTCGCGTCTCTTGTAGAACTTGAAAGCTATGTCTGGCAGCGTGTGGACATACAGCAAGCCAATCCGCCTTCGTCCTGCGAGGCGGCACAGTTCTTGAAAAGTTGCCTTTTGTCTTATGCCGTCCACAAGAATCTTTGGATTGTCAAGTTCTTTTACTTTTCGCCAAATCGCCTCGGCGAGCATCTGGGGACCCTTTTTCTTCTGAATAAACTTCCACGCCTTCTTCTGAAATACTTCCCGCTTAGTTTTGGGAACAGGCGGAATGGAAAGCAAATCCGCGACGAGTTTTCCAGTGTTCACCTCGGCATAACCGAAGTCTCTAGAGAGGACTTTTGTTGCTTCAGACTTTCCACTTCCCACAGTTCCGAGTACACACAATAAGTGAGGTGGTTTTAGGGGAGCCCTTCGCAAGATTCGAAAGGCAGGTGTTGCGTTGACCAAATTAGAAAAGAATTCCCTCAGGCAAAGTTGTGACCAATACTCAAACTGCCATATCGGTACAGGCTCACTTTCGTTACCTATCCAGCGCAACTGAGTGATTGCTTTCTCACCTCGCTCAGGTTTATCCCATGCTCGGTTGTCGCTAACCTCATAGCGAAACAACAGTCCAATGTGCCTTCGTCCCACAATGGAAGAATCGTCATTTAAAACTCCAACAGCCTTAAGACCTATTCCCTTCTGCAATCGCTGCTGATCAATCTCAGGAAGTTTGAGCTCCTCAGACAGCTCTCGTGCTACACTTCTTGTCACTCCCATGTCGTTGGAGGAGAAGAGGTCGAGGTCGGCTTGTGTGACGTGCCCCCCAAAACCAATACAGTGGGAGCCTTTTAAATAGTCTTCCACGCGACTAAAGTAGCCTCGTTTATATGCAAGCACGCTACTTCCCCGCGTTACCATGATGTAAGTTATTACCTGCTTGTTGCTCTCATCCTTTTCGGCCTGAATTCGGTCGACATACTTGCAAACATCACCACTGAGGATTCTATGAAAGAAGTCTCTTGGCGACTTCTTAATGCCTTGGAATCTCCCGCCATTCTCCAATAGATCACTCCTGAAAACCAAGACTTGCTCTTCCGTTTTTGGTCTATACGGCGGCGCATGATAGACCTGTTGGTTTTCTGTCAATAGATGTCGAAGATAGAACTTGCCGGCTTCCGTACGAACAAATTCTGAAGCATCTCCTCGCCGCCTTATGTATACACTGAGCTTCGACTTCATTGTTTGATACGGTGTCTTGCCGGCGCGTTTGTCGGAAAACAAGCCATGCTTAATAGCAGCCGAGACGATTTCCATGGCGCGCATCGGCTTTTGCTCTAGCTCAAGAATTTCTCTCGCAACTCTTAGAAACTCACTCATGATGAATTAGACTTCGCACTATGCTACGTTGGCTTTTGGTGTCAATGAAATTATCAGCTCTTTGGACCTCTTACGCGCATTTCTGTGTTCGTTGTTCCCTCCCATCGTGCTGAACTTGTAGTAGATTGCCCTGCTGGATACCTTGAACCATTTCTTAGCTGTTTCCTCAACTATCGATCCAGACAGCCCATTACTTGTCTTCCTTGCCGGGAATGTAAAAATCACTCTCGAGCCTCTCCGAGCGATCCGATGCAAGAGTCTCTCAAGAGCTTTTTTCGACTGCCCCTTGTTGCTAAACTCTGATTGTGGTCGCCGCTTTCGCGATGGATATCTTCCTATACCCGTCACGCGTCCACATCTACCAGTAGCAATAGTCTCAAGAACGTGATAGAACCTGCTGTATTGCACTCCTGAGTACGGAGGGTCGATGATCACGAGATCGCTCTTCTTTAGATGTTTTGCTGCTTCTAACGCGTCCGCAGAAGTCGCTCTCCCAATCACTTTCGTGTGTCGAATCGCAACTTCACCAAGTGCGAGCTTAGTGAGAGCAATCGGGTTTCTATCCCAAGCCTCTTTGAGAAATTTCTTAGCTCCCTTGGTGGGTTGAAATGGTTGAGCAGTGTGGCCTGGCGCCGCAACGCACTTGCTCGCTGCAATTATCATAGAGGCAAGGCACACCGATCTACTCGGGCTATTCACCGGAAGATGTGCGCGCATCAAATCAAAGATCACCGCTTGAGATGGACTGAAGTAGTGTCCTCCATACGCCCGCAGTATTACTCCAGTTTTCCCGTTTCTCTTGCAGAATAGTCTCGCCTCTTTCACCTTAGCAATCGTGATTTCCCCAGATTCAATCCTGAGTCCAGCTTTGTAGTAAGAAGAACGTGTCATAGCTGCTTCTACTTTATCAAGCCACACTTTCTGCAGTTGGGCTGGATCAAGCTTAGTCTTCCGGGAGATTACTGCTTTGGCTAGTATCCGAGAATAATTCTGAAGGTCCACAGCAAGGACTGGCTTCTCTGTTTCAGCCGCTGCGAACCAAGCGATGTGGCCTGCCCCGGAAAACAAATCAACGATTCTGGTTGCATACCTAGCCCGTTGTTTTATCAACGTCCCGAGGCCATTGGTAAGCATGAAGCTTTTTGAACCCATGTACTTCATACGTCTAACGAATGCCCTCTTTCAGTACTTTGAGTTTGGCGTCCTCAAGATGGAAGGTGACCATTCCTTTGCACCAGTTCGGGTCTCGATGTGCACGCCAGAACCGATTATCCTTTAAGCGGCCATCCAGAAAGTCCCTAAATGTCACGAGACGCTGGTAGGCAAGGATCTGGACGTTATCCAAATCCGGGAAGCCATCCCTAGAGACTTCTGTTATCGCAAAGCGACGAATGCGGCTAATTTTCTCAATCGAGTCTAAAAGTTGAGCAGTTGTTGGAAACCCAACTTTCAAATAGCCACCAATATGATCAGAGTAGTTGGCGTGGTTCCGATGTGAACAGTCGGATGTCTTGTCTCGCTCACTATTAAATCGAAACAATAGGTTATCCTTGAATTCAGGATAATGCTTCACAACTTTCCAATAGAAACTGTGCTCACCCTTATCATCCGCATCGATTACCTTGCATACACCCGTACCGTGACTGATAACCACCTGTATTATCTTCTTCTTTGCGAACGACTTGAAGAAGCCAAAAGCGTGAGCAAATGCGCGCATTACATAGTGACTCGAATAATATCCAGTAACAGAAGACCATATCTTGCTATGGTCTCTCAAGGCGACTGACCAAAGAAAGCTATGAACTGCCCTATGCCACATTTCAATACTCGCCGATGCAAACAGTGAGATTTGAAAGTGAGGAATCAGCTGAACATCATCTTCCAACGAGGTAACAACCCGATCCGAGAGAGACTCCACTAATGGAAACTCAAGAGTATTCGCTGGTCTCCCAAGGCGTGCAAAGGTCAGCCCTAAGACCTGATCAGAATCTGAATGATCAATCACCTTGGGGGCTCCACTGATCTGAGAACTTCTTTTCTAGCTTGATCTGCTAAATCGGCTACCCTTTTCTCAGATATCTTTGCTCCTAGTTTTGTTTTTCGGATGGCAGATGCCCACAGCAAATTCCGAAATCTGCCAATACCGCCACTACCCAGGAAGCCGAGCTTCTTGAACTCATCCTTGGAGACAAACTTCCCCTTATGACTAAGACCTCCTCGGTATATCAGATCTCGTAACCAGTGTATCATCTCCGCTCGTGCCTTATTCGAGGCAAACGGAATCCCTCTGATCCTCAAATGATGGAGAAGCGCCGGGACAAGGCCAATCACCGAGACTAGAACACGCCCTTGGTACACCACATTCTCACGGTCAAGTTCGAGTGTCCCCTTCTCCTCACCGCGACCCGAAGCAGCCAACCAACACTCAAGGAATTGAGCCAGAAAATCTGTCTGTGCCTCAAGATCCGTAATATCACAAGCGTCCAACGAAGGAATCACCCCCTCGATGCCGGCATTCAGGGTTGCTAACGCTACGACATCCTTAACGCCATACCTTATTCCAGGAATCTGAATCATACCTACGAGTGGTCCGGTCTCCAGCATTAGTCGTCGTCCAATATCTTGTGCACGATCCTTCGTGTCAAGTGACTCACGACGTCCCCTTGCAAGAGGAAACAGATCCGCAACCAACGAACGGTCAACCTTCTTCTGATTCAAATTGACATCAATGAAAATCTGCGCTTGGTGTATCGGCGGCTTGTCTCGAGGATCAAGATCCTTGAAGACCTCTGCTGGGATAGACCATTCTGCAGACGGGTCAGATTTTTGCCGAATTCTCAATGCCATGTAAGCACCGTTGATGCGATGCTGACCGTCAATAATGGTCAAGAAGAAATCCGGTGCGTTTGGATCCAAGTGAAGCTCGCCCGTTTCTTCTATCTTTTTGTTCGGTGTGAATGTAACACCATTAACATGGACGAGTACATTGCTGAAAAAGGGAAATGAACTTCTATTGTATTTCACTATTTCCTTAACCGTCGGGGGCCACTCGCGGCCGGGCTCATTCTTCTGTGGCTCATAAACCGGACCGAATACTTCATCCAGGACTGTAGGTGCATCCTCTATTTCCTGCTGCAGAAGGTATGCGGCAATTTGTGTTACTCGCTTCCAATCAAGTGATCTTTGAATAGTCTTAACTTTTAGCGGGTCTTTTTTGGGTACATGAGGTAATCCTGGCCACCATTCCATCAGTTTCACCACATCGAGCGCACATAGGAAGTGATGAACCTCGCCTAAACTGGGTGGCGTAAATGGGTTCCTCGGAACAATAACCGATATTCGTTCAAGCTGATCAGCCATGACTTAGATTCTCCTTACCGGTTTATTTATTTGGGCACGTATTCAATATAAGCTATTGAGGCAATTAGATGAAGGTCGCAATCTGGATTTCAGGCTGCCCCCTACGCCGCCAATCTCCTCGCCAACTCAATCAGTTCTGTTATTTCATTCTCACCAAACAGTTTCTCCACCGCATTCGCACCAAAGTTCGTGAACGGCTCCTCGTACAAGTCGGAAAGCTCTAGCTTCCTCCGCTGCAGGAAGACGCTCTGAACAACGCGCAGGAACCGGGACTGGTCCGCATTGTAGTTATGCTCAAGAATGAACGCATCGAACGCCTTGCGCACAACAGTCTCGTACGAGGGGAGCGCTTCAAGTCCGAGCACATGCTTCAGGAAGTCCACAAGACTTCCCACACGCACGCCAAACGCCTTCAGCATGTTCTCATCATCGAGGCTCAGCTCGTCGGTGCCAAGCTCGGCCTCCAGCGTTTCCTCCAGCTTCACTAAATCCTCCACCCCAACCCCTACACCCTTCTTTAGTTTCTCAATCGTTTCATGCTTTGCCGCCATCTGCAAGATCTTCTCTTCGATTTTCTTCTTGTACTCTTCCACGTATACACGCTGCGAGTCCTTCCGGAGTATCACCCACCTGCGCGAGTCAATAATGTCGTCCAGGCCAAGCTCAATCACAATCGAGGGACGGTCACGGCGGTACTTCATCAGCGGGGCGAGAGTTTCTTTTGCTTCGTCCAGCGGGCCGAGTGTGAGTGTACTCCAATACGCGGAGCCTAACACGGTATCAATCAGCTTTACGTGAGGTTGGACCTGATCGAGGTTGGTTTGCAACAGCGAGACATCTTCACGGATGGATTCAATGTGCATCTTCAGGTCTTTCTTTTGCAGCAGAGCCAGCCCGCAACGTTCCATCTTGCTCACAAAGAATTCTTCAGCAGGTTTTACATGCGGCACAAACCGGAGGAGCGGCGCGACTTTCATCCGGAGGAACTCGATTTTGGAGGCGGTGATGTAGCGCCAGAAGTCGTCGTCCCCGCCTGACCGCCCCTCAGCACCCTCCCCCAGTCGGGCAGGCCACGCCTCACGGACTTCCTTCATTGCCAGCTTCACGGAGTAGGAGGATTCAGGGATACGGGCAATGAGGGCGCGGAGGTCCTGGATTATCCTTCGCACATCCTCGGCCACACTGTCATTGCGAGTCCCGCTTCTCAGGGACGAAGTCCCGCTTTCTGGGATTCCGCTCATGAGCGGGATTCTGGAAGGCGGAACAATCCGCTCATCTGAAAAGAGAGACTGCTTCGTCGCTTCGCTCCTCGCAGTGACAGACGGCTCGGAATGAGATTGCTTCGCTCCGCTCGCAATGACATTTGGTGCGTAGGCGCTTCGCAATGACTCGTCGGCTGCGAAAAGTACCTCCAGCTTCGTGAGGCGGGTATTGAAGATTGTAACCAATACCGGTATCTGGCCCGTGGTTTCGCCATCCTTCGGCATCATGTTGAAATGCTCGAAGTTCTCCCAGAAGTCCACGATAAGGAACTTGTCCTTCTCACGGTTGGGGAGCCACTCCAAACGCTTGCACGCTTCCTGGCTGCGTGTTCCTCTTCCGATCATCTGCCAGAATGAGCGCCTTTGGCGCCATGGCGCACGGCGCCACTTGATCTGCGAGTTCACCGGCTTATATCTGGATTTCGGAGGGCGGATTGTCGATTGCGGATTGGGCCGCCTTCCTTCCGCAATCCCAAATCCGAAATCCACCCTCATATTCGCACGCTCCATCTTCGAAGTAATCACCTGCACAAGCTTGCCGCCGTATTCCGGGTACATCTCGTTGAACGCGTCGGCGAGCCGTGTTGCGTGGTTATGCGTAATCGCAAAGACAATCGTTTTTCCCGGTAACTGTCCGGTTGCATCCTTGATGCAAAACTGCATGAACTCATTCCACTGCCTGCGGAGTGTATCTTTGTTCGTCACCTTCCGTTCGAGGTCAGTCCCTTCATAGTTGATGTCATCAGGGTCAATTCCCCGTGATTTCAGCGAGTCCCTGTCTTCATCCGTCAGGTCAACACCCTTGATGCCTTTGCGTTGAAACTTCGTCTGCGCCGCGTAGACATTGAAGTCGGCAAGGTATTTGTCTTTGACAGCTTCATCGAATGTGTACAGATAGGTCGGGGTTCGGACGCCTGTCCCGCCCTTTTCGGCGGGATCGCAATCGAAGAACTTCATCGTGTCACGGTCGATGAACTCGGCGGGTGTTGCTGTCAGACCAATTTGAATTGCATCGAAATACGCGAGCACGTCCGTGAACTTGTTGTAGATGGAGCGATGACACTCATCTGCGATGACGAGATCAAAGTCGGCAGGCGAGAACTTCTCGTAGCACATCTCCAGCGTTTGCAGCGTTGAGACGTACATGCGTTTGGTTGTGTCTATCTGGTATGTCCGGATTCGAGTCTGTGCTTCGTTCGGCAGATGAACTTTGAAGCCATCGGCCAATGCCTGGTCAACGAGAGCGTCACGGTCTGCGAGGAAGAGGACACGCTGCGCCGCGTGAGCACGAAGGAACACATCGATGAGCGCCATCGTTGTGCGGGTCTTGCCTGTGCCCGTTGCCATCACGAGGAGCGCCTTCCGCTTTTTCTTCTTCTCGATGGCTTCCGAGATTCTCCGTATGGCCTCAATCTGGTACGCACGGTTTACGATGGAATCTTTGATCTGAATGCTGTTGAGAGGCTTGCGGTTCTGCTTCAGGAAAAGAAGGCGTTCGAGATTCTCACGAGAGAAGAATCCGGCAACGTGCCGCTCAGCCGACTCGGCGCTATCCCAGAAAAAGATATCCTCGCCATTCGCCATGAATGCAAATGGTCGGAAGCTCTGTTTCTTCTCGATGGTGGTCACATACTCAAGCACCTGCTGCTTGCCAACGCGGGGCTCGCGGCTTGTGCGCTTTGCTTCGACGACTGCGAGGACTTCGCCATTGGTGCGATAGAGGCAGTAGTCGGTAATGCCTTCGGAACCCAAGTCATTGCGAGGAGTGAGCGGAGTGAACGACGAAGCAATCTCGCTTTTGTACCTTGAGCCAGATTGCTTCGCTTCGCTCGCAATGACGTTGTACCCCGCAACCGGAATCTCCAATCCGATCTGCGTACGGTCGGTGAGATTCCATCCGGCTCGTTTGAGCTGGGGATCAATGAGGGAGTAGCGTGTTTGTTGTTCGCTTACGCGGTAAGGAGTCAAGGATATGCCAAAGGGTTAAGGACGAGCAACAACTGGCTCACGCCCTTTCCCCGCAACCCTGCACAAGTAAGCCTGCAAAAATGTAGAGGAAATGCGAGAGAAATGCAATTGAACCCGCTGCCAGCCGGGTGTACGGGGATTACACCACATCGAGGTAGCGATCGATTTCGCTCTTCGGAATCTTCCCTGCTAACACAACACTATCCGCCCCGGCATACGGGAAGAACAGATCACCGTGAGAGAAAAATGCACCGCAAATGAACACAACGTTATTGACTCCAAGCTCTGCGTCACCCGTTGTTTCCGCATGAAACTCGGGTCGCAGTAACGGTTCGTTCCGTTTGACAATGAATTCCGACTGCGAGGGATCTCCAATGGCAATCCCCAGGTCATACTCTCTGACTCCATCTGCCTTCCGGTTGCCGATATGATAGATGATCAGAAACCGGCCATCAGGCAACATTAACGGGGGCGAACCGCCACCAATCCAAGTATCGACAAACGCAGCGTTGGGAATTGGCTTCATCAATGATCCACGGCTGCTCCACTCGCCAAAGATATCATCCGCCTCCGCCCAGTGGATCGACATTGCATCCTTTCCTTCCATCGGCCTGTGAAGCATGAGATATTTCCCGTTGACCCGGCCGGGGAAGAGCATCGCATTCTTGTTATCGATTGCGTTGAGGTCCCCCTTCAGCAATCCGTGTTTTTCCCAGTGCAGGAAATCGACGGTCGAGGCAATGGCGATCCGGATATTGTTCTTCGGCTGACCGGAACCATAGGCACAATACATCATAACATACTTGTCGCCGACTTTTGTGATTCTGCCATCTTCCACGCCGAGGTTGTCGTACTCCATGTCGGGTAGAATGACAGGCTCAGTGTGGCGCGCAAGAACTTTCAAATCGGGACTCAATATCGCAAGACCGATGGATGAGTGCGTGTAGTCCTGCGACTCTGTCTTCGTTCCTTGTGCCCGGTAAAGTAGAAAGCAGAGCGCCCGCTCCGCTGAAAGCATGCGTTTGACCTCATGGCTGAAAGGAAGTCCGGCAATGATCGCATCAAGCTCGGGCCTGTCCTCCACAAACACACAGGCCGGATTGAACGTTACCTTGTTCTCCCACGGGTGGGATGAAACCTTTTGGACGATCGGGTTGCAATTATTGAGGCGGTGAACTTTCGGTAGAGTATTCTCTTTGTAGTTCATGGCTGAGGTTCAATCCATTTCAACTTCAGACGTTTCTTCAGGTCTCGAGCCATCAAATCGGATCTGAACCGCACAACTCTGGTTGCCCCCGGATCAATGTCGAAGTAGTTGTCATCAAAGACGATATCCTCCCCACCAATCTCTACCCTTGCGTTCTTTGCAAAATGTTTTGATGTGATGTTCAACCTCCATTCACCATTCTTACCAGACTTCAGCAGAGTTGTTAGCTTGGTCTTCGGCAGAATAAGATGCTTCGGTTCATGCAGGAAGTAGCGTTGCTCGGAGGAGAAACCATCTGCGGTCAATAACCGGCCGAAGAAATAGTGACTGGTTGAATCGTGTTTCGCAAACTGGGACAACTCAATTTCATGTACCTTTGAAGATGAGTTTGTTCTCACATTGCATTTGAGTTTCTTCTCCCATGTCTTCCTTCCAGCAAATGACCGGAAGCTCAATTCAATCTTACCTGAAATGGTGTTCAACTCATCGTTCGTAACCCAGACTTCCAGCACATCCCTTGACTTCTTGAAACTCAGAAGAACAGGCGCAAAGAACTTCTTTGCAAAATAGTATCCAGCCTTGGGCCGTAGTGCAGAATCGATGACCGCCCAACTACTGACGGGCCAGCAATCATTCAACTGCCAGAACAATGAGCCGGCAGTGTTGAACTTTCGCCGACGCCAATGTTCAACGGCACACTTCAGCGCTTCGGCCTGGACAAGCTGTCCTTTGTAGATGAAGTCGTCGAACGATGTACCCACCTGATAGTGAGCGGACTGAAATCTGAACAGCCGTTCGGGCCCTTCAACGTGCTTGTTGTGGTGATCCATGAACCGGCTTTGCGGATGACGATCAGAACGTATGCTGACTTCCTCAAACGTCTTCCTATTTGCAGGAGCCTGGAAACCGAACTCCGCCACGAAGCGTGCATTGTCATTCTCGTATTCTTTGTAGTCTTTCCAGAAACTCCACACAGTCCATTGATGATGCGTGCCATTTGATTCCGCATTCGGGAAACCTTCACCGAACGGTGAACTGCGCCAGTATGGACGAGTCCCATCGTATCGGGCGACTGCGAGCGGGAGAATCTCGCGGAAGATCTTCGAACCCGCCATATCATCCGGAGTCTTATCCGGATTCTCGGTACAGAAAAGCCATTCACATTCATTGTTGCCGCACCAGACAACGATGCTTGGATGATTCCTCAATCTCTTCACAACCTTTTCTGCCTCTTCCTTTGCCTGCTTTAGAAACCATGGTTGATCGGGATATTCGCCACATGCGTACATGAAATCCTGCCACACCATCAGGCCAAGCCGGTCGCAGATGTTGTAGAAGATGTCCTGCTCATAGATACCTCCACCCCAGACGCGGATCATGTTCATGTGCGCATCCTTCGCAAGATGCAGCAACGTCTCATACGTTGAATCCGCAATGCGTGGAATGAAGTTATCGGACGGAATCCAATCGGCACCCTTGCAGTACATCTTCTTTCCATTGATCTCAACGATGAAGGATTTGCCTTCGCTGTCTTTCTTCTGAACGAGCTTCACGGTACGCAGTGCAAACGGAACTTCAAGCCAGTGGATTTCCTCTCCATCCTTCTGGAGCGAGAGCAGGACACTATACATCGGTTGCTCACCGTACCCGTTCGGCCACCAGAGTTTCGGTTTCGGAATACGGAATGTTGTCATGACCGTACTGCCGCGCACGATAGAAGTTTGTTCGGCGTACGACTCCTCACCGATGAGGAGCAAACTGACGGACAGTCCGGTTCGCTGAGCGTGCTCTACTTCGACAGAGACCTGGACGACAGCCTCACGGCTGTTCAGCGAAAGAATCTTCACGTGCGGATGCTTCAACCGGGCGAATGAAAATGCTTCGAGCGAGATGTTTCGCCAGATGCCTGAAGTCGTGAGCTTCGGACCCCAATCCCAACTGAATGAGTACTGCGCTTTTCTGACATATACACGAGGCGGCTCAAGGGCAACACGCAAAGCTCCATGCTTTTTCTCAAGTGCCTTCGTGCGGATCGTTGGCGAGTCGAACAGAATCTCAATGGTATTCTTCCCTACTCTTACGTGTTTCTTCACATCCATTCGGTGATCGACAAACATATTCGCAGTCTCGCCGACAAGCTTCCCGTTGATACGAACCTGTGCGTACGTATCAAGACCTTCACACACAAGCTGAATTGCATCCTGAGTGAGTAGGGAGGCAGGAACTCTGAACTCACGTTTGTAGACCCATTGATGCTGATCCACCCATTGCACGTCGTTCTCATTCATTCTGTAGAATGGATCGGCAATTTGTTTATTAGCCATCAAGTCGGTATGGACGGTCCCGGGCACTATCGCATTCATCCATTGAGCAACACCGCGTTGGCTCCCGGGGAGAGATTTGTACGTGTTGATTGCCTTGAATTGCCACTTGCCGTTGAGATCGATCTTCTTCATGAAATCCTATGGTCAAATATGAAAAGCTTCACCGCCGAGTCGCGGAGACGCGGAGTATAACTGTTGGGTTTATTGCTTTATCTCTCTCAGCGTCTCTGCGGTGAGAAACCCCTCTCAACCGACTTTCTAACGCAACAGAATCATCTTTCTCGTGATGGTTCCTGCCGGTGATGTCAGCCTATAAAAATACACGCCGCTTGAAAGTGTCGACGCGTCGTACGTAACCGCGTGCTTGCCGGGCTCCAGCTTTTCATTGACGAGAGTTGCAAGTTCACGGCCAAGAAGATCGTACACCTTGATCGTCACGGTCGACCCCACCCTTCCCCTCCCCTCGGCATAAGTTATACTTCTTGAGGGGAGGGTAAAAACTATCGTGGTTGTTGGATTAAACGGATTCGGATAGTTCTGTTCCAAAGCGTACTCCGTGGGGACTGTCGGCTGTCCATCTTCACCAATCCCCGTCGTTCCACCGGACAAAGCTTCAATCTGCTGAACCGACAGCGCATAGTTGTAGATGCGAATGTCATCCAACACACCATTGAAATTGAATCCCTGGTTGGTTGGCAGCACCTGGCCCACCGTCATGTTGATTGCTGTTTGGAGAATGGTCCCGGACCAGGACGTGAACGCATCGAGGTCGCCATTCAGATACACTTCGAAGTCTGAACCACTGTACAGAACGGTAACGTTGTACCAGACATTTGTGGACAGCTCTGTCTCTGAGTCGAGGTCTTTTGTTCCCGTCGTCGTCTTTACAGTCCACCGGAGACGCCGGTTGGAGATGGAGATTTTCCACCTATTCTGCCAGTTACCATGTGAAAGAGGATGCTGTTCGCGTTCATAGAACGCGTCCACTCTCATCCAGAAGTTGATCGTGACGGATTGTTGAAAGTTCAGGCTCGCACTGTTCGGCACTTCGATGTAGGCCATGTTCCCATCGAAGGAGTAAGCGCTGTTCGGAACGCCCAGCCGGTTGGGCGTCAGGAGTGCGCCGTGAACTGTTCCGTTATTGTTAAACCCACTTGAATCAATTGCGTTGCCGCTGAACGGATAAAAGGCAACCTGGCTGCCGGTCTGTGTTTGAGAGAAATCCCGCACCTCAATGCCGATGCTATCGGTTGTAGAGCCGCCACGTCCATCATTCACGGTACAGAACACGAAATGGTTTCCTGCCACTGAAGGTGCCGTCCATGTTGCAGTAGAGCCATTGCCGACTATCAGGCCGCTTGTCGCGCTCCAGATGTATGAAAGAGTGTCGCCATCCGGGTCCGATGCTGCGCAGGTAATCTGGCTCGTCGCGCTAAGATCGATCTTTCGTGGACGGGCAACAAGGTCGGAGATTATTGGTGGAATATTGAAGAAGGCCGCGACCTGGACGGATGTCGTTGCGGTATCACTGCCGCCATGTCCATCGTCGATGATGCAACTGACTGAGACATTTCCCAAGGCATTCGGCGCAGTCCACACGACATTGGATCCGCTCCCCGTGACTATTCCCCCATCTACATTCCAGAGATATTGAAGTGTGTCGCTGTTACGATCTGTTGCTGTACAAAAGAGCTGGGTGCTGCCTCCGCGCAGAACGGCTGAAAGCTCAGGCGCAAGACTCTTGATTCTCGGTGGATAGTTAGTAACGAGCTGGCCGGAACGATAATCAACCACAATACCGTCGATCAACATCTTGTCGAGATCATAACTCACCACACCTCCAGACGGAGTGATCGCAACAAGTACAGCGCTATTAGGAGGTATTATGAATGATGTCATACCGCTGACGCCTGTGCGCAAAAACGAGTTCGTAACACCATCGTACAAATCATGTTGCCCGCTGCCAACATCAATGTTGACTGATTGCGAGACGCCGTACGGATTGAAATAGAGATACGTGGGATATGCGGGTGCGTGGAAATAGTCCGTCTTCAGAGCATCAAGCCGAAGGATCATCGGCACGTTTGTCGTGTCAATGATGCCGCCAAGAATGCCGACATGCGACGAGCCATAGAGCGACAGGTTCGTCTGTCCACCACCACTGCTGATGAAGTCACCCGTTGCAAAAGGACTGACACTGTTGCGGGTCTGACGCAAAGCTTCATAAGCAATGTATGAGTTGGGATCATACTGCTGCGCCCACGGGTAGCTGTCCTGATGATTGGAAGGCAATGAATTTGGATAGAAGAGTCGGGCGGCATTGGCTGCGTTCAACACCCATTTGCCGATTGCCCGCGCAAAACGGTCATCGTAGCGAACCATTGGAACGAGAGCGCCGACCTGCTCGAACGTGTTCATGGCAAAGGCGTAGTCGTTCGATCCATTCACTTCGCCGATAAGTCCGCTGCAATCGTAGCCACCCCAGTTGCCAACAATCGCGCCCCACGAGCGCAACGGCCCGACATCGAAATTCCAGTTGACCATCCGTTGGAGATCGTACGTTGTGCCGAGTTCGGCGTTCATCCGTGCAGCAATGTACGTTCCATACGCAAGCTGCAGCTCGTACGATGGATTCGAACCGTAGCTATTGAGGAATTCCATAGCCCACTCCGCGCCGACCCGGTATTGTGCGCTGTCAGTTCTGACGTACGCATTGTAAAACAGCCAGGCCAAAGCTCCGGCAGCCTCCGGCTCAAGAACACCGTTGTCGTACGGCGTCATAGTCTGCAGGAACCAACCGCGGTGATTCATGTTTGGAACTTGCCACGGAGTCGTTCTACCTCCCATTGCTTTCGCTGCTTGGAGCCATCTATCAGCAACCGTTGTGAATTGATGGTTGAAATCGCCCATGCCCGGATACAGATGCTGGAGTTGGTAGAAGAACACATTCGGCATCGTTTCGTACCACCAATCGTTGCCCGAATCATCGACAGGGTGGTTCTTGTAAACGTTCTGAGACGGGCGGCGGTTAAACCACTCCTCCGCCATCAGCGGCCAGTTGTACCCGTTCTGGCTGCTCTTGTTTATCCCGCTTAACGATGCGCCGACAACCGCCGGCAACGTGTTGATGCCTTCTGCAGATCCCGGAGCTGTCGTCCCGACAACAGTATGCAACCCGAAGCTGTTATGGTTCGGATAGTTGATGGTGCTTGTGTTCAACCAGACTAACGGAAGGTACTGACCGGTGCGACCAAAATCGAAGACAAGCGAATCATACCCGAGCGACACCTGTTTCCAGTTGCGCATGACGTACGGCGATGGCATATTGGGCATCTGTTCGATGCGTGGGATGGTGATTTGCTGGGCAGACGCGAGGGAGACAAAAAGAACCACAGCAATTGCGACCCAAAGACGCCCGCCGTGCTTTTGAATAACCACCGTACTACGGCAAGTACTTATTCCATTCATATAGCTCACAGTTAATATAGCACCAGCCCCTCCGCAGTCAACCTCAGAGCAATGTCTACTAACTTCTTGCCGGCTCGTAGCTAAGGAGAATGACCCCCAGGTCAAGCGTTTTGGTTTTGACAAGCTTCAGCCTCGTGGTATGCATTCCGTCTTTGAAGAAATGCTTTCCACATCCCATGACAACAGGATGAACCAGAAACCGGTACTCATCGGTCGTCATCTCTACCCCACCATCCTCATTGTCTTGCAAAATCAATGAGTGATTGATAATCGTTATCATCGGCTGCGCGAAGAGCTTTCAGATACGCCGACCGTGCGGCGCCTTGTGCCGTCAAGTTGATACTCCCCCATGAAAAGAAGGGCCGACCAAATCCATGGCTTACAAGAATATCTGCAATGAGGCGGGAATGTCTTCCGTTCCCGTTTGAGAACGGATGGATCGAAACCATTCGGTGGCTGAATCTCACCGCGATCTCATCCCCGGCAAACACGTTGTGATCGATCCAGTATTGGCAATCATCCAAGAGCTTCCTTACCTCGGTGCGAATTTCATTTTTGTCAACTCCAAGGTTCTTGTTCGATGTTCGAAATTGTCCTGCCCACTTCCAAATATCCTCAAACATCCTCCTGTGCAATTCCTTTACAAAATCCTCGGTGAGAATTTTTGGGAGACCGAGCTTTCTCTTCATCGTCCATTCGATGGCCTTCTCGACTCCAAGCTGTTCAAATTCGTTAAGCTCACCACGTGTCGTGATGGTGGAAATCAGGAGGTCGTCCTTCTCATCTTCATCCAGCGGTGTTTGACCATCCGTGTAATCGAGATCTAATCCCATAGATGCTTCGACATCTCGTGTTTCAGTATGTAGGCCCTGTCCTTGATTGCCCGCTGCAACCTCTCTTCCCTGTTTTCCTGTTCCTCAAGCTTCATCGTGTGGGATGTCCTCATGACAATTTCACGGGCAACTTGTTGAGCCCGCTTGTCGATCATCGTTTCGATGGAGGATTCCTTCGGTAGGAATCCATACACAAACTGAAGATCGAGCGCTTCGCCTACTTCAATCAACTTTTTGAGCGTGATGGTCTTGTTCTGTTCCCGCTCTTCAATTTCTTTCACGGTTACCGACGTCTTGTTGAGCCGCTTTGCAAGCTGCACCAGAGACATGTTGAGTGTTGTTCTAATCGCGTTTATCCAACCTTTAGAAGGTACATCAACCCCCTTCAAGACGTGCAGTTTGGCCAACTTCCTGTCGAGTTGTTCTACCAGGAGCTTTTTATTGAGTTTATCCATTAGGGTATACCCTTGTTTGTGTTGCTATAATATAAGGTCATACCCGTATTATTGCAATATGATTATTAGGGAATACACTTGCTCTTGGCTTTCTGGGCCCCATACCTTCATTTCCCAGTACCATACTTCCTACTCTCCTCCCCCTCCAACACAACCACCTTCGATCTCTTCAAGTCGAGCACAAGTGTCAACTCATCGCTCTGTGAATTCTCTCCGTATGGAGTCCTTCGGACAAACACGGCATACAGAGAGTTCGCAGACTGGCCGCTACGGACGCGGCGATAGTTCAATAACTTCATCGCAACGGGATACCGCTCAAGCTCAACGAGTGAATGTAATGCCTCAATCGTGGATTCGGCGCCGGAGTTTCTGTTAATCGTGACTGAATCTTTGATACCGTCATAGCCACGGCCCGTCACCGGGTCGTACATCTGCTCATGTGCAGCATTGTTGCCGAAGAACCACGAGCCTGCAAGTCCCGCCATCTTCAGGTACTCCGTCTTCCCCGTTGCCTCGTAGAGCCTGATCAATCCGATAATCATTGGACGCATAGCATAAGCAATCTGTTCGTACTCCAGCTTTTTCTCGGGAGTAGCGACATCCATTTCCTTCAGGAAGCCCTGAATCAACAGACGGCTGTACCAACCCTTCGCTTCTCGTTCGGCGGATGCGATCATCTTCTTGTTCTTCAGCATCGTTCCGGCTTGGGCAAGCGCCTGCGTTTGTCCATTCCCCCACATGTGCCAGACCGTTTGCCAGGAGCGATGAAGTCCGTACGGGAAAGTCTTGATGTCGCCATCCTGCATCGACATTACACCATCGGCAAGCTTTTCAATGAGTCCCCTTACCTTCTTACTACGTGTGGCGGCATAATACTCGTTCAATCCCAACAACAGCTCTGTTGTCGCATCTGCAGCAGACTCGTACATCAGCCATTGCGGAACGCGGTATCCTTGCATCGTCTGATATGTGCCATACTTCGTCAGCAACTTCTCAACATGCGGCAACGACTTCTCAACGCCTTGCTGTAATCGGAGGGCAAATGCTGAATCAACCGAACGAAGTACACGATACCCCAACGCCATGCACCATACTCCCCGGCTTGCCCACCAGCCAAACGACTTGAAACTTGTCTTTCCATCCTTGTTGATGGAACGATCGGCATGAACGAAGTTGTAAAACTCGCCGTCATCCGCATGCATGTTGAGGACAAACTTGAGAAGTTCTTTCGCTTGAGACAGGCTCCGGAGATCTTTCGTCAGCTCGTAGTGGCGCAGGTAAACAACTGCAGCACGTCCTGCATCATCGACACACGCAACTCCCTCCGGTCCGGATTCCTTTGCATCAACCCAATGATAGTCGGGATAGTTGGCATAGACGTGCACGATGCTAACCGTGTCGTCCGCAAACGGAATGCGCTCGGTCAGATGTTCAAGGTGGCTGAAGTTGACGAGAGATGAACTTTGCTGGCACAGGGCAGAAACCGATGCGACGATGACGAATATGAGAACGGAGGCCGTCTTCAAGACAAACGTGTGAACTCGGCTAACTTGCGACGCACGGCTCGCCGCCACACACTCTTGGTCATTGCGAGAAGCGTAGCGACGAAGCAATCCCGTTTCTTGCCCTCTATTCAAAAGTGAGATTGCTTCACTCCGCTCGCAATGACTCGTCGTCAGGCTAATTGGACGACATTCGCTGGGGGATGAGTTCGTTTGATGAACAATAGTTCGTTGGTTCATGCGTTTGGTTGGATAATACTCTTGATCGTTTTCCCCTCGCGCTGATAACGCAATGCTTCATGCACTCCATCGAGTGGAAATTTGTGGATCTGGAACTTGTCGATACGCACTCTTCCGGATTGTAACATTGCAATCGATCGGTCGAATGTATGCGGGTTGACGTACGAGCCGACAATGGTCAGTTCTTTGAAGTACACAGCATTCGGCTCGATGGCAATCTTCTCGCCAATCGGGCAAACACCGAAAAACTCAACGAGTCCACCGCGGCGAACAAGCTCAATGGCCAGCTCAGCCGTTTGGGGCCTGCCAACACACTCGATCACTACATCTGCACCAACGTGAGTAAGATCGAAAATCATCGATTGAATGTCCGTCGTTTGCGGATCGAGAACAAAGTCGGCGCCTAACTCGTGAGCAATGGCCCGCTTGTGTTCGAGCGGTTCAATAATGATAAGGCGGGCTGCGCCGGCGTTCCGTGCAAGCTGCAACATGATCAGACCAATCGTCCCTCCCCCGAGAATGACAACCGTATCTCCGGATCGGATTCTTGCAAGATCGATGCCATGAATTGCGCACGAGACTGGTTCGATGAATACGCTCAACTCGGACAACATATCCTGCGGTAGCGCGTATGTCTGCTTGAAAGGCACGATGCTGTATTCCGCCATCCCGCCGTCGAGGTCAACGCCAAGCGCACGGAGATTCGAACAGAGATGGACAAGGCCACGGCGACAATAGAAACACGTGCCACACGAAATGTTGGGATCCACTCCCACATGTTGTCCAACAGTCACACCTGTTGTTCCTTTCGCAACATCTGTCACAATTCCTGCATACTCATGGCCAAGCACAACAGGCGGTGTCGATCTCGATGTTCCATCGACAATGTGAACGTCGGTCCCGCAAACTCCGCACGCTTCCACTTTGACGAGCACCTCGCCCTTATTCAATACACGAAGCGGCTTGTTGATGACGTTGAGTGTATTTGCTTTTTCAAACTGTGCCACTCTCATTTTAGAATACTATTTCAAGACTTTGGCGTTTGTTGGAACCACTGAAGCTGATGGTCAGCGCTTTTGCCCCATCCTTCTCAGTCCGGACTGTGTACTTGCTTTGTGTTCGTCCATCGAGCAACACCTTCTTCGGAGCTTTCAAAACCACAATCGACACGACTGTGTTGTGACCTTTGAAGGATGACACATTGAGCAACAATGATTTCTTCGCAGCATCGAATCTGGCAGAGTGAAGCCGGGCATTCACTCGTTCGAGGTACGGCCGGTCAGAAGTGCCGAATTCAATACTTACGCTCTTGCCTCCCGCCCTTTCCAACGGCAGGACAAGAGATCGAATCTCTTTTCCATCTACAGACGCAGCCCGCAGCCGATTCCCTTTTCCATGAACATTGACGAGTTTCATGTCACCGAATGCAAAAGAGTACTTCGCCGCTGGGGTTGCCGTAGGGAGAGGCCCAGCGATGGAAGCATTCCACTCATTCTCCTGAACACCGAATAAATGGTAGAGCGTGTAAAGATAAAATCCGCCAGCCCAGAGAAAGGATGGTTTATCAATCTTGCCGAACTCCGCTGACGATGGATCCGAATAGCGATACTCATACATCGCGGGTATGCCCATCGGACTGTTGGCGATCCCATCGAGGGTCATGGCTCTTTTCACGAACTCAGCAGCCTCATCAACCTTTCCGACACTCTTCAATGCAAGGGCATACCACGCGTTGTTGTGTGGCCACACACCGCCGTTGATGTAATAATACGGCTGCCCGGCTTCATCTCCGGCGAACTTATAGAATGCAATCGACTCCTTCGTATGGAAATCGGGTGGCATTGCTGCGCGCACTCCGATTCGTTCGTCAAGAAGTTCCCGGCCTGCTGTCTGCACCAACTCGCCAGCCTTCCTTTCATCCAACATCCCAAACACCGGGGCAAGCAGTGATCCCATATAATAGTGCGGATCAGGTGTGCTTCCGTTGCTGTCCATGAGAAAGTTTGACTGTTCATTCCATAGTCGATTGCCTAACGCCGTCTGCATCGAATCCGCAAGGCGCTCATACTGGATGAGGGAAGATGGGAACTGACCAAGCGCAGAATTAATGAAGAGGTACTCTCTCAACGCACGGATAGTCAGGATGGTAAGGTATGCTCTCGGACCCTCCACGTGCCCGAGGTCCCACCAATCTGGCCGGAAACCGTACATAAGATTGTCCTGTTTCCTTTGCTTGAGAACCTCTTCGACGCTCTTGCGCACGAGCGGAAGCAGGATTCGACTTGTGGAGTCGTCCATCGAATGGCGAAGATAGCTTCCGGCAAGCAGGATGAACCAGAGATGATTCCAGTTATCCGGTGTACAGTATTCCGTTTTGAAACCGTCATCCCTCCAATAGTAGGCATGAGGGATGATCTTGTCCTTTGACAGCGAAGCAACATAAAGCAGATCGCGCTTCACTCTTGCCAAATCGAAATTTACCGCACCAAGATTGGTGAGAAGAAGATCATGTGTAAAGAAGAAATTGTACTCTGCCGGACATGGCATTGGTACCACTTTTCCATCGAGATAATGAGCATTTGTTGCAAGAATTCCACGGGACCATGCTGACGATCTATCCAACCACTCATCACCTGTTGTAAACGATGCTTCCTCCTGTGCCTTCTGACGAACAAAACCATCGTATGCTGTTACCTCATTGCGCCATGCAGTTTTGAGAAGATTCAACTTCTCTTTCACTTCAGCTTTTCGACAACTGCCAATGACCTGCACAACTTCAAGTGAATCATTCGGCTGGAGTGTTCGTTCATAGACAAATGCCGCTACAGCAACTCCTTTGCGACCGGAAGGGAATGTTGTTCCTTGAAGTTTTGCGGCTGAGGTTATCCAACCTGAGGTACCGGAGTCTGAGACAACAAGTTCGTTACTGCTCGTCGTCCATTGTGCGGGCGTTGCTCCGACATTCTGCACAAAGCAGGTTGCCTGCCGGGTGTCGGGGTCATCAAAATACGCAAGGAGTGCGTTGTTCGACGCATCGAATTCTGTTAATGCGGAATCTTTTCGGCCAAATGTTTGGCACGTCCGAAGTACGAACCTCAGATGAGTGTACGCAGAAATCGTTGCAGGTTTTGCTGAAGCGTTCTTTATCTTTAGAACAAAAACCATCGCCGGTTCATTCAAACAGAAATCGTAACTCATCGCATATTTCACGCCGCCTTCATCCAACTCGAACTTCACCCTGTGCGGGCTGAGCGTATACGCCCACGGTTCCCTTCCCAACCAGCGCTTCGCTCCGTTATCCGTCTGAATACCGACAACCATAGGCTGCGAAACCTCGCGCCTCCAGTAATCCGTACTCACATCAATACTGTTCGCCACCGGATAGTAAAAGCTGATACGGGACGGTAAGGGATGGCTGCGATGAAATTCCGCCCCGACAAATCTTCCGCCGACTTCAACCTGTCCATACTTGCCGTCGAAAAAGTACGAGAGCGGATCAGGGGAATTCGTTTGCCCAACTGCAGTCGCAGCAACAACGCAGCATACAATGATGAAGAATCGAATCACGTGGATGCAACCGCTCCCTTCGCTTTACGAGCGGGGCCCGTGGCATTAGGAAACTTGAACAGTAACGCCTCACCGGCCTTCAATACCACCTCCTGCCATTTCGCTCCTTGTGCATGTTCAATCATCACGCGTCCGGTTACATTCGCATCAGCAGCGACGAACAGCACGGTCTCATCACCAAGCGCGAGACCGAGCGTGAAGATGCCCGGATTATTCGACGCAGTATTCACAAGCGTTCCTACTTTTGTCTTATGAGTACTTTGAATACCATGCGTTGAGTACAAGATCCTCTCGTGCAGGAATGCGCTGACCTGTTTGCCTTGATACAGAAGACGATTCACTGCAATCCACTTCCATGCTGATGGGATCGCAGGATTGATTTCCAACCCGTCAAGTGTCGGCTTTACACCCAACAATCCTTCCACACCAAGCCACAAGTACGTGGGCGGCATCCACGGACTCATCGTCATGCCGCGGCTCTCGAATGTTTCTCCGTGCAAGCGTTCGGGAAATTCTCCCGGCACGACGTTTACAAAATCCACAGGTTTTTCCATTTCGCTCAACCGGTACGTGTTCAACAATCCCTCAACAAGCTTTTCTGGCTGTTCCCCTCGCAAACAATACGCTGTCCATGCAGTCAGATTGTGCCAGACACCACCGGTGAGTTGATAACCAAAGTCGGGGTCGTAGTTTACTTCCTTCGGGCTTACTGTACGCGTGCCGTATGGCGTCCAGAATTCTTCGCCTGCGAGTCGTTCGAGAATGCGTTTGCGCATTTCGCCTTCTGCGACATCAAACATCACGGGAAAAATCAAATCGCCCGTAACGTCATGATGACGAACGCCTTTGTTGTCAAGATTCAGCAAGTACAGGCCTGTCTTTTCGGAAACGAGTGTCGTGTTGATAGCTTGCTTCAAGTCCACTGCTGACTTATTGTAGAACTGGGCATCGGCATCGTTGCCTAGTTTCGAGGCAACATTGGCAAGAAGCCGCAGCGCATAATAACACTCCGCATTGATTTCTGTAACAGCGCCCGTAAGATTGTAGTTGTCGATGATATTGCGCCAACTGCAAATTCCCCAGACATTTGTCCCATCCGCAAGGCAGCGAACAAACCCATCCTGTACCTGTGAGAGAATGTAATCGCAAGCACGCTTCATCAACGGATATGCGTGCCGTAGAAACGATTCATCCCCGCATGTCATTGCGTGATGATACAGCCCGTACACGTACAATGGCGTATCATCATTGATGTTGAGTTTGTAATCATGCAATTCCGGAGTCTCTTCATTCGCCCGAATGAACTCCGTGAGTTTGCCCTCCGGATGAAATGTATATTTCTCCACGAGATCCAGCAATCCGCGTGAAAACGATGGCGTTATATAATCCGAACCCAGCAAATACCAGCCGGCGTCGCGGACAACAATGATATCCTGCGGCGGGTCATTTGTGAATCCTTCACCGATGCGATACTGGTGTTGTACCCGCGCGGTGTTCACCTTTGCCCATTGCAATCCGCGGTTGATGACCGGTTCCGGTGTGACAATCTCAGTGCGGGAAAGAAGTTCATCGAATTGTTCATGCGTCCATTCAACAATGGCTGCAGTATCCTGACAGTGCTGCAGTGTGACATATGCCTGCTTTATTCCCTTCGGTGAGAATGCAAAGACAAAGGGTTCTTCGAGATTCTGCTTTGGCGCCACTCCAAACTCGTATTCAATGTGCAACGAGCGTTCATCAGACGTTGAGCGATGGGCGGTCTGGTCTGACCAGAAGATTCTTGCTTCATTCGCATTGCCGTTCGTCGTAATCTCAAACGAGCGTCCTGCCTGTTTTATGCCTACGAGTTTCTTTGTCTGATCTTCGGGCGGCTTCTTTGTGAATTTGTCGGATGGAATTGCCGGAAGCACCAGCGAGTGTTTTACTGTAAACGTTGCTTTGTCGGGTCCGTTGTTCTTGAATCGCAGGAGCATTATTCCCGCACGAAGGCTCTCATCGTAATCCCGGCAATCATCAACGGCAAACGGCAAGAGAAATTCCATCTCTACGTTCACAAGGCCACTCTTCAACACTGTTGTTTGCGAATGAGGACGAAACACTGTTTCCGTCGCAATCAACGGTTCGCCATTCACAACAATCTCAATCTTCCATTCACCAAGATAGAACTGATTGTCCGTCGAACTCCACAACCCGACGATGTTTGTCAGTTCATCAAGCTGTGCGAACGCGAAACGATTCCCGAGACTTGATCCCGTAAAGAGAGAAGAGACTGGATATGTATATGACAGCATGCTCACCGTAGTGTGGGTGGAAAGGAGTGCCAACGTTCATCAATACTTGGAAACGCAACACGTGGAAACGTACCGCCAGGCTTGTAGAAGATGACGTCAATCGGGCTGGTTTCCTTCAACACTGCTGCCGACAAGCTCCGGACTGCCTCGTCATTGGTTGTAACGGGAAACTCCTTCTGAAGTCTCTGAAGTGTTCTCAGCAATGCCTTTGACTCCCCCGAATAGTACAGGTCGAGCTTGATCTGTTCCTTCGCCTGATCAAAATTCATCGCTTTCCCGGAGGCATCGCGATAACGTTGTCTGTGGGCGGTATACTCATTCTTGACTGCCGAATCAGAAAGTGCAACTGTTCGCGCGACATGCGAACGACCCGCAAGATACAGCAACTTGCCTTCCCACTTTCTCTTCTCATGCTGCACAGCGCCGCGACGATCAAGGCCGAGCGAGTATGCTTCCTGGCTCAGTTGCTTATCCTGCACCATCTTCCAGATTGTCTTCTTCACGCTCGAATTGAACGCGCCCGGGGAACTCGTCTTCAATTGAAACTGACGTATGTCGAACCAGCGAAGGTAATCACGCACAGTCAACGTTTGACTGCCGAAGGTTACCAATGGTTTGCTCAGCAATTTCCCCGATGATGAGATCGGAAGCGGGCCGGCTTCTGTCATGAATGTCGAGGGAATATCCCATTTCATCTGCGTATCACAGGAGAGACCTTTCTCCGCCATGTACGCCCGGATGATGTTGAATCCTTCCGCCTTGATGATCGGATTGATCGACTTCATCTTCTCTTTCACAAACTCTCCACCGAGCGCATCCGCCTTGGACGTTGTCAGTGTTTTTACGGCGTGGTCTTTGAGTGTTGTGTATTCTGTTTCTGTCGTCAAGGGATTCTGCCAGACCTGATCAATGTTAACGACATAAAATCCATCCGAACCCTTGATGGGGGGAGAGACTTGTTTGACCCGTAATCCCGCAATGCTCTTTGCAAATTCAGGATTATCGGATTCAAGATCCAGCAGCGTTGTTTCAAGCGAGTGTTCCCCGGAACTGTCAGAAAGATTTCGTTGACGAGCGAACAGTGTGTCAAACGCGCTTCCTGCTTTCATCTGTGCGTTGACCTTCTTAGCATCGGCCAGCGTCTTTGCGTAAATCCAACGCAGGCGGATATTCACCTTAGCCTTTCGCACACCCGCCTCAACTTCATCCTCGCCAAGATGTACCTGCGAGAGGATTTTATCCTTGTACAACTCATCAACGGTGAGGTCCTCTTCCAACGCCGACACTCGATCGTGAACAAACACGGTCGTGTCATACCGAAGACGTCCGGCTTCGAGTGCGAGCAGCCGTTCGTAGATCATATAGCTGAGGTGCATGCGGAGCGGATCCGATAACCGCTTGACGAACGCCGGGCCGAATTCATAACTGTCGAGCAGATCGCGAGAGGTAATAGTGAAGGGGCCGACATGTGCAACGACCACCGTGTCGGATGGCATCCCGGCATACGCAACTGAGACCATCCATATGGACGACAACAATAAGACCGCCTTTGCCATCAGTCCCGACCCTATCCTTTCAAGCCCGCTGACGCCATACTCTCGATAAAATATCGTTGGAAAAAAGTATAGGCGATGATGATGGGAAGTGAAAGTAATGTCGCAGACGCCAGCAGAGGGCCGAGCTGGGACTCTGCTTCTCCTCCAATCGTAAAGAGTGTAACAATCTGCGGCAACGTCATCAACGACCGTTCGCGGACGACCATCAGGGGCCACAGGACTTCATTCCAGCTTGTCATAAACGTAAGCAGCGCCACAGTGACAATCACCGGTTTTGAGAGCGGCCAGATCATGTGAACAAGAATGCCGAACTCCGTACAGCCATCAATCCGGGCAGCATCAATCAACGCCTGGGGCAGACTCATGAAGAATTGTCGGAACAGGATGATGCTGAACGCGCTCATCATCGTGGGTGCAATAAGCGAGAGGTATGTGTCTGTCCAACCGAGCTTCACCATCAGTATGTACTGCGGGATCAATATGATCTGGAACGGAATCACCATCGTGAACAAAATGAGCATGTAGATTATCTTGTTGCCAAGGAACTTGAGTTTGGCAAGTGCATACCCGACCATTGAGCCGAAGAACACAACTGTCACGGTTGTGGATAACGACACGATGAGGCTGTTGATGAATCCCCTGCCAATAGGGATCTTTGTGACCACCTGCTCATAGCTGTGAAGTGAAAAGTTCGGCGAGAGCAATCCCAGCCCGGAAATCTCAAGCTCGGGCTTCAGTGAACCGGCAATCATCCAGAGAAATGGATACGCAAAGACAGCTGCGCCGATGATGAGGATGATGTATTTCAGTGCCGTCTTCATCCCACCGTCTCCGATTCAATGAACTTCCGCTGGAGAAGAACCACGACAAGAATGACCAGAGCGAACACAAATCCAAGTGTGGCAGCGTAGCCCATGTGCCCGAAGTAGAATGCCTGATTGTAGATATACAGCATGCCGGACAACGTGCTTTGCATCGGTCCGCCCCCAGTGAGAACATAGGGCTCAATAAATAGCGAGAACCCGCCGATGGTTGACAGAACAACAATGACGATAATCGTTGGGTTCAGCATCGGTATGGTAATGTGCAGAAACTGCTTTGCTTTCGTAGCACCGTCGAGGCTCGCCGCCTCATACAACTCTCCGGGAATGCTCTGCAATCCAGCAAGGAAGAGAACGATGTAGATTCCGATGTTCTTCCACGTCGCCATGATAGCTATGGACGGCATTGCCCACGATGCATTGACAAGCCACGGAATGGAAGGAAGTCCGATGGCGTTGAGCATCCCATTCAACACGCCATAATCATACGAGTATAACTGCTGCCACAAGATCGTCACTGCGACACCCGAAACAACTACCGGAAGAAAATACAACGCTCTGAAGAAACCGCGCAGCTTGATTCTTGAATTGAGAAGCATGGCAAGGAACAGCGCAAAGAAAATCTGCAGTGGGATGTGGATGAGAAGGAACGTCAGCGTGTTACCGAGCGATTTTAGGAAGAGTGTGTCATGCGCAAGCCGGACAAAATTTTTCAGGCCGATCCATTCCATCGGCGTTACGATATTCCAGCGATGGAATACAAGGATCAAGGAGAACACCAGCGGATACGCGACGAAGGCAAGAAAGAAGATGACATACGGAAGAACGAACAGGTAGCCGTTCTTGTCGCTCTGCTTTAATGCCCTGGTGAAACTCCAGTTGTTGCTCACTTATTCCACTCCACGATGAGTCTCGTTCTCTCCACTGCATCCTGCACTGCCTGGGCTGGCGTCTTGCGATCAAACACTGCGCACACTTCATACTCCTGCGAGATCGCATCGAAGATCTCCTTGAGGTCGGGTGCGCCATCCATTCCGCGTGTGTAAACTGCCTGTTCGGCAAAACTGACCATTACCGAATTCTGGCGGAAGTATTCCTCAAAGAGTGGACTTGTGAGAAGATCACCACGGATCGGAATCTGGTTGCAAATTTTGAGCAACAACAGATCATGCTGCGCACTGATGAGGAACTTCACAAACTCCCACGCTTCTTTCGGATGCTTCGTGTTCCCAAAGATGGCAATGTTCTTGAAGTCCCCGGAAGTGTACACCGGGCCTACGTGGTCATCCGGCACCGGAAGTGGGGCAACACCGAACTTCATTCCGGGCACGAACTTCTGCAGGTGGGCAATCTGCCACGGGCCGGCAAAATGTGTTGCTTTCTTTTCAAGATCAAACGGATCGCCTCCCTGAAAAAAACTTCTCGGAAAGTACCGATTCCGATAGCAGCCCTGAAAAAAACCGAAGACTTGTTCAGCCGCCTTATCTCCAAACGATACGTTGCCGTTTGTGAAGAGTGTCTTTCCATTTGACGCTGCAATGTAGAATGGGAAGAAGTCAAACAAGCGCTGCCACCAGATCGGACGAATATCGCGCTCTCCCATCCACACATCAATCTTGCCATCGCCATCCATATCCCGCGAGACCTTCTTCCCTGCAGCCATGAACTCCGAATACGTTCCCGGTACCTTCGTGACGCCAGCTTCCTTCAAGAGTCGCTCGTTGTAAAACATCATCACAGGATTTGTCTTCCAGGGAAGCTGGAAGTAATGGCCGTCGGTACTACGGAACGTTTCGAGAAGCTCACGGGGAGTGCGGCCAGATGCTATCGAATCAAAGTCTGGAAACTGATCGAGCGCTATCAAGCCGCCAGCTTGTGTATACTCGTGCAACGCACCCGGCCAGATGTTCGAACATACATCGGGTGTTGTCTTACCTGCGATTGCGGCGAGTAGGACTTCCTCTGTGGACTGACTCACGGGAATTGGCTGCATCCGGACTTGAATATCAGGATGGAGCCGGTTCCACTCTTTCACGACACTATCTGCGAGTTCGACTTCCTGAGAGTTCGGAGCGGGCCAGTAGGTGAGTTCGACAACGCCGGAGAGAGCTTCAGGAGATTGCCGTTCCTCCGAACACCCTCCAACAAGGATGAGAAGGCACGCAGCGTGTAGGAGATGTCGCCATGAGGAGTGCATACGTCAGAAGAGAACCGAAAGTGCAAAGACGTGAACCGCTTTGAGTCTTCCGAAATCACTGTATGCATAATCTGCACGGGCTTTCACACCTGCCCCGAAAAGATCAGTAAGAATACCGGCTCCCAGCGAAAGCCCGCCTTCGGAATCTGTGAGGAAGAGCGATTGGAACCCGCTGCGGACGAAGAACGTATTCTGAAATCCATACTCCGCACCAACATTCAGACTCTCGTAGTTGTCGGTTGGATGGAGTGCATCGACCGCAACAGTCAGGCGATTCTCGTCGGATTTAACAACGTCAACTGCAATCCCAAACTGGAAGTTCAACGGCAGATGCCACCCATCCATTTCAATGTTCTGGGGGATCTGGTTGTTGCTTCCCAGTTTTGTCGGATCGATCGGATGGAATGTCCGTGTGTCTCTGCCGGCGAGCTTCATATCCGTGCCGAAGTTGGAGATGGACGCACCAATCCGCATACCGTTCAGAAAATCGGTTGTGAACAGTGTTCCGACATCAATGGCAAATCCATTCGCGCTCATGTCCCAGATGGTCTCGGAAATATACTTTGCAGTAAAGCCAATGGAGAATTTGTCGGAAAGGGTACGTGCGTAGTGAGCGGCCACGGCGAAACTTCCCGCCGTGAAGCGTTCACCTGTTCCTTCAGGACGCTCCACAGTACGGACGATCATATCCGGCATCGTCAGGGATGTGAAGCTCAGCCCAAGCGTTCCAAAATTCTCAAGCGGGAGCGACAGAGCAGCGTAATCAAAATTCATATCCGCGATCCAACTGGTATGGGTAAAGATTGCCTCACTGTGGTCGAGACGTGCAACCCCGGCCGGGTTCCAATAAAGGCTGGTGACATCGTCAGCGGTTCCCACGAACGCGCCACCCATGCCAATTGCGCGGGCGCCAACAGGAATTTCGAGAAACGTGGCAGCAGTAGTGCCGACTTTAGAAACGTTCTGTCCGGTGGATTGTCCGAACGAAGTCATCACGGAGAACACACATAGGGCAAGCACTGGTAAAGAATTCTTCACTGTTTCTTCTCCCTATTTGATGATTGCAAACCGGTCTATCTTCTCGCCGATACCAGGAGCATCAACGTGGTAGATGTAGACGCCATACGAGATATCCATTCCGTCCTTGGAGATGAGGTTCCAGGGTTCCTGGCCGTTGTCGACTCCGGCTTCGTGGACAATCGTCTGGACGAGATACCCGCGCACCGTATAGATCCTGATGGTGCATTTCGCAGGCAGGTTCACAAAGAACAGTCTTCGTTCCCCGCGTCCGGCGCGGAAAAGGTTCAATGGCTCCCACGACGCAGCCCCGACGTAGGGATTCGGCACAACAGCAACCTTGTCAAGGTCGTTCTTGGCTTTGCTTGCATTCAGACCCGCGCCCCTCATCTTGAACTGGAATGCCTCGCCTGTGCGGAACGGCTTCTTTGTCGCCACCGTGAGGACGTCGCCAGGGACTGGAAGACGTGGAGCACCAGCCGTTGTATCTAAAAACATCCGTACACTCCACGTGGTCCGGTAGCTCCCGGACTGCGGTGCTTTTCCAAGGCTATCCCCGTATGCAATAATGATGCGATCACCGATGGAGAATTGCCCATCGTTGTCTGGATCGTAGAAGATGAATCGCGCTTTCCTGTCTTCGGTAGTATTCCACATCGTAAAATTCACCGGCTTTGCAGGAGGACAGCCGAAGAACAGGCCGGTTGTTGATGTGTCCACGATCTGTGCCGAGAACCGCAGTTCAAAATCCGCGGGGTACTTTACATTGACGGTTGCAAATCCGCCGCTGGGATCAAGGTTCACGGTTGTAATTGTGTTGGGTCCGCCACTTGTCCACCGCGTGCCGCTTTGAACAATATCAGCCGTCGTGTCATTGTAAATATAGCCGATCATCCCATCTGCTATTGGTGTTTCTTCACCAACGGCAACGACGGAACGATTATCGATCAGAATTCGTCCGGCAGTTTCGTCCGTAAACTTAAACGTTGGGATGGGGTTATTCTGGAAGGCTGCTTCATTCTGGAATGTTATTTTGTAGATGTGTCCGTCCCTTAATGAATCCGGGTTTAGAACCGAAACCTCAACGCGACCGGTGCCCGGCCCATCATGCAGAATGCCGCCATCAACGCCCGGTGCGACGTAGCCGGCCGAAGGTGCACGCGGAGTCACGATTGCTGTATTGACATCGGCCTTTACATTGCCGTTGATGTCGGCGTTAACAATACTCGTACATTCAGAAGGAGGAATGCCATCGAGCAATCCGTTAACTGTTGTTGTCACAAGGCCGTAGTCGTATGACACAACAGCATAGAAATATGTTTGACCGTTCTGAACGGTGGCGTCAACATAGGTATGGCGAAGCCCGGTATCGTTCCCCAAATCGAATTTCACACCGTTCACATCGATGGCCTGTAAGCCCTTCTTCCCATCCTTCAGATCGAATTGCGCAATTGGCAAACGATACGTTTTCTTCCCATACGCATCTGTAATGATCAAGCTCTCAAGAAAGTTCGGATCGGTGCTGCGGTAAACCCGGTAGCCTTCAAAGTCGAACTCACGGAGGAACGGATCATACGAGCGCTCGCCGCGATCGTCCCAATACAATGTCACTTTATGGTCACCCGGCACCGCTGTCAGCGTGGGACGCTCAGGTGGTTTTGCAAAGCGATAGTTCGCGTTGTAGATCTGTTGTACCGTTTTCTTTCTTCTGACTAAATCATCCTTATTATTCCCAAACAAAAGAGCCATTGAGAAGCGTTCGGTGGCCTGTTGCCGGAGTGGGAAAAGATTGCCGGGGAACGTGCCTTGTGGCCGCGCACCTGCTGAGAAGTACATCCCCAGATTCACATCGTTCAACTGCTGGAACCCTGTCGTATCAATCGGTGTCGTCAGTACCAGCCAGTTCTGTTCGTCATTGTGAAGTTCATAAAAGTGAACGGGAAAAATCTTAAATCCGGTGAGACCAATCTGGTCGGATTCATCCTTGTCGAGGATGCCGAAGCTTGGCTCGCCTTGTTCTGGTTTTCCATCGCCCTGACTTCCATCAGCGTCGGGACCGGAATATGCGGCATCAAAGGGACCGAGGCCATCGCCCCCAACATCATCATTCAATGACTCACCTTCATCCCAGAGACCGTTATTGTTGAGGTCGGAGAACCCATACCAATTCATATTCTCGTCGCCAGTCCACCAAGACCCCTGCTCAATGGCAGGGACATCATCAAGACTTCCGTAGCTATAGAAACTCAGGAAGCTTGGAATATTGTAATGACTTTGCATGTACGCAATGATACTCTGGACGCCTGTAATCCTCAGGCCCGCATCATTGTCGCGCAACTCGTCGCCAAAACCATCATCATCATCATCAACACCATTGGTTGCGATTCCGGGACTTTCAAGGAATGCATATCCTGCATATCCCACCGGGTTCCAGTTCCCTGGCTGCCCCACGCCGTCACCGTCCCATGCATACGCTATGTCGAGCAGTCTGTCGAACAAACCGCGGTCGTCGCTGGAGTCCTGCGTTCCACCGATGCCCCAATCTATGTACTGCGCAAAGACTGTTTTCGTGTAATCCTGCTGGGCAATATTAGTGATCTCGTAATACCAGAAGATGACATCCGAGGCCAGAACCTGCGACCATTGAAATCCACGAACTGCAACCTGCAGCCCCAATCCACCGCGGGAACTGTCTGTGGCGATCGGGCGATAGGCATATTGTTTGTCCGCCGCGTCATCCATCCGGAAATATGTCTCAAGGTCGGCATTCAGAATTCCGCGACCGAAGTATCCATTCCAGAGGCCGTTCCATTCAGTCGAACGATCAGGCCAGGTACGCGGCCATGTCTCGGGTTGGTTACTCATGGCAGGCTCATTCTGTGTCGGGTTCGCATATCCGGGCAATGGCTCCCATCCCCAGGGAATGCCAGTGATCGGATCACGGCGGATGAACTCTCTGTAGTTGGTTTCGAGGGGGTGAATAAGTTGTCCCGATGAATCGTGCGTCTCTGCCTGGACGATCACAGAGATACCGTCAACATACGTATGCCCCGTACCCTTGGGCCATTCCCCGGACGGCTGATCAGGATAGTGAGCAACTTCACCGTGGTTGAGGAAAATGGTCCGCGCATTGTTCCCATCCATGATACCGCGCTTCGTGTAGATGATATCCCCCTTGTTCGGATCAACAAAGCGCTGGGCCAGCGCCATGAAAGATGGAATAAGAGATAGTGCGATACCGGGGAAAATCAGCAACCAGCGGAAGCGATATATCTGCATGTTATTCATCCTGATGTGAGGCTCACAATGAAAGGCCGAGACCAACAACGATTTGGCGGGGCGCAGAATAGAACTCCGGTCTCACATAGTACTCTTCGATTGTATTAATACCCCGTGGCGCTCCAGTGTAGTTCGCCTCGAGGCTGTATCCTGCCCGCCCTGTGTCAGTGAAAACATCCAACTCATTCCTTGTGTCAAATATGTTGTAGACTTTTGCAAAGATGTTGAGCGGATAGCCAAATACGTGAAGGTACTTTGTCGCGTACAGGTCTACACTCACAACCATTGGTCTCGTTTCGCTGTTGACGAGACCCGTCCGGGCGTTTTGGAACGCAGGCGTATACGGAAGCCCGGACCCGAGCTTTCCGAGGACAGTAACGGTATAATTCTCCAACGTGCCAACGGTGGTCGTGATATTGAGTGAATGTGTTCTATCCCAATCGAGTGGCGCTAGTTGGGTCTGGCTTTGACGCGGCGGATCTGTTTGGTTGTCCTGGAATACGGAATTGGGGTCTGACGCATTACCGCGGGCAATCTGAAATGTGTAATCCAGAGTCGCTGAAAATCCGTGCGAGTGCTTTTTTTCAATGGAGATGACAATGCCACGGGTGTTGCCGTAGTCCCGATTCACATACTGGGAATATTTGTTGCCGTTGCCAATGTCAAAGATTGCTGTGCCGACAAGGTTCCTGAAATCCTTATAGTACCCTGACACGTCCAACTTGATATCTTCGCTCATTTGTTGCTGCAGGCCAAGCTCGTACGCAGCAGTCCTCTGCGATTTCAACGCTGGGTTACCCACTTGAAACGCATCAGTCGCACTGATGTTGTATGCAGGATTAAGGAACAGCAGATTGAACTGCGGAACCTGGAAGAAGTGTCCATACGAGAGATGCAAAACTCCGCGATCAGTAATGGGATATGAAATGCCAATGCGTGGACTGACCTGGCTCTCCGAGGAAGCCGGTGTTGTCACCAGGGTTTTTCCCAGGTGCAGTGGCTCGGCAAGGGTTGCGGCTTTCGGATTGAAGTAATCGAAGCGAAAGCCGAGGTTCACTATGAAATCAACGAACTCCATTTTATCCTGCACGTATGCTGCGTACTGTTGCGGGCGCACAATTGTGTGCGCAAATTCAGATCGCCCGAACTCGACAGGCACAGGCCGGTAATTCGTCGATTGGTCGTTGCGAATGCCAAAATTGTGAATCCATATACGGTGGACTTTCGCTTCCGCACCAATTTTGAGCTGGTGCTCAAATGTCACCTGACTGACAAGATCGGCTTTCAGAGACAAGTACCGGGATTCTCGATCGAAGTGAAGTGGTTCAGCACCACCTGTAAAGAATGCAGACCCACTTGTGGAAAGAAGTCGGTTCGCCGGTGGAAACCGGGAATCGACGGGGTCCTCATAGACATAGGACTTTTCCCGATTGCTGAACCATGCGGCGTTTGTCTCAAGAAACATGGACTTGCTGAAGACGCTGGTATAGTTGACCGTAGCAAGGTTCCCTCGAACAAAATTCGAGTACGTGCCATCAGGATTGAATTTGTAGCGATGATCGTATGTCCGGCTATTGCTGCGTTGATGGAGGAATTGCAGGCGAAGCTTGTCGGAACCGAAAACGCTGAATGTTAATTTCCCCTGCAACGTCGACCTCTTGTCCGAATTGAGTGAAACATACTTGCCATCACCCGACTTTTGTACATGCCATTGCGAAGGGTCATCAGAAGAAAAGTCAGATGAGTCCGTTGGAAGGAATACTCGCTTGCCATAGAGATAGCCGTCATTGGAGTACAAACGTCCAGAGAGGAAGAACGTCACGTCAGGCGTGCTGAACACCGGGCCGCCGACACTTGCTTCAACATTGTGCACATCACTTGGCCCAAAGTGATTGACATTCTGAAACAGATTCTTGTGTGAGCTTATGTAATCTCCGGTATAGAACGAAACATCACCGGTCAACTTTTCGCCGCCATCCTTTGTCACCTGGTTGACAACCCCGGAGAGTGCCTGGCCGTACTCCGCATTAAACGTTCCACTGATGATTTCCAATTCCTGAATCGCATTCGTCTCGGCGGAAAGTCCGGCATTGCCCGAATATGCATCAGTCACGGGGATTCCATCGATCATATACAATACTTCTCCCGATCGACCGCCTCTGAAATGTCCCTCAACGACGCCCGCTTGAAGATTGACAAGTCCTGCAACATCTTCTACGGGGTACGCTTTGATCTGTTCTGCACTGACTTTTGAAGACGAAGAGGTAAGATCCTTCTGGATCATCGGACGCTGGGCAACTGTAACAATTTCCTCGGACATCTGAAGAGCAGACTCTTTCAATTCGAAGTCAATGTGCGTGGTGAGATCAACGGATACCTTGACGTTCGTGATACGGGAAGTTTGATAGCCGAGAGAAGATGCGGTGAGAGAAAAAATCCCAGGCGGAACATTGATGATGATATACTGCCCATCAATATCAGTGGCAGCACCGAGCTTTGTTCCATCTACGAGAATATTGACACCAACGAGCGGTTCTTTCTTGCCCGTCTCGGTCACCTTTCCTACGATTTTCCCGGTTGTGCCGGCAAATACGTGAGAGGCGAAACAGGACAGAAGGGTAAAGGACAACAAACGGAAGGAAGTGGATCTCATGCGAGCTCCGCCACGTCATAGTTATACGATCTGGAAACAACTTGAGCGAGAGTAACAACAAGAAGGGCGCAGAGAACTTTCTGCGCCCCTTACAGTTACGGGTTACTTCAGCAACACCATCTTCTGCGTTAGCACAGCATTTGGTGTTTCGAGCCGATAGAAGTAAATGCCGCTTGCAACATGCACACCTGCATCGTCGTTTCCATTCCACTGCACCGACCACTTGCCTGCCGCTTGCAGTTCATTGACCAATGTCTTCATTCTCTGGCCAACGATATTATATATTTCGATCTTCACAACGCTGCTCTTGGGCAGATCATAGTTGATCGATGTGGTAGGGTTAAATGGATTCGGAAAGTTCTGACTGAGTTTGTAATCCGCAGGGACGACGCTACCAAGTGGCGTTGGACCAGAGCCTGGAACAGAGGTCACGACCTGGTCAAGAGCATTGACGGAAAAATCGTCATAGTATCCGATACCGGTAAACAGGGGATAGGCACGAGGACGGACAGAAACTGCGCGGACAGTATTGTCAGGGACGGTAATGATCACCTGGTACTGCGTCCAATCCTGCGATGTATCCTTTAACACGAACCGGTACTCGCCTGATCCAACTTCATTCCAGTTTCCTGCATCGGCGAACAACTTCGTATGCCATGTCCAGGTAAACCCAAGCGCACACGAGGCATTGAATACCGAGTCCTTCTTGATTGTACTCGTCTTCACCCAGGCACTCAGCACATACTTCTTGCCTGCGCTGTTGGCTGGAATCGACACTGTTTCCGTGAAGAATATCAATTCACCCGATGCTCGTCCTACAGGTGCATTGATCTTCAGCGATGAACTTCCGCTATGCGCCGTTGCTGTGGTCACGCCGGAACCCGGGAAGTCCGTCACTCCATCGTTCCCACCATTGGGCGAAATCCAGTACTGCCATCCTGAGTCTGCTTCCACAAACCCGTTCCAGTTCTGTCCTGCCCACTGATTTGCTCGACCCACATGAATGAAGTTATCAACCCACACTGTTCCAGTTGCATTGGTTCCACCTTCCGCCGATACGGTCATCCGATACGCATCCACCGGAAGGTTCACTGTGCCAACACCATTGGTGTCTGCATACCAATCTCGTGTTGCTATCGTCTGGTCTACGTTCAACACAAACGGACCACCACCGATCGGTGCACCCAGCGTGTCGTAGAAGAAGAATTTCAACTGCCAACGAGCCTGATCGTTTGCCGGGTTTGTGTTCACTCCACTTGTCTTCACATAGGCACCAAGCTTGATGTCTACGTTCCGCCCGATCTTGTCCACCCAATACCGAACCATGTTGCTTGATACCCATCGTGCAACACTCCCGGTCGCTGGCTTGACGATCTTCAATGAGTGTGGGCTTCCCACATACGTCTGGTCTGTTGCCCATGTCAATGTCGCTCCGCTTGTTCCTGGCTCCGCCGTGAATAATGACGGCTTGCCACTCTCAAAACCACCATTCGGCAGCAAATTCGTCTGCTGTCCGTAAGCGGCAATGAAGGTGAATGCAACAAGGCAGACAGGAATAAGTATCCTAATAGCCTGTTTCATGACGACCTCTCTAAAGATTATTGAAATTATTGATTAAGACTTCCGTTCCCATACTTCCTTCGGCAGAAGATTGCCATGGGATATTGTAGCGTCAAACGAAGATCGATCCAGAACATACTTTCATTGATCCTTCAATGCCCGGTTCCGGAGGTTTGGTGTTTTTGAGTCTGCGGATATTGAGCACAATATAGCCCTATATGATGGCCCGTAGATATAGCCCAAAGGGATGAAAAGGGGATTAGTCCTTCTCCGCGAAAGGAAGCAACTCGACCGCGGCATCCTAGCCGGTGTCCGCATTACAGCTTTGTGTATTTGTGCACAGTAACAACGATGAACATTGCAGCAAAGATCAGATTGAATTGTTTCATACTTCTCCTTGAATGAATGATATTGCACGCTTGTCGTTGTTTTCATCTTGAAGCGCGTCGTAATAATGACGTCAAGAAATTCCTCTTGGCGTTTCACAGTGAGCAACACTTGCCCTGTTGTTGGTACTTAGTCTTGGAGAAGCGGCGCTACTTGGCGGGGCGAAGCGGGTTTACAACGAACGCTGTTTGCGGGAGGACTTTTGCGAGCCCATAAAGAAGAGCCTCGCCCGAATGGCAAGTACATGGATCAAAACACTGTTGATCAATCTGGACGCTTTGCGTGTTAATAGCAAGACATATATATATTTGTTTTCGTCTTCCGCGACGCAGCCCGTTGTCGGGGTAACAACATCACCATCGTTTTGAATGCGGAAAGTCACTGAAGGATTTGACGGTGGACGACAAGAAATAATGGACGAGGAACCGGCTCCGCCTCATCCACAGTATGCAGATATTTAAAACCCAACAACATCACCCACACCACTGCGAAGTGCGAACCACACAAACTTGAAGAATGGATCATCTCGTTGCCGCGTGTATTTCACCACACCGATCTTCATCGAATTGTCTGGCATATTGCTCCTCCGAATCTTTATGTTGTTGGCTACAAAAGAAGCAATCACATCGAAGATGCCCTTTTCGCTTCCCGTGCGCTTATTGATCGCTGCGAGGGTCAGGTCTTTGTACGCCGCCCGTACACCACCACTTGCGCGTCCTGCGTTAACATTGATATCAAACGATCCCGCCTGAAGGCTGCCGGATTTAATGCGTACCTGTTCGGCCGGATCAACAAACGGATTGAGTGCGTTGAGCCGCATTTTGCCGAGCGTGCCGGAGTAGTGAAGCGAGAACTCCGGCGATGAGATGGGAATCGACATAAGGACATTCACCTCGGCGGATTTCATAAACTCCCCTTTTGCACTAATCATTATAGTATCGCTTGCATCGCCATGGTTTTTGATTCCCTGTACCGACACCTGCATGCTATCCAATGTTATCACGGCATGCTTTGAGCCAACCACAAACCTCTCGCCATACTTCAACCCCCCATTCCAAATATGCAAGCTATCGACCTCGATGGTTTTTTCTATCGAAGAGAGAATCTCGTTCGGCATGGGTGGACTTGAGGTGTCCCTGGCAGCAGGCTTGTCTTTATTGATCAACACGTCAATGAACACATCGCTGATGTGGACAGAACGGGTACGGTACATCTTCCCTTGCAGCAGTTCGAGACATGCCAAGCCTGTGATTTTGACTTGTGGGACATCAATGCGGAACCGGGTTGTTCTGAATTTGCTCCCTGCAAAGAATTGCTCATCGTCGCTCAAAGGATGAACCTCCAAAGCTTTCATTGCTATCTCTGAATCCGGTACCGACACACGCAGAAATTCGCACCGAACCCGATACTGTTCCTGTTGAAAATTCACAACAATCCCCTGTGCGTCAAGAGCAGTACCTGTAAAGCCGTTAGGAACAAGACCTCTTGCCCAAAGAAGTTCCAACCAATTAATCCCACTCAAGGAATACGCGGCAATGGTACACGACAGGCTGGAATCCAAAGTGGCCAACGCTACCGAGTCGAATCCAAGACGGTTCTGCCTGATATCGTAATGCATACCGCCAATTCGAATGGAATATGCCGGATAGGCCTCTCGAAACGCTTCAGTGATCCGACCTTTGAGGAAGGTGTTGATAAAGGGGTCCGTGAAGAAGAGAAATGCGAATGCAGAGACAAGTACAATCCCTCCAATCAACAAAAATGCATACACTGCGAATTTCCATCGAGAGGGTTTTACCCGGTCGACCGGTGCATGAGAGTTGTGTTGCTGTTCCATCAGTCGTTCTTCAAATGTGAATCATATGGCGCGGCCCTCTCTCATCTCCTCTCAAAAAGCAAACGGCTAAGCATCTACTGATCTCTGTGCAGACCCAACATATCCGCGTTCCTTCGCGTACTCGTACAGCTTTGAATGCAGGAGTTTCCTCCCGCGATGAAGACGCGATCGGACAGTGCCCAGGGGACGGTCCACGAAGCGGGCAATCTCTTCGTACGTCAACCCTTCAATATCACACAGAAATTGCAATGGTGCGGAAATCCCACGGTAAACCCGACACGACACCGGAAACATCGTCATCAAGAAGATTGCTGAACACCAGTTCCTGCAGATTATTCGCGTCTGCAGCAATGTGAAGTGCAGATGCCGGTTTCATCAACTCGCTATAGTCCACCATGTCCGGCTCTTTTGACTCCTTCCTGTGCAAGTTAATGAAAGAGTTCTTCAGAATCCGGAAGAGCCATGCGCGAATGTTCGTCCCTTGATCGTATTTGTCCCAAAACCGGTATGCTTTCAGATACGTCTCCTGAACCAGATCGTTGGAATCTGAGTTGTTCCCTGTAAGTCGCATACCAAAACGGTACAACAAGTCTATATGAGCAAGCGCCTGTTCTTCAAATATCTGCTGTTTCTTGCTCTTACAGTTGGTCATCGGGTCTCTCCGTTTGACTGAGGTTTTGGTGAAACTTCACTATATGGACTTCTTGCGGTACCAAGGCGTTGGATGCGACCGTAGCAGGAGTTTCCATTTTCAACTCGGAGACCAACTGTTCCTTGGAAGGCGCTCCTTGATCGTCCGCACTTAGGACGATGAGAAGCCCTAGCGCAACCACAGTAGCGGCAATGAAAGACAATAAGAGGATCTTGATTACCATGCGCTGTGTCTTCTAGCTGTTATCGCAATCATGAAAATTGGTGAAGATAGCCGATACCCCCTACTTCGTCAGCGCTGCTCGAGTGGTCCCGGCAGAGTCTCGCACATACACTGTACGCGACTGCACTTCGCCAGGCAAGAATCCGGGCCTATAGAGCCTGGCCCTGAAGGTCGTTGTTCTGGTGACAACGATCTGGTTTGCTCCACATAGAACGAAACGACTGGTCCGATCAGGAGTAGACCCATCGGTTGTGTAGCGAAGCGTATCGCCGGGACGGAAGCCCTCCACGGGGGGAAGCGGCTCTTTTCCTCCCGTGACAGCTGAACCAGACATCATCACCAGTAGTATTGGAATCGAAACGCGAAATCGTTTGCTCATGACTATCTCGTTCGGATACTGAACAGTCAATCAATTAAAGACCAAAAAGCAGACCCGCTGTAATGACGTAGAAATTGCTACTCACACCATTTCCCGGAACATTCTCGAAATCATAGTTCAGGAAAACGTATCTGATATCGCCAACGAGTTTTGCTGCTGAACCCAGCGGCAGCTCCACACCTCCGCCGAAATGCCAGCCGAATTCTTGCTTTGTTTCACTTGTGATGATGGTTGGACTTCCAAGAAACCCCGGAGGGAAATCATAATCAATGGTAGTACTGTACCATCCGGCGCCGATGGCCCCATATACCATCGGAATCGGATAGAGTAATCCGGTCACCATGACAGGCCAACTCTTTACGCTTACGAATCCGTTGCCGTACTCTTCTTCCCGGTAGTTGATCGACCCTTCAACTCCGAGTACCTCAGAAAACTTGAGTCGCAACGCGGCTCCACCCATTACCCTAGCTCCATCGGCGTCTTGTGACTTATAAAAACCAACCTGAGGCCCAAACCCTATGCCACCCTGGGCGGCAACTGAGACTGCAGCAAAAATGACCAAAACCATTGTCAAAACGGAACGCGTTCTCATATGCTCCTCTTTTAGATAAATTGTTTGCAAGTTGCAGATACCCTTTGCGCGACATCGTTGGAACCACGAACCGAAGTTTCTGACCTTCAGAAAGGTAGTCGAGAGCTTACAACAAAGAAATCATCCAAAGGAATGAAAGAGTAGCTAGCCCTTTTATGAGAAAACCACTACAGGAATGGATGTACGCATGCCAATGCCCTCGTGTGGAGCGAGCCAAGCATGAGTATTAAGCCCATAGTTCAGCGCGAAAACGCGACCGCGCACATGAAATGACTCATTGATCGTCCCCGAGGGTGTTTCTATCCTGTCTATTCCGATTACCGTGGTTGTATCAAGGTTTGTTCCCCAGGAAGCACCAACCTCAAGGGAAAAATGAAGACTTCCGGATCATTCGATGATTGCTGATCGAAGAATTCGACTGTGTTTCTATGAGCAGTCATATAAGTGGTGTCACGTGACAGACCGCGAGTCGTTATCCATATTCGAACCGGTGTATGATCGGCCAGTTCGGCATCGCCAACAATTGAAACTGTTGCAGCATCTGTCCGCCCTGTCAAACTACCATACACAGTGTAGGTCCACTTTGTGCCTATGGAACTCGGAAAGTCTGTGATGGCAAGAGTGTGGCGTCGGGTCCGGCAACCTGATCCAGGTAGTCATTGCATCCAAAAATGCACAGCAATAATGCAAGTATTGTCACCATCAATATGAACAGTTGCTTGTATTGCATGATCTCGGCTCCTGCTTGCAAATAGCTATTTTTCATTGAAACGACCACAGTGCGACAGCAAACTATCGTCACGACAAGCGATGCTATCTCTATCGCAATAGCAGGAGCCTTCTCGTTTGAACGAACTCTCCCGCCTGTAGACGATAAAAATATATGCCGCTCGCAAAACCGCTTGCATTCCATTCAACCGATTTGTATCCGGCCTCCTGCCCTTCGCTCACAAGCGTTGCAACTTCCTGGCCAAGGGTGTTAAATAATTTGAGAGACACATGTGACGCGTTCGGAAGATTGTACCTGATTGTTGTACTTGGGTTGAATGGGTTGGGATAGTTCTGTTCCAGTGCGTAATGAAGTGGTTGTTCATTGACCACAACCTTGCCGGCATTGAACGAACTTGAGTTGATCGAAGATAAGCCATGACTGACAAGAACTTCGTTACTGGTATCGGCACCAAATAGGTTCGAAACAACACACCTCATTCCTGTGGTATCTCCGTCACGGAGTATATACAAATCATTAGTTGCACCAGAAATATCTACTCCATCCCTTTGCCATTGATATACAAGAGACCCTCCTCCAATTGCCGATACCCTGAGTGTTGTGGCATTGCTGGACGAATCGCTCCTCTCATAGGTTTTTACAAACTCTTCGATTCCATCATTCGTCGATAATTTCGTTCCCGGTTTCCGCTTTGCCTCAACCGCTTCATCTTGCGTTTCTACTGTGACAATAAGAATGGTTGGCTGGGTTGCGGGTGTCAGACCAACAATATCAAGGTAGCACGTAACACTGACCGCTGAGCCAAACTCTATGGCAACAAACGGTGCTGTCGCCAATTGACTCATGGGAATAGACTTGAGTTGCCAGGTATTAGCTGGAACGGCTACCACCACGGTAGCCATTGAGCCGCCCGAAGAGTTGAGACAACGGACACTAATAGTGGCTCCAGAGGTTCCTCCATGAATCGCAAAGTCCAGGCTTTGGTACTGTGCCGGATTGAGAGACACAAACGAGCCCCAGTTTCCCTGACCGAACTGCAACGAACCCCAAGCAGAATATGCCAGACGGAGCGATGAGGCACCTTCATAGATCGGTGTCGTATTGCTATAGGTTCGCGTTACGCTATACGACCGCATATCGCTCCACGGGCTGGAAAGAGCGGCATTCTGGTAGATTGCCGCCGTCGTTGGCGCCGCCGCTGTCGTGAAGTTCCTGCTCGTCGCATAGGCACTGGTTCCTCCGCTGTTCGTTGCACTGACGCGCCAGTAGTACAGCGTGTTCGCCACCAGGCTGCTGAGTGCAAACGAGGTTGTCGTAACATTACTCTGATCGACTACTGTTGTCGTAAATCCTGAAACAGTTGACACCTGTACACGGTACGATGTCGCTCCACTTGATGCGTTCCATGTCAACGTTGAATTCGTTGCTACCCCGGTCGCTCCATTCGCTGGTGTGGCCAACACTGGTGATGATGGAGGAGGCGGAGGTGCCGACGTCGTGAAGGTGAACGATGCCGAATAGGCACTCGTGCCCCCACTGTTCGTCGCACTGACATGCCAGTAGTACAGCGTGTTCGCTGCAAGACTGCTGAGTGCAAGAGAGGTTGTTGTAACGTTGCTCTGATCCACCACCGTTGTGGCAAACCCTGCATCTGTTGATACCTGCACACGGTACGATGTCGCTCCACTCGATGCGTTCCACGTCAACGTCGCGTTCGTTGCTACTCCCGTCGATCCATTTGCGGGTGTGGCTAACACCGGTGATGATGGCAGGGTAGCCCCGGCGGGTGTCAGATCTACAATATCAAGGTAGCACGTAACACTGACCGCTGAGGCAAACTCTATGGCAACAAACGGTGCTGTCGCCAATTGACTCATGGGAATAGACTTGAGTTGCCAGGTATTAGCTGGAACGGTTTCCACCACGGTAGCCATCGAGCCGCCAGAAGAGTTGAGACAACGGACACTAATAGTGGCTCCAGAGGTTCCTCCGTGAATCGCAAAGTCCAGGCTCTGGTACTGTGCCGGATTGTGGGACACAAATGAGCTCCAGCTTCCCTGATTGAACTGCAACGAACCCCAGGCAGAATATGCCAGACGGAGCGATGAGGCACCTTCATAGACTGGTGTCGTATTGCTATACGTCCTCGTCACGCTATACGAACGCATATCGTTCCATGGCGTGGAAAGAGCAGCATTCTGGTAGATTGCCGCCGTCGTTGGTGCTGCCGCCGTGGTGAAGTTGAAAGCTCCTGAAAATGCACTTGTTCCCCCGCTGTTCGTCGCACTGACACGCCAGTAGTACAGCGTGTTCGCCACCAGACTGCTTGCTGCAAACGAGGTTGTCGTAACATTACTCTGATCGACTACTGTTGCTGTAAAACCTGACACAGTTGACACCTGCACACGGTACGAAGTCGCTCCACTCGATGCGTTCCATGTCAGCGTCGGGTTCGTTGCTACTCCGGTCGCTCCATTCGCTGGTGTGGCCAACACTGGTGATGACGGAGGAGGCGGAGGTGCCGACGTCGTGAAGGTGAACGATGCCGAATAGGCACTCGTGCCCCCACTGTTCGTCGCACTGACATGCCAGTAGTACAGCGTGTTCGCTGCAAGACTGCTGAGTGCA
>JANNSJ010000044.1:0-30956 GCA_031402435.1 Bacteroidota bacterium | reverse complement strand
ACCAATGGCGGCTCAACATTCCCGAACGTGCTATTTGCCAGTACGCCGAATGATAACGCCGATAGCTGGATCGTGACAGGCCCTGGAAGCTCAACAGCTCGCGTAAAGATTTCAAGTGTTACAAGTCCATCAATCGCAGACACAAGCAACGCGAATTTTACGATCGTTCAACCGACAGTCACTGTAAGTGCTCCGAATGGAGGGGAGAGTTGGACTGCGGGAACATCTCAGAATATTCAATGGTCATCGACCAACCTCACGGGGAATGTAAAGATAGAACTTTCGACCAATGGCGGCTCAACATTCCCGACCGTGCTATTTGCCAGTACAGCGAATGACAACGCCGAAAGCTGGACGGTCACGGGCCCCGGAAGCTCAACAGCTCGCGTAAGGATTTCAAGTGTTACAGCTCCATCAATCGCAGACACGAGCAATGCGAACTTCACGATCATTCAGCCGTCCATCACTGTAACAACAGCCAATGGTGGAGAGGTATGGGAGATAGGGTCGCCTCAGACCATCACCTGGACATCGACAAGTGTTTCCGGTTCTGTGAATGTGGAGCTCTCACGCAATGGAGGATCAAGTTATGAGATGCTCTTTGCAGCAACGGCGAACGACGGTTCAGAATTGTGGTCAGCCACGGGGCCGGTGACAATAAATGCATTGATAAAAGTTTCAAGCGTGAGCAACCCGGCGGTGTTGGATGTGAGTAACGGGCAGTTTACTATCAGTGCAGGTTTTTCACTTCTTACAAAGATGTATCTGCGTGATAATGGTGGAGTCTTGGACAGTTTGGAGTACGGTACAGGTGCGGGTGCGACCGATGGGATTGATGCAGCGTTTGGAGAATTTGAATTGCCGCCACTTCCTCCTACTGGCGTGTTGGACGTCCGGTGGCAGATTGCGGGCACACTGGGGACAGAGCGCGACATACGTGATACGCTCGGTGGTATACACCAACAGGTGATCTACACGGGGAAGCTGCAGGCAGGAGAGGGCGGGTATCCGTTTGTGTTGAGGTGGAACCCTTCTGAGTTACCGTCAGGGACGTTCACGCTGCGTGATGGCCCGGCAGGCGCATTGTTCCTGGTGAACATGAAACTTCAGGATTCGTTGGTGATCAGCGATGATCAGATACCACAGTTTCAGATTGTGTACGATGCGGGGAATGTCGTATCTTCAACGGCACAATCGGGCTGGAACATGTTGTCAGTTCCTGTGACCATGAGCGACCTGCGCAAGACGGTGGTATTTCCGACATCGACGTCGAATGCCTTTGCATACGCTGCAGGGTACGTCAACCGCGACACGTTGGATTACGGAGTGGGATATTGGTTGAAGTTCCCATCGACACAAGGGTTATCGTTAACGGGTGGCGTCATAACAACAGACACGATTAACGTCATTCAAGGTTGGAACATCATAGGTTCGATCAGTACATCAGTGCCTGTTGGAAGTATCATCCAGATACCGGGAGGCATTGTCGCCTCATCATATGTCGGATACGGTATCACAGGATATGGATCTGCCACATCGATCGACCCGATGCGCGGATACTGGGTGAAGGTGAATCAGAATGGAAAATTGGTGTTGCCGGGGAGTGTACTCAAGGAAGTACGGACTTCAAAACGAAAATGATGCCATGAACAATCCACACAACAGACGAAAGGTACCGCAAATGTTGCTTGCTCTGTCGAGTAGTATCACTATTGTTGGGCACACGATGAGTGGGGTGGATTCACAGAAGCATAAATCGCTGAGTGCAAAACTCCTGACCCTGTTGTTCTTCATGATCGTTCTCGCAGCACCGGCGTGGAGTGCTGGTTTCTATGGCGTTCACTCTCCGAACGGTGCTGATGTGTGGGCAGTGGGCGATAGCGGCAGGGTCTACCACTCGGTGGATGGCGGAGCAAACTGGGGATCCAGCCCACTTGGGGTGCAAACATTTCGTTCAGTTTTCACGATGAGTACGAGCATCTGGATGGTGGGTGATGGCGGCGCGTATTATCGTTCAACCAATGCTGGTGGTTCGTGGACTCCGCAAACACTCAATGGAGGCACAAGGCTGAATGCAATTACATTTGCCAGTCCAACGAAAGGGTGGGCAGTGGGCAACGGCGGATCGGTCGTCGCAACCACAAATGGAGGATCAAACTGGAGCAGCCAGACTTCCGGGATTGTCCAGGCATTGTATGGGCTTTCTTTTCTTGACACGCTTACAGGGTATGCATGTGGGGCAGCAGGGAAGCTTCTGAAAACAACGAATAGCGGTACAACGTGGAGCAGTACAGGAGATGTCGTCTGGACAAAGAATATTCTTTCTGTGAGTGCCTCCGGTCAGACTGTGTACGTGACAGGCACCGATGGTTTCTGTTCTAAGAGCACCAATGGTGGCACGACATGGAATTCGTTGAACTTCAAAACTGATTCGAACGTTGATGTGGATGACGTGTTTGTCCTTTCGCCGACCAATGCGTACTTCATCGGCGGTGGAGGATTCATTCGTAACTCGGTCGATGGTGGTACAACATACAGCTACGGTATGCATCAGATGCATGCAAAATTGAATGATGTGTTTTTCTACACTACATCAAACGGCTGGGCGTGCAGCGAAAAGAATAACGCAGTCATCCGTACCACCGATGCCGGTGCAACCTGGCAGCTTCCTCAGGGCACAACCGTAAATTATCAGTGGATCAACAAGGTGCCCAGTATCAGTTCCATCGGGAATACTTTTGTGATTGATCCGTTTAACAAGAACCGCATCTTCATGGCGGGTGGGAACGTGATTTATGTGAGCATTGACCGTGGTGAAACATGGTCAACAGCTGCCGGCAAATCAGCCGGCGGAGGTTCACAATGGTCGCTGTTGATATCACCGGCGGATTCAAATATCTGGCTTGCCGCAACTTCCGGATCACCCAAGGGAGTAAAACGCAGTACCAATGCAGGTGTAACTTGGACATCCGTACTTGCCAGGAACTTTACAAGCTACGGTATGCCACTCGAAATAGACCCTGACAGTCCTGAAAATGTCATATTCGCGGCTGAAGGCACAGGCAGTGGACCGGACGGCGTTCTGTATCACTCAAGAGATTTTGGTGCAACATGGGATACGCTTGCGCAGACAAGCTTCCGAAGTCCTTGTGATATTGCAATTGTTCCGGGAAATTCAAGCCTCTGGTATGTTGGCGATGGGACGACGGGAACTGGTAATGCGCAAATGTGTCGCTCAACCGATTACGGCACGAGTTGGACATCAATCTATTCGAGTACCTCGTCTGAAATTCCAATGATTGCTGTGTCCAGACTTCGCAACACGTATTCTTTTGCAACGGCATGGAGTTCAACAAGCGTTACGAAGAGCACGAACTCCGGCCTGACATGGACAAGTATCGCACCGACTGGTTCATCGTGGGGTACAGACATAGCCAAGGATGATCCGAACGTGGTGATGTACGGAGTGTACGGAGGCGGCACATCGTATCTTTCGACAAATGCAGGAGTAAGTTTTTCATCATCCTCTTTGAGCGGCTCCAATTCCGGAATGCTTTGCTATGACCGCGCGACATTCCTTGTTCACCAAACCGGTGCGATCTGGAAATACAGCATCACCTATTCGGTTCCATTGTCATCTGTCCAGGCTGTCACCGTGCTCTCGCCAAACGGTGGCGAGAATTGGGCGTATAACTCGAACCATAACATTACGTGGACTGCGTCGAATTTTACCAACGTAAAGATTGACTATAAGACCTCACCGGGTGGTGCATGGCAGACAATTATTACAAGCACTCCGTCATCGGCCGGATCATACTCATGGCTTGTTCCCAATGTGTCCACTTCGCAGGCGCGTGTTCGTGTCAGCGACGCGTCGGACACAAACCCACTTGATAGCACGGACGGAGTGTTCTCAATATCAGTTTCAAACATCACCTCGTCACCCTCATCGAAGAATTTCGGATCGGTTGGAATGGGCACATCGAAATCAGATACCATTCGAATTTATAATACTGGCACCGCCACACTGGTCGTAAGTAGTGTAACGACCGGCTCCAACTTTGCGGCCGGGAGAACATCTTTCAGCATTCCGTCAGGTTCGTCCGATACACTCTCGGTGCAGTTTTCACCGTCTGCCTTGTCGAGCTACCAAGACACGCTTCGCCTGAATAACAATTCTCCCGCCGCCGTGTTCAAAGTACCATTGTCAGGTATTGGTGTTGCTGCAATCAGCTCGCTCATGAAAATAACGTTGCGCGATAGCGGTGGAGAGTTGGACAGTTTGGAGTACGGCACGGGTGTGAGTGCAACCGATGGGATTGACCCAGCATTTGGCGAATATGAATTGCCTCCTCTTCCTCCGACCGGGGTGATGGATGTCCGGTGGCAAATCGCAGGAACACTGGGCACAGAGCGAGACATACGTGATACTCTTGGCGGTGCACATCAGCAGATAATTTATACAGGGAAACTCCAGGCAGGAGAAGGATACCCGTTTGTGTTGAAGTGGAACCATCTGGATTTACCGGCAGGAACATTTACGCTGCGTGATGGCCCGGCGGGCGCATTCTTCCTGGTGAATATGAAACTTCAGGATTCGTTGGTGATCACTGATGATCAGATACCACAGTTTCAGATTGTGTACGATGCAGGGAACGCTGTCTCTTCTACAGCACAGGCAGGCTGGAATATCCTGTCCGTTCCTGTCACTGTTGCTGACCTGCGCAAGACGGTACTGTTCCCCGCAGCGACATCGAGCGCGTTTGCATACACCGCGGCGGGATATGTCAACCGTGACACGTTGGGGTATGGGATAGGGTATTGGCTAAAGTTTCCATCCACCCAACCGTTGTCACTGTCGGGCGGTGTCATAACAACAGACACGATCGATGTCATTGAGGGTTGGAACATCATTGGTTCGATCAGTACGCAGGTGCCGGTGGGCAACATCATTCAGATACCGGGAGGCATTGTTGTCTCGTCGTATTTCGGATACGGTATCACTGGATATGGATCAGCCACATCGATTGATCCGATGCGCGGGTATTGGGTGAAGGTGAGTCAGAATGGAAAGCTGGTCTTGCCAGGGTCAACGGCGCGTCCTCATAAGAAATCAAACGTCCATTGATTTTTCACCCGAACGGTTGATACACAGTTTTGGCTTCAAGTTGAGATTATAAATCCGGAAATTATTTCAAGATCGAAGGGGGAGAGTGCATGCGGTTTCGTTCATGCTGGTTCTTTGCTGTTGTCGTTATGTTGTGGCAGTGTACGCCTGTCGTTGCGCAGCCATTACAATTGGTAAATGCCTTCCCCAGTCTCACGTTCACGCAACCGGTGTACATGACGCATAGCAATGACGGAACGAACCGGAATTTTGTTGTTCAGAAGAACGGTTTGATACGCGTGTTTCCCAATGATTCAACAGCAACATCAGCACCTACGTTTTTGAATCTCTCATCGCGCATCGTTACCGGCGGCGGTGGAGATGAGCGCGGGTTGCTGGGATTGGCATTCCACCCGAACTATGCCAGCAATGGCTACTTCTATGTCCACTACACCCAGGTTACAACAGGGCGAACCATCATTGCACGGTATAATGTCACTTCTGGAAATCCCAATACTGCCGACTTTAACAGCGAGCTCATACTCTTGAATATTTACGATCCCTACACAAACCATAATGGTGGTATTCTCTTCTTTGGCTTGGATGGATACCTCTATGCCGGCTTGGGTGATGGGGGAAGTGCGGGTGACCCCGGGAATCGCGCGCAGAATCTGGACAGTCTGCTCGGAAAGGTACTCAGACTCAATGTCGACACAACCGTGGGCGCACAAAACTATGGCATACCTCCGACGAATCCGTTTGTCGGTGGAGGGGGGAGACCGGAGATTTTTGCGTGGGGTATGCGAAACCCGTGGCGAATGAGCCAGGATCCTGTCACCGGCTTGATCTGGTGTGGAGATGTTGGGCAAGGAAGTTGGGAGGAGGTTGATATTATCGAGAATGGCAAGAACTATGGCTGGAAGACCATGGAAGGTTTTCATTGTTATAGTCCGTCGTCAGGTTGCAATATGACGGGATTGACTCTCCCGATCAAAGAGTACGATCATGCAGGCGGCAGGTGTTCTCTCACAGGGGGATTTGTCTATCGCGGTTCCAGGCGACCGGAGCTTACAGGCCGATATATTTATGGGGATTACTGCAGCCGCCAGATATGGAAACTTATGTATCAGGGTGGCATAGTGACGGAAGATGCACAACTGCTGACCGCAGCGTCCTCCATTCTTTCGTTCGGAATAGACCAACTCAACGAATTGTATGTTCTGTGCAATGACGGGATTATCTACAGATTCAACAGTGCGGTCCCCGCCATCACGGTGTCTGCTCCAAATGGTGGAGAGAATTGGTCGATCGGAACCACGCAGAACATCCAGTGGACGTCAAGCAATGTTTCCGGTGACGTGAAAATAGAACTCTCGACCAATGGTGGCTCAACATTTCCAACAATATTGTTTGCAAGTACGCCGAATGATAACGCCGAAAGCTGGATCGTGACAGGCCCTGCAAGCTCATCAGCCCGCGTGAGGATTTCAAGTGTTGTAACACCATCAATTGCAGACACCAGCAATACAAACTTCACGATCACTCAGCCATCCATCACCGTAACAACACCAAATGGTGGAGAGACGTGGGGAACGGGCTTGCCCCAGAGCATTCTGTGGACTTCGATGGGTGTTTCGGGCAACGTGAAAGTTGAGCTTTCGCGTGATGGTGGTTCCACCTTTACGGAAACACTTTTTGCAAGCACTGCGAACGACGGTACAGAGCCGTGGACGGTAACAGGTCCAGTCACATCGTCTGCCCGTGTCCGGATCTCGAGCGTGACCAATCCTTCGGTGATGGATTCAAGTAATAGTGTGTTCAGCATCAGTTCAGGTTTTTCACTTCTCACAAGAATGTATCTGCGTGATAACGGTGGGTCGTTAGACAGTCTGGAGTATGGTACAGGCGCGGGTGCAACCGACGGGATTGATGCATCATTTGGAGAATTTGAATTGCCCCCGCTTCCTCCAACGGGGGTCATGGATGTCCGGTGGCAAATCGCAGGAACACTGGGCACAGAGCGCGACATACGTGACACCCTTGGCGGTACGCATCAGCAGATAATTTATACAGGGAAGCTCCAGGCAGGAGAAGGATACCCGTTTGTGTTGAAGTGGAACAATCTGGATTTGCCGGCAGGAACATTCACACTGCGTGATGGTCCGGCGGGTGCATTCTTTCTTGTGAATATGAAACTTCAGGATTCGTTGGTGTTTACCGACGATCAGATACCACAGTTTCAGATTGTGTACGATGCTGGAAACGTTGTCTCTTCAGCAGCACAGACTGGTTGGAACATCCTGTCGGTTCCTGTTACTGTTGCGGACCGGCGCAAGACGGTAGTATTTCCGGGCTCAACGTCGAATGCCTTTGCGTATACACCAATAGGATATGTCAACGATGATACGTTGGACTATGGAGTGGGCTACTGGCTGAAGTTCCCATCGACACAATCGTTGTCGCTGACAGGTGGTGCAATAACGTCAGACACGGTCGAAGTCATTCAGGGATGGAACATCATAGGTTCGATCAGTACATCAGTGCCTGTGGGAAGTATCATCCAGATACCTGGAGGCATTGTCGCCTCATCATATTTCGGATACGGTATCACAGGATATGGATCGGCCACATCGATCGATCCGATGCGAGGATACTGGGTGAAGGTGAATCAGAGCGGGAAGCTTGTATTGCCGCAGGGAACGATCTCCCGGAAGCCGAACAAGAGGATAGCCAACTAAGATAAAATACCCCTTGTCAAAGACGTGTAAGTTTCGCTTCTTATTAACAAGAGGGTGCTTGCTTGTGCTTACGGAGAAGTGATAAGGAATGAAGGCAAGAGGGTTTGCATTGTTATTGTTGATGTGTTCGTGCCTTGCATCCAGCCAGGATACGCTCAAGGTAATGAACTGGAACCTCCTGAATTATGCTGATGGAGGCCGGGATCAATATTACCGAACAGTGATACGCCATGTAAAGCCCGATGTGCTTGTGGTTGAGGAGATGACAAGTCAGGCAATGGTTGACGCCTTTTTCAACAGCGTTATCAACGTTGTATTTCCCGGCCAGTTCTCAAAGAGCCCGTTTGTTAATGGACCGGATACAGACAACGAACTGTACTACAAGACGGCGAAGTTTTCGTTCATTTCAAACACCCCTGTTCATACGGCACTTCGTGATATCAGCGAGTTCAAGTTATACAATGCCGTGGCTGCTGATACGCTCTGTTTGTATGCTGTACACTTGAAAGCAAGCAGTGGGGGGACCAACGAAACCCTGCGTGCCGCAGAAGTTGATAGTGTGCGAAAGGTAACCAATGCGTTGCCAAACGGGAAATTCTTCATTATTTGTGGCGACTTCAATATCTACGGGTCAACTGAACTCGCCTACCAAAAACTCCTGCAAGACAATCCGGGCGACGACGGGCATTTCGTTGACGCACTGAATCTCCCGGGTACGTGGAATGATAGCAGCTACAGACCGTACCATACGCAGTCACCACGTGTGAGGTCGTTTGGTGGTGGGGCTACCGGTGGAATGGATGATCGTTTTGATATGATTCTGTATTCAAGAGCAGTCAGCCAGCCGGGAAGGATTCACGTTCTTGCAGGCAGCTTGACACCAATAGGTAACGATGGACAACATTACAACGATAGTATCAATCAGTTACCAAACACTGCAGTCCCTGACAGTGTGGCGAATGCTTTGCACTATGCGTCGGACCACCTCCCGGTTTCCATGCAATTTGTGTTTAGCGGCGGAGGTGGGACTGTCGCATTCCAGTCAAGGATCATACTGCGTGACAATGGGGGACTATCGGACAGTCTTGAGTATGGTACCGGAGCGGGATCGACGGACGGGATTGATGCGATCTTTGGGGAGTACGAGTTACCGCCGCTTCCTCCGAGCGGTGTGTTGGATGTACGGTGGCGTATCACCGGAACGCTGGGGACGAAGCGCAACATCCGCGATACACTTGGGGGTACTCATGTGCAGAATATCTACACGGGTTTGATGCAACCAGGAGAAGGAGGATATCCGTTCGTTCTCCGGTGGAACCGGTTGGAGTTGCCGGCAGGTACGTTTACACTCAGGGATGAATTCGGCGGGATCTTTTTTCAGGTGAATATGAAGCTTCAGGACTCGCTTGTTGTGGCCGATGAAAACCTGACGGCATTTCAAATTGTATATGGTAACGGAAGCACAGTGAATAGCAGTGTTCCGAGTGGATGGAGCATCGTTTCCCTGCCTGTCTCGATGAGTGACCGACGGAAGACGCAGGTGTTTCCGACTTCATCGTCAACTGCGTTTGCCTTCACGCCAACAGGATACGCCAATCGCGACACCTTGGACTATGGAAAGGGCTACTGGCTGAAGTTCCCATCGGCGCAACCGCTATCACTCAGTGGCGGTCTGCGAACATTGGACACGATAAGTGTATCACAGGGATGGAACATTATTGGCTCGATCAGCAGCGCCGTCCCGGTGGGGAGTATCATCCAGATTCCAAGCAGCATTGTTACGTCGTTGTATTTTGGATACAGCACCACGGGATATGCCGCTACGACATCAATTGATCCCATGAGTGGATACTGGGTGAAGGTGAACCAGAATGGTTTTCTTGTTCTCAAAGCACCTTCGGATGAAGCCTTGAAGATTTATCCCCCTGCCACGTTTCAATTGGTACCGGTTCCGCCAAATGCTCATGAAAATTCAACCACGGGAGCCCGACCGGTGATAAATGGAAAAAATTAAGGCCTTTGAAGTTTCTACAACTTTCAACCATCTGCTACTCATCGTAGAGACGCGCTAGTAGCAACCCCCGTTGCGTGTCTTCCAGTCTTGGTTTTTCCGGCGATTCCCCGCCTACTTTACGATTTCTTGTTTGTCCTTCGAGGAATTCCTTTCCAGGAAGTTCTTGGCATACGCGTTGCAGTTTCCCTTCCATGAGTTATGGTTATTACGCATTTCATGGGGGGAAAATGAAATCTCGCACAGGTTTTGAGTTTGCTGCATCTTGTTTGATACTGAACATATTTCTATTGTTTGTAAGTTTTGATTCCGCACTTGCGCAAAAGCTAACAGCTAGTGCAAATGCCACTGCCACTGCCTCGTTTAGAGTCCGTGTCGCGGTTGCCGTACCTGATAGTGGGGTCTCCAGCGTGAAAGGAATACAGTATGCAGAGATTTCCTCTGACGACCTTCACAGCCTGTTCGCCCCAACTGAGCTTCTGGATAAGCAGGGCAATGCTCCTTCTTACCGTGGAAATACGGGAAAAGAGTTGGCCATTCCGGGTAGGGCGATCAAAGGGAAGAAACTGATTGTGTTTGTGAATAATTGATGACAACATTCTCAGATCATGTCACCATAACGGCATTTTCGCGATCCGTGCGGTGGAGGATCATGGGTGGTTTGTTCCTGGCGATCTCAGTGGCTGGATACGCCGAAATTCGTGTTTCTCCGGTTGCCGTGTATCTTGGTGATGATGACTTACACGCGAGAGTGGCTATTCAGAACAGCGGAAGTCAGAGCAAGGAAGTTGAAGTCGATATTCAATTCGGGTACCCTGTGTCGGATGATTCAGGGAACGTGTCCTTTCGTTTTATCAAAAGGGTGGATGCTGCTGAGCCGTCAGCAGTGGACTGGGTACGCATCTTCCCGCGGCGCTTCATTCTGTCGTCAGGGGAATCCCAAACATTGATTGTCATTGCCAACCCTCCATCAGGCTTACCGGAAGGAGAGTTCTGGGCGCGCCCCATTCTTACTTTCCAAACGATAGGCACGGAGAGAAATCGTGAAATCATAAACGAGCCTTTTCAAATTGTACTCTCGGTGAATTTTCGGCGTGGGGCTGTCCGGACCGGTGTTCAGATACAGGGAGTATCGGTTCAGGTTGGTGCTCAGAAAGCTAATGTGATTGTTGAGCTTGAACGACTAGGCAATGCTGCGTTAATTGGGAACATTGTTTGTCGTCTACATGACAAGAATGGTGTACTCAGGGCAGAAGAAAAGAAGGAATTTGCTATCTACCATTCCTTGAAACAGAAAATCGAGTTGAATATCTCCGGCCTTCAAGTGGGAAGGTACGTCGCTGAAGTCGAGTTGAATACCGATCGCCCCGGAAACAACCCGGGAGACATACTGCAGATACCCTCCGTCTCCAGCCGCTCGGAACTCGTAATCAATTGCGTTGTTGGCAATAAGGCGAAGCCCACGTCTTCCAACCTACAGGGTCCGACAATTCAGAAGAAGCAGGGCGAGCTTGTTTCGAGGCGCTTGAGTGTTCCCAAAACTGACGTTGGGTCACGAGAGAAGGCCATCGAAGATACACTCGAAAAACTGCGAACCATCCAGGCCGATCTTGGCCGGATGCTGGACAGTTTGCATGAATCGGTAGGCAATTAGGCGGGCACATTCTACCCATTTCCTTTCTCATCACATCGCAGAATACTTTGGTTGTTGCATCAAGCAATCCGTTTGCTTTGAATCCTGGCGCATCCGAATGAGCTACAACACCGAACCCTTTCTCAGTATTTTTCGGCTTGATTTTCATCTAAGTTTTGGACATCTTGAACACACTCTCCTGATGGGGCCTTCCCTCCATCAATCTTAAATTCCAATTTCGAAACAGGGGATATGCCAACGGTGTGTATGGAAAGGCCAGATCATAGGTTCTGAAGATTCCGTGGTGTTCCCCGCACTTCGGCTCTCATCCCCCGACATTTTATCCGCTATCTCCAGAACTTGACTTATAGTGTCCCTCAATACGTGCTCAACGATGGCAACAATACACCATAACAAAATCTTTTTTTTGAGGCAGAGGCCAGCAGAGAGGCGTTTCGTAACTCGCTTGGAGGCGTTGTTCTTCATCGCCTGTGCTCTCTTTGTTTTCGCCGATCAATCGTTTGCCCAGTTCAAGGACGTTCTGCCGAAAGTGGGCATACGGATTGGCGGCATGCTTGGTAGCACGGGTTTGGCCGATCAGCGTGCCGGGTACCTTGGACGTGTCTATCTTCGCCATATACTTTTCAAAACCTTGCAAGGGGAACTGAATGCTGGTTTCGGCGAGATACGAGGGAGCTATTACAGAACGCAACTCATACCGTTGGAATACCGATTGATATTGGAGCTCCAATCCACAAAATATTGGGCGCCTTTCTTCTATGGGGGTGTGGGAGTGGCAAACTTTAGAGTTCAGAACAATTCCATTCTTGCAACACGAGGTGCACCAAAGGCAGGTTGGGCAGCCCATTTCCCTGTTGGTGTCGGGACGCAAGTCATGTTAGGCGATGTGGCAGCACTTGAGCTCAACGGAGGCTACAATCTTGCATTCACGGACGGACTTGATGCGGCAAAGACTGGAAAGAACGACGGCTTCTGGACCTTTGAACTTGGTGTCACCATTGTTGGCGACCGCGGCTCTGACGATCCCGACGGAGATGGACTGACAAATAATGAAGAGAAACTCATCGGGACTGATCCTTTGAACCCGGATACAGATGGCGATGCCCTTCGCGACGGAGAAGAAGTCAGAAAGTACCACACCAATCCTTTGAATCCTGATACTGATGGTGATGGCCTACTGGATGGCGAAGAGGTTCTTAAGTACCGCACGGATCCACTCAACGTTGATACAGATGGTGATATTCTGAGTGATGGTGATGAAGTCCTGAAGCACCATACGGATCCTCTCAGGGTTGATACCGACGCAGATACTCTTTCTGATGGGGATGAGGTACTGCGTTATCGAACAAACCCTTTGAACCCCGATACTGATGCCGGGACTATTCCGGATGGCGTGGAAGTGCGGCGGGGTTCCAATCCGCTCGATCCAGCGGACGACATCCCGAAGCCGAAGAAGGAAGAGTTGAGCATCGAGATCAACAAACCGATTGTGTTGAGTGGTGTGGTCTTTAAGTTCAACAGCGCTGTGATCACCGCACAGTCCGGAGAGATACTCGAAAAGGCGTTCAACACAATGGCGCAACATCCGGAAATTGCAGTGGAAATCCACGGGCATACCGACATTATTGGAAAACCGTCGGTGAACCTGAGGCTGTCTCTTGCCCGTGCAGAAGCCGTCAAGGCACACATTGTTCGAAAAGGAATTGCAGCGAGCCGTATAGCAACCAAAGGGTTCGGAGCAACTCGACCTATTGCAACGAACAAGACGGAAGCAGGAAGGCAGCAAAACCGCCGTATTGAGTTTGTTCGCGTGAAATAGATTTCTGAGATTGTCAAAAGAAGAACAACTGACATGTCCATCCTTGCGAAAAGTGTCTCGAAGAGTTTTGGAGCGGTCAAGGCCGTCGATAACCTCTCCTTTGCCGTGCATCCGGGAGAAGTAACCGGATTACTCGGTCCCAATGGCGCCGGGAAGACCACCACTGTCCGCCTTATCAGCGGTTTTCTCTCACCGTCGTCTGGGACGATTGAGGTGAATGGCGTAACAGTTTCGCGCGAAACCGTTGATGTGCGGCGACAGATCGGATATCTTCCGGAAGATAACCCCCTCTACGATGACATGAATGTACTTGACTACCTTGAATTCACTGCAGGGTTGCAGGGCGTGCCACGCCACCAGCGAAGCCGTCGCGTGGCGGAGATGGTTGACTTGTTTGCCCTGGGGACGGTAAGGTCTCTGCAAATCGGGAATCTCTCACGGGGTTACCGTCAGCGTGTTGGCCTTGCGCAAACTCTCGTTCACGATCCGAAGATACTGATTCTTGACGAGCCAACCACCGGTCTTGATCCTAACCAGGTTATAGAATTTCGCCGCTTCGTCAGTGAACTTGGGAAAGAGAAGACGGTAATTTTTTCGACGCATAATCTTGCCGAAGTGCAAGCTCTTTGCAGTCGGGTAATCATCATGAGCAAGGGGAGGATATTGTCGGACGCATCGATTGCGACATTACAACAGGAATTTCAAGGTGGGATGCAGTACTTTGTCACGGTCGAATCGACCGCTGGATTGCTTCCCGAAGCTGTGAAACGCGCCCTACAGAGTGTTCAGTGCATCAAGGAAGTCACTGACCTTGAACAGGAACAGAACAACACGCGAAGCAGAAGTTTCTATGTGGAAGCAGAGAGCGGGAGCAACGTTGTGAAGGAGTTGTTCGGCCTCTGCGCTTCCAATGAGTGGACGTTGGTCGATGTTCAACGCCGGCGCGTTAAGATAGAAGACATCTTCCATCAACTGACCAGGGGGAAGACGTCGTGAACAAGACATGGATCATGACGCAGAAAGAACTGCGCTCATACTTTGATTCGCCTGCTGCATATATTTTCATTGTCCTGTTCCTTGTCTTGCTCGGGACATACGTCGTTGGCAACATGTTTCTTGAGAACGTCGCCTCACTTCGCCTCCTGTTTGAAGCAGCGCCGATCGTGATGCTGTTGTTTGTTCCGGCCGTTACCATGCGACTCATATCGGAGGAGAAACGTGGAGGAACGTTCGAGTTACTCGGGACGAAATCCATACAGACAAGCGAGATTGTCCTTGGAAAATTCTTCGCATCGTGGTTCCTCGTTATCTGTGCGATTGTGCCCACGTTTGTGTACGCGGTCATTATCTCAATACTTGGCAACCTCGATTGGGGGCCTGTGGTAACCGGGTGGGTCGGATTATTCTTACTTGGTGGAACGTTTGTTGCTATTGGCCTCTTTGCTTCGGCTCTGAGTAACAACCAGATTGTCTCCCTCATCGTGGGATGCATTCTTATCTCGTGCCTTTTCTTTCTTGATCGTGTATTGCCATTTCTTCCGGATGGGATTGCCTCACCCGTGGAATATCTGAGTGCCGGCCATCATTTCTCGAGCCTCACACGCGGCGTTATTGACTCGCGCGATCTTGTCTACTATACCTCCTTGATCATTCTCTTCGTGCTGCTTGCGACTATCGCCGCCGCCCGCGAATATGGACAACGTCTGTTTCATTGGAGACACTTTATCCCGCCCACCCGGATCTTGCAGCTCGTGCTTGTGGGTGTTTCAGTTCTGCTGGTGAATCTCATCTCCTTCGGCATCTTTTTTCGGGCTGACTTGACTGCCGGAGATGTGTACACACTTTCTGTTGTGACAACAACCCAGCTTTCCTCGCTGGATGATAATCTTCTTGTACGGGCATATGTTTCTCCTGACCTTCCACCGCCATACCACAATCATCGCCGCGATATCCAGGAGTTATTGGAGGAATACCATGTTTATTCGGGCGGTAAACTCCAATACAGGTTTGTGAATCCGCTAGAGAACACAGATGCCGAACAGGATGCGATTGAAGCAGGTATCTCTCCCATTCATCTCAAGGTGGTGAAGGATGACAAAATTCAGACACGGAAGGCCTATGCCGGACTCGCGTTCTCATATGCCGACCGGTTCGAATCGCTGCCTGTGGTCTCGTCTGTTGAGCGACTCGAATACGACATGACCAGAACAATCAAACATCTCAGGGAACGTCGTCCTCCCGTGGTGGGGTTGCTTACAGGGCATGGCGAGCCCGGGCCGGAGGCCATGAGGAGTTTCCTTGATGCGTTGGGAAAACACTACAAGATCACGAATGTTGCATTCTCCGATTGGAATCCTTCCGCTGTTGCCGCATTGCTCGTCATTGGACCTCGCCGCCGCTTTGAGGAACAGGAAAAAGGCCTGCTTGACCAGTACATCACGCGGGGCGGCAGGGTGGCGTTCTTTCTCGACGCAATGATTCCCGATCGTCAACGCCAAAGTGCGCAACGGCTGGACCTGAATCTTGGCAATTTGTTCGATATGTATGGATGGAACATCAGTAATGATCTGGTCGTTGATATGCATTGCGATGATTTTGGAGCCAACCGTCAAGTGGGTAAAGGTTCGTTGACCGAGGATGGTCCCAACCCATTCTTTCCGGTTGTTGCGGACTTTGACCGGGACAATCCAACGGTTGCCAATCTCCCGCCCATCGTGTTTCCCTATGTCAGTTCAATTGATCCGCGCCTTGCGGCCGTCAGGGGTATTGATGCAAGGGTCGTTGCGAGTTCATCTTCCCGATCGGATCGAGTGTCGGGAGATAGCATTGACATCAATCCTGCCAGTGTGACTGGCCGAGCCCCTTTTGGCGAAGAACATATTCCTCTGGCAGCGACGTTTGAAGGATCGTTCAGGAGCGCATTTGGCGGCCTTGAAACGAAAACCCCTTCTGCCTCGGCGAATTCCACGAAGAATACTCGAGCGAAGATTGTCGTTGTGGGCGACGGCGATTTTGTCCTGGACGCTTCGCAGCATGGATACCAAAATATTACATTTGCTCTTAACCTTGTGGATTGGCTGCTGGATGATTCGGGGCTCGGGTCGATTCGTACGCGTGATATTGCCTCTCCGCCTCTTCATGAGGTGAGTGATGGAACAAGAACAACCGCTAAATACTTCGCGTTTGCCGGTCCTCCTGCACTCGTGATTCTGGGGGGGCTCATCAGAGTGGCGATGAGGGCATCGCGCCGCAGAAAGCATACGCAGGGCTCATGATGAAGGTGTTGCCATGAAGCGACAAACATATATTTTGTTGAGCTTGACCGTCCTGGTGCTGGCCGTTTTCTTCTTTCTCAAGCAGCCAACACGGATGGTTGAGACAAGCTATGCTCCACCGGACTGGGAGCTCCCCATCGATACTTCCAGGGTCGAGAGGATCGAGGTCCGGCGAGCCGACGGCTCGTTTGTTGTCAGCAGAAAACACGGTACATGGAAGCTCGAACAGCCGGGGCGACCGAATGCGGACGGCCCGACCGTGACCAGGCTTCTCGAAGGGATTGCCAATTTTAAATTGATCGGCCTTGTTTCTTCCAATCCAAGAAAGGCGGACATGTTTGGGGTAGGCGAATTAGGAACAACGGTGGTGGTTACCAGTGATGACGGAAAGCCTATTTCCGTTATTGTTGGAAAGATGTCTTCACTGCCCTCCCGCGGATATATCCGCCCCTCAACATTAGATATGGTGTATCTTGTCAGGGGCATGACGCCCGATGTGTTTATGGATGAAACTGTAAACGGGTGGGGAAAAACCGTGATCCGGATTGATCCAGCCGCCATCCTGTCAATCTCTCTCGAAACAGGACAAACGGTGTTCACCATTCGGCGTGAGGGGCAGAGGTGGATCTCGTCTGAGAAGCCAGTCCCTGACTACGTCATTGCACCGGTTCTCGCAGTGCTCGCCGAGCTTCGGGCCGGGGACGCGATTGAATCAGAGGTTGATTGGAGCAGGAAGCCTTGGCTTGGAATTGAAATCCGGGAGCAAAAGGGAATCAGGATGGAGTTTTACGCTCGCATCAACAATGACTCCGGTTACATTCTGAGAACCTCACTTTCATCGAAGTCTCATTTCGTTTCCAGAGGAACAGCGCAAGTATTTCAACAATTGATCAGTCATCTTTCTCTTCCGCAGCAGACCATTGCTTCAGCCCCGCTTGTTGAGCCTCTTCCGAGACCTTTGCAGGTAAGAGTTCCTACAGCAACGCCTACGAGGGTCACTGTGCCTCCGCGACGGGAAGCCCCCGTACGACGCGCAGAGGCTACACCACCCCCGAAGCCTCGATTGAGTACACCGAGCAGCACAACAGAAACGTCCAACGAAAATGGGAAGATTGAGGATGAAGGCGCCCTCACTATCCATGTTGTGAAAAGTGGAGAAACTCTGGGGATGATCGCGAGGCAATACAATGTTACCGAGGAACAAGTGAGGCAGTGGAACTTGTTGACCTCTGATGCCGTTTCCGCCGGGACTGAACTCTATGTGTTTGCAAGGAAATAAGCACTGCTGACAATCCTCAAATACTAACCGCTCCGATGACAATTTCCCCCGGCAGCCTCAGTAGATTGTACATGGGATGTCAGTATGCATCTTCTCAATTACGCAAGAGATTGTTTTATTCTCTCCAACTGACTCCTTCAAGCAGGTCGATAGCCTTCTCTTTTTGCCTACCACTCGCGATTTGGCTCTTGTGTTTATCATCGACGCAAATCAATCAAGATCTTTCATATCTCTTGCATCCCGCCGTCTCGATTCAGTTGTTGACTTTCGCACCGCCAACAACTACCTTTTCTTGCATTTTATTATGAACTCCACACAATGGCATGAAATCGGATATGAATAGCACATTCAGACAAAGAGCCATCCTGCCTCTCATGTATTGTGTTCTCTTGGTGTTTGTGATGTCTACCGCAGGTGCCGGTGCGGTGGAGAAGTACAAGCAGGTAGCGATTGTTGTTTCCGACAAAGCAATGCTCAACCGAATCTGGTCGGCGGGAATTGATTTCGAAGGGGCCACCGGGAAGCCGGGAGGCATGATGGAGTTTGTTGGGGGCGAACATGAGTTGCAAGCCTTATCCGACGCCGGTATTCATTATGATGTCGTCATTGATGATCTTGCTGCCCACTATTCACAAGGTCTGGTTTCTGGATCCATGAATGCTCTTGGTTTTGGATACGGAAGTATGGGTGGCTTCTATACGTTTGCGGAGGTGTTGCGCCAGCTCGATTCGATGCAGCTCCAATATCCCTCGCTGATTACTCAGCGTGATTCCATTGGACGCACAGTTGAGGGTCGGGCGCTATGGGCAATCAAGATTTCGGATAATCCAACAATCAACGAGCCTGCCGAGCCGGAAGTGTTGTATACCTCCTTGCATCATGCGCGCGAACCGGAAGGGATGATGACACTGCTCTACTACATGTGGTGGCTGCTTGAACACTATTCTTCGAATGCGGAAGCCTCCTATCTTGTCAACAACAGGCAAATGTGGTTCATCCCCGTTGTCAACCCGGATGGGTATGTGTACAATCAGACAACGAACCCGGGTGGGGGCGGAATGCACCGGAAAAACAGGCGAAATGTTGGGTCGTCCAACCTTGGGGTTGACCTCAACCGTAACTACGGCCCAATGTACATGTGGAATGCCGCCAACGGCGGTTCGAGTACAAACGCAAACGACGACACGTATCGCGGTACAGCGCCATTCTCTGAGCCTGAGACCCAAGCTATTGATGGCTTTATGCGTGTCCACCAGTTCAAGGCATGTTTGAATTATCACACGTACGGAAACTACCTTATCTATCCCTGGGGATACCTTTCACGAGAAAACGGTGACTCGCTCACGTTCCGCGACTGGGCATATGACATGACATTTGACAATCACTACACGAATGGTACAGATCAGCAGACCGTATCATATTCCACACGCGGCAATTCCGATGACTACATGTTCGGTGACACGACAAAACCGAAAACGTACGCGATGACGCCGGAAGTTGGCACGACAGGGTTCTGGCCGGGCAGTAGTGAGATCCTTCCTCTTGCTGCGCTGAACCTCACACAGAATAAGCTGCTTTCCATGTTTGCCGGACAGCATATCAGGTTGCGCAATTACAGAATTCAAGATGTGGGAGGCAACGGCTTCCCCGATCGTGGCGAGACCTTTGATCTTCTCGCGACCGTCAGAAATCGCGGGCTTGCATCCGGGGCAAATGTCACTGTGAGCATCAGTTCAAATTCTTCGTCCGTTCAGTTTATTACACCATCGCTTGTGTTTGACAGCCTGGCCTCGCAACGTGACAGCCTGCTTGCTTTCAATGGGTACGTTGATGCCAACGCTGTTACCGGGGTTCCAGTTCAAGTCTATCTGCAGTTCTCTGATCCGGAAGGGTTCCTGAAAATTGATACAGTGCAGATATTTCTTGGAACACCGACAACCGCCTTTGCTGACAGCGCATCTAGTGGGATATTAAACTGGAGCACAGGACAGGGCTGGGGCGTCACTTCGAACGCTCACACACTCCCGAATGCATTTACTGACAGTCCGGTCGGCTCATACTCGGCGAGCGCAAACAATTCGCTGACAATGAACAATCAAATCAACCTCAATGGCTACAACTATGCGCAGTTGAAGTTCTGGTCGAAATGGGCGATCGAACCATCATGGGATTTCGGAACGGTCGAAATCACCACCAACAATGGCACGACATGGACCACACTACGGTCAACACTTTCCCATTCAGGATCGGGAAGAAGCGGGAGTCAGCAACCTGCGGGAACATGGGGATATGAGAATTACACGCCCGGACTTACATGGGTTGAGCAAGATGTTGACCTCTCCACATACGTTAACAAACAGATCAAAATCAGATTTCGCCTTGCGGCCGACGGTGGTGATCAACGCGACGGATTCTACGTGGATGACGTGCGGCTATACGCGTACACTATCAATTCTGCACTGCTTCCTGTTGCGCCTTTGCTGTTGTCGCCCACAAATGGCGCGGTCAACCAGCCGTTGACGGCGACATTGCTCTGGCATGCAGCTTCCGGTGCCACAGGCTATCATTTTCAACTGGCAACAGATTCACTTTTTGCCGGAGTTCTTGTGAACGACTCGACACTGGTTGACACCTTGCGCCAGATCAGCTCGCTCACGAATTTCTCACGGTACTTCTGGCGGGTGCGTTCAAGAAATGGATCCGGTTCAGGCCCGTTTACGGCTTCGTGGAATTTTCACACTCTTGCGCCTCTGCCGTCCGCTCCTGCGCTTGTCTTGCCCGCCAACGGTACAGTGAATCAGCCAACAGTAACAACGTTACTATGGAATACGACATCATTTGCAGAGATCTACCGCGTGCAAATCGCGACTGACTCATTGTTCGGATTCATGGTGTTGAATGACTCGCTCCTCGTTGACACTACGAAACAAACGACATCATTGCTTATAGATACAACGTTCTACTGGCGAATACAGGCAGAGAATGTCTCCGGTGCCGGACCATGGTCGGCCGTGTGGCGTTTCACCACAACGGCCCAAAAGACGCGTCAGTATCCGTTCATGGATGGATGGAATATGGTTGCAGTTCCGCTTACAGTCGGAGATATGCGAAAGGCGACGATCTATCCGATGGCGTTATCACCTGCCTTCGCGTTCATACAGGGATCCGGTTACACACAGAAAGATACGCTGGCAAACGGTGTTGGATATTGGATGAAATTTGGTTCAGCGGGTTCGATATCCCTTGCAGGCACTGAAATTACGCGTGACACGATAGACCTTGTGCCGGGATGGGGATTGATAGGAGGAATTTCCTCCACAGTTGATACCGGTTCCGTTGTCCAGATTCCCACGGGGATTCTACATTCGGCATTTTTTTATTACCATGGTACATATACGCCAACTGATTCACTAAGGCCGGGAGAGGCGTATTGGGTAAAATCAGGTGGCAACGGCCGGTTGATTATTACCTCCGAAGCAAAACGACGGAAGAGAACCTCGAACACTATTGATCAACCGATCCCTCCCAAGGATGCGAAGAAGCAATAAAGATTGATACGAAGGCAGGACGAATTCATTCCATAAGTAATGATTCAAACAGCATTTCACCATTGCCATAGGAGGCACAGTGTCTCGACGACAGATAACATTTTGGTCCATCATCCTTGAAATGTTCATCGCGGGTACGATCTTTTCGCAGGAACAAATCGATCCGCGGAAGTGGAGTATTGATCCACGACTGACATCGATCACGGCAACGAGCCAGCCGCTCCAGATACCCCAGGCCAAATCGGATTACATTCACAAGAACACAACGACCCGGGTTATCTACTCCCCAAATGAAATCCTGGCGATTACGCCAAACATCAGAGTTCACCCATCGACGACGACATGGCAGAGTGAGGTGCCAATCACGCGCCATCCGACAAATGGAAATATCCTGTACGCAAGTTCTAACGCCGTTCACTTTGGCCCGGTGTTCATCAGTGAAGGAATGTACTTGTCTACAGATGGCGGGGCAACATGGTTTGGGTCTGACACAACAACTTCTTCCCCCGTTGGTAGCCACAGCGGTGACCCTGCCCCGGCAATTGGTCCGGATGGCAGATTGTATATGTCCATGATTATCAGCGGCGGTATGGGTGTTACGTATTCCACCAACATGGGTACAACATGGGCGAGCAACTTCACGCTTGCCACCGGTTCGCAAGACAAGAACCACACATTTGTAAATGATGTGCCTGCAAGTCCCTACTACGGGAGGTCATACGTTACCTGGTCATTGTTTACAGCTTCAGCCCCACCCGCGGTCGTCTCATGGTCCTCCAATGGTGGAGTCAACTGGAATGGTCCGGTCAATGTCCTTACACCGCCTTCCGGACATTATCAGCAAGGAGTCAACGGTGCCGTCGGCGCCAACGGCGATGCCTATATTTGCTGGCAAAATCCAACAACATCATCACCTTTCACCGGGGACTTTGTTGGGTTTGCAAAATCCACAGATGGCGGAGTGACATGGAGCGGATTGGCCAATGCGTACGATTGCAACGGGATCAGGGGGACCCTTGCCGCAAAAGGCGGGATCCGAACCAACGACTTTCCCTCAATGGCAGTTGATCGTTCTGGTGGGCCGCGGAACGGATGGATCTACGTTGTCACCGCCGAACAAAACCTTGCTCCTGCCGGCACCGACCCGGATATCATCATGCATCGATCAACCAACGGCGGAACTACATGGTCATCAGGAATCCGTGTCAATCAGGATGGGTTGAGCAACGGGAAGATTCAGTACATGCCCTGGATGTGTGTTGATGCGTCGGGTGGGTTGAATGTCGTGTATTATGATGATCGCGTTACAACATCGGACTCGGCAACAGTGTTTGTGTCACGATCACTCGACGGCGGCACAACATGGACCGATATTGAAGTGTCAGACCACCGCTTCAAACCTGCCCCGATCCCCGGTCTTGCCGGCGGATACCAGGGCGACTATATTGGTATTACCGCTGCGGGCGGCAAGGTCTATCCTTACTGGTGTGACAATAGCACTGGAATTTACCAGGCGTGGGTCACGTCTGTTGTCACCACCGAGAACTTTGGCTGGGTCAAAGGGATCGTCACGAATGCAAGCAGTGGATCACCGCTGAGTGGAGTTACGGTCGATTTCACAGATCCCATCTCGCAAGCCCCCGCAACATCTGACGGGACGGGCTTCTTCAAGGCGGGTGCAAAAGTTGACACACCGGCAACGACACGAAACGTCACATTGCGGGCGCGGAAGTTTGGATTCCGCGACACGCTGATCAATGTTACAATCATCCGCAACGACACCATCACGCGCAATTTTGCCATGACACCCTTGGTGAGCGGCACGTTGGTCGTGCGTACGGTGAGGACCGACAGCACAAACATTGCAAGCCTTGTGACCATTCGCTTTGCCGGGAGTGTCGTGGACACCGGAACTACCAGTGCATCAACCGGTATTCTGTCGAGAACATTGCCTGCAGGATCGTATGACATCACCATTGATCCGCCGAGCCCGTTTGGAACGCGTCAATTCAACGCTGTTGTTGTCAACTCTTCAGCTACGACCCCGCTGTACGTTGTCGTGAGAAAGGTCGTCGAGAACACTCCTGCAGCAATGCGAGATACACTTGCCGTGAGCCAGATCCATGCCAAAACATTGACGCTGACCAACACGACAAACGATACGATCCCGTACCGTTTGAATGATGACAATGCACTTGCAGGTTTGAAAGCAAGGTTCAGCAAGCCTGCAGTGCAGGCTCCCCTGGCACCAGAACCGGAGGTATTCCTGCCTAAGAATTTCAAGGATACCCGCAGCGGTGGCGCCCAGCTCAATGGCGCAGGTGGCCCCGATGCATTCGGCTACCGGTGGATTGACAGTGATGAACCCGGTGGACCAACATTCAATTGGGTTGACATCAAATCTGTCGGCACACAGGTGACCACATGGAACGTTGGAACCGGCGACGATGGGTACGCCACATTGCCCACGTTTCCCGGCGGTTTCTCGTTCCCCTTCTATGGCAATACGTATACCAACCTGAGCATCAGTACAAACGGCAACGTGCAATTCGGTACGACACCTTCGACGCAGTATATCAACGATGGTATTCCGACCACAGCAGTGCCGAATAATGCCGTCTATGCCTTCTGGGATGATTTGGATGTTTCCACAGCAGGCGGCGGCACGATCTGGTATTACTATGATGCCGCAAACACGCGGTTCATAGTGCAGTGGGATACGGTCTCCCATTACCTTGCCGGCAGCGAACCGGGTCGATACAGCGTCCAGGTCATGCTCAAGCCAAACGGTGAAGTTCTTTGCCAGTACAAGACGATGATCGGAACACTGAGCTCAGCAACAATAGGTCTTGAGAATGCTGCGGGCACCGTGGCACTGCGCACCGTATTCAACGCTGCATACATTCACAACAACATGGCAATCCGCTTCTACCTGCCGGATGCCGGTTGGATGTCGGAAAACCCATCACTGGGCCGCATCAATCCGAACACGAGTCAGAACATCACCGTAACATTCGATGCAAACGGCTTGTTGCAAGGAACAACATACAATGCCAACATCGTCATGGATGTGACCCATCCTGATGTGAGTGGATCGATATCCATTCCAGCCAGCCTCAGGATAATCTCGGCATCGGGCCCACTCATTATTGTTGCCAGGACATCAGTAACATTTCCAGCTACTGAAATTGGAACGACCTCGCGGGATAGCGTCACGGTACGCAACGGTGGAAGCGCAACGTTAAACCTTACTTCTGTTACAACGTCGAATTCACGGTTCATTGCAACGGCAACCTCATCGGCAATTGCTCCAGGTGACTCGGCGCGCATTCGCATCGCATACAATCCCGTTGCCTCTGCCGGAAACGACACGGGTCGGGTGATTGTTCTGAGCAATGATCTCACGCTTCCTCGTGTCGATATCACGCTCAACGGCACATCGATCCGACTGGCGCATATCTTTGCTTCCCCCGACTCCTTCTACTTCTCGCGGCCACAGGGGACTGATACAACGACAGCGAGTCTCAAGATCAAGAATACGGGAACCGATACGCTCCGCTACAATATTACTGAGGCGCTTCGTGGGCTGGAGCGACCGGCACTACAAAAATTCCAAAGAAATGGGCCCGTCTCCTTCTCGCCGCTCTCATTGCCGAAAGGGGCAGTTGATCATCGAGTCGGATTGGACCAGATCAACGGTGCAGGAGGACCGGATGCTTTCGGATATCGATGGATTGACTCAGATGAACCCGGTGGTCCTGCATTTAACTGGGTGGATATTTCAACTACGGGTACAGCACTTGACTCTGTAAGTGCCTGGGTTCTGACGGGCACGTTTACCGGGGGTGACGAAGGTTACTACCCTGTGCTCTTGCCATTCTCTTTCAGTTTCTACGGTGTAAATAAGGACACGGTCTTTATAGGCTCGAATGGCAATATCATGTTCCAGCGTCCAACGGGAAACTCCTTCACCAACGCGGCATTTCCGACTACAGGTGACGCGGCCAATAATCACGTCGGTGTGTGGTGGGATGATCTGCAAGTTCGTGCCGGAGCGAAAGTATATTACGGGACAAGCGGTGGAAATTTTGTTGTTCAATTTCAGGGCGTTGCATTGTACAACGCCACTGTGGGCAACTACACGTTCGAAGTGATCCTGAGTCCCGGTGGGATGATCAAGATGCAGTATCTCAGTATGGGTTACAATGGTGGAACGCTGATCTCCTCGTCCATTGGCATTGAGAATAGCAGTGCTTCAATCGGTCTGGGAACGGTATTCAACGCGGCATACATGCACAACAATCTTGCAATCGTTTATACAAGCGATATCCTGCCATGGCTTACGACAGATCGGACAAGCGGTACAATTGCTCCGGGAGACAGCCAGAATGTCCAAGTGCGCGTTGTGCCGAACCAGACACCAGGCACCTACACGGGACACCTGACGATCACCGGTAATACATCCGACACAAAGACCGTTGGTGTGCGTCTTGATGTTACCGCAGCCGGTAACTCAATCACCGTAACGAGTCCAAACGGTGGAGAAGTGTGGAACGTCGGCTCTACCTATCCGATTACATGGGTGAAAGCTGGTGCAGTGGATACTGTTCGCATTGAGTACTCAACTAACGGCCCGGGTGGACCTTGGAATCAGATTGCGGCTGGTAACCCTGCGAAGCCGGGAATTCTCAAAGACCCGAAACCGGATGATTACGCTGCGGAGAGTGGAAAGTTGGACAACCCGAACGGCACATACAACTGGCTTGTCCCGGCAGGGACTGCGACTGCCAATTGCTACATTCGCGTATCCTGGAAATCCAACCTTGCGGTGAATGATCTCAGCAACAGTGCATTCACTATTCAACAAACCGGCGGGGGAGACACAACCGTGTTGGTCACGCTGACTTCCGGCTGGAATCTGATCTCCACTCCCGTTGTACGAACATTGAATACCGACTCTGTGAAGCAATTGTATCCGACCTCGCTAAACAACTATGCATTTGAGTTTGTTGGTGGCATCGGTTATGTACAGCGTTTTACGATGCGAAATGGTCCAGGATTCTGGGAGAAATTTCCATCATCTACGGTGGATTCGATCAGGGGTGCTGCGCGTATTCTGGATTCGATTTCGGTAGTTGCGGGATGGAATCTCGTTGGCTCGATCTCCTTTCCTGTTGATACCGCCACGATTGTCAGCATTCCACCTGGCATCAGATCGTCATTCTGGTTCGGGTACCCTTATACAGCCGCTCCACGTATCGTTCCTGGTAAAGGTTTCTGGGTGAAGACTACCTCTCCCGGGAAATTCATCTTTCAATCCAGTGGTCCGGTTGAATCCAGGGGGCAAGCACCAAATAGCTTGGCGGAACTCAACGAGTTGACAATAATGGATTCATCTGGTGCAACGCAGACGCTCTACTTCGGCGCCAACATGGAGGGCGTGTTTCCTCTCTCTCAGTACGACATGCCTCCCATGCCGCCTGCCAGTGCGTTCGATGCGCGGTTCGAATCGTCCCAGGGTGGACGTATGGTTCAACTGCATGGAGCGGAAGCTGGAGACATGGCTGACTTTCCAATCAAGATACAGACAGATTCTTATCCCGTCGCGGTCAGTTGGAAAATCAATAGTGGGTATGGGATATATGCGCTTGCTGACGGATCAAATGTTGCCGGGTTTGGACCAAAAATATTGATGGGCGATGGGGATATGAAGATAGCGAGCAACGCAGTGCATAGGCTCGTTCTGCAGGTCAGAGGTGGGGAGGACGCGATCCCGAAAGAGTATGCTCTGTCACAGAATTACCCGAATCCCTTTAACCCGGCGACAAGAATCAAGTATCAACTCCCTCGTATGAGTCATGTCACGCTGAGAGTGTTTGACGTATTGGGTCGGGAGGTAGAAACACTGATCGACCGCGTTGAAGATGCCGGATACAAATCAGTAGAGTTTGACGCAAGCAGGTTTGCGAGCGGTGTATTCTTCTACCAAATCAATGCAGGTGATTTTTCTGTGGTGAGGAAAATGTTAGTATTAAAATAGGGGGTAAGAAGCGCAACTATGTTTTTTGAACAAGAGTCCTGACTTCGGTCAGGACTTTTTTTGTTTTGTTGGGTATTCTCGCTATGCTTTCCCTCCAGCCGTTTCTCCACAAAGCCCGTTAATTCTTCTTATGGTGTAAATCTTACTGCACTTCTTCACAAGCAACCGCTCAGAAGTCGTCAGAAACGGCAGTTTATCGTTGGCGTAACCTTTGTAATAGAACCACTGTCGTAAGTAATTGCACAGACGTCTATTACTTTATAAGGGACTTAAGGATGAGAATCCTGGTAGTTGATGACAACGAGGGTTTCCTGAATGTCATGGGTGACCTGTTAAGAGATTATGGGTATGAGGTGTTTCTCGCGGAGGATGGAAAGCAGGCGAGGGAGTTTCTGGAAGGTCAGAAGGTCGACCTGATTGTCTCCGATGTTTTTATGCCGACCCTTGATGGTTCTCGCTTTCACAGCTATGTCCGGGAATTCACAGATTCAAGCACGATCCCGTTCATCTTTATTTCCGGCTTCGATGACGAGCATACACGAAAGGTCGTTGTTGATTCTCGAATCGATTTCTTTGTGAGCAAGACGGCACCGGTAGAAACCATTGTCAGTCTCATCGAGCAAATCAAATCGGATCTTCAACCCAAAGCAGTAGCGAAGACTATCGGGATATAAGTTCATACTACTTAATCAATGGAGAATACACGGTGTCCATGGCCGAAAAAATAACGCCGGAAAAGTATAGCATCGATGTTCAATCGAAGCCCAGCTCACAAGTGACCGAGAATCCCCTGGCCCCCAAAGTTCAACCGTTTGTGAGTTCGTTCATTGAGCATCTGCTTATTAAGAATATCATCACTCAAGAGATTGCCTCGCAGGTCTCAGCAGGTCGACACACAGTCAATGGAAAAGGCAAAAGGAGCCTTGTTGAGGTATTATCCGAGGATTTCGGGATTGCACGAGAAGCGGTGTATGATGAGGTGGCTCTCTTCTATTCGTTCCGCCTTGTGGATATTAACGATCGCAATGCCCGACGATTACCCCCGGCATCGGTGAACAAGCTCATGGCAGGGCTGCCTGAGTCAATACATCAACTCGCCCAGAAGTACAAGGTGTTGCCCTACGAAGTCGCTGAGAACCAGCCAGACAAGCTCCTGATTGTAACACCTTATCCTTCAGAGCGGGAAATTCACGAGGTCGCCCGTTCGTTCCCGTATAAAAAATTTGAAATCTGCTACATGAGGGAGAAGGATTGGGCCGAACATTGGCGCCAGATCACGCTTGATAAGCAACAGATAATTGCTGGTCTGAACACCACTGATGCCGTGTATGAAGAAGACGACTCTGAACTTGACAGTGTTCTAGACAAGGAAATCAATCGTAGCCAGCTTGTTGCGATGATCGAGAACGTATTTGCAGATGCCGTACGAGTTGGTGCAAGTGATATTCATTTCATTCCAAAGAGTGCCCGGAAAACGGTTATCAGTTTTCGAATTGATGGCGATCTGACCGAGTGGTACACCATCGATGATGCGCGTGCGGAAGCAGTCATTGCCGTGGTGAAGGGGCGTGGACTGAATCTTGATCGCTTCGAGAGAATGGCAGCACAGGACGGTTCAGCGCAAAAGGTGGTTGACAACCAGGTCGTCCGGTTTAGGATTTCGATTCTGCCGATCATTTCGCGGGAACTCGGGGGCAAGTTTGAATCTGTCGTCATTCGTATTCTCAAGGATGCGGATGCTTCGGTATCACTCGAGACCATTGGGTTTGATCAATACTCACTTGACAGGTTCAAAGACTCTATTTCGCAACCTCAAGGGATGATCATTCTCACCGGTCCGACAGGGAGTGGAAAAAGCACGACCCTTGTTGCAGCCCTCCGTGCTGTCATGTCGCCCACATTGAACACACTCTCGGTCGAAGATCCTGTCGAGTATCTTCTGGAAGGCGCACGTCAGATCAAGCTGAACCACAAGCTGAGCTTTGAAGATGCGTTACGTGCAATTCTCCGGCATGACCCGGATATCGTAATGGTGGGTGAGATTCGAGACAGGATAACGGCAGACATTGCCATCAAACTCGCCAACACAGGGCACCTTACATTATCAACACTGCATACCAACGATGCTCCAAGTGCGGTGGCACGTTTGTTCAAGCTGGGTGTTGAGCCCTTTTTGATTGCGCAAGCGATAAACATTATTGTTGCCCAGCGGTTGGTGAGGAAACTCTGTGAGCGATGCAAGCGGCCTGCTGAGAAACCCAGCGATGTGTACCTGGCCAAAGCCGGCTTTACTCAAGATGAGGCGGACGCTCTTACCTTGTACAAGCCTGCGGGATGTGTCAATTGCATTGGTGGTTACAAGGGAAGGGCTGCAATACATGAATCGCTCTTCTTTACACCGGAGATTCGCGACATCATCATCGAGAGCGGTGATCGGATTGACATACGTACCATCAAGGAGTCCGCAATTCGGCACGGGATGCAAACCTTGCGTCGGTCCGGGCTTGAAATGGTGAAAAGGGGTGTCTCAACGATTGAAGAGATCGTTGCCAATACCACAAACGACTGATAACAAAATGTTCCGGCAAAAATGACCTGTCGATTTCCAATTTACATCACACACAACATGAGATAGGCAGAAAGTGGTGAATTCAGCAAAAATACAAGGGAACAGATTCTGGCACATGGTATGACTAATAATATGTAGTCGAAAGAGTTTCGGAATCAACAAATAACAATTCACAATCATCACTAATCATCAATAGGGGAGAAGTAAAATGGGACAACAGCAACTTTTGTTAATCATCCTTGGCGTCATCGTGGTCGGTATAGCGGTGGCAGTCGGCATCACAATGTTCTCTGACAATGCGGTATCAGCGAACAAGGATGCAGTCGTGAATGACCTTGTGAACCTGGCCTCACGTGCACAGCAGTACTATCGTCGTCCACAAGCTCTTGGTGGTGGCGGTGGATCGTTTGTTGGTCTGACGGCCGATGCGGCTGGTTTGGCGAAGTTGACATCCAAAGCATCGAACTCAAATGGTACATATAACATTTCGGCAGCTGGTTCCGCTACGAGCGTTACGATTCACGGAGTGGGCACCGAAAAAATTGCCGGCGTTTTGATTTCCGCCGACATGCAGGCTATGCCTGACAGCACATACGTTTCGTTCCCGTAACCGGGGATGTTATGTTGAACACGGGCTCCTTCGGGAGCCTGTTTCTTATTCAGTAGAAACAGATTCATAATAACAATCGGAGATTTGCTATGGGACAACAGCAGCTTTTGTTAATCATCCTCGGCGTCATTGTAGTCGGTATAGCGGTGGCAGTCGGTATCACAATGTTCTCTGACAATGCAGTATCAGCGAACAAGGATGCAGTCGTGAATGACCTTGTGAACCTGGCCTCACGTGCACAGCAGTACTATCGTCGTCCACAAGCTCTTGGTGGTGGCGGTGGATCGTTTGTTGGTCTGACGGCCG
>JANNSJ010000043.1:0-20372 GCA_031402435.1 Bacteroidota bacterium | reverse complement strand
GTTTTTCCCTTGAGCATGGATGTCATCACTGAAGCGGACGCTTTCGAGATTGCACAACCCGCACCTTCAAATGCCACATCGTCGATGACTTCCTTATTGAGTTTCACGTAGATAGTATAATGATCGCCACAGAGAGGATTGTAGCCTTCAACCTTCCGCGTAGCATCCGAAATCTTCCGGAAGTTACGCGGACTCTTGTTGTGGTCAAGAATCGTTTCTTGATATAATTCTCTCAACGCTGACATCAGCCCAGAATCTCCTTCACTTTGTAGATACCTTTCACCAACGCATCGACTTCATCTTTCGTGTTGTAGAATGCAAACGAAGCACGCGCCGTTGCCGGAACACCGAACCGCAACATCACCGGCTGGGCACAATGATGTCCGGTGCGGATTGCAATCCCCTCGACGTCAAGTATCGTTCCGATATCATGAGGATGAATGCCATCCATGACAAAAGAAAGAACTGCTGCTTTCTCTTTTGCCGTTCCGATGATGCGAACACCCGGAATCATCAGGAGAGCTTCTGTTGCGTACGCAAGCAGTTCGTGTTCATATTCGCCGATAGCTTTCAGGTCAAGCTTCTGGACATATTCAATTGCGGCGCCAAGTCCGAGTCCACCGGCAATGTTCGGCGTACCCGCCTCGAATTTGTACGGCAGATCGTTGTAGGTCGTCTTCTCAAACGTCACCGACTTGATCATATCACCGCCACCCTGATACGGCGGCATCGCCTCCAATAACTTCTTCCTTCCGTACAACACACCGACACCCGTAGGGCCGAACATTTTGTGAGACGAAAACGTGTAGAAGTCGCAGTCCATATCCTGCATATCCACCTTCATGTGCGGAACTGCCTGCGCACCATCTATGAGAACGGGTATGCCATGTTTATGCGCACTGGCTATCATCTGCTTGATCGGATTGACTGTACCAAGCGCGTTTGACACATGAGTAATAGCAACGATCCTCGTCTTTAATGTCAGAAGCTTCTCGTACTCATCAAGCAACAACTCGCCACTGTCATTCATCGGGATAACGCGAAGCATTGCGCCTTTTTCCTCGCATAACATCTGCCACGGAACGATATTCGAGTGATGCTCCATCCCGGAGATGAGAACTTCATCTCCCTGCTTTACGTTCTTCCGTCCATACGTTTGAGCAACGAGATTGATTCCCTCCGTTGTGCCGCGAACGAAGATGATTTCCTCACGATGAGCTGCATTGAGGAAGGCTTGTACCTTGACTCGGGCCTTTTCGTACGCTTGCGTCGCCTTCTCGCTTAGGTAATGCACACCGCGATGAATGTTGGAATTTTCAGACTGGTAATACCGCATAATTGTATCAATGACCACCTGCGGCTTCTGACTCGTGGCAGCATTATCCAGATACACAAGCTGTTTCCCGTTTACTTGCTCGTGCAACAATGGAAACTGATGCCGGCATCCTGAGATGCTCACTGGCTTGTCTTCCGCCATCACGACCGGTATTTCAAGTTGATCGTTGATCATGCTTCTACGAGTTCCCGCCCTTTGCGTAACCGTTTCTGAATGATTACATCAAGCTGTTCTCGCAATGCAGCCACGTGAACACGACTTACAACGTCGCTGGCAAATGCAACCGTGAGGATGTCTCGTGCTGCTTCAAGGGACAATCCCCGTGAACGGAGATAGAACACCTGCTCATCATCCAACTGACCAACCGTTGCGCCGTGTGTACATTTCACATCATCAGCGAAGATTTCAAGCTGCGGCTTTGTGTCCATGGTTGCCTCATCGGACAGGAGCAGTGTCTTGTTTGTTTGCTTGGCGTCCGTCTTCTGCGCATCCTTACGGACGAAGATCTTCCCATTAAACACGCCCCTCGACTTGCCATCGAGTACCGATTTATACAACTCGTGGCTGACGCAATTGGGCATTGCATGATCGATGGCGGTGTGGTTATCCACCAACTGCGTTCCGGTTACAAGCGACAAGCCGTTGAGTGTACATTCAATGCCTTCCGCTCCAAGCACAGACGTCACGTTATTCCGCACGATTGATCCGCCCAGTGCAATCGAATTGGAGACAACATTGCTGCCGGCATACTGCTGAAAATGTGTTGTCCCAATGTGGAACGCGTTAATGCTCTCATCCTGAAACTTGTCATGCTCAATTATAGATCCTTCACCAGCAACGATTTCTGTTACTGCATTAGTGAGATAGGGAACATCGGTCAAGCTGACGTAGCTCTCAATGATAGAGACTTGACTGTTCTTGCCAGCAATGAAAAGATTCCGTGGTGTCGAGATCGAAGGTTCGTTTCCTGTTGAAACGAACAAGAGATGGATTGGCTCTTCGACGATAATGCCATCCGGTATAGACACGAACGCACCATCTTGCATGAAACCGCTGTTTAGCGCGGTGAACCCGTTCTCATCTCCCTTCACATACTTGCCGAGATGTTTGTACAACAGATCGCCTTCCGACTTTATCGCCTTTGCCAGGCTTACGACAACTACACCCTTCGGAAGAATCGTCAACAAAGAAAGGCCTTCAGCAAAATGACCATTTACAAACACAAGCCTGCTGCACTTCATTCCACCGAACGTGAATTTCTCAATCGTTTCTCGTGTAACTCCACTGGCAGAACCAAGCGTTGTCGGCTTGAACTGAATCTTCGCTATTGGAGCGACATTTGTGAAGCGCCATTCTTCGTTCTTCGCGGTTGGAAATCCGAGTTGCGCGAACCTGGCAATCGCTTCCTTGCGCATCACATGGATCGGCTGTCGTGACTCGCCGTTCAATCCCCGCTCGAATGCTTCAAAGTGCGAAAGGTACCACTCAATATTTTTGTCTGTCGCTTGTGTCATAATTTCTCCTACGCCTGCACCGGCGATGCAACATCCTCACGAAGCCAGTCATAGCCCTTCTCCTCAAGTACGAGTGCAAGTTCCTTGCCACCGGACTTCACGATACGCCCGTCCACAAGGACATGAACAAAATCCGGAACGATGTAGTTCAACAGTCGTTGGTAATGCGTCACGACGATTGTCGCGTTGTCCTTGCTGCGAAGTTTGTTCACCCCGTCGGCAACGATTCTGAGTGCATCGATGTCAAGGCCGGAATCAGTCTCATCCAGAATTGAAAGCTTCGGTTCAAGAACAGCCATCTGGAAAATCTCATTGCGTTTCTTCTCGCCGCCGGAGAAGCCTTCGTTCACCGGACGATTCAAAAGAGTCTGATCCATCTCGATGACGTTGAGCTTTTCCTTCACCAATTTCAGGAACTCCATCGCGTCAAGAGGTTCCTGACCGCGATACTTGCGGATTGAATTCAGTCCCGCCTTGAGAAAATAATTGTTCGTCACTCCCGGGATTTCCACAGGATACTGAAATGCGAGAAACACTCCTTCACATGCTCTGTCTTCGGGAGACATGTCGAGAAGGTCCTTGCCGTTGTACAGCACTTCACCTGCCGTCACTTCATACGACTCGCGTCCGGCAAGTACCTGAGCGAGCGTGCTCTTGCCCGAGCCGTTCGGTCCCATAATGGCATGCACTTCACCGGCATTGATCTTGAGGTTTATTCCTCTGAGGATTTCATTCCCCTTGACGCTTGCGTGTAGATTCTTGATCTCCAACATCGTGTTCAGTCCTTTTCGTTCAGTAGTTGTACAGTTTTCAAATTATCCCACACTTCCTTCGAGGCTAACTCCAAGAAGCTTCTGTGCTTCAACAGCAAATTCCATCGGCAGCTCGCGGAACACTTCCTTGCAGAAGCCATTCACAATCATGTTTACTGCATCTTCCGTCGAAAGGCCGCGTTGCTTGCAATAGAAAATCTGATCTTCGCCAATCTTGGAAGTTGATGCTTCGTGTTCCACCTTGGCCGTTGAGTTCTTCACTTCGATGTACGGGAACGTGTGCGCACCACATTTGTCGCCGAGAAGAAGTGAATCGCACTGCGAGAAGTTGCGAGCATTAACTGCGTTCTTCTTGATGTCGATGAGTCCACGGTAAGAGTTGTTGCCGTGACCTGCAGAGATACCCTTTGACACAACTGTGCTTCGCGTGTTCTTTCCTATATGAATCATCTTCGTACCGGTATCGGCTTGCTGATAATTGTTGGCAACTGCCACCGAGTAGAACTCACCGACGGAATTATCGCCGAGGAGAATACAGCTCGGATATTTCCACGTGATTGCCGACCCGGTCTCGACCTGCGTCCAGGAAATCTTTGAATTGACCCCGGCACATTTGCCACGCTTGGTAACAAAGTTGTAAATACCGCCTTTGCCTTCTTTGTCACCGGGGTACCAGTTCTGCACGGTCGAGTATTTGATTTGTGCATTGTCCAGCGCAATCAACTCAACGACAGCGGCGTGGAGCTGATTCGTATCGCGCATCGGGGCGGTGCAGCCTTCAAGGTAGCTCACGTACGCGCCTTCATCGGCGATGATCAATGTTCGCTCGAACTGTCCGGTGTTTGCCGCGTTGATACGAAAGTACGTCGAAAGCTCCATCGGACAGCGAACCCCCTTCGGGATATAACAGAACGAACCATCGCTGAACACGGCCGAATTGAGCGCGGCAAAGAAATTATCGCTCGTAGGAACAACCGAGCCGAGATATTTCTTCACCAGATCGGGATGTTCTTTGACAGCTTCAGAGAATGAACAGAAGATGATGCCAAGTTCTCCGAGCTTCTCTTTGAACGTCGTAGCAACTGAAACACTGTCAAACACCGCGTCCACCGCAACGCCGCTCAGACGTTCCTGCTCCGCAAGCGAGATGCCGAGTTTCTCGTACGTTGACCGCAGTTCCGGATCCACTTCGTTCATACTTTTCAGACGATCCTTCTGCTTCGGCGCAGAGTAATAGATCATATCCTGATAATCAATTTTTGGATAGTGCACATTCGGCCATGCCGGCTCTTCCATCGTGAGCCAATGACGATACGCTTTCAGCCGCCACTCGATCAACCACTCCGGTTCATTCTTCTTCGCAGCAATAAAACGAACGGTGTCTTCACTTAGTCCCTTTGGTGCGGTATCGCTCTCGATATCCGTGATGAAGCCGTACTTGTATTCTCGGTTGGCGAGTTCTTCTATGTCGTTGGTTTCAGTGTTCATTGTTTCTTTCCGTTGGATTCACTATTCAGCTACTTCTTTCCTGCAGGAGTTGAACTCCTGAGCGGAGGCAATGGCTTTCGTCCACCCGGCGGAATGGCTTTCGGTGCCGGTGGTTGAGCTGCCGCTGCTTTAAGTGCTTCTGCTGCCGGAGGAGCTGCAGCGGGCGCGGTTGCTTCAGCTTGTGGCGGTGCTGCAACAGGAGATGGTGTTGCCGTTGCGGCGGCTGGTCGATTTATTGGTGGAAGCTTTGATGCACCCGCAGCGGGTCGACTCAAAGGTGGCAATGATGGCTTCGTTGCTCCGGGAGCTGCTGCCGCTGGTGCTGCCGGTTTTGCGGCAGGCTTTGCAGCAATCGTCGGTTTCACTGATGGTTTCCTGTAGTCAGGATAATCCATGACCCAGCTCTGTTTATCAATTGGATTCAGAATTTTCTTTTTCTCCAACTGTGCGACGAATGCTCTTCCGATCTTCTCTGCATCGGCATATCCAACCGTCATATTCTTCCGGTCAAGCATTGTTTGAATGCCATACTGTATGTCCCTGAAGAAGATGTTGGAAAGATGATACAACGGATACTGCGACTTCAGGAAGTTGAGTACTTCCGTTTCGTTTGCAAGAATGTAGTCGAGTTGTTTCATGGCTGTTCTGGTTGATAGTTATGAATGAGCGAGCTGCAGCGACTTCTCACGGATCGCCTTCACATTCTGCACGACTCTGTTGATTGTGTAGTCAATTTCCTCTTCCGTTGTAAATCGTCCAAGTCCAAATCTGACAGATGAGAAAACGTCCTCATCGTTCAGTCCAATCCCGCGCAACACATGGGACGGCTCCGGCGAGGCTGAACTACATGCCGAGCCTGTCGAGACTGCGATGTCTTTCATATCCATGATGAGCCGGTCAGCGTTCAATCCTCGAAACATGAAGTTCGTAGTATTCGGAAGACGAACATTCAGGTTTCCATTCACAACTGTGTCATCAAGCTGGGAGGTGATTCCTTCTTCAAGCTTGTCTCGGAGCGCTGAGATTCGAGTTGATTCAGATGTCATCTCAACCTGAGCAAGTGCGGCAGCCTTTCCAAAGCCGACAATCGCAGGAACATTCAGCGTTCCGGATCGCATTCCCTGCTCATGTCCACCACCATCAATCTGACCAGCGGGGTTGATCCTTGGAGTTGCCCTTCGCACAAACAACGCTCCAACACCCTTTGGGCCGTACAACTTGTGAGCGCTAAAGGACATCAAGTCGATGTTGAGTGTTGAGACATCGACAGGGATCTTACCAACTGCTTGTGTCGCATCAGTATGAAAGAGAACTCCAACCTTTCGACAGATACCGCCTATCTCTGCAATCGGAGCAATCGTTCCAATCTCATTGTTTGCCATCATGATCGTGACAAGAATTGTCTTGTCGGTGATAGCTTTCTTTACATCATCAGGATTGATAAGACCAGTCCTATCAACAGGAAGATACGTGATGGTGAATCCGTACTTCTCAAGTCGCTTGCACGTATCGAGAACAGCTTTGTGTTCAGTGACAGCTGTGATGATATGGTTGCCCTTAGATGAATTCGCTTCGGCAATTCCCTTGAGTGCAAGATTAATCGACTCCGTTGCGCAACTCGTAAAAACGATCTCCCTAGTCTCAACTCCAATCAACTGTGCAATTTGTTTTCGTGCATTCTCAACTGCACCCTCGGACTTCCATCCAAACTCATGATGCTTGCTTGATGCATTGCCGTAGTTCTCGGTGAAGTATGGCAGCATCGTTTCAACAACTCGTGGATCAACCTTCGTCGTTGAGTGGTTGTCGAGATATATGGGCGTCTTCATCATCATACAATCTCTGAAAGCGTCATGCTTTCAAATGCTCGCTCAATGTTCGCCTGGACTTTGTGCAGCGGTGACTTGATCGTGCAGACATCAAACACGCCACAGCTATCGGGACCTTCAACCATGCACTGAGCAATCATTGGCATGGTGCCTTCAATAACACTGATGATACGGGATACCGTAATGTCGCTCGGATTCTTCGCGAGCGTATATCCTCCATAGACTCCCTGATGCGACACAATCAGGTTCGCCTTCGCCATCTTCTGCAGAACCTTTGCAATCAGTTCATAGGATATCTTGTAGGTGTCAGCAATCTCACGGGCAGTCACGATATGACCATTCGAACGCGCCGCGATGTCGCGAATCGCAATCAGTCCATATTCCACTTTCTTTGACAACCGCACCATATTCTATACCCGACCTAAACAGTCTGATTTCAGTCCAACAAAAAAGCACTCGCGTGCACTATTACAAACCGGATACTATTCAGCTTGGTTCCTGAACTAAACATCAATTTCTGAATCAATATAGGCAAGTGATGCATGAAAGTCAATCAGTTCATTGCAACCTTTCTCTGTTTTGGCTATCATTCATTCAGAATATCATGAACGCCTCCAGAATCCCTACACTTGCCTGCATTCTCTTAGTCATCGCACTGTTGCTCTCTCTTTCCTCGCTGGCATCCGCGGACAATCCACTGACTGGGTATACAGAAGCACAATTCGATAGTCTTGCCCGCCAAGTTGGACAACAGCTTTCAAAAGTACCGACGGCAGAAGTTGAGAAGCGCCATTATCACCGTCGTGAGTTCCAGAAGAGGGGCTACCAGGATACTCTTATGGAGGTTCTGCATGGCAATGGATTGGGTTCCATTTTGATGTTCATACGAACGGCACTCCATCTTCAGTTGTTCCTGCCACATGACAAACTGTATGTCACTCAAAGGCTGGACAGCCTTTGGCTTCCACTCCCGGTGAAAATCAAATATGAAGATGGAACCGAACTCACTTTCGAGACTGGAAAAGTACAGCTGACATTGAACGAGGATTGGAGTTTCCCGAGTGACCCGTGGAAGAGGGAAGGCAAATGAGAACACTCCACGGTCTCATGGCAACGACAGTTCTTCGCCTCTGCACTCTTGGATCCTTCGATCCCGTTCATGCACAACAAAGCAACGTCGATAGCCTTGAACGGACATTTCTTCAAGCGCTGTCAAACTTTTCGACGCCCAAACTCGAAGAAAAGAAACACTTGCTTCGATCCGTTCAGAGAAAGGGGTATTCGGGCACTCTGGCAGAGATCCTCCGCGTCGATGGATTCACAGCTATTACTTCATATCTGAAAACAAGGCTTCAGATTGAGTATTCGATATCTCATGAGTTGGTAATGGTGGATATCTCAGCACAACATGAGCCGCATCCAGACTCGCTCAGTCTCCTTCGCCGGAGCAAGCCCACCATCATTCTCCCAACACGGCCAAACGAATCAATGAGAATTGGGCTTGATATCGACTGGACATTCCCCGATGATCCATGGAGGGGAGAATGATGGATTCTCGCTCAGCCGAACTTCTCCTGGTCGAAAAAGTAAAGAGCGGCGGATACAGAATTACCCGACTCTACCCCGCGGCGGCTGCCATTTTCAACCTGTTTTTTTGCGCTTACTTTGAACGCTACCTCAACGACGACGCAAACGGGTTTTATTTGTCTTTCTTTCTTTTTCTTGAGACGACACTCTATGCTGGTATTTCGTCGGTGAGTTTTTTCTCGGTCTCGTTCGAGATACTTGCAAAGAGCAGAATCTTTCCCACGACTCCTACAGACCGCCTGTTGTTCATTGTCGCCGGTAATCTCCGCAGGCCGATCATTTTTTCCTTGGTTGGATCGAACGTCTTCTTTCTTATCATATTCTTCCGACATATGATGCCGCTTGCTATTCTCACGGCAGCGTTGTTTATCCTCCTCATCATCGTCTCCGAATTGCTCCTTGCAACGTTGATGCTGGTTCTCATGCGTCGATCAGTACCATTGGAGAGTGCAGCCGTATTGCTTGGATTTCTGCTATTCTCAATGCTCATCGGATCGTTCGTCTTCCACTTCGAATCATTGCTTGCAATGAACCCCGTACTTCGATGGACGGTTCGCGGAATCCTCGCAGCCCGGCAATCTGACACGGCGGGCATCCTCACCAATGCTGGATGGCTGGCGATGACTGGAGTGTTCACACTCATCCTCGGTAGGAGGTTTACATGAATACAACACTCCTGAACCGCAAGGAGCAAACGCTCATCACGACTGAAATCAAACAATTCTTCCTGCATCGGCGAAGTCTGCATCTCATCCCATTGATGATGGCGGGAGTTTTGCTCGCCTTCTGGCCATATTTCTCATCTCCATTCGTTCCCGTAATTCTTGTGCTGTTCGCGTGGCTCGAGCCGCAGTTCAATAACATCCTGTTCAGAACCCCACTCGAATTGGAATCGCTCAGTGTCCTTCCTCTGGAATGGGAGCGAATCATACGAGCGAAGAACATCGCTACGATCTTCCTCGTGCTTGTCATGTTCCCGGTTGTTGCAGCAACCATTCTGTACTTCTCACCGACTGTTGTAACCTCCGAACAAACAGGAAAAGCTGCTCTCTACATCCTCACCGTGCTCTTTCCTTTGATTCACGTCGGCAACATGAGATCGGTTCAACATCCGCGACGGGAAACGGGCTGGCAGTTTGACGACATTGCCGGTATTGCGGAACTTCTGATCAGCGTGGCAATACTCTCCATTTCATTTCTCATCTTCACGGAAATGTTGAACGCTCCTGCATTGTGCGTTGTGTACTTTGTTGCAACATTGATTTTCTGGTCGCGGTACTCCATACCGAAAACAGCGGAACTCATCGAAGCTTCGAAGACAGACATATGTATGAACGTATGAACATACTAGAAATCAGTGGACTGACAAAGACCTATGAATCAGGTCAACGGGCAGTTGATGACTTGACGCTGACAGTGGCCAAGGGGTCAATCTTCGGATTCGCCGGACTGAACGGCGCAGGCAAGACAACCACGATCCGCATTGTTGCCGGGTTGTGCGACAAGGATTCAGGATCAGTCAAACTCTTCGGCAAGGAGATTGAAGACCACGATGCTTCTTACAAGAGCAACATCGGCTTCGTGCTTGACGAGCCTCTCTACTTCGATTGGATGTCAGCGTTTGAGTATCTTCACTTCGTCGGGACAATGTATGGGCTTTCTGAGCAGGATGTCGATTCACGAACGCGTGAACTCCTTGATTTCTTTGATCTTGGAAAGAAGGGAAATGAGACTATCGCCGGTTTCTCCACCGGCATGAAGAAGAAAGTCTCACTTGCAGCAGCGATCATCCATAAACCGGAGCTCATCGTCCTGGATGAACCGTTGGAAGGCATTGACGCCCTCGCCGCCATTGCGATCAAAGAGAGCCTCACGCTCATGGCATCGAAGGGAACGACGATCTTCATTACATCACATGTTCTTGACACCGTTGAGCGATTCTGTACCGAGGTGGCAATCATCCACCAGGGGAAAACCCTGCTGCAATGCAAGACAAGTGAGATCCGCACACGTGCCAAAGGAGCACTCAAGGACACTACGTACCAGTCGCTCGAAGAACTCTTTGTCGATCTCCTCTCGGAGAAAGCCGCCAAGAAACATCTCTCCTGGCTCTGACATGCGCCTTCTCCTGCAAACGCTGTTCACTCCTCGCAAGGCTGCGGAACTTATCAAATCCAATCCCCGGTGGCTGGGTGCGTTTCTCATCCTCTCCGTCGTCAGTACGGTGTGCTACGCGCTGGTATATCCCAATCTTGTGCAAGCAACTTTGGATCACCTTCCCCCCACGGCAATTGAAGCGGACAAGCAGGTTGTCATAGAAACTCTTCAGAGAGAGTTGCCAGCCAAGCTTGGGTTCTTCCCCATTCGATTGTTCATTGGCTGGTCAACGTTTTCACTCGCACTCATGTACGTCTGCAAAGCATTCGCACCATTGGATCCCGTCCGCTTTCGCCAAGCGCTATCGCTTGAAGTCCACTCTGAAGCAACTTCGGTTCTTTCTCATATGGCTGCTATGGTGGCTGTGCTATTGAATGCCAACGCAAATCCTTCAGATGCTCCCCTGAGCCTCGCAGGACTCATCGGGCATCACCAGGATTTCGTTGTTAACTCTTTGCTTCGATCACTAAACATCTTTACTTTGTGGCAGGTGATTATTCTGACTGTTGGTGTTTCCATCGTGTGTGGGTTTGGGAAGATCAAGTCTCTTTGCATTGTGCTGATCGTCTGGTCGCTTTCCACGATGTTCAACCTCGGTGCTTTGAAGCTGTTGCAGGATGAATTACACCTGCTCCTATAACATTCAAAAAACGAAAAGAGAATATTCTAATGGCTGAAAAACTGAAACTTGAGGATTTTCATACTCCACTTGTCAAAACCTCGAAACACGCCGACAACTTTCACTCTGTCGGAGTAATCGGTCTTGGCGTGATGGGTCAGGGAATTGCGGAAACGGTCGCCGGGGCCGGCATCGAAGTTGTCGCTGTCGAGAAGAATGAGAAAACCCTCCACGCAGGACTCGAAGGTCTGGGGAAGGCGATTGATGCGGAGATACGTCGTTGGGGAAAGACAGCATCGGAGAAGCGTGCCATCCTTTCCCGTGTGAAGGGCACGACCGAGATGACAGATTTGAAGTCATGCGACATCATTATTGAAGCCGTCGATGAGAACTTTGAGCTCAAACGTCAACTTATCGAAGCGTTCTATTCAATAGGAAAGGAAGGGGCCGTGTTCATCTCGAACACTGCAACACTCAGTCTGACCAAACTCTCCCAATCCAGCCAGCGCCCGGAACAACTCATTGGCATGCATTTTCTCAATCCGGTGCCGAGCATTCCTCTTGTCGAGATCGTACGCGGCATGAAAACCTCCGACGAGACATTCACGATTGTCAAGAAATTCGCCCTGCGGATCGGCAAGACTCCCGTTGAAGTATTTGAGTATCCCGGCTTCATCACGACACGCACGATACTCCCAATGCTCAACGAAGCAATGCACGTGCTCATGGAGGGAATTGCCAAGGCCGAGGACATTGATACCGCAATGCGACTCGGTTACAACATGGATAAAGGCCCTCTCGAAATGTCGGATAACATAGGACTCGACGAAGTGCTGATGTGGATGGAAACGCTTTTCCACGAGCTCGGTGAGCCACGCTACCGTCCCTGCCCTCTCCTTCGCCGGATGGTACGAGAGAGAAAACTTGGCAGGAAAGTGGGCGAAGGGTTCTTCAAGTACGATGATGAAGGAAAACGCATCTAGCCTCACCATCTTTTCTTACTACTCACTGATCAGTGCAAATGAACATTCTTGTCCTTAACTGCGGCAGTTCATCAGTAAAATATCAGCTTATCGAAGTTGAATCCCAGAAGACTCTCACGCGTGGTGGTATCGAACGTATCGGCATGGATGGGGCAACGCTGACCAACATCCGGTATGACGGAGATGAGATCAAGATCGCTGGCGAAATCGTCGATCACAATAGCGCTATCGAGTACATCCTTGCTGTGCTACTCAGTCGCAACCATGGGGTCATCAACGACAAGTCCGATATACACGCAATCGGTCATCGTGTCGTTCACGGGGGCGAGACATTCACATCATCAGCCCTCATCACTGACGAAGTCATCAAAGGCATCCGCAACAATTTCGAGATTGCTCCGCTCCATAACCCGCACAACCTTCGGGGCATCATTGCCTGTCAAATAAACCTGCCAGGTGTACCGCAGGTCGCCGTCTTTGACACAGCCTTTCACCAGCAGATGCCGAGAAAAGCATTCCTGTATGGCATCCCCTATTCACTCTACACGCAACACAAGATCCGTAGGTATGGCTTTCACGGGATGTCGCATCGGTACGTCGCAGAGCGGGCAGCGACAATACTCAAGAAAGATAGCCTCTCACTCAAGCTGGTCACCTGTCATCTCGGCAATGGATGCAGCATGGCAGCAATCGACGGCGGCATCTCCATCGATACAACGATGGGCTTCACTCCCCTCGAAGGACTGCTGATGGGCACTCGCTCCGGCGATATCGATCCATCGGTCATACTCTACATTATGGGGAAGGAAGGTATCAATCTTTCGGAAGCGAACACGCTCTTGAACAAGCACAGTGGCTTGCAAGGAATCTCCGGTGTCAGCAGCGACATGCGGGAAGTGTTGAAGGAGATGAAGAGCGGCGACAAGAAGTCGCAGTATGCCTTTGAAATATTCTGTTACAGAATCCGGAAATACATAGGCGCCTATGCGGCAGCGATGGGAGGCATCGACGCGGTGATTTTCACAGGCGGCATTGGCGAAAACAGTCCTGACGTACGACTGGAGAGTTGCGCAGGGCTTGAGTTTCTTGGAATCCGTATCGACGAGGCCGCAAATACTTCATCCGAGAAAGAGAAGTTCATCAGTCCTGCCGACTCGAGAACTCACGTGCTTGTCATTCCGACAAATGAAGAACTTGTGATAGCGTTGGACACAAAAGAGATCGTGAAGGGGATTTGAAATTTTGGATTGTTGATTTTAGACTGATGATTGGAATTGTTTTGAAATTTGAGATTGCGGATTGATGATTTGGGATTTTAGATTTAAGATTTTGGATCTTATTTGGGATTTGCCATTTGGATCTTGTCTAGGATTTGTCATTTAAGATTTCCGATTTGATTCTAACATTTCCACTGGTGTTATTGACCAGAAGCAAACGAAGCTCGTCTGCCTTTGACTTCCTTACCTCTAGTACGAGATGAACCTCTTCATCATACAACGTATCAACAATCCTTGCGCCGCATTTTGAAGCTACGTGCATAACATTGCTGATCTGTGAATGAGGAAACGAGGCGCGGATGGATTCCAGTATGTGCTTTGTCTGAATCTCTGCTGAGGCCAGGGCCAGTTCTGCGGCATCGCTGTACGCTCTGATGAGTCCACCGACACCGAGCTTCGTACCTCCAAAATAACGCGTCACCACAACCACCATGTCGGTCAGACCGAACTTGTCAATAGTTGCGAGAATCGGTTTGCCTGCCGACCCGCTTGGTTCACCATCGTCGTTGAAACGAAAGAGGCTCCCATCCGCTCCACAGCGGTAAGCGTAGCAATTGTGCGTGGCCTCGTGATACTGCTTCCTGAGCCTGGCAACGAACTCTTCCGCACCGGATTTTGTTATCGAAGGTGAGGCTGAAGCAACAAACTTCGAGCCTTGGACCTTCAGTTCGGCCTGAACTTCCTCTTTGATTGTCTGGTATTCGTCTGCCGTCAATTCAATCCATCCTTCGCAAAACGATTTCAATATATGAAATCCCAACCAGTTTCAAAGTAATGTTCGCACCAACTTGTAACTGAGAACTTCTCTCTTTATCTTCATCGGTATAAAGGAACCTCGCTATGAAAATCGGAGTTGTGTGTTACCCCACGTACGGCGGCAGCGGTGTCGTTGCAACAGAACTGGGAAAAGCTCTCGCATCCAAAGGCCATCAGATTCACTTCATCAGCTATGCCATGCCCATGCGGCTGGACGGCTATCAGGGCAATGTGTTTTATCATGAAGTGGAGATGGCAACGTACCCATTGTTCGAGTTCCCTCTCTACACTCCCGCACTTGCAAGCAAAATGGTGGAAGTTGCGAGATTCGAAAAGCTGGACCTGATCCATGCTCATTACGCTGTTCCCCATGCAACGAGCGCCTATCTTGCAAGGGAAATTGTTGGCAACGGACTGAAGATTGTCACTACGCTCCACGGAACGGATATTACACTCGTTGGGCTTGAACCAAGCTTCCTGCCGGTGATGAAATTCAGTATCGAGAAAAGCGATGGGGTTACCGCAGTGTCACGCTTTCTGAGGGAGAAAACGACGACAAACTACGGCATCAACAAGGCAATTGAAGTCATCCCGAACTTTGTGGACACAGAAAAGTACAAACGAATGGAGTGTGAGGACATTTGTGAGAAGTTTGCTCCGAAGGGGGAAAAGATCCTGATGCACACTTCCAACTTCCGCGCAGTAAAACGTGTCCACGATGTCATCAGGATTTTCCATGAAGTCAGGAAGAAGATACCATCAAAGCTCATCCTGGTTGGTGATGGTCCCGACCGTTCCAGTTGCGAATTGCTCGTGCGCGAGCTGGGCATTCAGGACAACGTGAAGTTCCTCGGCAAACAGCTCGAACTGGTTCCGATCCTCTCCGCTGCGGATTTGTTTCTGATGCCGAGTCAGTCGGAAAGCTTCGGACTCTCGGCTCTTGAGGCGATGTCGTGTGGAGTTCCCGTGATCTCCTCCAGTGTGGGCGGATTGCCTGAACTCCAGGTACACGGAGAGACTGGTTACATCGCAGAGATTGGAGACATCGAGCGCATGGCGCGATATGCCGTTGAGTTGCTTACCAGCGAATCGAAATACGCTCTCTTCAGCGCCAACGCAAGGCGGCGGGCAGTCGAACATTTCGACATCAACAGGATTGTCGGCCAGTACGAAGCGTATCTCGAACAATGCCTTGGTCGCACGACAAGTGTTCCGAATCAGATATCTGCATCATTTGTGTCACCATGAAAGGAAGTACCGTTGTTGAAACAGATTATTGACATCATTCCATGGAGCAGGAAAACCAGGCCAACGCTCGAAGAGTTGAAAGCAATGCTGAAGAAGGAAGGGCTTGAGGCTGAACTGTATTCCGATCCGCCGCGAATGAAATACGGCAGACACAAACACGACTTCGACGACTTCGTCGTTATCGTTTCAGGCAAGATGAAAATTGGAACTGATACAGGAGTGTGGGAGATGAATCCAGGTGACAGGCTTGACCTCCCAGCCAAGACTGTTCACTGGGCTGAGATCATGGGAAATGAAGAAGTGAAATACTTGTCAGCAGCAAAGTGATCGGAAAACGGAGACCGGAAACGGGAGTTCGGGAACAGGAGGCGGGAGAAAGGATCTTTTTCCGGTCTTCATTTTTGAACCACTCTCTTCCCCACCAACTTATCCACAGCAGCAAGCATCATCACTACAGCAACTGCAAAGAACGCCACGCCCATACTGCCCTTGCCGAATGCAAACGGAAGGTACTGAACGAGCCATGCTGTAAGCCCGCTGATTGAAACTGCAATACTTTCGCCTACCTTTTCTGCCATCCCTGTTGCAACCGTTTTCGTGTGGCCGAGAGCCGTCTTTTCGAACGCGCCCGTGACAACGAACGCCGCGATCATGATGCCAAGGACGATCAGGAGCCCGAACACGTAGGATAGCTTTTCGAGAAAGCGGAATGCCAATGAAGACTTCGGCACTGTCAAGACCTTCTCCATCACAGAACGCGTGAAATCGGGGCGAACCTTCAAGGCCGGGAGCCTTCGAACTGCAGCATCGATCCGCGCAAGACTTTCAAATGCCAGGCGGCAATCCTTGCAAGTCTCAATATGATTGCGAAGGCTTTGCTCTTCCGGGCCATGCAGCCTCCCATCCAGCAAGGCATTGCATTGCTCAGATGTATAGTGCAGTGTTTTCATGCGACCTTCATCTCTCCTTTCATACGACCGAGGATGCGTTCCTTGAGAAGCGCTCTCGCCCGAAACAGATTGGTTTTGACCGTCCCAATGGGCGAACCGAGCGTCGAAACAATTTCCTCGTAACTCATTTCTTGAACATAGAACAACGTTATCACCGATCTGAATTTCTCGGGCAGCCTTGCAATCTCTCCAGCAATCATCTGTTGTAATTCTTCGTCTTCCAGGCGCTCGTGAATCGATGGCTCATCTTCATCGACGAGAAGATTGTCCAACGCTTTCTCATCTGTAACATCGAGCTGCTCAGGCTTTCCCCGTCTTCGTGTCACCTTCGTCATGCAGAGGTTATACAAGATACGATAGAACCACGTACCGAACTTCGCATCCCCGCGGAATTGATCCAGATTCTTGAATGCCCTCAGAAACGCATCCTGTACCAACTCCTCGGCTTCCTCGCTATCACCTGTAAGCCGGACTGCAAGCGTAAACGCCTGATCCTTGTGCCGGTCAACCAATAGGGCATACTGACGGGTATTCCCCGCCCGGACTTGCTCTATGATATCCCGTTCGTTCACATACCCCGATGGTTATTGTACTGCTTTGACTACGAAACCGGAACGATTGTTTCAGCGAAGATACTTCTTTTTCTTGAAACATTCTCCCCTGCACTGATGTCTAAGTTGGCAGAAGGAGTTCAGCCATTACATTTCATAACGGAGGCAACAATGGGCGAAGAAGTTCTCATACCAATAACAATGTTCATGTTGATAGGCGGTATCTGGGGGTTTACATTGCTTACCCGGCACAGAGAGCGCATGACCATGATCGAGAAAGGGCTGAAGCCCGAAGACATGAAGGCGCTCTATGAGAGAGCGACATTGAAGATTAATCCACTAAGCTCTTTGAAATGGGGAATGATCTTCGTGTCGGTCGGTATTGCTGCCCTGATCGGGATGTATCTTCACGCCAACTATTATGTGGATGAAGGAATTTACCCGGCCCTCATGGCGCTCCTTGGCGGCGTCGGACTGATTGCGTTCTATCTTTTCGCAAGCAAGAAGCTGCAATCATAATAACCGGTTAGTAATCATCCAAATGCCTCCCGAGTGGAGGCATTTTTGTTTGTAGAGGCAGGGGGCGGTTTTTCAGGATCGAATTGCTTTGCCGGTGGTCCAACAGTGTACAGAGAAATGTAACGACTATGCGGCCAACATCAAATCTGCTTTTCTCCCTGTCTCAAAGTTGCGGTGTGGAAATTGGATCGGGTTAACTACGAATCAAGATACGGGGAGATGGAAGGGAAGACTATCGACCGAAGGGATGGAAGAGTAGCTAGTTCTTTCGGGTTGGAAATACACTCTTACGTATTCTCAGGCATGATTTGGCAATCAACCCAACACTTGCTCCGTCGCCCTCGCAAACACCTCTTCCACCAGCCGGAGGTTCTTCACACTGTTCTCTCCATCGGGAAAGGGGCATTCCTTTCGCTCAATACAGCCGGCAAAGTACTCAAGCTCGGTGATGTAGGGATTCTCGGCCGGGAATCTCTCTTCCTTCAGAACATCGTCTTTGAGAAGATGAATCTGCAATACGTTTTCAACCTGATTGCCGGCGAGCGCTGCCCGCGCATACACAGAACCGAGTGTACCTCCGATTGCAACATAGTTCGCATCGGTCATCAGGCTCACGGTGCAGGCTGCCAGCGCATCCCCGGCGGTGAACTGTACATGAGATAGCATGTCAACCCCCGCAGCCGATTCTCGACGGATGGTTGCGCTGATGAATTGCGGCTCGGTGTCCGTTATGAACCTGACGAAATCAATGCCGTAGATTCCAAGGTCGTACATTGCACCACCGCCCAGACTCCGGTCGAGCCTGAACCGGCCTCGCACAACCTGCCTGATGTTGAAGCACCAGTTGAAATCGATGTAGTTCACCTGTCCGATCTCGCCCGACGCAACGACCTCCTTCATCCTCCGGACAATGCTCTTGAACCTATACATGAACGCCTCCATCAAACACACATCATGACGTTCGCAGGCAGCAATCATCGATTGCATCTCGGCAACACTAAGCGCGGCAGGCTTTTCAACAAGCACATGCTTGCCCGCCTCTGCAGCCTTGATGGTGTATTCACAATGAAGATGTTGAGGAAGAGGAATGTAGACAGCATCGATGTCGGGATCGGCAAGAAGCGCTTCGTAGCTACCGTAGCAATGAAGAATGTTGAACTCCGCACCGAAGGCTTCAGCCTATGACTTCTCCCTGCTTGCAATCGCGACGATCGTCGCGTTCTGCAACGGGGCGCTGAAGAATGCGCGTGCAATTCTGGCGGTGCCGAGGATGCCGACCTTGACCAAAAAATAATTCCAGTGTAGTTAGGACGAGGGGTTCGAGGCGTGAGTATCAACCGATGCTTCACGCCGCTCTTTTCTCAGCAGCATCATGCGCAGAATAATCCGGCTCGCCCAAAGGACAAGAGCAATCGCAAACAGCGGAACATAATACGATTCCGGAACCATCTTGAACCATATAACTATAAGCAACAGAGCCATAATGCCAATACCGACGAAACCATAGGCAGTGACGAATTTACGTGTAAGCAAGCGAGCACCTCATTGATTGTTGGAGACAAAAGAGGGATACATCAGCGTCAATCGAGCACGTCATCAATGATGCCGCCCCCCACCACATCGTCGCCTTCATAGAACACAGCTGACTGGCCCGGCGTAATTGCCCGACGCTTCTCATCAAATACAACCTGTACGCGCCCATCATCCAACTGATGAATCTCTGCCGCTCCGCCCGGATCCTTGTACCGGATCTTGGCATCGACGCGCAACGGCTCTCGACAATCGGCATACTTGATCATGTTGACGCTTCGCGCAATCAATCCACGCTTGTACAACTTACTCTCTGCACCGAGTTCAATGCGGTTGTTTGTTGGATCGATGCCAGTCACATACAACGGATCCGGTCGGCTGATACCCAGACCCTTTCGCTGACCAATGGTATAAAACGGGAATCCACCATGCTGTCCGATCACTTCACCATCCAAAACGACTTCACCATTGGCAACCTGCGCACCCAACTCCGGACGGCGCTCCTTTAAGAAGCGCTCATAGTTATTATCAGGGATGAAGCAAATCTCGTAGCTCTCACCCTTCTGCATGTTCGGAAGTCCGAGCTTCTCGCCAAACGCACGCGACTCAGGCTTCGTCATCTCGGAGAGTGGAAACAACGTCTTGCTCAACGACTCCTGCGTCAATCCCCAGAGAGCGTAGGACTGGTCCTTGGACTCATCGCGTCCGCGGGAAATCACGTAGCGTCCGGTCTTTTCGTCAAGGCGAACCTTCGCGTAATGTCCTGTTGCAATGAAGTCCGCATCCAACGCGGTTGCCTTCCTGATCAACTCTTCCCACTTGATCTTCCGGTTGCAGATGACGCAGGGATTCGGGGTGCGTCCCGCAAGATACTCGTCGACAAAATTGTCGATCACTTCCATCCCAAAACGCTCGCTGAAGTCAAGTACGTAATGGGGAAAGCCAAGCTTCGCCGCAACGGCACGTGCATCATTGATACCATCCAGTGAGCAGCAACTGCTTTCATTGCCGACGTTGCCGCCGACATCCTCATACTTGTACGTCTTGATCGTAATGCCGATGAGGTCGTAGCCCTGCGAGGCAAGAATTCCCGCAACCACAGAGGAATCCACGCCACCGCTCATGGCAACGACGACACGCTTCTTCATAAACGAACTTCCAAATGTTGGATAAAAGTACGGAAATCGAGAGAGGGAAACAAACGGAGAGAAACATCGTAGGGGCGACCCCCCGGGGCGCCCCAACGCTGGAAATT
>JANNSJ010000042.1:0-29378 GCA_031402435.1 Bacteroidota bacterium | reverse complement strand
GGAATTTGTCCGTGTACGTTGACCACGCACCGGCAGGCCGCGTCGGTGTCGCAGCCCGCGATAACAACCAATATCCATCAAACGCTTGATGTTCGTCTGAACTTCACCACGAAGAGCGCCTTCGACCTTGTATTCGCCGGTAATAATTCCGCGAATTTTTGAGACCTCATCATCCGTGAGATCAGCGACTTTTTTATTGAAGTCAATGCCTGCTTTGTGCAGTATAGTCCGTGCGGTAGTGTGACCAATCCCGAAAATATAGGTCAGGCCAATCTCGGCACGCTTCTTCTTTGGTAAATCTACTCCGGCAATACGAGCCAACTGCGTTTCTCCTTACTTAGCCCTGACGCTGTTTGTGTTTCGGATTCTTACAAATAACGCGGACCATCCCTTTTCTGCGGATGATCTTGCAGTTATTGCAAATCTTTTTGATTGACGATCGCACTTTCATGATGTGTCCCTTGCCAGCGTTTACTTATATCGATACGTAATCCGACCCTTGGTGAGGTCGTACGGCGATAATTCCACCGTGACTTTGTCTCCAACCAGGATCTTGATGAAGTTCATCCTCATCTTTCCTGACACGTGAGCCAACACGGAATGGTTGTTTTCAAGGCTCACCTTGAACATTGCATTGGGCAATGTATCCGTGATGACACCGTCAACCTTAATGGGTCCTTGCTTCGCCATCGACTCCGATCAGAATGTCCTGCCGCGTAAGTATTTCCGGCTCTCCCTCACGCACAACAATTGTATGTTCAAAATGCGCCGAGGGTTTCCCGTCTGCCGTTCGCACTGTCCACCCGTCCTCATCAACTTCCACTTTGTACGTCCCGGCGTTCACCATTGGCTCAATCGCCAGGGTCATGCCTTCTTTGAGAACGATCCCCGTTCCCGGGGTTCCAAAATTCGGGATAGCCGGTTCCTCGTGAAGCTGCTTCCCTATACCATGACCTACGAGATCCCTGACAACCGAGTAGCCAGCATCTTCGACATGTTTCTGTACTGCCGAGGAGATATCATGAAGGTGGTTGCCCACTCTCGCCATCGCAATGCCTTTATATAATGACTCCTCCGTTACTTTCAGGAGCCTCATTTTTGCATGCGATGCCCGACCTACAGCAAACGTTCTCGCTCCATCACCGAAGTAACCATTCTTCTTCGTGCCGACATCAACCGAAACCACCTCTCCTTCTTCAAGCATGCGACCGTTCGGTATCCCGTGCACTACTTCGTCTTCAACAGAAACGCAGAGCGTTGCAGGGTAGAGATTATGTCTGTCGTGCCCATATCCTTTGAACGCAGGCACAGCACCCTTCGACCTGATGTACTCCTCAGCAATCTGATCCAGTTCCCTGGTGTTGATGCCGGGTTTGATATGAGAGCCAAGCAGTGCCAGAACTTCAGCCACGATCCGGCAATTCTCCCGTATCAGATCAATCTCTCGTTCGGATTTTATTGATGCCTTCCCCATAGGTCGTGGTGAGTCTTCAGACTCTGACTGTTACCGTAGACGACCCTTTATCTTACCCGACTTCATGAAACCGTCATAGTGTCGCATCAAAAGGTGCGACTCAAGCTGCTGCAATGTGTCAAGGGCAACGCCAACCATGATCAACAGGCTGGTGCCCCCAAAGAACTGCGCAAAGCTGGGTGTCACGCCAAACCAGTTCGACATGAATGCCGGAAGCACTGCAATAATTGCCAGGAAAATCGAACCGGGCAACGTAATCTTCGTCAGAATATTATCGATGAAGTCCGCGGTATGTTTACCGGGTCGAATACCCGGAACAAAACCACCCTGCTTCTGCATATTCTCCGACACATCCTTGGGGTTAAATGCGATGGCCGTGTAGAAATACGTGAAGAACACAATCATCAATCCATAAAAGAACGAGTATGTCAGTGAAGTGTATTGAAAATACTGGGAGAGATTCTGCATGAACTCGCTCTCCGGAAAAAACGTCAGGATCGTACTCGGGATGAACATGATCGACTGCGCAAAGATGATCGGCATAACGCCAGCGGTATTGACACGCATCGGGATATATTGTGTGACGCCACCGTACACCTTTCGACCGACGACGCGCTTCGCGTATTGTACCGGGATACGCCGCGTTCCCTGCGTGATCATAATGACGCCGGCGATAATTGCGACCATTGCGGCAATGATCAACAAACCGATAATCAGGTTGTTCGTCACCATGAACTGTTCATATATAGAGTGCGGGAATCTCGCAATGATACCAATGAAGATGATAAGCGAAATTCCGTTCCCCATACCACGCTCTGTAATTTGCTCACCCAGCCACATCATAAACATGGTTCCTGCCGTAAGGAAAATGACCGTGCTGAGCGTAAACCCGAGACCTTGCACCGAGGCAGGCACGATCGGCACACCTTCGAGCGTCAGACTTGTTAGACGAACGCTCACTCCCCATGCTTGCAACGCAGCAACAACAACCGTCGCGTAGCGGGTAAGTTGCGTCAGTTTCCTTCGGCCTTCCTCGCCTTCCTTGGACAGCTTCTGGAAGTACGGGACAACGGCACCAAGCAATTGCAGGATGATCGATGCACTGATGTATGGCATGATGCCCAGCGCAAACACAGCGGCGTTCTTAAATGCACCCCCGACAAAGAGGTCGTAGAGGCCGAACAGCGTATTTGCTGCCTGACTTGCCTCCGCTTTGGCCAACGCAATTGCGTCGATGCCGGGTAGCGTGATATGTGCTCCGACGCGGACAACGATCAACAATGTCGCCGTAAACAGAATCCGGGTGCGGAGCTCCTGGATCTTGAAGATGTTGCGAAAACTTTCGCTGAGCTTTGCCATTATTCTTTTGCTGTTGCGCTAATCGTTTGGGTCTTGCCGCCGGCTTTTTCAATTTTTTCGATGGCGGATTTACTGAATGCATTTGCAGAGATGTTGAGCTTCGCTTTCAACTCCCCATTTCCCAGAATCTTCACGAGTGCCCTTGCCTTTCTGACGACGCCGAGTTTCGCAAGCACTTCAGGCGAGACAACACCATTCTGGACTTTGCCATCAGTGACGAGCTTCTCGAGTGTTTCTACATTTACGATCTGGTATTCAACACGGAACGGACTGTTGAACCCGCGCTTGGGTACGCGACGGACAAGCGGCATCTGACCGCCCTCAAACTGCGGGTATGACCGTGTCCCGGAGCGGGATCCGGCACCTTTGTGGCCGCGGGTTGAAGTACCGCCGTGCCCGGAACCTTGCCCCCGCCCTATGCGCTTGCGCTTCTTCCGTGAACCCTTTGCAGGTGTCAGATTGCTGAGAATATCTTTTGCCATGGGAGTACTTTCTTTGCTGAAAAGCTTATTCGACTTCTTCCACTTTCACCAGATGGAACACCTTCTTGATCATCCCGCGAATCTGTACTGAATCATTGTGGATGACAGCATAGTTCGGACGGCCAAGGCCAAGGGCCTTGATGGTGCGCTTCTGTGGCTCAATCTGATCAATGATGCTTCGTACCTGGGTGATTTTTATTTTTTTTGCCATGACTTCCTGCCTCAATTGGTCGCTGCTGTGTTGACTGACGCATCTATTCCACCAAACAACTCGGAGAGCTCAATACCACGACGTGCAGCAACGGTCCTTGCATCAGCCAGTTTCAACAACGCCACCATCGTCGCTTTCACGACATTGTGGGGGTTGGAAGAACCCATGGACTTGGTCAGCACATCCTTGACTCCCGCCGACTCAAGCACTGCTCTGACTCCGCCGCCAGCGATAAGACCGGTGCCGGGGGATGCGGGCTTCAACATTACCTTGCCAGCTCCAAACTTCCCAATGACGGGGTGCGGAATGGTGCCATTCACAATCCGGACAAACAAAACGCTCTTCTTCGCGTCATCAACGCCTTTGGAGATTGCATCGGCAACTTCGTTCGCCTTGCCAAGACCGATGCCAACGTGGCCCTTCCCATCGCCAACAACAACGATGGCGTTAAAGCTGAACCGACGTCCTCCCTTCACAACCTTTGCAACACGATTGATGTGGACGAGCCTGTCCTTCAGTTCCAGTTCACCTGCCTTGATTCGTGTCAACGTGTCCTCTTGTTGTTTCGAGATTCGAGTTTCAAAAAATAGGATTTCGTGCCTGCTGTCGGGCGTGGATTCGAACCACGATTAACGGCTCCAAAGGCCGCTGTCCTGCCATTGGACGACCCGACAATAATGTGGGGCTGCGGGCCTCGGACTTTGTGCCGTCAGAATTTCAGTCCGCCTTCTCGCGCACCATCCGCCATGGCTTTTACCACGCCATGGTACAAATATCCGTTCCGGTCAAACACGACCTGCTTGATGTTCTTCTCGAGAGCTTTTTTCGCAGCAAGTGCACCGACTTTCTTACCAAGCGCCAATTGACCCTTGAGGTCTTTGAATTGATCCTTCCCGGCTTTATCAATGTCTGAAACCGCTACAAGTGTTTTTCCTGTTGAATCGTCAACGATCTGGGCGTACACATGTTTGAGGCTTTTGAACACGGTTAACCGCGGGCGTTCCGTTGTACCGGTGACGCGCATGCGGATGTGAACTTTCAGCCGACTTCTATGCTCAACTTTGCTTTTCGTTATCATCGCTACTGTCCTTGTGTGTTACTTTGCGCCGGTGGCTGCTGCGGCCTTGCCTGCTTTACGGCGGATGTACTCGCCTTCATACTTCACACCCTTGCCCTTGTAGGGTTCCGGTGGACGGAACGAACGAAGCTTGGCTGCAACCTGTCCAACCAATTGTTTGTCAATCCCGCTGATCGTGATATTCGTTTGCGTCGGAACCTCAACCTTTATTCCCTCAGGTGGTGCAAAGAGAATGGGATGAGAGAAGCCAAGCAAAAGCTGAAGTTTTTTCCCTTTCAACTCCGCGCGATAGCCAACACCAACAAGCTCAAGTTTCCTCGTATAGCCTTCCGTCACTCCCTTGACCATGTTAGCCATGAGAGCCCGCCAGAGGCCATGCAATGAACGATGTTCTTTTTGGTCGCTCGATCGGGAAATGACAATCTGATTGTCCGTGACCTCAAAACCAATGTCAGGATGCACGTTTGCCGACAGTTCCCCTTTGGGGCCGACGATTTTTACAGAATGATCCGTCTTGTGAACCTTTACTCCGGCAACAATCGGGATGGGTTTTCTTCCAACTCGTGACACGTTCGTTCTCCTTAGTTCACTACACTCAGCGTTACCAGATTTCGCACAATACTTCGCCGCCCACCTTTTCCTTGCGTGCCTGCTTATCCGTCATCAATCCCTTTGAGGTGGAGATGACCGCAATCCCGAGACCGCCCAGTACGCGAGGAAGCGAGTTTGCATCAGCATATTTACGCAGCCCGGGCGTGCTTATGCGTTTCAGCCCTTCGATCACGGGTTTACCCTCCGTGTACTTCAGATGAATACGCAACGTCGCCTGGGACGGTGTGTTAAGCTCCGCGTACTTGCTGATATACTTGTTCGCGATCAGCAGCTTGGTCATTTCCCGTTTCAGGTTCGATGCGGGAACATCAACACGTTTGTGGCCCGCCTGGATGGCGTTGCGCAAGCGTGTGAGATAATCTGCGACCGGATCTGTCATTGTCATGTCGAACGTTCTCCTACTTCTATCGTGCGAATATTACCAGCTTGCCTTGACGACGCCGGGGATCTTCCCTTCGAGCGCCATTTCACGAAATGCGATACGCGATACCCCGAACTTACGGAGGAATGCACGCGGACGTCCCGTAATGCTGCACCGGTTGTGAAGGCGCGAAGGACTGGAGTTGCGCGGAAGAGCCTGCAATCCTGCGGAATCACCCTTCTCCTTCAACTCTTTGCGAAGTGCGGCATACTTTGCCACCATGCGCTGTCGCTTGGCTTCACGAGCAATTGAGCATTTTTTTGCCATGGTTCTCCTTGCGTTAGGCTTTTGCCGGTTCGATAACTTCTTCACGCTTTACAAAAGGCATCCCGAATGCTTTGAGCAACTCGTATGCTTCCTGGTCGGTCTTTGCTGTTGTTACAAACGTGATATCCATGCCGAAAATCTTCGTGATTTTGTCAACATCAATCTCGGGAAACACTGTATGTTCTTTGATGCCGATTGTGTAATTCCCGCGTCCGTCAAACGATTTGTCCGAGAGGCCGCGGAAGTCACGGATTCGCGGAATCGTTACGCTGACAAATCGATCAAGAAACTCATACATCATTCCACGGCGCAATGTGACGCGGCAACCGATGGGCATTTTTTCGCGTAACTTGAAATTTGATATCGATTTCTTTGCGCGGGTGACAACCACCTTCTGACCCACAATCGCCTCAAGATCCCGAATAGCTACATCGACCAGTTTTGCATCTTGTGTCGCCTGACCCACACCGATATTGATGGCAATCTTGTCAAGCCGCGGCACCTGCATAGGGTTGCGGTAGCCGAATCGTTTCATCAAGGTCGGCACGACATTTTTTTTGTACGTCTCAGCCAATCGTGCAGGGACACGCTCTCGCGGACCGCTTGCCTTTGCCGGTTTATCAGCTGCCTGGGCTGCTTTGGGTTTGCCACCCTCTTTGCCTTCGGCCTTCTTCGATTTCTTTTCTTTTTCGTCGCTCATACCAACCCGTTGCTGTTTAGTGTACGTACGTTAGAACGTTTCACCGGTTGCTCTCGCAAGTCGCATGCGTTTCTTCTTGCCGGTCGTTTCATCTTTGATCACCTTGCTGCCGACGCGCGTCACTTCGTTCGTTTTCGGGTCGAGCAACATGACATTCGATACGTGGATGGTTCCCTCACGCTGTACAATTCCACCCTGTGGGTTCTTCTGACTGGGGCGGGCGTGTCGCTTGATGATATTGACGCCTTCCACGATAAGACGTTCTTTCTCAGGAAACACCTTGAGTACCTTGCCGGACTTCCCCCGCGCATTGCCGGCAATCACTTTCACAGTATCGTTTTTGTGGATTTTCATCGCTTTGCTTTCGTTATAATACTTCTGGTGCAAGGGAGACGATCTTCATGTACTGTCTCTCGCGAAGTTCACGGGCAACTGGACCAAAGATACGAGTCCCTCGGGGTTCGCCCTGTTCGTTGATCAATACCGCAGCATTCTCATCGAACCGGATAAATGAGCCGTCCTTGCGTCGAGTCTCTTTCGTCGTCCGCACAATGACTGCCCTTGCGACATCGCCCTTCTTCACGGCAGCACCGGGAATGGCGGACTTCACTGCAACAACCACCAGATCACCGAGTCCGGCATATCGGCGGTCTGAACCGCCCAATACACGGATACAACGGACGCGTTTCGCTCCGGAGTTATCAGCAACCACTAAATTGGTTTCTTCCTGAATCATGACGCACGCTCCGTTTTCTTACTTGGCTTTTTCGACAACCTCAACCAGCCGCCATCGCTTTAGCTTGCTGAGGGGCCTCGTTTCCATGATCTTGACCATGTCACCAATACCGGCCTCCCTCTTCTCGTCATGCGCCATCAGCGTTGTGGTGCGACGGAAGTACTTCTTGTAGATGGCGTGTGGCACCCTTCGTTCGATTGCGACCACGATGCTCTTTTGCATCTTGTTGCTTACTACTTTCCCAATGCGGATTTTTCGCCGCTCAGTGCGCGGTGTTTGTTGCGTTTTCTGTGCTGCGTCGGTCATGAGTTTTTCACCTCAGTCGTTGCTTGTGGTGTTGCCGTTTGCGGGTCCGCTTTCAACTTTTTTGTTCTTGGTCTTGTTGGCTGCTTCACGACCACCTTCGCTGCTGCTTTGGCTCGCGGTTCTTTCACTTCCTTCTGCTGAATAAGCGTCTTGATCCGTGCAATATCACGACGGACTGTGCGCACCCTGATCGGACTTTCAAGTTGGCTTGTTGAGAGTTGGAACCTGAGGTTGGCAAGACCTTCCTCTTCGTCACTCAGCCGCTGTTTCAGTTCCGGAACCGACAGTTCCCGTATTTCAGACATTTTCATGATACACTACTCTCTACTATATACTTATTCTGATTGATGACCGACTTCGTAGTCAGGTCGGACAGAAATCTTCGTCTTGATAGGAAGTTTATGCGACGCCAGGTTCAAGGCTTCGATTGCCACCTCCTTTGTTGTTCCGCCGACTTCAAACATGATTCGACCAGGCTTTACGACTGCGACCCAATATTCGGGTGCGCCCTTTCCTTTTCCCATACGAGTTTCTGCAGGCTTCTTTGTTACCGGTTTGTCAGGGAAGATTCTGATCCACACTTTGCCTTCTCGTTTCATCAAACGTGTCAAGCTAACGCGCGCCGCTTCAATCTGTCGCTGTGTGATCCAGCCGGGGGCGAGCGCCTTCAATCCGAAATCACCGAACGCCACCGACGAACCGCGCTTCGCTTTACCACGCATGCGGCCACGCTGGGCTTTCCTGAATTTTACTCTTTTGGGCATTAACATGTGATGCTACTCCGGAATTTCAAACATTATGAGCGTGTCGTGTTGGCGGCTGCTGGTGTGCCTGGGCATCAAGCACCTCGCCTTTACAGATCCAGACCTTTACGCCGATGGCACCATACACTGTTCGTGCGGTTGCCGTCGCATAGTCAATGTCAGCACGCAAGGTGTGCAATGGAATACGTCCGTCTTTGTACTGTTCGCGTCGCGCCATTTCTGCACCGCCAAGTCGACCCGAGGTCATCACACGAACGCCTTCAGCTCCCATTCTCATTGCTGCCGTGATACCACTCTTCATTGCCCGGCGGAATGCGATACGTCCTTCCAACTGTTGCGCGATGTTCTCTGCAACAAGGTATGCATCCAACTCCGGCCGTTTGATTTCATTGATGAGAATCTTCACTTCTTTGTTGGTGATTTTTTTAAGCTCTTCTTCAAGTTGGGAAATTTCCTTTCCACTCCGGCCGATCACAATACCGGGCCGTGACGTGTTGATCGTAATGACCGCACGTTTCGGCGTCCGTTCGATCAGGATGCGCGAGATGCCCGCCTTCTTAAGCCTGTTCCGCACGTAATCTCTGATGGTGATGTCCTCGCTCAACTTGGATGCGAACGATTTTTCATCATACCAGTTTGAATCCCATGAGCGAATAATTCCCAGGCGTAAACCGACCGGATGTACTTTTTGTCCCAATGAACCTCCTGCAAGGAAAATCAATTACGACGCTGTTGCTATCTCTTTCTCTTTTTTCTTTGGCGCTTTAGGTTCCGCTTTTGCTGCTGGCTTGGGTGTTGATGCTGCCTTTTTCACGGGTGCGGTCACTTTCGATTCTACAACGATTGTCACATGATTTGATCGTTTGCGAATCCTGAACGCGCGTCCCATCGGAGCGGGGCTGATGCGTTTCATCATCATACCGCCATCAACAAACGCCGTTTTCACCAGCATATCTTCCGGACCCAGCCGACCGCCGTCTTCCTTTGCCTGAAGATTGGCCACCGCGGACCGCAATACCTTCTCAGCTACTTTTGATGCGTGCTTCGGCTGGAAGTGGAGAATGTGCAACGCAGCGTCCACGGATTTTCCGCGAATCAAATCGATCACCAACCGCATTTTGCGGGGCGAGGTACCAATAAATCTGTTTAGTGCGCGAGCTTCCATGTGTCTCTTCCTGACAAACCGTTAACTTATGCAGCGCTAGTTGTTTCTTCTTTCTTGATGCCGGGGTGAACACGAAACGTCCGTGTCGGCGAAAACTCACCCAGTTTGTGCCCGACCATGCCCTCATGGACATACACCGGAATGAACTTGTTACCATTGTGCACCGCGAACGTATGTCCGACAAATTCGGGCGTGACGGTTGATGCGCGTGACCAGGTCTTGATAACCTTCTTCTGGTTTAATTTGTTGAGCGCCGTAACCTGCTCCTGCAGGCGTACACTGACGAACGGCCCCTTCTTTAGTGAACGACTCATAGCATCAATCCCTTACGTGTGCGATATTACTTCCGACGTTTGATAATGAACTTGCTTGACGGATTCTTTCTCCAGCGCGTCTTCTTCCCCTTGGTGTGCCATCCCCATGGTGACACCGGATGCGGATTCCCCTGAGGGGATTTTCCTTCACCACCTCCATGCGGGTGATCGACAGGGTTCATTACCACGCCGCGCGACTGCGGTCGGATGCCAAGCCACCGCGAGCGGCCCGCTTTTCCAACGCTAATATTCTCGTGGTCCGTATTGCCGACGGTCCCGATTGTGGCCGAACAATCTGCCAGCACATTACGGATTTCGCCTGAGGGCAAACGCAATTGCGCAAACCTGCCCTCCTTCGCCATGAGCTGCACAGATGTCCCTGCACTTCGCGCCATTTGTCCGCCCTTGCCGGGCTTCATCTCAATATTGTGAACGAACGTACCGGGAGGAATGTTCGCCAACGGCATTGAGTTGCCAACCTTGATTTCTGCATCAGAACCCGAACGAAGCACTTCGCCAACCTTCACGCCATCCGCTGCAATGATGTAGCGCTTCTCGCCGTCGAGATATTGCAACAACGCAATACGCGCCGAACGGTTTGGGTCGTATTCGATGGCGATCACCGTTGCATCCATGCCAATCTTGTTCCGCTTGAAGTCGATGATGCGATAGAACCTCTTGTGGCCGCCGCCACGATGCCGTGAGGTAATCCGACCGGTGTTGTTACGCCCACCCGATTTCTTCAATGGCTCGATCAGAGCCTTCTCGGGCTTTGTCTTCGTCACTTCGGAGAATGTCGAGACCGACATCCATCGCGTGCCCGGTGTTACTGGTTTGAATTTACGCAGTGCCATGATGCTTTTCTTTCGCTCTGTTGTGCTACACGTTCTGGAAGAATTCGATCTTGTCGCCTTCTTTCAAGCGCACCATCGCCTTTTTCCAGCGGGAGGTTCGCCCTGCAAAGCGGCCACGTCGTGTCAACTGGGATTTGCTCTTCCCCTTGTGTTTCATCGTTCTCACATTAAGAACGGTGACGTTGAACTTCTTCTCAATGGCTTTCCCAATTTCAATCTTGTTGGCGTTGAAATCCACTTCAAACGCGTAATGACCTTTTTCCTGCAACTCGGTCATCTTTTCAGTGACGATGGGACGTTTAATTATGCCGATCATACTCTCTGCTCGCGACGGTTAGTTCTTAAACGTATTCTGAAGCACCTCGACCGCACTCTTCTGAATGAGCAGTGTGGTATTATTCACGAAGTCATAGGTCGATGCCTTGTCGGCTTCTTTGATAAAAAACTTCGGGATATTCCTTCCGGACTTTACGACATTGCCGTCGGTCTTCGGCATCAAGAGCAACGTCTTCGAGGCTTCAAGTTGCAGAGCCTTCAATACCGATATCATGTCCTTTGTCTTGGGTGCTCCGAAGGAGAAATCCTCGACGATCTTGATCTGACCCTCCTTGGCTTTGAAGGAGAGCGCCGACTTCCGTGCAAGCCTGTGCAGTTGTGTCGGGAGCTTGCTCGTGTAGTCTCGCGGCTTTGGACCGAAAATGGATCCGCCGCCAATCATAACAGGGGAACGTGACGTACCCTGGCGCGCATTGCCGGTACCTTTTTGCTTGAATGGCTTCTTGCCGCCTCCACGAACTTCCGCTCGCGTCTTCACTTTGGAAGTACCCTGACGGTGATTGTCAAGGTACACGCGCACAGCACGGTAGATCGCGTGCTCGTTGGGTTCAATCCCAAAGATATCGTCGGAGAGCTTTACTTTCTCTCCCGACTTTGTTCCATCCTTCTTGTAGACTTCAAATTCCATTGCCGGACTCTCGTGGAATGAATTTATTGTACAACGTTTTTGTAAATCTCAACGTAACCGTTAATAGCACCCGGTACCGAACCCCTGATGAGCAGCAGGTTTGAGTCGGGGATAACACCAACAACTTTCAGATTGCGAACGGTAACCTGTTCGCCGCCCATACGACCGGCCATGCGCATACCCTTGAAGACGCGCGAAGGATGCGACGACGAACCAATGGAACCGGGGGCTCGCTCGCGGTCACTTTGTCCGTGCGTTCTGAATCCCCCGCCAAAATGGTGACGCTTCACAACGCCCTGGAATCCGCGTCCCTTGGAAGTACCGATGACGGAAACCGTGTCGCCCTTCGCGAAGACAGCTGTGAGTTTGATCTCCTGACCTGGTTGCAGGTCGCTCACCCCGTTGCCACGAAACTCGCGAATGATACGCTGTGGTTTTGTGTTTGCCTTTATGAAATGCCCTTTCAACGGCTTGCTTACAAGCCGCTCGGGCTTCAAACCAAAACCGATCTGCACAGCTTCATAGCCATCACGTTCCTTGGTCTTGATTTGCGTGACGAAACACGGCCCCGCCTCAATGACTGTACAGGGAACGACCTGTCCTGCATCGTCGAAGATGCTTGTCATTCCAATTTTCTTACCTAAGAGTCCGTTCATGACATCTCATCCATATAGAAAAAACAACGTCAATACTAACACGCGACAGTGTCGTTGGGGAAACGAAAGTACTCCACCTATCGCAAGAGGCGTGTACTACCGCAGCTCCGATTCCGTTGAACTCATACATCGACACCGTGCCGACGACAAGTTCACATTCTCAAATTAAAAAAACGAGTTATACTTTGATCTCGACGTCAACTCCCGCGGGCAAATCGAGCTTCATCAGGGAATCAACGGTCTTGTTGGTCGAGTTGAGAATATCGATCAGGCGCTTGTGTGAACGCGTCTCGAACTGCTCTCTCGACTTCTTGTCAACGTGGGGCGAACGAAGCACAGTATACACCGTACGCTTCGTGGGTAATGGTATCGGGCCAGAGACCACAGCGCCTGTAGACTTCACAGTCTTGATGATTTTTTCCGCAGACTTGTCGATCAGGTTGTGATCGTACGACTTTAACTTGATACGTATTTTTTGCCCGGCCACGTTAGTAGTAACTCCACTTAATCACGAACGAAAACGGGAGCGACCAACGAATCGCTCCCGACTGATATTACTCCAGAATCTTTGTCACAACGCCTGCACCAACTGTATGGCCACCCTCGCGGATAGCGAAGCGAAGACCGTCTTCCATGGCGATTTGGGTGATAAGCTCAATCGACATACCATCCACGTTGTCGCCTGGCATGATCATTTCTGTTCCACCGGGAAGCGTTGCCACACCGGTCACGTCTGTTGTGCGGAAATAAAACTGCGGACGATATCCCGTGAAGAACGGCGTGTGACGTCCGCCTTCTTCTTTCTTGAGTACGTACACCTGCGCTGTGAATTTCTTGTGCGGCGTGATAGAACCCGGCTTGGCAATAACCATTCCGCGCTCCAACTCGTCCTTCTCAACACCACGAAGCAGAATACCTGCATTGTCGCCAGCCCTGACTTCATCCAATTCCTTGCGGAACATTTCGGCACCCGTGATGACTGTTTTCTTGTGCGTGCCCAGACCGATCACTTCAACTTCGTCACCAACCTTGGCTTTCCCACGTTCAACACGACCCGTACCGACAGTTCCACGACCCGTAATCGAGAACACGTCTTCGATCGGCATCAGGAACGGCTTGTCGGTATCGCGTTGGGGAACAGGGATATACGAATCCACTGCGTCCATTAAATCGAGGATGCACTTGAAAGCCGAATCATCAGGTTTTGAATCGGGCCTGACCGCAGCCTCCATTGCTTTCAATGCACTACCGCGGATTATCGGAATCTCGTCGCCGGGAAACTCATACTTCTTCAACAAATCACGAAGCTCAAGTTCCACCAGATCGAGAAGTTCCGGATCATCCACCGCATCGCACTTGTTCATGAACACGACGATTCTCGGCACGCCAACCTGACGCGCGAGAAGAATGTGTTCACGTGTTTGCGGCATGGGGCCATCTGTTGCTGCAACCACAAGAATTGCACCATCCATTTGAGCGGCGCCGGTGATCATGTTCTTCACATAGTCAGCATGCCCCGGGCAATCAACGTGTGCATAATGCCGGTTGGCTGTGGAATATTCGACGTGAGCTGTCGCTATGGTGATACCTCGTTCACGCTCTTCCGGTGCGTTATCAATACTATCGAACGTTCGAATCGATGAGAGACCTTTCTTCGCCAGCACCATCGTGATGGCCGCTGTCAGTGTGGTCTTTCCGTGATCAACGTGTCCAATCGTACCGACGTTCACGTGCGGTTTGTCGCGGTTGAATTTCTCTTTTGCCATTGGTTCTCCTCTGAATAAAGGGGACTGTGTCTACACTATTTCAATTACTTGAACAAGGGGGGAAATTAAGCGGTGACAGCCTCTTTACCCCTCACCTTTTCGATAATCTGCTCCGCTACACTCTTTGGCACTTCGTCGTAATGCGAAATTTCCATCGAGTAGATCGCCCTGCCCTGCGTCATCGATCGCAAGATTGTCGAATATCCAAACATCTCCGAAAGAGGAACCGCAGCCTTCACCACCTGTGCATCTTTTCGGGGTGTCATGCCTTCGATTTTTCCTCTACGCGAATTCAAATCGCCGATAACATCACCCATGTATTCTTCGGGGGTGACGACTTCGACCGCCATGATCGGCTCCAGTAGCACCGGATGAGCCTTGCGCGCAGCTTCTTTGAATGCCATCGAACCGGCAATCTTGAATGCCATTTCTGACGAATCGACGTCATGGAACGAGCCATCAAACAACTTCACTTTCACGTCCTCAACCGGATAGCCGGCAAGCACCCCGTTCTTCAACGCCTCAACAATACCCTGCTCCACCGGTCGAATGAATTCTTTCGGGATGACGCCGCCGACGATCGCATTCTCAAACGAAAAGCCTTTTCCCTTCTCGTTGGGTTCTAGTTCGATCCACACATGACCAAACTGACCGCGACCACCCGATTGCCGGACGAACTTTCCTTCTGCTTCAACCTTCTTACGAATGGTTTCCTTATAGGCCACCATCGGTTTGCCGATGTTTGCTTCAACACGAAACTCGCGTTTCATGCGATCAACAATAATCTCAAGGTGTAACTCACCCATACCGCTGATGATCGTCTGGCCGGTTTCTTCATTTGAAGAGATGCGCAGGGTAGGATCCTCCTCCGCGAGCTTCGACATCGCCTCACCCATTTTTTCCTGATCAGCCTTCGTTTTCGGTTCAATTGCCAAGTGAATGACCGGATCCGGAAATGTCATCTTCTCGAGAACGATACTATCTGACTCTTCACACAACGTATCACCCGTTCTCGTAAACTTCAAGCCAATGGCCGCAACGATGTCACCGGCGTAGGCCACATCAACATCTTCGCGCGTGTTGGCATGCATCCGAAGGATACGACTGATTCGTTCCTTCCTCTCTGAGACCGAATTGTAAACGTATGATCCCGCCTTCAATGTCCCGGAGTAAACCCGGAAATACGTCAGCTTTCCGACGAACGGATCAGTCATAATCTTGAACGCAAGCGCAGTGAACTTCTCGCTGTCGGAAACCTTCCGTTCAATTTTGTCTTTCATATTAATATGATGGCCAACAAAAGTGCCGGCATTCAGATCAAGCGGAGATGGCAGGTAATTCACTACCGCATCCATTAATGATTGAACGCCCTTGTTCTTGAACGATGATCCGCAAAGAACCGGAACGATGCTCACCTTCAACGCGGCGCTACGAAGCACCTTCATAATTTCCTTTGGCGTAATCTCTTTCCCTTCGAGATACTTCTCCAGCAGCGTGTCGTCTTCATCCGCAACCGCTTCGAGCATCTTGGTCCTATATTCGCGGGAAAGCGATTCCATGTCGTGTGGAATTGCAATATCTTCCCAATCTATTCCAAGGGAGGATTCCTTGTACATTCGTGCTTTCATCGTTACCAGATCAATGATGCCGGTAAACAGATCCCCCTCACCCACGGGTAGCTGGATGGGAACAGCGTTTGCTCCAAGTCGAGCCTTCATCATTTGGACCGCACCTAGAAAGTCTGCCCCAACACGGTCCATCTTGTTTACAAATGCAATACGCGGCACACCATACTTGTCCATCTGACGCCAAACCGTTTCAGACTGAGGTTCAACACCTCCAACCGAACAAAATAGTGCAATGGCTCCGTCAAGAACACGCAATGACCGCTCCACCTCTACGGTAAAGTCAACGTGCCCCGGTGTATCAATAATGTTGATCCGATGGTTATCCCAAAAACAAGTGGTGGCAGCGGAAGTAATGGTAATACCCCGTTCTTTCTCCTGCTCCATCCAATCCATTGTCGCAGCACCATCGTGCACTTCACCCATACGATGCAACACACCTGTATAAAACAAAATACGCTCGGTTGTCGTTGTTTTGCCGGCATCGATGTGGGCGCTAATTCCTATGTTCCTTGTCCGCTCTAGCGGGTACTGTCTTGGCATAATCCCTACTCTGCTACCACTTGAAATGGGCGAAAGCTTTATTCGCTTCAGCCATTTTGTGCGTGTCTTCTTTTTTCTTGATTGCGTTTCCCTCGCCATTTGAAGCAGCGATGAATTCAGCCGCAAGTTTCTGGGACATCGATTTGTCTTTGCGATCGTTGGCATAACCAATGATCCAACGCATGGCAAGCGCAACACTGCGACCAGGCCTGACTTCAGTGGGCACCTGATAAGTTGCACCACCAACTCTTCGCGCCTTGACCTCGAGAATGGGTCTCGCGTTGTTAACAGCTTTCTTAAACACATCAAGACCAGGAGATTTCGTCCTCTCCTCAATCAACAAGAACGAATCATAAATAATTCGCCTGGCCATGTGCTTCTTTCCCTGTTTCATGACACAATTAATAAACTGGGAGACCAGCGTGTCATTGAACTTTGGGTCCGGAATCACAACCCTTGAAGCTGCTGTTTTCTTTCTCACGTTAACGCACTATAGATAATGTGATTACTTCGCTTTCTTCGCACCATACTTTGAACGGCCCTGCTTTCTATCAGCCACACCAGCAGTATCGAGCGTACCACGAATGATGTGGTAACGAACCCCAGGAAGATCCTTGACCCTACCGCCCCTGATCATGACAATTGAGTGCTCCTGTAGATTGTGTCCTTCCCCGGGAATGTAAGCGGTCACTTCTATCCCGTTTGTCAGTCTCACGCGAGCAACCTTGCGCAAAGCTGAATTTGGCTTCTTTGGGGTGGTTGTATACACGCGAGTACATACTCCTCGTTTTTGCGGACTCCCTCCCATAGCCGGGGCCTTGCTCTTCCACGTTACCTTTCTACGGCTCTTACGAACGAGCTGGTTTATTGTAGGCACACTATACTCCGCTTAAATCCGATTGAAAGAACTCAACATAGGGAAAGTCTTACAGTTTACAAAAAATAAGAGAGATTGTCAAGGGTGATCTACTAGAAGACCTTTGAAGTTGCACTGGTCTTTTGTTTCTCCCTTCCACGCTGTGATGGCTCTTCATCTGAAGCCAGAATTTTGATCTCGTTAATTGACTCGGTATCCTTGGTCGTTATCAGCAGATCTCTAAATTCTTTTATCCCTGTACCGGCAGGAATCAGATGACCCATAATCACATTTTCTTTCAGGCCAAGGAGCAAATCCACCTTGCCTTCAATTGCTGCATCCGTGAGTACCTTCGTCGTTTCCTGGAATGATGCCGCAGAGATAAAGCTGTCCGTTGATAGCGCCGCCGAGGTAATACCAAGCAACACCGGTTCAGAAGTTGCCGCATCTGCATCGCGATACTCTGCAACCTTCTTTGCCTTCTTCCTCAACTCACCATTGGTCTCCCGCACTTTCTTCTTGGAAGCAGTCAAACCATTCTTGAACTTCGTATCACCCTTGTTCACGATAACAATCTTATCACGCAAGCCATCATTCTCCTCCTCGAACTTTAGCTTGTCAACATGATCACCCTCAAGGAACCTTGTATCGCCCGAATCAACCACGCGAACCTTCTGCATCATTTGACGAACGATAATCTCAATGTGTTTGTCATTGATCTTGACGCCTTGGATGCGATACACCTCCTGGATTTCGTTCACGAGATACTCTTGCACGGCTCCAACACCCTTGATCCTCAAGATATCATGCGGGTCAATTGCACCATCCGAAAGACGTTCACCGGCGCGAATGTGGTCTTTTTCCTGTACAAGAACATGCTTGCCTTGGGGGATGGGATACTTTCTCACATCCTTTTCGTCGTGACTCGTCACAATGACTTCGCGCGATCCGCGCTTTATCCCGCCGAAACTTACCACGCCATCAATCTCGGACACAATCGCCGGATCCGCCGGACTTCTTGCCTCAAACAACTCCGTCACTCGAGGCAAGCCACCTGTAATGTCACGGTTCTTTCCAATATCACGCGGAATCTTTGCCAGCACAGTACCTGCGGCAATCTCCTGACCGTTGTCAACAACAATGTGTGCGCGGGTCGGGATTGGTGGAGCCGCCAGTTTTTGTCCCTTAGCTCCAACGATAAGAATCGTCGGACTCAATGTACGGTCGCGAGAGTCGATGACCACTTTTTGAATGTGGCCAGTCTGCTCATCCGGTTCTTCGCGATACGTTACATTCTCTTTCAGATCCTGATACTTTACCACACCTCCATGTTCGGAGATGATAACCGAATTGTATGGATCCCATTCATAAATCAACTCACCCTTGGATACCTTTGCACCATTTTTCACCAAGAGCGTCGCACCATACGGTACATCATACTTCGTGAGCATGCGATTGTCACGGTCCAGAACATTTGCGACGCCGCTACGACCGATAACAATGATTTTTGTTCCATCATCGTCAGGCACCTCAAGGAACTTAATCCCCTCGTACTGTAGTTTACCGTCAAACTTCGAAGGCACCTGTGACTGCGATGCAATCAAACTCGCCGTACCGCCGGTGTGGAATGTACGGAGCGTTAATTGAGTGCCAGGTTCTCCGATGGATTGTGCTGCTATGATACCAACAGATTCTCCTGCTTGAATAAGCTTTCCAGTCGTCAGGTTGCGACCATAACACAATGCACAAATTCCACGCTTCGCTTCGCACGTCAATACCGAACGAATCTCCACTGTCTCAATGGAAGTCTCTGCAATAGCATTCGCTGTTTCCTCATCAATAAGCTCACCAGCTTTCACAATGGATTTTCGCGTCATGGGGTCGATAACGTTGTGTACAACAACGCGACCGAGAATACGCTCTGCCAGAGGTTCCTTGATATCCTCTCCCTCTTTCAGGGCACCGGTCACCACACCACGGATCGTTCCACAATCGACCATGGCAATAATCGCGTCCTGAGCCACATCGACCAAACGACGGGTCAGGTAGCCGGCATCCGCGGTCTTCAGCGCCGTGTCAGCGAGACCTTTGCGTGCACCGTGCGTTGAGATGAAGTATTCGAGAATCGAGAGACCCTCACGGAAATTTGCAATGATCGGATTCTCAATCAATTCGCCAGTAGCACCGGACAAACTCTTCTGAGGCTTGGCCATAAGACCACGCATACCGGCCAACTGGCGGACCTGTTCTTTCGAACCGCGAGCACCTGAGTCGACCATCATATACAGCGAGTTGAACCCACCACGGTGGTGCTGCAACGATTCAAATAATCTCTCCGCAACACGTGTCGTTGCACGGGTCCATATGTCAATGACCTTGTTATAACGTTCACCGTTCGTGATGAAGCCGCGTGTATACTGGCTGTACACTTCATCCACGTTCTTCTGTGCCTTCGAAATAATCTCTTCCTTTTCTTTCGGAATCGTCACGTCGTCAAGGCTGACGGACAGCCCTCCCTTCATGGCATAGTAGAATCCAATATCTTTCAACCGATCCAGGAACTCCGCGGTTTTAAGATTACCGACCCTCCGGAACGATGTCGCAATGATTTGGACGAGACGCTTCTTGTTCAGCAATTCATTGATAAAACCGATTTCCTTCGGAACAATTTGGTTGAAGATCACACGGCCTGTTGTTGTCTCAACCATTTTACCATCGATCCGCACCTGGATCCGCGCGTGCAGCCCGACCTTGCCGTAGTTGTAGGCAATGATAACTTCACCAAGAGATGAGAAGTGAAGACTCTCACCAATATCACCGACCTTGGACTTCGTGAGATAATAGCACCCAAGCACCTGATCTTGCGTTGGCGTAACAATGGGTGCACCGCTTGCAGGTGATAAGATGTTGTGGCTTGACAGCATCAGAATGCGAGCTTCGAGTTGTGCGTCAAACGAAAGAGGCACATGCACAGCCATCTGATCGCCGTCGAAGTCTGCGTTGAATGCAGTACACACCATCGGGTGGATACGAATGGCTTTCCCTTCCACAAGTACCGGCTGGAACGCCTGAATGCCAAGTCGATGCAACGTCGGTGCACGATTGAGCAGCACAGGATGTCCATCGATAATATTCTCCAGGATTTCCCACACCTCGGCGCCCTTTTTATCAACCATTTTCTTCGCGCTCTTCACCGTCTTCACGACGCCACGCTCGATCAGCTTGCGGATGATGAAGGGCTTGAAGAGTTCAACTGCCATGTCCTTTGGAAGACCGCACTCGTGCAGCTTCAACTCAGGCCCAACCACAATCACCGAGCGACCGGAATAATCAACACGCTTGCCAAGAAGGTTCTGCCGGAACCGTCCCTGCTTGCCCTTCAACATATCAGAGAGTGATTTAAGAGCGCGGTTGTTGTCGCTGCGGACAGCATTCACGCGGCGAGAGTTATCGAACAATGAATCCACCGCTTCCTGCAACATCCTCTTTTCGTTGCGCAGGATGACGTCAGGAGCCTTGATGTCGATAAGCCTCTTCAGACGGTTGTTCCTGATGATGACGCGGCGATAGAGATCATTCAAATCTGATGTTGCGAATCGACCACCTTCCAGCGGGACAAGTGGGCGCAACTCGGGAGGAATCACCGGAATGATATCAAGAACCATCCAGTCGGGACGGTTCGAGGCACCCTCTTCCGCCTCACGGAATGCTTCAACGACGCGCAGCCGCTTGAGAGCTTCCTGTTTTTTCTGGACGGATGTCTCCTGCCGGATTTGCTCACGAAGTTCGGCCGCAAGAGCAATGACTTCGACTTGCTTCAATAAATCTTTGATTGCCTCGCCACCAATCTTTGCAACAAAGCGACGCTTGTCGGTTGGCTCAAGGGAATCATTGTTGTCTGGAAGAGTTGCAAGAATCTCGTAGTATTGATCTTCCGAAATAAGATCCTTTTTGCCCAGGCCAGTAGTACCCGGATTGACTACGACGTACGATTCGTAGTAGATGATCTTCTCAAGGTCCTTTGACGAAATGCCCAGAACGTAGCCTATCTTTGAAGGTAACGATCGGAAATACCAGATATGGACAATCGGGACCGCAAGAGCAATGTGCCCCATGCGTTCACGGCGAACGCTTTTTTGCGTTACTTCCACACCGCAGCGATCGCAAATAATGCCACGGTAACGAATCCGTTTGTATTTTCCGCAGTGACACTCCCAATCACGCACCGGACCGAAAATCTTCTCGCAGAATAAACCATCCTTCTCCGGACGGAATGATCTGTAATTGATGGTCTCAGGCTTGGTCACTTCTCCATGAGACCGCTGCAGAATCATGTCAGACGATGCAAGACTGATCTTGATTCTGGTAAACACTTTCTTTGCTTCCCTATCCTGACGCATGAATCCCATTGAGTTCCTCCAAACGTGTCATGTTGAGTCCCGGTTTATCGGGACGAACCGACCACCTTCTGCGGTGGATCGTTATGACAGCCCTGCTTTTCAGCAGGGTAAAGACTAGTCGAGCTTTACATCAAGACCGAGACCCATCAACTCTCGAATCAAGACGTTGAACGATTCCGGAATATTTGACTCGGGCAGATTGTCGCCCTTGACAATTGCTTCGTACACCTTCGCACGACCCGAAACGTCATCGCTTTTCACCGTAAGCATCTCCTGCAACACGTGTGCAGCTCCGTAACCCTCAAGCGCCCACACTTCCATTTCTCCAAAGCGCTGACCACCGAACTGCGCCTTGCCTCCGAGCGGTTGCTGGGTAATGAGTGAGTATGGTCCAATGGACCTGGCGTGAATCTTATCATCAACAAGGTGAGAAAGCTTGAGAATGTAGATAATCCCAACCGTTACTTCCTGATCGAATTGCTCGCCGGTGCGGCCGTCAAACAGGATGGACTTGGATGCTTTGTTCAAGCCCGCCTTCTCAAGTTCTGTCTGCACGTCTTCCCATGTTGCCCCGTCAAAAATCGGAGAGGCGTACTTCACACCAAGCGCTTTTGCTGCCCAGCCCAACGCCGTCTCATACAACTGACCAAGATTCATACGGGAAGGCACACCCAGCGGATTCAACACAATATCCACCGATGTCCCATCCGGGAGGAAAGGCATATCTTGTGCAGGGACAACACGCGAAACAACACCCTTGTTCCCGTGACGACCAGCCATCTTATCGCCGACAGACAGCTTTCTCTTCTTGGCGACGTACACTTTTGCCAACTGTACCACGCCGGGTGGAAGTTCATCGCCGAGCTGAATCTTGTTCTTCTCGTGCCGGAATTCCTCCTCAATACTGGTCAACTTATCAAAGTAATTGCTGTAGATTTTCTGAACAACACTGTTCTTCTTCTTATCGTCAACCCAATCGGTGTTGTAATCAAGCTTTTCCAGATTCTCATAGCTTGAGAACGTGTCAGCTTTAAAGATTGTACCGCCACGGAATGCAACATTCCCGTCGGTATCGCGCACACCGGTTGATTTTTCGTCGGCGAGCACGGCGCCCAGTTTTGTCTCCAACCGCTCACGCAACTCGGTAAGAATCTTCCGACGCTGCCGGTCAAGGGCATCGCTCTTGCGCTTGTCTTCCTTCTTCGACTCAGCGTCCTTCTTCTTCCTGCTAAAGAGTTTCGTGGAAATCACGACGCCCTTCATACCTGGAGGAGCCTTCAACGATGCATCCTTCACATCTCCAGCTTTCTCGCCAAAGATTGCCTTGAGCAATTTCTCTTCGGGCGTAGGATCGGATTCTCCTTTAGGAGTAATCTTGCCAATGAGAATGTCTCCTTCAACGACTTCCGCACCAATGCGGACAATGCCGTTTTCGTCGAGGTCCTTCGTGGCTTCTTCGCTGACATTGGGAATTTCACGCGTCAGTTCTTCCTCGCCGCGTTTTGTATCGCGCACCTGAAGCTCAAACTCTTCAATATGGATCGAAGTAAATGAGTCCTGTGATACAACACGCTCGCTAACGATGATAGCATCCTCGAAGTTGTACCCTCGCCACGGCATAAATGCGACGAGCACGTTGCGGCCAAGTGCCAGCTCACCACCTTCGGTCGCTGGACCGTCAGCAAGCACGTCGCCCTTCTTCACACGATCGCCCGGATGCACCACAGCTTTCTGGTTGATGCATGTATCCTGGTTTGTGCGGAAAAACTTGGTCAACTTGTACTCGACCCGCTTCTTATCCTCAAACGAGATCAATGCCTCGGTACTGTTCTCGTCGATGTCATACAACACCACAAGCCGGTCTGCATCAACATAATCCACCACACCATTGCGTTCAGCAACGATGAGCGTTCGCGAATCGCGCGCTGACTTCTCTTCAAGGCCGGTCCCTACGACTGGAGCTTCAGGAACCAAAAGGGGTACGGACTGGCGCTGCATGTTTGATCCCATGAGGGCCCGGTTCGCATCATCATGCTCGAGGAACGGAATCAATCCGGCGGCCGCGCTGACAATCTGGTTTGGTGCAACGTCCATGTACTGCACTTCCTCGGGTTTTACCACCGGGAAGTCGCCCTGAAAACGAGCCTTGACGCGGTCGCCCTGAAAATTACCCTTGGCATCGAGAGGAGCATTCGCCTGGGCAATCGTGTACAAGTCTTCCTGCTCTGCGTTCAGATACTCAATCTCTTCCGTCACACGACTGTTCTTTACCTTGCGGTACGGCGTCTCGATGAAGCCAAACTCATTGACGCGCGCATGAATACACAGCGAAGAAATCAGTCCGATGTTCGGACCTTCCGGTGTTTCAATCGGACATAGCCGCCCGTAATGTGTATAGTGAACGTCGCGGACTTCGAAGCCTGCGCGCTCCCTCGTCAAACCACCCGGTCCAAGGGCCGACATGCGACGCTTGTTGGTCAACTCGGCAAGCGGGTTTGTCTGATCCATGAATTGCGACAGCGGGTTCGTGCCGAAGAACGCATTGATGACGCTGCTGATTGTTCGCGCATTCACCAGGTCCTGTGGTGTGAGATTCTCGTTATCACGGATATTCATCCGTTCACGAATCGTGCGCGCCATTCGGGCAAGACCGATATTAAACTGTGATGCAATCTGCTCGCCAACAGTTCGCACGCGACGGTTGCCAAGATGATCGATGTCATCAACAGCCTTTTTTCCCTGCTGCAACTCGATGAGATAGCTGATGATGGCAATGATGTCCTGTTTGGTCAATGTCGTCGTCGAGTTCGGGATGTTCAGCCCAAGCTTCCCGTTGATACGATAGCGACCGACTTCACCGAGATCGTACCGCTTCTCATTAAAGAAGAGACGGTCAATCAAACTCTTTGCTGTATCAAGATCAGGCGCATCACCGGAGCGTAGTTGCCGGTAGATGGCGCCGAGCGCGTCTTCTTCCGAGCGGACAGCGTCTTTGAGAATCGTATTGGCGATCACCGACGTCTCGTTCTCCTGGTGCTTCAACAACCGCAGCTTCTTGATGCCTGATTTTTTGATTTTCTTGATGTTGTCTTCAGTAAGGGCGGCATCCTTCGTGATGAAGATTTCTCCGGTCTTCTTGTCAACAACGTCGCTGCAGATAACACGCCCGAGGTATTCGTTCAGGTCAACCTTCTGCGCCTCGACTTCTTCGACCAGGTTGAACAACTCGAGAATCTCATCGTCCGAAGAATAACCGAGAGCGCGCAACAAGGTCGTCACAGGGAATTTCTTCTTCCTGTCGATATACGCGTACATGACATTGTTGATATCCGTTGTAAACTCAACCCATGAGCCGCGGAAGGGAATAATGCGCGCAGAATATATCGGCGTTCCGTTGGGATGAATGGATTCACTGAAGAACACGCCGGGAGACCTGTGCAACTGACTGACCACAACACGTTCGGCACCGTTAATGATAAACGTACCGCGGTGGGTCATCGTCGGCAGGTTGCCCAGGTACACATCCTGTTCAATGGTGTTGATGAAACTCTTTCCATCCTCGGCTTTTTGGGAGAGCCGCAATTTGGCCTTGAGCGGGACGGCGTACGTGAGACCACGCTCTTCGCACTCCGGAACAGAATACTTTGGTTTCTCAACGTAGTACTCAATGAATTCGAGAAGAAAATTCTCCCGGGCGTCAGTAATTGGAAAATTCATCTTAAAGACAGCCTGCAATCCCCTGTTCTTTCGCCGCGCCTGGGGCATGTCTGATTGAAGAAAACTCTGCCACGACTCGAGCTGAATGTTCAGCAAGTCTGGTGCTTCAACAATTTCTTTGATTTTACCGAATGAAATTCTTCCGTTGGATTGGTTCTTCAAGAGACCAACTCCTCCCTTTTGTGTTCACGACATAACGCGGTGCGTACAGGCCAAACTAACACAGAAGCCGATAACGGGAATTGAACCCTGCTACCGGCCCTGCGTTCAGATGTGTCGCATACTGCCACGGTATCTCATCTTCAGATGAATGAAAAAGTGAAAGACATCTCCAACATCTGCAGTGCAACCTTCTGCAGGTAACCCGACTATTTCAACTCGACCTTCGCACCCGCCTCTTCGAGCTCCTTCTTCAACTTCTCTGCGTCATCTTTGGAGATACCTTCCTTCACAGCCTTTGGTGCGCCATCAACCAGATCCTTGGCTTCTTTCAAGCCGAGACCGGTCGCCGCGCGTACAACCTTAATCACGTTGATCTTTTGCGCGCCTGCTTCTTTCAGCAAGACCGTGAACTCAGTCTTCTCTTCCACTGCCGGCGCTGCTCCACCCGCTGCAGGCATGGCACCCATCATCATGGGGGCCGCGGCTGTTACGCCGAACTTTTCTTCGAGTGATTTTTTCAGTTCAACTGCCTCAAGAAGCGTGAGCTTCTCAATCTTTTCAACGATTTCCGCTACTGCTGACATGTGTAGTTCTCCTTAAGTATATATGTAAACAATTCTGAGTTCCCGTTCGGTATCGCTATGCTGCTTTCTTCTTCCCCACCTCGTCGATAACGCTGACAAGCTCCCGCATGACTGCATTCAGCACAGTCGGCACACCAGCCAATGGCGACTGGATGCAGCCAAGAACACTCGCCATGATTTCCTTGCGCGTGGGAAGCTTTGCAAGCTCTCCAAGCTTGGAGCCATCGTACACCTGCTTTTCGATCACGCAGACCTTCAGCTTCAGCTTGCCATGCTTTTCTGAAAACTTCTGGATAATCTTCGCAGGGGCAACGGCATCTTCAAATGCAAAGGCAACGCCTGTGGGGCCGGCAAGCTTGTCGAGCACCTTGTCGTATCCGGTCACATTTTGGAGGGCCTTGCGGATGAGTGTATTCTTCGCAACTCGATAGTGGACGCCGGATTTACGGAACTCGCGACGCAGTTCGGTCGCTTGCTCCACGGTGAGTCCGCTGAAGTCAGTGAAGAACATCCCGTTCGCGCGACCGACTACCTCCGCAACATCCGTGACGATTTCTTCCTTTTCTGATCGTTTCATTCTTCCTCCCTACTTGCGTAGGTGTTAGTTGGAGCCTAGAGAGAAGCCCCGGTCATGTAGATGCCGGGCAAGAGGCAAAACTGTGTTGTGAGTGCGTAAACTTTGTGGTGTTTAATGAGCGGCAACCTGGTTGCGGTCAATCATCACACCTGGACCCATTGTGCTGGAAAGTGCAATACTCTTGATATAAGCGCCTTTCGCACTTGCAGGTTTCAGGCGAACAACGGTATTCAGAAATGCGTGTATGTTTTCCGAAAGCTGCTTCGCTTCAAAATTTGCTTTGCCAACTGTTGAGTGGAGGATTCCGGCCTTGTCGACACGGAACTCAATCTTTCCCGCTTTTACTTCCTTCACCGCTTTCGCCACATCCATTGTCACAGTCCCGCTCTTGGGGTTCGGCATCAGGCCGCGAGGACCGAGAATTTTCCCGAGCTTGCCAACTTCTCCCATAGCATCGGGCGTCGCAATAATGACATCAATGTCTGCCCAACCGCTTTGGATCTTCTGAATGTAGTCTGCGAACCCTGCATGGTCCGCACCAGCTGCTTTGGCCTCTTCGTCGCGAGGGGGTCTGGCAAGAACAAGGACTCGCACAGCGCGGCCTATTCCATGCGGTAACGATACAGTACCTCTGACCGCCTGATCTGCTTTCTTGGGGTCAACGCCGAGGCGTACAGCGATATCCACCGATTCAACAAACTTTGAAGTAGCAGCCTCTTTCACTTTGGCTACAGCATCATTAACCGTGTATTCTTTTTTGCTGTCAACTTTGGCAGCCGCTGCTTTGAACCGCTTACTTAATTTCATACTGTGTTCCTTGGTTTGGTGGTACAAGCGTAGCACTCCAGGTGCCACTCCCACGTGAATAGAACGAGATTAGTCTTCAACCGTGATGCCCATGCTGCGCGCCGTCCCTGCAACCATGTTCATGGCTGTTTCGATCGAACTCGCATTAAGATCCGGCATCTTCATCTCAGCAATTTCCCTTACTTGTTTCTTCGTCACCTTGCCAACCTTGGTCTTGTTTGGCTCGGCGGATCCCTTCTCGATCTTTGCTGCCTTGGAAAGCAATACGGCCGCAGGAGGAGTTTTCGTAATAAAAGTAAAGGACTTGTCCGAGAAGACCGTAATGACCACAGGAATAATCAGTCCCGCCTGCGCCTGGGTTCGCGCATTAAATTGCTTGCAGAATTCCATAATGTTGACACCCTTTTGACCGAGAGCGGGACCAACCGGTGGAGCCGGGTTCGCGCTGCCTGCGGGAATCTGCAATTTTACAAATCCGGTTACTTTCTTCATAGCTCTACTCTTTCAACTGGATCGTACGGGATTATTAATTACTTCTCTGTTTCAACCTGACTGAAGTCCAATTCCACCGGCGTCTTCCGACCAAAAATGGACACCATGACTTTCAATTTCATTTTCTCTTCGTTCACTTCCTGAACAAATCCGTTGAAGTTGTTGAACGGGCCATCCGTCACCTTCACTGCATCGCCGGGCTTGAATGGCACTTCCATGACTTCAACATCTTTTCGCTCTTCGATCTTCCCGATCAATCTGCGGACCTCATGAGCCTGCAGAGGTGCGGGGGCATTCTTGGGGCCTACAAAACTGATGACAGACGGTGTGTTGAGAATAAGGTGTGTAGTAGTCTTGTCAAGAATTGCTTCCACAAGAATATAGCCGGGAAAGAAGGTTCGCGTTTTGCTTTTCTTCTTTCCATCCTTTACCTCAAACACTTTCTCTGACGGAACAATGACTGACCCAACCTTCTCCTGCAATCCTGCCTGAGCAATCTCGTTTTCGATGTAGGCTTTCACCTTGTTCTCGTGACCAGAGTAGGTCCGAACCACAAACCATCTTTTGTCTGTCGTTATCACGCTATAATGACTCCAGAAGCTTGCGCAAAGTGTAATTCACAGACTCGTCCACAACAAACACAAATGCAGAGAGGATAATACACACGACAAGAACGACAACCGTTGAGTCGCGCAACTCTTCCTTTTTAGGCCAAGTAACCTTTTTCATCTCCTTTACCACATCGGTAAAGAAGGCAATGATTTTTTCTTTCATGAGGTTTGCTCGAAAGTTCTTATAATAATATCTCGGGTCACCAAACGGCCCCGACGGCCTTCGCACGTCAGGAGGGACTTGAACCCCCAACCTGCGGTTTTGGAGACCGCTGCTCTAGCCAATTGAGCTACTGACGTATTGGAGTTGAACTCTGCAGGATTAATCGACACCCCACGACCCACGCCTCCAGATTACCGCGTCTCTTTGTGAACAGTATGTTTGGTGCAGAACCTGCAGAACTTTTTATATTCGACACGACCTGTCTGCTTCTTTTTGTTCTTCGTCGTCGAATAGTTTCTGCGCTTGCAGTCTGTGCATTCCAATGTAATGATGTCTCTCACGGCTACGCTCCGAAATTAAGATTCCTGTTTGAGCTTGCGACCGGGATTGAACCGGTGACCTCTTCCTTACCAAGGAAGTGCTCTACCAACTGAGCTACGCAAGCAGACGTTTCGTTCAATCCTCTCAACTCTTGTATTGGGTTGAGCGGGAGACGGGACTCGAACCCGCGACCAACAGCTTGGAAGGCTGTGACTCTACCAACTGAGTTACTCCCGCGACACGTCTCTCACGAAACTTGTGGGCAGGGAAGGATTCGAACCTCCGAAGGCCGGAGCCGACAGATTTACAGTCTGTTGCGTTTGACCGCTTCGCTACCTGCCCGCCGTTCAGTTGCTAACCGGTCTATGCTCAATCGACGAGCTGGCGACCA
>JANNSJ010000041.1:0-28954 GCA_031402435.1 Bacteroidota bacterium | reverse complement strand
GTTGTTGCCCAAACCGCCAACGACAGCAACCACGACTTCCTGCGTGTCGCCGAGAGCCATGGTAAACGGACCTGATGAACTTGCAATGGTACGATCGCCTGGGAACAGTGGAATGCCATCATCGAGCCAGCCAATGCCGGTTGCAGGATCACCGTTGGACCAGAATGAACTTGGTTGGTTGGTGAGTGGGTTTCTGAGTTGGGGAGGGTCAGGAGGTCCGGTTGGAGAAGGCGGAACTCCCCTCATGACCTGGTACCACGCGGTTGCTTGTGCGATGAAAGGGAACTGATACCGAAACGTATTTCGCGGAACATATCGATCGTCGTATTCGAAGGCCGTCAGTGGCAAGTTAAGAAACCCTGGGCCGACGCGTTTGAAATTCACTATCCCATAGTCAATCGCATCATCAATTCCGTTATGATTTCTGTCCTGTCCCGCAACGCCGGGAACAAGCGGTCCCTGGACAAAGTCGTTTCCGATTGCCGGGGGCGCAATACCGAAAGGAGTATAGAGCCGGTCGGGTCCGTTGTTGTAAACAAATCCCAAACCAAGCGTTGTGTCACATCCGGCGTAGTCGTTGGAAAAATCCCCAAGGTCAATATCTGTGTACTGGCAAATGTACATGCTGTCAATTCTGGCGTTCGCCGAAGTGTTTGAAAGGCCTTTGTAGATCAAGCGGTAACGTTTGAAAATTACATTTCCCAGCCCGTCGTTTCTGTTGTATCCCCAAATCGTAAATTGTAGTTCCATTCCCGAACGTGCGCCGTTGCCGATGGCATTTGTCACATCACTGCACACATACCAAAGTACCTGATCGGCATTTGCGATCCCGGGAGCTTCACCATCCAACTTGCCGTTGCTGTTGACATCTTCTCCCGCGTCAAGAAACGCATTCCGATTTGCGTCCTCTCCCCAATCGAGCATGCCGTTGTTTGCTCCGACAATGTCAGCGCCGTTCGAAGCAAGGAACCCCGAGTCATCGAAGGGAGCGCCTTTTTGCCATGGCCATTCTTGCCAGTCTTTTAGATAGTCAGCCTTCAAGCGTGCGGCATCGGCGTTTGTGATCGTTGATAGAGTTTTCAGGTATGTGTCGGCAGCGTCCTGCTTAAGGTCGGCTTTTCTGAAATCCTTTCGTATTCGATAGACTCTCACCCCGGCGGCAGTTGCATCTTCTCTCGTTCCGGTTCTCATTCCGAGAATTGCACCAGGGAGAGTTCCCGAAAAACCTGCCGACTGTCCGTTGACCCTCAGAAGGGGAGTTCTGCCGTCAGAGAACTTGCCACCCCAAAGGATTCCGGAAGAGAAGATCGCCTGTGCCGTTCCTTTGGGATATGCCATGCCGATATTCACAGCAGCACTGGGCCGTTCTTCCTGTACTCCATCGTCCCAGTAGTAGGCAAGCATATGGTTGATGTTGAACGGCAATACATGTGGAGCGCCGTTGATTCCTTGCGTTGAGCGATTCTGTTGAGGTTTCTCCGCCTGTGCAAATGATAAAGAGAGAAGAATGGAAACAGTAATTGGAAGAATGAACGTCAAGTGTTGGTGAGATGATCTGATCATGCCAAAAGTACGATGAAAGTTTGTTCGAGCCGGGGAATAATCGAGGACGGAATTCACCATAATTTACACAACTGTCGGTAGACTTGCAATCTGTCATGCTGTTGCATCTCTTGGATTTCTTTCGTTGTTTTTGTGAGTATTTGAAACTTCATGGATGCTCCTTCGTTTATATTCGGCTCACGCATGCTTTCTCTTCGCACAGGCCTGATGTGTGGTGGTGTTTTCGTTGCTGTGCTTGCATCGGGTTGTGATGAAATGCTGCCGCCGCGTGATGAGCCGGAAAGCTTTCTTGTGACAACGGCGGTTGGACTTGATGGTATAGTCAGCTATCGCGGCGGGGCTTTCGATGGGAATGGCGGCGCCTTGCTTCTCACTGTGAAGAATGTCTACAGTGAAGTATTACAGGGCGAGGAACGCATTCGCGGTGATGTTGATGTGTGGATGAAGGATATGCCGGACAAGCATGCATTGGTTCTGGCAACAAAAAGCAACTTGACCAGCCCAAACCTTGTGCGTTTCAACCTCGTAACGCTTGGCCCTGATACGACAGCGACACTGCTCAAGCGATGGGAACCACGCATCACGACCGGCAGCGACAGCGGACATTTTTTTTGGGAGTACGTGGACTCGACGCAGAAATTCACCCAACTGGGCAAGCCCTATTGGGAATCCGAGCCGGTACATTTTGTGGCAAACGCACGCATTCAGATTTTCAAGAATGTACAAGCGGTAACTGTGAAGCAATTGGAATTCACTGTGGTCTATTTGAGATATTGAGCACGGCATTTTTTCGATGAAATCAATCAACGCAGTTTTTGCAGTTCATAACCACCAACCGATCGGCAATTTCGAAAAGGTCTTTGAGGAAGCGTACCAGCTTTCCTACAAGCCATTTCTCGATGTGATGGAGAAGCATCCATCGGTGAAGTTTACGCAACACTGGACGGGCACATTGTTGGAATGGCTGGTCAAGAAGCATCCCGAGCTTATCAAGCGGATGAAAGCAATGGTGAACCGGGGACAGCTGGAGTTACTCACCGGCTCGTACTACGAAGCTGTCCTTGCGATCATCCCCGAAGAGGACAGGATCGGCCAGATCCGAAAGCTGACTGAGTACATCCAATCGGTATTTGATTTCACGCCACGCGGAATGTGGCTTGCAGAGCGTGTGTGGGAGCAGCCTCTGGTGGCTTCACTCGTCAAGGCAGGTGTGGAGTTCGTGATCGTGGATGACACACACTTCAGGCACGCGGGACTTCATGACGAACAGCTTCTTGGCTACTATGTCACTGAAGAGCAGGGACACACACTCAACATCATTCCCATTGACAAGATGCTTCGCTACACCATTCCGTTTCGCGCACTTGATGAGACAATCCACTACATGCAACAAGTTGCATCCGAGCATGGCAACCGGGTAATTGTACATGCAGATGACGGCGAGAAGTTTGGCGTCTGGCCCAAAACGTATGAGAGTGTGTACACGCATGGCTGGCTCGAATCGTTCTGTGTTATGCTTGAGTTAAACAAGGCATGGGTTCATGCCCTGCACTTCAGTGATGTTGTTGATTCATCTCCGCCTCAAGGCAGGATCTATCTTCCGACTGCGTCATACTCGGAGATGCTCAAGTGGGTACTCGACCCGACGTCATTCCTCCAACTCGAACGCTTCGAGAAGCAATTGAAGGATACCGGAGTGTACGACGAGCACAGCATGTTCGTCCGTGGCGGGTTCTGGAGGAATTTCCTTGCCAAGTATCCAGAAGCCAATCACATGCACAAGAAGATGCTGCGCATTGCACAACGGGCGCACGCCGCTCGTTTGACAGGCAAGACAGGAAAAGAAATCCTCGACCATGTGTGGGCAGGTCAGTGTAACGATCCGTACTGGCATGGAGTCTTCGGAGGATTGTATCTCCCGAACCTGCGATTCCCTGTATATCGCAACCTGTTGCAAGCAGAGGCGAAATTGGACAAGCTGCAAAAGTCCGCACCGATGAAAGTCGAAGAAACTGATTTTGATTGCGATGGCTCGGACGAGGTTCTTATCGAATCCAAAATCCTGAACCTGTACCTCAAGCCATCGGTGGGGGGAAGCCTTGTTGAACTTGACTACAAGCCTCTCGCATTCAACCTGCTCGATATTCTCACTCGCCGTGAAGAAGGCTACCATCGTCGATTGATGGCGGTGAGCGAGTTCGGCGACCAGCAAAGCATCCATGAAGGCGTGTTGATGAAGGAGAAGGGGCTGGAGAAACATCTGCACTTTGATTGGTACCGGCGGGCATCGCTCATCGATCATTTTGTTGGAGAAGAAGCGACGCTCGAAACCTTCTCGCAATGCAAGTATCTTGAGGTTGGAGATTTCGTGGCGCAGCCGTACACATCAGCGATCAAGAAGTCAAAAGATCGTGTGGAGATTACGCTTATCAGGGATGGTGCGCTTTGGTTCGGTACCCGTCCGCACAGGATTTCAGTGAAGAAGATTCTGCGGTACAAGGCGGGAGCGTCACTGTTTTCCGTCAGCTACACAATCACGAATGGTGAACAGCAGCCCGTCGATGTATGTTTCGGTAGTGAATGTAACGTTGGATTGATGGCCGGCGATGCCCATGATCGTTACTATGACATCGAAGGCCGGAAGCTTGAGAACAAGAGACTGAAGTATCCTGGCGAAGAACTCAACGTGAAGACATGGAAGCTTGTCGATGAGTGGCTCGGACTCGAAACGGCGTTCACAGTGAATCGTCCTGCAACGCTCTGGCGCTTCCCGATTGAAACAGTCTCGCTTTCTGAAGCGGGATTCGAGAAGGTCTATCAAAGCTCAGTCGTAATGCCATTTTGGAAGTTGACGTTGGAAAAGGAATTCACCGTTGAGATCACTCAGTCCGTGAAAGAATTGAAATGACTCCGCCGAACGCTACACCGCACACCCTAAGCCCTACACCCTATCCCCTATACCCCGATTCATTCCCCCTATGATCAGCATCATCATCCCCACTCTCAACGAAGAGAAGCTTCTTTCCAAAATGCTCCAGCAATTCACGCAGGAGTTGGTGAAGAAGTACGATCTTGAACTCGTGGTGAGCGATGGAGGCAGCAAGGATGCAACACTCGAAATCGCAAAGCAGCATGCTCACACCATCGTGGAGAACACCGAAGGTATCAAGCAGACCATCTCACTCGGGCGGAACATCGGAGCGCAGCATGCCAAAGGCGACATCTTCGTGTTCTTCAATGCTGATACGCTTATCAAAGATGTGGACAGGTTCTTCCGGAGACTGCAGGAGGAGATCACTGTTGATGGCGTTGTTGCTGTCACGAGTAGCGTTGAGGTGTATCCTGAAGAGCAGCGGTTATCAGACAAGATGTATCATGGTTTTTACAACTGGCTCTTCTATATGATGAACCAGGTGGGCATGGGGATGGGCAGAGGCGAATGTCATATCATGCGGCGTGATGTGTTCACCAGGGTTGGCGGCTATGCCGCGGGCATTGCCGCCGGTGAGGACTATGATCTCTTTCGCCGGCTTGATAAACTCGGGCGTATCAAGTTCCTCAAAGATGTTGTCGTGTATGAATCACCTCGACGCTACCGCAAGTACGGCTACACGTACGTTACGCTCTCCTGGTTCATGAACTTCCTCGCTGTCTTTTTTCTCCGCCGCTCGATATTGAGCGAGTGGAAGCCGGTAAGATAATGAGAAACACTGCTCTCGCGATAGCAATTCTCGCCACTGACATTTACGTAGGAACGTCGTTGTGGCAGTAAATGAGCATCGTGACAATCAATCTCCGGAGCGCGCCATGCTTTTTCCCAACTATCCCAATCCTTTCAATCCCACAACAACCATCAGCTACGACCTGCCATCCGCCTCAAAGGTGACACTCAAAGTGTTTGACGTGTTGGGAAAGGAAGTGGCAACGCTGGTGGATGAGTTCAAACGGGCAGGCCACCTCCAAACCACACTCAATGCAAGCACAATGGCAAGCGGTGTTTACTTGTACCGGTTACAATCGGGTGGCTTCATATCCACAAAGAAACTCTTACTGCTCAAGTAACAAAGTTACCCATCTCTGAACCAATCATGCCCCGCTCTCGTATAAGATCGAGGCATTTGTTTGACTTTCATAGCATTTTTGAATATACTCGTTTTGAATCTGATTGAGACTTGTGCATTCAAGGACTTAACAACTGAAGGAGTTATGCGATGAGGAAGCGGTTTTCGGCAGCGTCGGTGGGAGGATTGATTATCATCAGCCTGTTGGCAGGGGCGATGTTGAACAATGTCATTTCAAGTGATAATATCTATGAACAGATCAACAAGTTCAAAGATGTCCTGAGTTTCACAGAGAAAAACTATGTTGACGATGTCGATACGCAGAAACTTACCGAGGCTGCCGTTAATGGCATGCTTGGCCAGCTCGATCCTCACTCTATTTATATACCGGCTGCCCAACTCAAGAAAGTAAACGAGGAGTTCCAGGGGAGTTTTGAAGGGGTCGGCATCGAATATCAGGTCCTGAACGATACGCTACTTGTGGTTACGCCGATTGTCGGCGGCCCGAGCGAAGCGCTTGGTATCATGTCGGGCGATAAGATTGTGAAGATAAACGACACAAGCTGTGTTGGCATAACGCAGAACGGTGTCCAGTCAAAGCTGCGAGGACCAAAGGGGACACACGTGAAGGTTGCCATTGCGCGTGCCGGCATTAAGGACCTGCTTGAATTCGAGATCGTGCGCGATAAGATTCCTATCTACACTGTTGATTCCGGCTTTATGTGGGATGATAAGACGGGCTATATCAGCGTGACACGGTTTGCGGCAACCACGCATGATGAATTTGTCGCAGCCGTAACCAAGATGAAGGGCGCAGGAATGAAACGTCTTGTGCTCGATCTGCGCGGCAACCCCGGCGGATATCTTGAACAGGCTTTCCGTATGGCGGATGAAGTGATGCCGATGGGCAAAAAGATCGTCTACACAAAGGGGCGCCGGCCTGAGTTCAGCGAAGAGTATACTTCATCCGGCAACGGCAAGTTTGAAGACGTTACGTTGGTTGTTCTTGTGAACAATGGTTCTGCATCTGCAAGTGAGATTGTCGCAGGCGCGGTGCAGGATTGGGATAGAGGCCTCATCGTAGGCGAGACGACGTTCGGCAAGGGATTGGTGCAACGTCAGTACGACCTGAAGGACGGCTCCGCGTTTCGATTGACTATTGCGCGGTATTTCACGCCGAGCGGGAGGGCCATTCAACGTGCCTACGGCGATGATAAGATGAAGTATCAGCGAGAGGCCTTCGAGCGCGATGAGAGCGAAGGGGAAAACGTCACCCATGAACACGATGCGGATAAGGACTCGACCCGCCCGATCTTCAAGACAGCTGGAGGCAGGAAGGTGTTTGGCGGTGGCGGCATTACTCCTGACTATATCGTCAAAGCCGATAGGCTCGGTGAGTATTCGGTGGCACTCAGAAGCAAGAATATCTTCCTGCAATATGCCGACAAGTATCTTGAGCGTCACGGAGCAGATATGCGTTCCAGGTACGCCAAGGAGCCGGCGAAATTTGCAAGCGGATTTGACGTGACCCAGGAAATGCTTGACGAGATGCTGGCGCTTGCAAAGTCAAAAGACATTGAGTTCAAAAAGGATTTCTACGAGAAGGACGTCAAGTACATTCGGGCCTTCACGAAAGCGTACATTGGGCGCAGTCTGTTTGGTAACGAGGGTTCTTCGCGGGTGATGCTCGCGGTTGACAATCAGTTCCAGAAAGCGCTGACGCTCTTCCCCGAGGCTGAGAAGATTGCCAAGAACTTGTCCAGTCTCAAATAGCGGAGCTCTTTGAACGACACGAATAGTTGTCGCGCCAATCAGATGCCCTACTCTTTGCACACCCGCCGTTGCAGTTTGCTGGCGCGGTGGGTTGTGCTCTTCCTCTTTATCGCCCTCTCAAGACAGTGTGTATCAGCACAGCCCTTTCCCGTACCTGCTTCGCATGTGCTTGTTGAGGGGGAGGAATTGGTATACAATGTCCGGTATGCGATCGTTGATCTCGGTCAGGTGAAGATTCGTGTTATGAGTAAGACTCAAACTCCGCACTACCTGGCGTATCATTCCATTGCCAACATCAACTCGTACAGAGGAGTACCGTTCGTTGAGCTTGCGGCAACGTATGAGTCTGATATGGATTCGGCAATATATTCGTACGCGTTTGCTGGGAAGAACAAGGAGGGCAAGATATGGGATTTTGCGCGATACAAGTTTGAGTACGATAACAAGAGGGTGCTGGTGGAAAAGGGGCGGAAGGACACGATTGTGGAGCACCGGGACACCATGTTGATTGATCGGCACATGCAGGATGGACTCTCACTGTTTTTCTACGCGCGGGACCAGTTGTTCTCGGGAAAGAGGATGAACATTCCGTGTTTCGTTACCGAACAGAGAGTCAACACGTACATTGATTTTTCCCGGCATGAACGGAAGAGTGTGGACCTCGATGCTGTTGATTATCCTGTTGATGTGATTGGCTTTGATGGTACGGCGGAATTCGTCGGCATCTACGGGCTGACAGGCGATTTTGAAGGATGGTTCAGTAATGACGAAGCCCGCATTCCCATTATTGCAAAGATGAAAGTGATTCTCGGCAGCGTGACTCTTGAACTGGTGTCATGGAAACGGCCGGGATGGACTCCGCCGCGAGGAGGCTGAGACCGAGCATGAATATCATTACGCACAAGGGAATTGCCCCGCAGATTCACCCATCGGCCTTCATTGCGCAGGGTGCACAGGTTATTGGGAATGTGGAAATCGGGCAGGATGCGTCGGTGTGGTTTAACTCGGTGCTGCGCGGCGACATTAATGCTATTCATATTGGTGAGCGGACCAATATTCAGGATGGTTCCATCTTTCATGTTACGGGCCAACTTCCGGTACATGTTGGTAACGATGTCACAGTTGGCCACCGGGCAATTGTTCATGGATGTCAGGTGCAGGATGGCAGCCTGATCGGAATGGGTGCAATTATTCTTGATCGTGCCTCCATTGGAAGGCAAGCTCTGGTGGCGGCAGGCGCAGTAGTCCTTGAAGGCTTTGTAGTCCCGGATGGAATGCTCGCCGCCGGAGTACCCGCAAAGATTGTGCGGCCTCTTACGGAGATGGAGAAGCAATCGTTGCTTGATTCTGCCAGGCATTATGTGGAGTATGCCCAACACTTTCGAAATTCCACGAAGCGGAACTGAACTGTATGAAGCTGAAATTCTGGGGCACGCGCGGATCAATCCCCACTCCCGGTAAGGAGACTGTACGCTATGGCGGAAATACACCGTGTGTGGAAGTTCGCCTCAACAATAATGATCTGATCATCTTCGATGCAGGTTCGGGTATCCGCAATCTCGGCGACCAGTTGATTGCAACCGGCGAATCCCTCAGGGCATTCATTGCCATCAGCCATCCGCATTGGGATCATATCCAGGGGTTCCCGTTTTTCAAACCGGCGTTCATTTCCGGCAATGAGTTGACGATCATCGGCCCCCATTCGCGCCATGTGACGCTCAGACAAATGATGGCGCACCTCATGGACAAGGTGTACTTTCCGATTCAGTTACATGAGCTGAAAGCAAAAATCAAATTCCTCGCAATGAAGGAAGAGTCAACGAAAGTTTTCAATGCAACTCTGTCGAGTTTGTATGTCAATCACCCGTCGTTTGCTCTTGGATATCGGCTGGATGCGGCGGGACATTCCCTTGCATACATTAGCGATAACGAACCGTTTGATCGTGAGGTTGCCACATCTGTCAAGAATGTAGACTCCAGTGTCGTCCGCATGTTTGCGAAGAGCAAGGGAGACCCCAATCAGCGTGTTATCGACTTTGTGAAGGGCGCCGATGTCCTTATTCATGATGCAACGTATACTCCCGAAGAGTATGTGAACCACGTGGGATGGGGACATTCGCACTACCTCTTTTGTATGAAGATCGCACACGAGGCAGGAGTAAAAAAACTGGTGTTGTTTCATCATAACCAGACTCACGACGATGCCACGATCGATGACATTATTGCCAAGTGCAGGCGGGAGATCAAGACGCGGAACTACAAGTTCGAATGCTATGCAGCCGCTGAAGGTCAGGAGATGGAGTGGTGACGGGTGCTCAAGTGGTTTTTGTCTGACGCTTGACTATCATAGACAGGCTGGCTATATTTTCGCCGTGGATTGCATGAAACCATCAAGACTCAGGTATTGTTGATACGTGTAACCCCGGGTCGAGCTGTCCGTAGATCGGGCAACTGGCTGGGATTTTGCTGTTTTGAACCAATTCGATTTCACAAAGACTAAACACCTCGAGGGTGTATGCCGTTTGTCTTCAAGCCATCTGACATAAAAACGATTGGAAAACTTCTTGGTGTTGTGCCCCGCGTGAGCGGTTCAATGCACCGGTTCGAAGTGGGAGAGCAGAACGGCAAGCATAGACTGGCGTTGGAAGTATATCCCAATATCCCCATTGGGTCACAACGCGGGAATCTCATTTCGGTGTATACCGAAACGGCACATTTGCAAATGCATTTTTGCTCCGGTTATGTGGTAAGCGAAATGCTCGGCGAGGTGACGTTTGTCGGGGAACAATCGGGACGGTTGTCAGGTCTCATCGTCGAGAAGCAAGGAGGATGTTCGCTCTATGCCAATGTTGATCGCTCACTGCTGTCCGGGGACTTCACACAGCTTGGCCCTGAGGTGATGCTCTCAGGCATAGCTCTTTCGCTTACAGACGCGATTCTTGAAGAGCCTGCGGCCCCTAAGAAAGGAAAGGGTGCCGGCAAGAAAAAAAACCGGGCCCGTTAATGATCCGGGTTGATGTGTTCAACGCTCATCCCAAGGGCAGGGTGGCGACGAAAGCAGTTGTTGGATATGTGAAGAGAGTCTTGCGTGCAACAAAGTCGACAAAGGCATTGATCTCTGTAGTCTTTGTGGATTCAAGATATTGTCGAAAGGTGAACAGGCTGTATCTCAACCATGATTATATAACAGACGTCCTCAGTTTTCCACTGGAAAGCGGACGTTTGCTCGAAGGCGAGATGTATGTGAATCTTGACCGGGCGAGAACCCAGGCAAGAGAATACGGAGTCACCATTGCCAATGAAGTAGCCCGGCTCGTCATACACGGGACGTTGCACCTTGTCGGTTACGATGATACAACAGACCGGAAGGCAAGCGCAATGAAAACAGAGGAAGAACGCCACATGCGGTATTGGTTCCAATAAGCTGAGACTATGAAAGAACGAATCGTAGAAATCCTTATCCATATTATGTCAGAGATGCAATCCAAAAAGGACATTGCCGAGATTGATGTTGCTGACCTCAAAAACAGGGGATATACTCAATCGGAGATTAGCGCAGCGTTCAGTTGGCTTTACGATACAATGAGGATGAATGAGGTTGGAATGACGCGCGAAAGCATCCCCGTGGAGGGGTCACGTCGCGTGTTGCATGATGTGGAGAAACAGATGCTCTCCACAGAAGCGCAGGGCTATCTCATCCAACTGTGTGAGCTTGGACTGTTGGATGATCGGGATATTGAACTCGTCATTGAGCGTGTCGTTGTGAGCGGCTTTGAAAAACTTACACCTGCAGAGTTACAGGAATTTGTGGCGCATGTTCTGTTGGCGAAAGCCGGGAATGGGCCTGATGCCAACAGGTCGGCATTGTATAATCGCGATACGATTCATTGAAGAATGGCAAAGAAGAAAACAAAAGTACCTGAGAACGGCTCCCCCGCGATAGAAGAGGCGCCGAAACCCAAAACCCGGAAGAAGAAAGCTCCCGTCATCGCCAATATGGACGGGAAGGCGCTTATCATTGTGGAATCGCCTGCAAAGGCGAAGACCATCAACAAGTATCTCGGTCATGACTTTGTTGTCGAGGCATCCGTTGGCCACATCAAGAACCTTCCGAAGAGCAAGATCGGGATTGATGTCAACAATGGATTTGCTCCTGAGTACGAAACGATAAAGGGGAAGGACGAGGTTATCCAGAGGCTTCGTGAGCATGCGGGGAAGGCGCGGGCTGTTTACATCGCTACCGACCCGGATCGCGAGGGTGAAGCCATAGGATGGCATATTGCAAAGGCAGTAGAGGATAAGAACACGAACATTTTCCGTGTCCTCTTCCACGAAATCACCGAACGCGGCATCACCGAAGCAATGGAAAAGCCGGGCAGGATCAACGATGATCTTGTCAATTCCCAACAGGCACGACGTGCGATGGATCGCCTCGTGGGGTACAAAATATCCCCGTTCATCTGGAAGACGGTGTTCTACGGACTCTCCGCAGGTCGCGTGCAATCTGTTGCGCTTCGGGTAATCTGCGAACGTGAAGAGGCCATCAATTCTTTTCTCGCTGAGGAATACTGGTCGATCATCGGGCAGTTCCAGGTGCAGGGAAGCGACCTGTTCTTTGCAAAGCTGTTCAAAGTGGCTGGTGCAGATCCCGTTATCAACAACACGACCACCGCTGAGGGGTATGTCAACGAAATTCAAAAGCAGTCCTTCACGATTGCCGATGTTCAGCGGAAGCCAGTCAAGCGTAATCCGGGAGCGCCATTCATTACCAGTACATTGCAACAGGAAGCAGCCCGTCGGTTGCGGTACCATACCAAGCGCACGATGATGCTTGCGCAGAAGTTGTACGAAGGCATCGAACTTGGCGAAGAAGGCCGTGTCGGTCTCATTACCTATATGCGTACCGACTCGACACGGTTGAGCGATGACGCAGTGAAAGAAGTGCGTGAATACATCTACACGAACTACGGCAAGGAATATGTGCCGAGTGAGCCACGCATTTTCAAAAAGGGAAAAAGTTCGCAGGATGCTCACGAGGCAATTCGACCGACCTCCACGAAGTATACGCCAAAGTATGTGAAGAAGTATCTTGACGAGGAAATGTACGAATTGTACGAGTTGATCTGGAACAGGTTTGTTGCATCACAAATGAGTCCCGCCGTGTTCGAGCAGTTGACCGTGGATGTACAGGGTGGTGATTATGTGTTCCGGGCGACGGATTCCATCCCGAAGTTCCGCGGCTTCCTGCAGGTGTACGACGATATTGCCGAAGAGACGGAGCACGCAGCGGATGATGACCCCGTTTCAAAATTGCCGCCGAACCTGGCCCAGAGCCAGCGCGCAAGCCTTACGAACATTATTCCGAACCAGCATTTCACAAAGCCGCCTGGACGGTTTACGGAGAGCAGTCTTGTAAAGGAGTTGGAGACACAAGGTATCGGTCGTCCAAGCACCTATGCCATGATTGTGGATACCATTCAGGCCCGTAAATATGTAGAGCAGCGGGAGCGGCGGCTGTACCCGACGGAACTCGGGATTACTGTGAACCGGATTCTGGTGCAAAATTTTCCCAATTTGTTCGACGTCTCCTTCACTGCCCTGATGGAGGAAGAACTTGATACGATTGCATCCGGCAAGCAGACGTATGAGCGAGTGATGGAGGACTTCTACACCCCGTTCATCAAGGATGTTGAAGGTGTGGATAAGAAAAGCGCTGCCATTAAAAAGTCACTGCAGGAGGCGACGGACGAAGTGTGCGAGCTCTGCAGCAAGGCGATGATCATCAAGTGGGGGCGCAATGGTCGTTTCATGGCATGCACAGGGTACCCGACATGCAGGAATACCAAGCCTCTGCCCGGCGAGCAGGAACAGGCAAAGCACATGAGTGGGATGAAGTGCGAACTGTGTGCCGGAGATATGATAGTAAAGGGAGGAAAGTTCGGCTCCTTTCTTGGTTGCTCAAACTACCCGACATGCAGAAATACGAAACCTCTGAGCATTGGGGTGGCGTGCCCCAAGTGTAAGGATGGATACGTTATCGAAAGAAAGACCAAGCGGAAGCGCCTTTTCTTCGGGTGTTCGCGGTATCCCGACTGCGACTTCGCTTCATGGGACAGGCCTGTGAACCAAAAGTGCGATACGTGTGGGAACGAGTACATGGTTGAAAAGCGCAGCGCCACGCGTGGAGAGTTCCTGTTGTGCCCGTCGTGCAAGGCCGAAGTCATCAAGGAAGTTCCCATCGTAACCACAGGAGAGTAACACCCCGATGCCGATCTCGTCTCATGTGTCGAAGTTTCTGCAATACCTGACAGCGGAGCGGAACTACTCTTCCCACACCATTGCTGCATATGAAGACGACCTGCGGCAGTTTGCGGAGTTTCTAGCGAGGCATTTTTCGGATCGTGTGTATTCTCTCCGGGATATTGACCATGTGACTGTTCGACTGTTCCTCGGCGATTGTTTTGAGCAGGAGTTTTCGAAACGCAGTATTGCGCGTAAGCTGGCGTGCCTGAAATCGTTCTTCAAGTACATGGCGAAGATCCATGTCATCAGCGTAAACCCCGCAGCGAATGTTGCAACGCCGAAACTGGAAAAGAGATTGCCCCAATACCTGGACGAGGAAAGCGTGACGGAACTGATGGCTCAGCCGGATACGACGACGGCTATTGGGAAGAGAGATGCGGCTATTCTTGAATTGTTCTATAGCACCGGTATCCGTTTGAGTGAACTCATTCATCTCCGAATGGTTGATATGGACTTTCATGCGAACACGATCCGGGTGACCGGAAAGGGGAGCAAGGATCGCATTATCCCGTTCGGCGGCCCGGCAAAGAATGCCCTCAAGCGTTACATTGCCAGCCGTGCAGAGCAGTATCGTGACAAAGACAGTGCAGCAAAGGAGACCGTGTTTCTTTCTGTACGTGGAAAGAGATTAAGTCCGAAGGGTGTGAACGTGCTGATGAATGACTATATCGGAAGGGTGTCGGAGATAGGGAAGAAGAGCCCGCACGTGCTTCGCCATTCATTCGCCACGCATCTGTTGAACCGTGGCGCTGATCTCCGTGCCGTGAAGGAACTGCTTGGCCATGAAAGTCTTTCAACAACGCAAGTGTATACGCATGTTAGCGTTGACCGGCTGAAGAAAATTTATGCACAGGCGCATCCGAAAGCGTCGTGATCCATTTGTATTACAGATTTCTAAAAGGAAGACCTCAATGAATACGAAGCTCACTGCTCGTCGTTTTCGTGCCCGCCCGGATCTTCGCGAGCATGCCCTGCTGCAGGTAAAAAAACTCGGCAAGTTTTTCGACGGTATCGTTAGTGCGGACGTGATCCTCAGTTTTGAAGGTGCAGAGAAGAATATCAAGATTGCTGAAATCAACGTTCACGTCCATGGCACGGTGCTTACGGCGAAAGAGAAATCAGACGACTTCCGTAAGTCGGTCGACTTTGCGGTGGACAAAGTGAGTGTGCAGTTGGAGAAGTACAAAACAAAGCTCCGCTCAAAGGACAAGAACAAAGTACGTGCGTTCAACGAAAAGGCATAGTCTTCGTATAGCAGGTTCGTGGCAATGAAAGTCGATCGAAATAAAGAGACACGGAAGAAGTCCATTACCGTTGGATTTCTCTATGAAGCGACCAGGGAACGTTTCAAGTTACGCTCGCTCAACGGTGAGAATGGCTTTGAGAATCACATCAAAGACAAGAATCTCCACCGTCCGGGGCTTGCCCTCGCGGGCTATGTGGAACTCTTTACCTATGACCGCGTACAGATTATCGGGAACACCGAGATAAAGTACCTCGACTCTCTCACGGCAGAGGCGCGCAAGGCTGCGTTCATGACGCTGCTTGAATTCAAGATTCCGTGTATCGTTCTTACGAACAACAACACCATCGAAGACGATATCGTGCAGGCCGCCGCCAACAAGGGTATCCCGGTGTTCGTAACGCCGTTTGAGACTACCAAGATTGCGTATTTCCTGGCAGACTTCCTCGATGATCAGTTCGCTTCACAGATTGTTCTCCACGGCTCTTTCGTTGATGTGTATGGGATTGGTGTCTTGCTCACCGGAAGATCAGGAATAGGGAAGAGTGAAATAGCGCTGGACCTCGTTGAACGTGGACATCGGCTCGTGGCAGATGATGTGGTCATGATTACCAGGAAGGGTGAAGGAATCCTGATGGGAGCCGGGACCGACCTGGTGAAGCATTTCATGGAGATCAGGGGATTGGGGCTTATCGATGTCCGGAGCATGTTTGGCGTTAGAGCCATACGTTTCCAGAAACGCGTCGAACTTATCATCGAATTGGAAGAATGGAAGCCCAATCAAGACTATACCCGCACCGGGTTGGACGACCAGGTAATCAATGTCCTCGACGTTGAAATGCCGCTTGTCAAGCTGCCAATTTTCCCCGGAAAGAATGTTACAGTCATTACAGAGGTGATTTCGTTGAACTACCTTCTAAAGCATTATGGGTATGATGCTGCGAGGGAGTTTTCCAAACGTCTTGAAGGCGTCATCGGTGCAAAGCGGAAGGGGAACAGGGTGATTGACTATTTTGAACACGACTTCGAGTAAAACCTTCCGTTCATCGTTCATTCCTTCACCATAGAGCATTCCGGCGGTTCGTTAATCATTGAATTGAGGAAGTTTCTTCTTGACAAAACATGCAAGTTTATTTATACTTCCGGTGCATTTTGAGAGAGAATGCACGAAATGAGCATGTTGTGCAATGAGTCGTCATCAAGAACGCTGAATTAGAATGCCGAAATCTTGTTCATATAGGGATTTGAAAGTTGGGAACCATGTCTAAAAGGCGGTTCTTCACGGTTTCCCAGTCAAGGCTGGACTACAAGGAGATTCGGTTCTTCAGGGCCAAGCTCTTTGGTTCAAGTCTGCTCATTAGTGCCATCGTTCTTTCAGTAATCTTCTTCGCAAACCACTTCTCGCACGATTTACTGGGAATCGGTTATGACCGGTTATCGATGTTGGACGCTGAGAACCGTCTACTCAAAGAACAGCTGAAGGATATCTCGGAACACTTTGCTGCAGTTCAACATGGTATTGAAAAGCTGGCTGATCGCGGAAATGAGTTGCGCCTTCTTGTGGACATGCCGAAGATTGATGACGAAACACGATCTGCTGCCGTCGGCGGATCAAGGCAGGCTTCTGATTTTAGTTTCGCCTCCATTGAAGCAGGTGAGATTCTCTCCAACGCGCATACACTTATCGATCAGTTATCCCGTGAAGTAAAATTGCAACAGACGAGTTACGAAGACATCTACAATCGGTACAGACGTAACCAGACTTTTTTTGAGCATCTCCCCGCCATCAAACCAATGGAAGGGTACTACTCCATTAACGGTTTTGGGATGCGTGTGCACCCCGTTCTCAAAGTGTATCGGATGCATGAAGGCATCGACATCATAAATGACGTTGGTACGAACGTGTTTGCATCAGCTGATGGTGTTGTTCGTTATGCAGGAAGAACCGATGGTGGATATGGAGCTGTTGTAGACGTTCAGCACGGGTATGGCTTTTCAACATTGTACGCTCATCTTTCCCGTATACTTGTCCGTCCGGGTCAGACAGTGAAGCGGGGTGAACTTATAGCAAGGAGTGGTCGTTCGGGACTTGTGAGTGGTCCTCATCTGCATTACGAAATACGCAAAAACGGCCGGAAGCAAAATCCGGTTGACTTCTTCTTTGATGATGTTGAAGCTGCTCGTTACCGTTCCCAGTTAGCTGCTGCAAAGTAGCCTTCGCATTGACGATGTTCATAGGTGTTCGTTACTATTGTTACAGGAATCATTAATTTTGGAGTGAATAGCATTGCTCTGGACGATGGATTTAGCCTCGTACCTGGATGACGCGCCCTGGCCAGCCACGAAAGAAGAGTTGATTGATTATGCAGTTCGCACTGGTGCACCATCCAGAGTTGTTGACAACCTCCAGGAATTGGAAGACAGTGAGGAACCGTACGAGAGTATGGAGGAGATTTGGCCTGACTACCCGACTGACGAGGACTTCTTTTTTGAAGACGAGGGAGAGTATTAGATCTGATCGTCGAATTGACTCTGTGTACCGAAACTGGTAACATACCAACCCAGCCCAGGAGGCTGGGTTTTTTTGTTTCAAGGTCGTTTCAAACGAAGGTTTTTCTGCCTGTATACATAGAACATACATTGTCGCTCCTGCGCCTGGCTCAATACTGTTCTCCATCGAAGACAGGGCTTCTGGTTTTGATTGGACTGTTCGTGTGTTTCATTCGATCAGCGTCTGCCCAGAGTGCCGGTGATGAAGGCGCGTATGAAGTGCATTCCATCGGTTTTGAAGGAAACGACCACATCGGTACGAGTGAATTGTTGGTGCAAATCGTTACTCGGGAAACGCCCGGGTTCTTCAGCAAGTTTCTTTACTACAGTATCAGTGATCGCGTAGGACGGAAGAGAGAATTCTTTGATTTCACAACGTTCAATGAGGACCTGCAGCGGCTTCGCCGGTACTATGCAGATCGCGGTTTTCATGACGTGCAGATTGATACATCGTTCGACTTTTCATCCGAAGACAATCGGGTGGACATTCTCTTCAACATCAGTGAAGGCTACCAATCCCTCATTGACACTATCATCTTCAGGGGCATTGTGAATGTGCCAGGGTTTGTATTTGACGACATGCAATCGTCGCCAACGATTTCCCAGCACGAACCCTTCAACCGGGTTCACATTGATAATGAAGTATTACGTGTCAGAAAGATACTTTGGGATGGTGGGTACCCCAACGCCAAATTCCTGCGCGATAGCTCGTCAGCAACGTACTATACGAGCACACGGAACTATGTTGTGGTTATCTGCTTTGACATCGGGAAGCGATACGTTTGGGGTGACATTGTCATCAATAACGAACTTGATTCCCTCAGAGATGACATCACGCCTGAAATTGTACTGCGACAACTTGACTACACGTCCGGTGACTTTTACAGTTACTCTGCACGGACAACCAGCGAGCAAAACTTGAACCGTCTCGGCATTTTTGATCAGGCGCGCATTGAAACTCGTGTACCACCCGACAGCGGCGCTTCTATATCCGTGGCCAGCCGAATTATCGTCCGGCCCAAGGACAAGCATGAGCTCGCACCCGAGTTGGTGTTCAGCGATGAAAACAATGCCTTCAATCTCGGTGCGGGAATCGGTTATACCAACAGGAACTTCCTCGGTGGAGCTCGAACATTTTCCACCCGTCTTCGCTTTCGAACGCAGACCATCGACGAGTTTCCCAATTACTTCGGGGTTGCCACCGACGCCGTATCAAATGTTGACCTCACCTTCGAGATGATTCAACCCTACGTGTTCACCAACAAGGTGAAGGGAAGCTGGACCTTCTCATTGATTCGCGACAAACAGAAACCGTACCGCCAGGATATTATCCGGAACAAGTTCGGATTTACTGACAGGTTTGCCGAGTATACGAACGGCTTCCTTGAATGGACGCTGGAGCGTGTCAGTTTGCAGCGAAATCCGAACTTTCCTGATTCATCGAGCGATTCCGAAGAACAGGAACAGATCAACAAACTGCGCGAGCAGGAAAAGAAGACGCAATTCAATTCAATCCTTGGGTTCACCATTCAGCGTGACAAGACCAACGACTTGTTCCGTCCATCTGCAGGCTTTATTCACACGGTGACCATCCAGGAGTCGGGACTGCTTCCGTTGCTGCTGAAAAAAGCACAGCCGAACCTGCCGTTTACACAGTTCTATAGTTTGACATTACAAGGTCGCTGGTATTCGGATATTACCGACCGCCGTTTTTCAATCTTCGCGCTGAAGCTCAAGGCGGGGTACGAAGACAAGTATGGAGAAAGCAGGGTGGATGATGCGAGGGCGATCCCTCCAGCATACCGGTTTTATGCCGGAGGAGGTGGCAGTGTGCGTGGCTGGAAATCGCGAGACTTGAGCGCAACCGGTGATCCATTGTTCGGAGGAAACGTTGTGCTTGAAGGCAGCGTCGAGATTCGCATGAATATCCTGCAATCACTGCGCGATGATCTCCTGGACAAGATCTGGATTGTGACCTTCATGGATTTCGGGAATGTGTGGGGCAAGGCCAGCAATCTCCGCCTCACGGACGTCGCGCTTGCAGCAGGCTTCGGGTTCAGATATGATACATTTTTTGGTCCGTTTAGAATTGACTATGGTTTTCGTGTCTACAATCCTGCAGAGCAGTCCGGCGAGCAGTGGATTATGGACCGCAAGCTGTTCGGACAAACGCTCAAAGAGGCGATCATTCATTTCGGGATTGGACATGCATTCTGATTTGAGGTGCATATGAGCTGGCAACGCGTCATAGGACAGGCGAGAGTGAAGCAAATACTCTTCGCCGCACTCCGCAATAACCGGTTGCCGCATGCCTATCTCTTTGTCGGGAATGACGGGGTCGGAAAGGATGCCGTTGCCCTCGAACTGGCTCGCGTGCTGCATTGCGAGAAGGGCGGTGAAGAAGCGTGCGATATATGTCCATCGTGCATCAAGGTGAATTCCATGCAACATCCCGATGTGAAGCTCGTTGTTGCTCTGCCGGTTGGCAAGGGGGAGAAGTCGGATGATCCGCCGTTGGAGAAGCTCACCATAGCGGAGGTTCAACTTGTGCAGGAGCAGTTCAAGATGAAAGCTGAGAATCCGTATCACCATATCATGATACCAAAAGCTTCGATCATCAAGATTAACAGCATCCGTGACATACGGCGCGAGTCGTCGTTATCCACATCCGGTGGTGACAAGCGCATCATTATTGTTTCCAGGGCGGATGAAATGGGTGAGGCAGCAGCCAACACACTGCTCAAGACGCTTGAAGAACCGGGCGGCAATACCATGCTCATCCTGACCACATCACACCGTGACGCGCTGCTGCCAACGATACGTTCACGCTGCCAGGTTGTGCAGTTTGATCCGCTCACCGAGCAGGACATCCGGACAGCATTGGTTGACCGGAACGCAGTCGATGTTGCCCCGGCCTCGCTCGTTGCACGTCTCGCTCACGGGAGCTACACGAAAGCCCTCGAACTTCTTCACGATGATGTAGCTGCCCGGCGTCAACACGTGGTGGCGTTCATCAGGGCGGCGCTGGGCAATAGCACTGTCGCCATTACGGAAGCAGTGGATGATCTTTGCGCAAACAAGGACCGCGACGTGCTTGTCGGTTTTCTGAACTTGATGTTGATGTGGGTCCGGGATGCTCTGGTATTGCTGCAAGGAGGAGAAGTGATCAATCTTGATCAGCAGGATGATCTGCAAAAATTTGTTTCAAAATTTCCACAAGCAAATCTTCTTGGCGCCCTTGCCGACATTGAACGGGCTATTTCTCTTGTCGAGAGAAATGTCTACATTAATCTCGTGATGCTGCAACTTGCGGTGCAATTGCGGCGGCGCATTCTTGCTTCTGCAAGAGCAATCAATGCCGAACGGCTGGAATCTTAGAGTCATACGATGTTACCATCACAACGCATATTGGTCACTGCGGCATTACCGTACGCGAATGGGCCGATTCATCTCGGGCATCTTGCCGGAGCGTACCTGCCATCGGATATTTATGTCCGCTATCAGCGGTTGAAGAAGCGGGAGATCGCTTTTCTCTGCGGCTCGGATGAACACGGTGTCCCCATTACGCTTACTGCTGACAAGGAGGGAATCACTCCGCAAGCCGTCGTGGATCGCTATCATTCCATGAACAAAACGGCATTCGAACAATTCGGGATGAGTTTTGAGAACTATTCACGCACGTCGCTGCCTCTTCATCATGAAACAGCATTGGAGTTCTTTCTCGATTTTCACAAACGGGGTATACTAAAGGAGAAACAGGAGAAACAGTTCTACGATGAGAAGGCACAGATGTTTCTGCCTGATCGTTACGTGGAAGGAACGTGTCCGGTCTGCGGAAATCCCGAAGCGCGTGGCGACCAGTGTGAGAAATGCGGCTCGTATCTCAATCCAACCGAACTGATCAATCCCAAAAGCAAAATTACAGGCAATACTCCTGTTGTGCGAGATACCTCCCATATGTTTTTCCCGCTCGGTCAGTATCAGCAGCGCCTTGAGGCGTATATTGATGAACGGAACAAGCGTGATGGATGGAAAGACAATGTGCTGAACTATTGCAAGAGTTGGTTCAAGGATGGTTTGCAGGATCGTGCAGTCACTCGTGATCTCGATTGGGGCGTCAAGATTCCGCTCAAGGGATACGAGAACAAAGTACTGTACGTTTGGTTCGATGCCGTTCTCGGCTATATCTCCTCCACCAAGGAATGGTCGCAGCGCATTGGCAAGCCGGAAGAGTGGAAGAAGTTCTGGCTCGATGAACGAACGAAGTATGTGGCGTTCATCGGCAAGGATAACGTGGTGTTCCACTGCATTGTGTTCCCATCAATGCTGACGGCATGGAACGATGCGAATAGCGAGAAGTATGTCCTCCCGGAGAACGTTCCTGCCAACGAGTTCCTCAATTTTGAAGGACAGAAGTTCTCCAAAAGCCGGGGCATCGGCATTGACGTGCAAGACTTCCTTGCAAGGTACCCGGTTGATCCACTGCGTTATTATCTTGCGGTATCTCTTCCTGAGTACCGTGACTCGGATTTCTATTGGAAGGAATTTCAAGCGAAGACGAACAATGAACTTGCCGACATCCTTGGTAATTTTGTGAACCGAACTCTCGCGTTTGCTGACCGTACATTTGGTGGCGTTGTTCCGAAGAGAGGTCAGTTGAACGACCACGATCAACAAGTTCTTGACATCTTGAAGAGTACTCCTGTAAGGGCAGGCGAGTACTATGAGCACTACCGTTTCAGGGACGGCTTGCTTGAAACAATGAACCTTGCCCGCGCAGCGAACAAGTATTTCAATGATAGCGAACCCTGGAAGACCGCAAAATCCGATCTCGACCGTTGCGCGACGACAATCAACATCAGTATTCAGATTGCTCGGTCACTTGCCGTGTTGATGGAGCCGATCATTCCTTTTTCATCTGTGAAGATCTGGAAGATGCTGAACCTTCCTGGTGATGTACATGCAGAATCGTGGGACGCGGCAAGCGAGCTTCTTATCCCTGAAGGACATAAACTTGGAACACCTGAAATTCTATTCACTAAAATTGAGGACGCAGTGATCGAAAACGAACTGAAGAACGCAGGGAGCGAAGTACCACCCGTAGTCGCTCCGCAACCAAAGCCGGCAGAAACAAAAACGACAATCACTATCGATGACTTCAAAAAGATCGACCTCCGCGTGGCGAAGGTTGTTGCATGCGAGAACATCCCGAAGTCCGAGAGACTGCTCAAGCTTCAAGTGGAAGTAGGAACGGAGAAGCGACAGATTCTCGCGGGGATTGCGCAGCACTACAAGCCTGAGGATCTCATCGGCAAGTCTGTTGTTGTCGTGTTCAATCTTCAACCTGCAAAGCTCATGGGACAGGAATCACAGGGCATGCTGCTGGCTGCCTCCGATATTAACGGCAAGTTTGTATACATTGCTCCCTCAGGAGAGATGGAAAGCGGAAGCACGGTAAAATGAGATACCGACTCCTCATCGTTATGGTCCTAGCTTTGTTGCTAAGCAGTTGCGATAAGGGTCTCAGCCCATCGGCAGCGGGGCCCACTGTTTCGATGGGGTATATGTCCGGTATGATTCGATATCAGCATTGGCCGCCGGGGGACAGTCTTGTCGACTTGCGGCTTGTGGTGTTCAGGGTGTTCCCACCTACCAACATCGTTAACGAAGTATTGCTTGGCCGGGCGGTTGTCTATCCTCCTCTTGGAGGTTCCGCACTGCCGTTCTATGTCGATTCGCTCCTTTATGAGTTTTCTCTTCCGGCTGGCGAGTACCAGTACGTTGCAATTGCCCAGCAGTTTGGTCCAGCGATTTCAACGGATTGGCGTGCCGTAGGGCAATATGATCTGGATTCCAATCTCTTTATTCCTTCTCCGGTAATGATTGTGGAGAACGACACCACTTATGACATCAACTTCAATGTTGATTTCACGAACCCTCCTCCTCCTCCGTTTCCATGAAGTTCCTCGTCGCTACATTCCTGCTTCTAGCACAACTCTCCCTGGCGCAGCCGGGCACTCTCAAAGGAAGCGTCACGCAGAAGAACACAGGTGAACCTCTTGCCGGTGTGAATGTAGTCCTTCAGGGAACAACGCGCGGTCTCGCCACAACGGTAAGTGGAGAGTTCCAATTCAGTGACTTGAGGCCGGGAGTATATGGCTTGGCTCTCTCTCTTGTTGGCTTTCAACGCGAGGTTCGGTCTGACATCTCCGTTCGTGATGGGGAGACGGTGAACATCGAGGTTCAGATGTCGCCGGTTCCGATTCAAGGCGAGCCGATCATTGTCACGGCGAGCAAGCGCGAGCAGTCTGCCCAGGATGTTCCAGTCAGTGTCTCGACCATGGACGCGGCGAGCATAGCACGAAGGAACATTGTCACCCTCGATGAAGCGCTCCGCTATGTGCCGGGCGTGAACCTCACGGAATATCAAGTGAATATCCGCGGTTCAAGTGGATACAGTCGGGGAGCGGGAAGCAGAGCATTGCTGCTCGTGGATGGGATTCCGTTCATCACTGGCGACACGGGAGAGCTGAACTTTGAGACACTACCAGCGGGACAAGTCGAGCGTATCGAAGTTGTGAAGGGAGCTGGCTCCGCGCTCTACGGTTCGAGCGCACTCGGTGGAGTTATCAATGTGATAACAAAGAAAATCCCGGAGCAACCTGAAACCCGCGTTCGGGCGTTCGGTGGTTTCTATGGCAGCCCTTCGTTCACGCAATGGGAGTGGGGAGGCGGGACGAGGTTCCTTGATGGCCAGTCGTTCAGTCACTCACGGACCTTCGATAACGTTGGATTGCTTGTGTATGGCTCGCGCACAGCGGATGATGGGTTCAGGCAGAATGATTTTCGCCGTCGTTACAACGGCTATGTGAAGATGCAGTTCAATCTCTCAAGTTATGACGCATTGACAACGACCTTTAACATCTTTCATCAGAAGCGCGGTAGCTTTCTGTATTGGGATGATATCGATCATGCTCTTGTGCCACCATCGCAGCAACAGGGCGATATGGTCAGGTCAACACGGTTCTTCGCGAGCAGTGCGTACACGCATGTTGTTTCCACAGACCTTGTCTATACGGTTAGGGCAATGTGGTTCCACAATAAATGGGACGACTCGATTGACACGCTGACGAACAACTCATGGTCGGATGTTGTTCGGGCCGAGGCGCAAGCAACATGGACGCCGGTTTCCGGCAACATTGCCACGTTCGGCGTCGAGGGAAGTACAGACAACGTCGAAGCCGACCTGTTCGGAACGCGGTCCGGATATGGCGTGGCAGTGTATGTTCAGGATGAGTTCGAGATTGCTACCGGATTGAAAGCAACGGTTGGAGCGCGGTTCGATTTCCAGGATTTGGATTCACTTGACTCGATGAGTCAACTCAATCCCAAAGCAGGCATTGTCTGGTCGCCGGCGCAAGGGACGGCATTGCGTGCATCGTTTGGTCGCGGGTTCCGAGCCCCCGCAGTGGCAGAAGCGTTTATTACAACCAGCATCAGTGGGCTACCGGTTATCCCCAATCCGGCACTGAAACCGGAGCGGAGCTACACGTATGAAGTCGGTGTGAACCAGATTCTCGGCAGTAGGGCTATGTTTGATCTCGCTTTATTCCAAAGTGACTTCAACAATCTCATTGAGTCTGGATTCAACGCACAGTTCCAGGGACAATTCACGAACGTCACCAAGGCAAGGATTCGGGGAATCGAAGCGTCTGCGAAACTTGGATTCCTTGACAATGCATTGACAGTCGATCTTGGCTACACGTATCTCTCACCAAAAGACCTGACCAAAAATGACATTCTCAAGTACAGGCCGCGGCATCTTTTGTACGCAAGCAGTCTTGCCCACTTCGGGATGTTCACCCTCGGAGCGGACTTCCGCTACATCAGCCGGGTGGAGAGGATTGATGATGAATTCGTTACGCTCGGTATTGTGAAGAACGGTGACCGTCGTGTGGCAACGTATGTTGCCGATCTCCGCTTCGGTGCTGATTTCTCGAAAGGGAATGTTCCCCTCACAGCGCAGCTTAACATCAACAACATTTTCCAGTACAACTACGTTGAGCTGATTGGTAATATCGCTCCGCCACGCAGCATTGTGTTGACGTTGGAAACAAAGCTCTGATATAAGAGGATCTTTGCAATGAGGGTTACACTTCTTCTTGCCTTACTTCTCGCCATTGTGTCGCACGCGTATTCCCAATGGCCCACCTCTACCCTCAGCGATAGCGCTCTTGTCATTAACTACGGCTTCACAGCTCGAGGCCTGACATTTGACGACGGCAGTTCCATCTTCTGTCATGGAGTGGAAAACAGCGTCTTCCTTACAAAGCTCGATTCACGAGGCTACAAGGTGTGGCCTGGCGGTTATGTTGTCGCTCATGCAAACGATAGTTCCAACTTCTTCGGAGGTGGGCAGATCGTGAGCGATGGTGCTTATGGTGCAATAACAGCGTGGGTAGACTACCGAGGCGCAACCTTCGATACGATAAGCGGAAATTATCTCAACTGGACATTCTATGGACAACATGTTGCTGCTAATGGAACTGTCCAGTGGCAAAGCGGCGGAGTTCGCTTTCTTTCTCCTCTGTCCGGAAGTAAAAACGGACGGTTTATCACTGATGGAAACGGCGGAATTATCTTTATCGGCAACGAAACAGGCTTCGGGTATCCGGGTGCACCAAATTGGTGGAGACTCTTTGCAGTGCGGTTAAACCGTTATGGCCAGAAGCTCTGGGAGCGCACGATTGACTCATCAACTTCACAACAACTCCCAATTTATCTGAGGAGTGCGGTACGAGCGGGGAAAAACATTTACACTAACTACTATAAATACGTTCAACTCGGGAGCTCCATTGACTTGACAATAATCATCGATACAACAGGAGCCTTTGCACCAAACCCTTTATGGACGGGGTATCGGGAGAATGTAGTTCTCGGGGATAGTGTGTTATTCAGTCGAACAGGTGATGCCGCGGTAGGTAACCAAGTTACTAAGTTCGGCAGTGACGGTGACAGTCTGTGGACTTCGTTCATACCTCCTGCTACGGGTACTGGTTGTCGATTTCTTACTGCTCAGTACTCAATGCTTCCATCAGAAGATGGTGGCGTGTACTATCTCAGAGTCTGTAGCGATTCGATGTATTTCTTGGATCAAACCGGTCAACTCTTGCGTCGCCATTTCCCGAACGTTACAAACATGGCGGGATTTGTTTTTGGTGACGGAAGTGGCGGTTTGGTTCTGGCAACAGAAAGTGGATTTGCACAACGATACAATTCACAAGGAACACCTCTCTGGGGCGGTTCTGCACCAATCATCTATCGAAGTGATCCCCAAGATGTCTACTTCCCAATGTATTGGGGAGATAATAACGGCGGAATCATCGCGACATTCTGGACAACAACGCGAGGGTTATGTGTTCAACACACAGGTCGCTACGGCAGTCCCGGTGTTGTTCCCGTCGCTGAGCGCCCACCGATACCGGAATTGTTTGCGTTGTATCAGAACTATCCAAACCCTTTCAATCCGGAAACGAGAATAGGATTCAGGGTATCGGGTTCAGGGCGGGTGTCGCTCAAAGTGTTTGATGTATTGGGAAGGGAAGTGTTAACTCTGGTTGATGAAGCAATGCAGTCAGGCGATCACCAAGTTACTCTCGATGCATCAGGGCTTGCCAGCGGGATGTACTTCTACAGGCTCAATGCTGGAATGTATGTCAATACAAAGAAACTTGTCGTGCTTAAATAGGTTCTCTCTTCTCGCTTTGAAGCCCTGCTTTTGCATTTCACCCCCTCCTTCACTACTTTAGAAACAAGTTTCCAAATCTCTAAACCAAATCCCAAACCTGCAATCTAAAACCAAAATCATCAGTTCCTTCTTATGTTTATCGATTCCCACGCACATATCACGTCCGACCAATTTAACGATGACCGTGATGAGACAATCCAGCGGGCGATTGATGCCGGAGTTGAGTACATCGTCAATCCGGGGACCGATCTTGAAGACAGTCGCCGTGCTGTTGCTCTGTCAGAGAAGCACCCGGAAGTGTATGCGTGTGTTGGTTTCCATCCTCACGATGCAAAGAAGGCCGATGATGCCTCGCTAAAGGAAATCGAAGAACTCAGCAAGCATCCCAAGGTTGTGGCGATCGGGGAGATTGGGTTGGACTTCCATTATGATTTCTCGCCACGAGACCTACAGGCGGAGGTCTTCAAGAAGCAAATCGAGATTGCTCAACGTCGGAACCTCCCGATTGTGATCCACACGCGTGAATCAAATGACGAGACAATCAAAATTGTCGAAGAGGCTCTTGTCACTGCACCGAATTGGCGCTCGCAAATGGCAACTCCGCACAGCAGGTTCCCGGCTCCCAAGGGAGTGTTCCACTGCTTCTCCGGCGATGTTGCTCTTGCCTGGAAGGTGATCAACATGGGCTTCTATGTTTCAATGCCGGGTGTCGTGACGTTCAAGAATGCAGGATTCGCTGCCGAAGTCGCAGCGAAGGTGTCATCAGAACACTTTCTCCTCGAAACTGATTGTCCGTACCTCGCACCTGTCCCACATCGCGGCAAGCGTAATGAGCCTTCAAACATTCCACTCATCGCTGAGAAGATTGCCGCTCTCCAACACCTGACAGTTGAAGACATCGGCAGAGCAACGAACTACAGCGCCTACAAGCTCTTTGGCATCGGCAAACCCGGCGCTCCGCAGACTACCTACAAGCTGAAGAACTCGCTCTACATCAATCTCACAATCCGGTGTAATGCGGACTGCGTGTTCTGCGACCGGAAGGGAGAGGCGGTTATCAAAGGGACAAACCTCCGGATCGAACGTGAACCGACGGCGCAAGAGGTTATCAACGAAATTGCCGACCCGACGAAGTACGACGAGATTGTCTTCTGTGGCTACGGCGAACCGACGATACGTCTGGATGAGCTAAAGGAAATCTCCCGTTGGGTAAAGGCGAAAGGAGGGAAGACGCGCCTTAATACCGACGGTCACGGGAGCGTCATCCACAAACGGAACATTGTCCCGGAGCTTGCAGGGTTGATCGATTCGATCTCCATAAGCCTCAACTCGACTGATCCGAAACAATATGGTGAACTGATGAGGCTTGACGGCGAAAAGTTTTTTCCGGTCATGATCGAGTTTGCAAAGGAAGCGGTGAAAGTCATCCCGAGGGTTGTCATGACCATTGTCGATCTCAATGAAGTGGACAAGGAAAAGGCCCGGCTTCTGGTAGAACAGGAAATCGGGGCCACCTTTCATACGCGACCTTACTTTTAGTAACCACTTCCTTGGAAAAAGGCATTCTTGTGCATGCGAGTTTCTGCCCGAACCACTTGCCTCTCAAAAAGACAAATCATATATTTGCGCTGGGACGGGACATCTTTTCGCCCGCTTCATGCTGCCATGTAGCTGTTCTGATGTAGTATCTAACCCAACGCAAACCCACTCTAC
>JANNSJ010000040.1:0-61637 GCA_031402435.1 Bacteroidota bacterium | reverse complement strand
ATTCATCGTTACCGATGATGGGTTGGTTGACCCCGTCAAGTCACCACTCCAGTTCACAAAATGATATCCTGTGTTCGGTACTGCAGTCAATTGGACAACCGTATTACTGTCGTACGATGCCTGGTCGGGGTTCTTCACCACGGAGCCCTGTACTGCGACTATGCCTAGTGTGTACGTCTTGACTTGACCCAGCCCGAAGCCACTGAAGCTTGTCAGCCCGGACGTTGTGTAACTATTGATCGACACCGTCGCGTCTTGGGCAACCTGAGTCCCGCCATTCTCTTTGATAACCTTGGCCGTGCTCAAGGGAGTAAATCCCGTGCCGTTCAATGTAATGTCATACGCAAAGGATGTTGCTCCTGTTTGCGTCACGACCCAATGGCGATCGTTGAAGAGTGTAGTGCCAGAGGGTGGTGTTCCGGAAAGTGGGGATTCAAACTGCTCTGACGTTACGGTGCTCGGCGCATCAAGCGAGGTGAAGTTCACACTGAGCGGCCGGAAGTTCCCACCCTTGCCAACGAGAAAGCTTTTCGAGCCCACACCTCCATACGCTCTCGCCAATTTGCCGTTCACATACGAGGAGGAGGAACCTCCGCCAATTGTCCCGGATGCACCGATGGTGAGAGTGTTTGCACCGGTCGATATGATACCGTTTGCCAGCATAAGAGTGCCATTCACCGTTCGACCTGCATTTAACGTGACACCGGCAGAATTATTCATCGTGAGATCGTTCAAGGCTGTCGTTGACGATGGAAGCTCGAAACTCGTCGTAAGCGGGGATGCGCCGGCGTAGACGACATCAACACTTGTTCCGAACGTCGGAGCCTTTGAGAGTGCGCCCTGCGAGCGCACGATCGTCGCGCTATTGCCAAGAATGATATTGTATGTGCTCAAGTTAAATGTCCCGCTCGTCAGAGCCAGTGTCCCCTGAATTGTTGGCGATCCCCCAAAAAGTAGATTCAGAGCAACGCCATCGGGATCATCAATCTCAACGTTTTGCCAGGAAGGAGTGCCGGAAGTTGCCATGAACGTGGGGGAACCGGAACCGGCTCTTTGAAACTTCACATCCGCATTGACGATGCCGTTATTCACAAATCCAAACGTGGCGCTCTCACCAGAATAGGTAATTGTTCCAGGGCCATTGATTGTTCCTTGTGGCCGGACAATAAGATCGCTCCTGAACATGAACGTCTTACCGCTCGCAATGGCAAGAACTGCAGCCGGATCGCCTCCGATATTGTTTGCAACATAGACTGGGCCATCCATGGTTCCTGTTGCAGAGGAACTGGTCAGCGTCGTTGTTCCCGAGTTGACACGCATGATGCCATTGAACCCGCCACCGGGCGGGAACGAGAGAGTTGAGGTTCCATCAATGATAACAGCGGGGTCGCTTGATGTGTTGAGCACCGAACCACTGATCAGCGTGATACTCCCGCTTACCACATTGAGAATTCCGGCATTCACAGTTGCACTATTGGCGATGGTGAACGAGCCATGAATCGCATTCGCCGATCCGACAATACCAAGCGTCACGGTATTTGTCGTAAGTGTAGCTCCGGCTTCAACAACCACTTGATCAATCGTCATAGTTGCATTCACCGTGACGGTGTGGCCATTCTGAATTGTAATGATGTTGTCGGCGCTTGTGGGACTTGCCGAAGCAGCAACCCAGCTTGTTCCATTCCATGTTTCCCATGTTGCTATACTACTCCAATTCCCATTCATCGCACTCCTGTAATCTGTAAGTGTTTGAGAATACGAAAGAGTCGTAAGGAACATCAGGGAAAGAAAAAGACTGCAGCGGATCATGATAGCAATGACCCTCATTGGCGACTCCTTCTGAGATGAATATGGGGACTTCAAGAGGCTTACCGGGGGAAACGATGCGGGTGAAATGTACAACTTCTTACATCAAAGGTCAACGCAATTACCTCCAATCATCTCACGCCGGAAAATAATGTGATTGCAAACATAGCTGAACTGTGGGTCAGAATAGCTACGCATGGCCGGATATGCAAGAGCTTCCCGCCCGGATTGCTTACTGCAAGAAGATTTCGATCAACCCATGATTGCATCAGCAGCCTCTTCTCCGCTGTTGATTGCACCTTCCATGAACCCCTGCCAATCGGCGAGATGTTCTCCGGCGAAATGCACGTTCATGAATTTCTTCTTCAGCGCAGGCATTACCGTGTACCACTGACCCTTGCCGTACATCGCATACGAGCCTTTGGAATACTTGTCGTTCCCCCAATAGTAGCTCACCTGTTTCGTGACAAGCTTTGAAACATCGCCGAATGCCGGTTTGAGCGAATCCAGAACCACTTGCCTCTTGAACGCATCGGATTGCCGCGCAATGACGTCTGCTTTGTCGCCGATAATGTAGCTGGTCAACGCCCCCTTACTCGAAGGCTGCAACTTCGTGGCGTTGTAGAAATAATGTCCGTACAAATCGGTGACCATGTCGAAGTCTTCATCCTTCCAGAATTTTTCCTCGAACTCCACCACTACTTTGATGATGCGGGCATACTGCAACGCGTCGATGCCCCACTGCGTTTCCGCGGGCAATGCCGGAGACCAATTGATGTTGCTCAGCGCAAACGTCGGGAGTGCGCATATGAGCTGGTCACATTCGAACCGTTCGTTCTTGTCGCCGATCCGGCACACCACCGTGATCTTCCTGCCCGACTGCGTTACGCTAACGGCTTCATGATCAAGCTTGATTCGCTCGCGCCCGACCTTGTCAGCGAGCGCCTCAGGGAGCCGGCTGTTTCCTCCTTTGATTTTGTAGTCCATTTCGTTGTGCTCACTGGACTCGGCATACTCTGCAAGCGCAGCGTAGCCAGACACGGAGCGAATTGTCTCTCCGAAATCCGTGCTATCAATTAGCTCGCGAAGATCCAAATCTCTCTCGCTGATACCTTGCTTCACCAGGAAGCGCCACCAATCGGTCTTGTCCAGCTTCTTCTTGTCCTTATCGGTGAATTGTTTGTAGTCGATCATCAGTTGGCCCCACTTTGCTTTCCATTCGGGAGAATACGACCATTTGTCTTTTGAGAAGTACTCGCCCTTGTAGATCAGATGCGACGTGAACTGGTTGTTCTGCATTTCAAGGCCGAATTCCTTGCACAACGCGATAATCCGCTCGTGTGATTTGCCGACCCATTCGGCGCCAAGTTCGACCACGAGGTTTTCTTTTTCATCGATGGGATGTGAACACACGCGCCCGCCGACTCTCTTCCGCGCTTCGAGAATCGTAACCTCGTGCCCTTTCTTTCTCAACGCATACGCAGCCGCAAGACCAGCAAGGCCAGCGCCCAGGATCATAACCTTCGGCTTCCGTTGCGTGAGAAACGCAGGCGCTTCGTTGTAGACCAATGTTCCGGCAGTCACAACTGCCGCAGCTTTCATAAAATCACGACGTGTTACCATCTGGTCAGTCCTTTCATGCATAGTCTTGAAGCTCTTACGGGATTAGGGGTTGCAAAAGCATCGGAAAACTGCTGGTGATTATCAAGTACTTCGAGCGGAACATTCGGCAAAGATATCTGAGATGAAGTACGGTATCAAGTGAACGGCTACCCCTTTGTTGCCCTGATCGGCTCTAGTATCGTATGGTGAGATTTGGACGAAATCGCCCGCTTGACTATGGGTCAAGAGATTCTTAGTTTGGCGTAAGGATTGTACGAGCATCCGGCCCACCAAGTTCATTGCATCCCATGAGTTCGGCATAGTTTGCTGCAAACACAGCCTTTCACTCGTGCAGAAGTGGGTTCCTTTGGACATACAGCGTGGTCAGTCAGAGGAGGAAACATGAAAACGTTTGCTCACTTTTCAGTATGGTTGGTAATCAGCATTTGCATATCACTTCTTGTTCAAGTGGATACTGCGTCAAGCAGTCTGCTTCAACAACATGCCTCAAAAGATTCACTCATAATCCAGACAGAAGCCAACAACACAAATGCCTTCAAACTCCTTCCTAAATTCAACGACGAGAAGGACACTGCGGGTTTCAAGTTGATTCCCAGGCACTATGGCGATGCGGACTTCGTTCCATATGACAAGGAGCCTCAGATCGTAAAGAAGATTGACCCCACCTACCCGGAACGTGCACTGCGTGCAGGCCTTGAGGGCAAGGTCATCGTGAAGATCCGGGTTGACAAGGAGGGGAAAGCCCGGCAGGTTGTTGTGTTGAAAAGCGACGCCGAAATCTTCAACGAGCCGGCGATCGAAACTGCAAAACAATTTGTGTTTACTCCGGCCTATGTGAACAATGAGCCCGTTGCAGTTTGGGTATCGTATCCATTTCTGTTTCGGTTGTCAGGCAAAAAGTGATGCGACAGAATCGGGGTTTCGCTCAGCCACGGACAGTGGGATGCTGAGAAGCGCATAAACAACGCACAACAAACCAGATGGAGCATCTGCGTGACTTCTTCTCATGAAGAAATCCTTGTCGTTAATCCAGGCTCTACTTCAACGAAGATGGGGCTCTTCCATGGAGAGGAAGAAGTAAGTACCGGCATTGCCCGCCACGATGCAGCGACACTGTCCATGTATCATCGTGTGTGGGCGCAATTCCATTTCAGGATGCAGGAAGCGAGGCTCTGGGCAAGTGCGCATGTGCAGCATCCGGTTGCAGTTGTTGGCCTCGGCGGATTGCTGAAGCCCGTGTCCGGAGGCGCGTACATTGTGAACGATCGGATGCTTGAGGACGCCCGCGGGAACATTCAGGGCGAACACGCATCCAATCTTGGCTGTGCGATGGCCTCGACATTCGCGAAGGAGTACGGTTGCACAGCATTCGTTGTCGATCCCGTATCGGTGGATGAGTTTGAGCCGCTTGCACGGTACTCCGGCCATCCCCTTCTTCACCGGAAGAGTCTCTCGCATGCATTGAACATTCATGCTGCAGCACATCGCGCAGCGAAAGAGTTGGGGAAGCCGTTCGAGCAATCATCGTTCATTGTGGCCCACCTGGGCGGCGGCATTTCGGTTGCCCCGGTGCGTGCAGGGCGCATCATCGATGTCAATGATTCGGCAAGTGATGGACCGTTTTCGCCGCAACGCACGGGAGGGATGCCGTTGCAGCAATTCATCACACTCTGTTTTTCAGGTTCGTATACCGAGCCTCAGGTACGATCGCTCGTCATGGGTTCGGGAGGCCTCACCGCGTATCTTGGAACAAACGATGCATTGGAGATCGAACAGCGTATCGGTGCAAGCGACAATGCCGCACGTGAGGTGTACGAAGCAATGGCGTACCAGATTGCAAAAGAAATCGGCGCGATGGCGGCAGTGCTTGCGGGGAACGTTGACGCGGTTCTCCTCACAGGCGGCCTTGCTACGTCAGGCATGCTTGTGAACTGGATCAGCGAGCGGGTGAGATTCCTTGCGCCGATCCTCGTCTATCCAGGTGAGCACGAATTGCAGGCACTGGCACTCGGAGCCTTACGTGTGTTGCGCGGTGAAGAAGCACCAAAGGAGTACGTGTAATGATGATAACGAGTTTCGATGAGCTCATGAGGCACGCCGCCTCCATGTCCGGGAAGCGTGTGGTGGTGATAAACCCCAGGAACGAGGAAACATTCAGCGCAATTGCTGATGCCCTGCGGTTGCTCCCCGTTAGATTCCTGCTTTGCGGCGATGGGGAATTAATTCGGGGGGCATTGCCAGCGTATGAAATTCCTCCGTCAAGCGTCGAAGTGATTGAGTCCGGGACAGCCGATCTGGCCCTTCAGAATGGCGTCGCTCTTATCAAGGAGAACAAGGGCGATATCCTGATGAAAGGCAGTGTCGACACCTCCACGATGATGAAGGCCGTGCTACGGGATGAGAGTGGCGTGCGTACCGGCAGACTTCTGAGCGATATCTTCGTCCTGGAATTCCCCCGACACCGGGAGAACAAGTTCGTTATGATCACGGATGGCGGCATGACGCTGGCTCCCGATTTGAAGAACAAGGTCGAGTTGATCAAGAATGCTGTTGATGTTGCACACGCCCTTGGTAATCTCCTGCCCAAGGTTGCTGTTCTTTCAGCAACCGAGTTCGTCGTCTGGAATCTTCCGTCCACGCTTGATGCAGCCGCTCTGGCGAAAATGAATGAGCGTGGCCAGATCAAAGGCTGTGTTGTCGATGGCCCGCTTGCTTTGGACAATGCACTCTCGCCGGAGGCCGCGGCAGAAAAAGGCATCACATCTTCTGTTGCGGGACATGCGGAGATTCTTGTCGCGGCAAACATCGAGTCTGCGAACAGCCTTGCAAAAAGCACCACCTATTTTGCCAATCTTCCCCTGGCCCATGTTATCGTGGGCGGACGCGTCCCCATCCTCATTCCCTCCCGTGCCGACAAACGCGAGGCAAAGCTCTACTCCATTGCGCTCGGAATGCTCATGAGTGAGTTTTCCTCCGCGAAAGAACCGGACTGAATTGCTCTACGGTATCAAAGAGCTGGCTCACATTTCATTGCAATATTCTCTGAAAAGTCGCTGCCGCAAAAACCCGCGCAATTAGATTGCCGGAAGGGGTCAAATCGGTTGGGCGCTGGTGGGATTCTAGTCGGAAAGTCAGAAATGAAAAATTGTTTGTCGCTTTGGGGAATGAACGATCTTACAATCTTCTTTCTGGGTTTTGCGACAGGTTTAGTTTTCCAAAACAGGGGCTGTCGTCGCCGAATGCCAACAGGCGGAAGAAGTGTGGAAATTTATTTCAGGATGCGCTCAATGAGTCTACAGGTCTAACGAAATAACACTGAACCACAGCTATGCAAAATAGACACTGTCGATGAGCGTAGATATTCTCGTGTTAATATTGCTACGATGACTAGAACCTATTTCTCCCAATAACATAAGAATAGTGGGATCGTCCAGTGGTATTATGAGGCCGTTACCTGCATCAAAAGTGTCTTTGCAGCGTTGAATAAAAGTGCTTTTGTTCTCAAAGCTACGACAACAGATCATGCCAAATCGTCCATTATTTGTAGTGAACCGGCCTGCGAGCTGATCTAGTTCGGGATTAGCGATATCGGTTCGATAGTTCTTACATTCAATGGGTACATAAGCGCAAGGTATGTGTCGAATTGCATGCAATGCTTGGAAAATGCCATCCCTTGCCCCATTTTCCATCATGATGTCTATTCGCTTGCGGCCTTGATTGATCTCTCTTTCTTTAACCGGATGTAATAGATGGGGGTAGAAAATGAATTCTACTATTCCGATCATTAGATTATGATACTCGGATGCGTGGTCTTGCCCTGGCGGTATTGATTGAAGTGCACTACTGAGTGCAGAAGCGAGAAAAACTTCACCCTCTTGAGTCACCTCTTCGGTTTTCCCTTGTCGTTCAAGTTCAGCAAGTTCGGTACGATATCGTTCTAACACTTCGGGATGCTGGCGTGAGAAATGGAAAAGGTTCTCTTTCGTGCAAGGGAAAGTTGCCCTGACATCTTTTTTGTAGACCACAACTCGTTTGTTCTTCAGAGTCCTGACTAGGCTTGACCTGGCATTGAGCGCTTCTGCTTGGAGAAAAGTTAGAACGTACTTGTTGTAGTAGTTGAGATGATGGTACGCAAGATCGTAACGGGCTATGTATTTGGGAACAAGGACAAGGGGTCTTCCGTCTGCGATGGGTAGGCGGAAATAATCAGTTAACCATTCATCATTGTCAAAAGAATAATATGGTGGAAGGGGCAACTGTTGTGTAGGAATGTTGAGCAAATCACATTGCTGGTAAGTATATTCGGCAAGATACCCTCGAATAATATTGGTTGTCAAATCTGAAATCTTATCTCTGCTTATTCCATCGATCATCAGTTCACATTCTTCGAGAGAAGTTATGAAGCCGGTTGCGATTGCGGCTGAGGAACTGAGCGCTTGGAGCAGTTGATCTGCTTGTAAAGGGCCAATGCCAGCGCCTTGAGGACGAGAAGACGAATAACCTAGTCGTGTTTCATTAGGTTCCCGCAAGTACATTAGCCGTGAAAGGGCAGATTCGTTGTTTCCAGATCGAATGTCGTCTACGATCCGCTGAAAGAAAGTTGTAAGAGTTCTGTGACATTGTTGTGACCATCGATCATGTCTTTGGGAAATCGCAAATGGATCGACAAATAACAGAGTGTCCCTATCAATGCGAACATCGATAAAATCAAGCTCGGATTGCTGCTTATTTAGGTTAAAGTGTTGTGAGACAGTAGGCATGGCAATGCAGTATTATTTTTACGAATATAGCATGAGATTGTCAGAGTAACAAGTGCGGTTGCGAAGGTCAGACAGATTTCGTATCATTTAAGCAATAGCTTACTACTTGAGGGTTAAGGAAACAAAACCGTTGCACAAACGTTGCACGAAATTGAGTGGTTGAGAGAAAATCTATCAACCTGACGCAGATTTGGTGGAAATAGATTGCGGGAGTAATTCAGTGGTAGAATGCCAGCTTCCCAAGCTGGACGTCGCGGGTTCGAGTCCCGTCTCCCGCTCTACAAAAGCCTCAGATTCAAGTCTGCGTTGGATGTACCATCAGGTCCCGCTTTGCGTTGGTGATACTCCTCGCGGGATTCTCAAAATGACAATGGAGTTAGACCCTAGTCAGAACTTTGAATCTAACTCCAGTCATTTTGGAAGTTCGAGTCCCGCCTGCCCCGATGATTCATATCGGGGTCTCCCGCTCCAAGTAGAAAAGAAAACCACAGAGACCTGCCCGCCACTTGTGGTTCTATGTTGGCAGGCGGGCACGGAGACACAGAGGAAGTAGAAAATGCCTGCAGAGATGCAGGCGTTTCTGTTTCAGTGATGCCTTTGTATGTCATTGCGAGCCCGTCGTTCAGGGCGAAGTCCCGCTTTCCGGATTCCGCTCATGAGCGGGATTCTGAGAGGCGGAACAATCCCGTTCCTTTTCTGGTGATGAGATTGCTTCGGCTTGAGAATCAGCCTCGCAATGACAATGATTGGTCTGACTCTCTGCTTCAACCCTCCGACATCTGTAATCCGAAATCTGTACATTACTCCATGCAAGACGCACCGGTCACCGCCATCCAGGCTATTCAGGCAATCCTCGCTCCCGCTCTGGGAATCTCCGCTGTGGGGTTGCTGCTTCTCGCACTCATGAGCAGGTACTCCAACATCGTCAACCGGATCCGCCTCCTCAATGAAGAGCAGCGGAAGTTCACGAGACAGCTTACGGAAAAGGAAAATCTCCCCTACACGGATAACGCCCGGTACATGAGCATCAGGAAGCAAACGGAGGAACTTCTCGTGCGCAGCGGCATGGTGCGGAACGCGGTGCTTTCCATGCAGGCGGCAGTGGCAATGTTCGTCCTCGCATCCATCGGCATCGGGCTGAGCCTCGTCGTCAACAACGAGGCGTTCAAGGTTCTCCCGCTCATCGTTTTCATCATCGGCATGGTCGGCATCCTTGTGGGAATCGTGTTTGCCGGACTCGAAGTCCACCGCTCATTCAAAATCATCCTCATCGAAGTCCGCGCCGAAGAATAAGAGCCAGCTTCCGGTCTCCTGTCTCCGGTTCCCCTTCTCCTGTTTCCCTTTTTATCTTCCCGTCTCCGGTTTCCGTTTTCCCGTCTCCTTTTTCATCTCTTTGTTTTTCTCGTCGGCTTCGCACTCAACGGATCTTCCGGCCACGGATGCTTGGGATAGCGTCCGCGCATTTGCTTGCGAACCTCTGTGTAGGCATTCGTCCAGAAGCTGCGCAGATCCTGCGTTACCGCCAGCGGACGTCCGGCGGGAGACAGAAGGTGAATCAACACGTTCACCTTTCCGCCGGCAACGGTCGGCGTGTCGATCTGCCCGAACATCTCCTGAAGTTTTACGGAAAGTACCGGCTGCATCCCCGAGGAATAGTCGAGCCGGACGTGTGAACCTGTCGGCACTTCCAGCGCGAGCGGCGCAAGGCGCTCGATGTCCTTGCGTTCTGCATAGGAGAAGAGAGACTGCAGCACGGCGGTCATGTCCAGCCGTGCGAGATGCGCCCTGCGGGTGACGCCATCAAGAAACGGAGCCAGCCAGGCGTCGAGCGTGTCAAGAAGATGAGCGTCGCTGAGATCGGGCCAACTGTCATCAACCAGACGCTGTGTACGCAGCCACTCACTCCGGTTTCGCATCGACTCCGACTCTCTCTCCCACGGAAGACACGCAAGCCCCATCTGGCGGATGCCTTCCACCATCGCAGGAACAGTCTGCACGTTTCCGGGACGCATGCTCTGTTCCTCCAACACCAGCAGGCCGAGCATCTGCACACGGCGTGCGACGACTGCTTCTTCCGTACTGCTCCAGAATACTTCCTCCTTTGACACGATGCGATCGGCAAACGCTTCAACAAGATCGGCTTTCTGCAATGGGGCAGCAAGAAAGACCTTCACTTCAGTACCAACGCCATCCACATCGGCAATGGCGATAAACTCTTCTCGCGCGAGAGCACTCCACTCAGGGAGGAGCGCACCTGTTCCTGCGGCCATCTGGTAGCGTCCATTCTGCGCGCCACGCCGTCTGGCAATGCGCTCGGGATATGCAAGGGCAAGCAGCAACCCGATGCCGTGTTCGGAGGTTTCTTCTTCACGAGTAATCCCCAACATCTCACGCAAGCGGCGGGCTTCGGCGAGGACTCTGTTCCGCACTGCGCGGTCGACGCCGGCGTTGTTTCGCATCGCATTCCATCGCAGTGTGAAGTCAATGTCTGTTCCCTGCTGACCGCGAAGGATATCCCGTTCTTGAAGAAGAGCAGTAACGGTACACCCAAGCGCGCCGAGTCCGAGTTCCTTTCCGCGCAGAAGCATATGCGCAAGACGCGGATGAACAGGAATGTCAGCCATCAGCCGGCCATGTGGAGTGAGCGCTTCACGATCATCCAACGCACCGAGAGCCTGCAACAGGCTCCTTGCTTGCATGAGATGGGCTGCAGGCGGAGCATCGAGAAATCTCAGTTCACCACGCTCTCCCCAGCGCGCAAGGTCGAGAGCAAAGGGTGAGAGATCGGTGGAGAGAATTTCAGGAACAGGATGAGCGGGAAGGTGACCATGTTCTTCCTCCGTCCACAAACGGTAGCAGACGCCGGGCTGCTGACGGCCCGCGCGTCCTCGACGTTGATCAGCCGTTGCGCGTGAGACCGGGATGGTCACGAGCCCGGACATGCCGCGACGCGGATCGAACCGCGCACTCCGTGAAAGACCCGAATCGACAACAACACGGACGCCATCAATGGTGAGGCTTGTCTCAGCAATACTCGTCGAGAGGATTATCTTTCGCACACCAACCGGAGCTGGCGCAAGAGCGGAACGTTGGGATTCGTCGCTTGCCTCACCATAGAGAGAGTGCACAGCAATGCCGGAAGGCAGTTCCCCATCTTGAAGAACTCTCTCAACACGCCTGATCTCTCGTTGTCCGGGAAGAAAGGCAAGGAGGTCTCCTGTTTCTTCAGCGAATGCGCGGCGGATAACCTCAGCAACCTTCGGCTCAATAGCGCCACGATGGGGAAACTGAAGATACCGCGACTCGACCGGGAAGCTCTTCCCTTCACTCACTACAACGGGTGCACCGCGTAGCAACTCCGAGACGGCAATGCTATCGAGCGTTGCGGACATGACGAGCACGCGTAGATCGTCGCGTAAATTCTCCTGCACGTCGAGCGTGAGGGCAAGTCCGAGATCTGCGTTGATGCTGCGCTCATGAAATTCATCGAATATGACAAGAGCAACTCCCGGAAGGTCCGGTTTCTCATGCAGCATCCGCGTCAGCACACCTTCGGTGACTACTTCGATGCGTGTCACGTTTGAAATACGGCTATCGCCACGTGTACGATATCCCACGGTTGCGCCAACGGATTCCTTCAATTGCAACGCCATGAACTCTGCAGCCCGGCGCGCAGCCAGCCGACGCGGTTCAAGCATCACGATCCGTTTGCCGCTCATCCATCCGGTGTTCAGAAGTTCAAGTGGGACACGAGTGGTCTTGCCTGCACCCGGCGGCGCGGAGAGAACAACATTCTTCGAGGTGTCGAACGCGGCAAACAACTGCGGCAACACATGGTCTATGGGAAAGGTGCGACTCATGCTTTGTAGAGATGGAGGGTGGTCAATGAAAGAAGGCTTCAGACATTCGTTGATTCTGCGCGGGTGTTTTGGTATATTGGTATGGAATTCAATGGACGCTTAGCTCAGTTGGTTCAGAGCGCCGCCCTTACAAGGCGGAGGTCGTAGGTTCGACCCCTACAGCGTCCACCAAGCAAGTAGCGCTACAGTCAGCCCCTCATTCCGTTATCCACTCCTTGCGCCTCCGCCAAACAACGGCGGGATCCTCACATCGGCAATCACTCACTCCGTTCGTGAGCCGAAGTGGGACTTACAAGGCGGAGGTCGTAGGTTCGACCCCTACAGCGTCCACTTACCAAGTAGCGCTACGGTCAGCCTCACATTCCGTTATCCATTCCTTGCGCCTCCCGCCAAACAACGGCGGGATCCTCACATCGGCAATCACTCACTCCGTTCGTGAGCCGAAGTGGGACTTACAAGGCGGAGGTCGTAGGTTCTCCGCCTGATTGTCCCGACAAAAGCCAGGACGGCGGACCCCTACTTGCCCCGAAGTTTTCTTTCGGGGCAGCGTCCACAACGACCAGCCTCCTCCTCTTTCATCTTCTTGCATACCACACACCCGCCACCGTCACGGCAGCACCAACGAAGTGGATTGGATACACATTCTCATCAAGAGCAAAATAGGAAAACACGAATGCGAGCACGGGGATGAGATTCGTATACACTGCCGTCCGTCCCGGACCAAGATGCTTCACTCCTGTGGTCCAGAAATAGTTTGCAATGCCGATGGAGAGTACACCGGAGACAACAGCCGCCAGGACGTACGTCCAGTGAATTCCCGCCCATGATGTGGTCATCGCCGTCGGGACGGATGCGATTCCCAACCCTATCGCCCCAACACCAATCATAATGAACGTGACCTGGAGGCTTGGATATTTCGCGACGAGCGGTTTCTGGAGATTCGTATTCCATCCCCAGAATACTGCGGCGGCAAGCGAGATGAGATCGCCGTAGACTGCTGTCCCTCCAAACTCAATGGTCTTTCCGCTTCCTATGATGATCATCGCGACCCCGGCAAGTGACACTGCCATGCCGATCCACATCTGTCGCTTGATGCGCTCCTTGTGCATGCTGGCACTGAGGAAGAGCGTCCAAAGCGGCGATGTGGAAAGCAGGATTGCGGCATTCCCGGCGCTGGTCATATTCAGTCCGATGATGAAGGCCATCTGATATACAACGTTGGCAATGAACCCGACCCGGAGAAGGCGATACCAATCTCCCGGAGCAATCGGCGTCCAGGCTGCCTTCCTGAAATAGATGATTGCCAGCACCACCGCTGCAACGGTGTAACGGATGCCATTAAAAAGAAGCGGACTCAGTTCATTAAGCGCCCATTTTGCAAGGGGATAGTTCGACGCCCAGATGATGACAACGATGAGGAGAAGAAATTCGGCGTTACGTTCTTTGCCGGGTTGAGAATCAGTCATGCGCCCTCATCGATGCAGGCATGTAAGAGATAATGAATGAGAGAATATAAAGAGCGGTGGCCGCGACAAGAAACCAATAGCCATACGGTGCGGGGAGTTGTCCCTTGAGCGTTGCGCCAACATCTGATATAAATGAATACACAAGGATGAGTGTAGCACACATGGAAAGCACCCACGACATGAGCGTCGGGCGGAAGTATTCTTTCCTCTCCATCCTCAATATGATCATCGAACCGCAGACAATCATAACAAGAGAAATGATAACTGGAGCAATCACCGGGCCTATCCACGGTAATGGAATGAGGAAGAGAATATCCCAATCAGTGAAGGTTGCCGGCCAGTCGAGTATGACCTTCAGCCAGACGTAGTAGAAAATGTCCCACACACCGAAGGCAACCAGGAAGTAAGCGAACTTCTCCCAGGCTTTCGTTCCCGCAAGTATCCCAACTGCGGCAAGCATGATGATCGTTGCGGCTTCGCGGGTCAACTCAACGACGAGGTGGTGCGGGGCGATGAGTTTCAGAGGGAATGTGAACCCACCCGGATAGTAGATTGCCCGGAGGTAGACAACAACGCTTGACTCAACGAACGCAAATGCCATCCCGAACAATGAGACCCAGAGCAGGTTCCTGCGTGCGGGCGACAGATTCATTTCGGGGATGATTGCTGGTTCAACTCATCGAGGAACGCGACACCGCGGCGCAAATGCGGGATGACAATCGAACCTCCGACAACCAGCGCAACACTGAAGACCTCGAACATCTCCTCGTCGGTCACGCTCTCCTTCTTGCATTCCTGGATATGGTAGGAGATGCAGTCATCGCAGCGCAATACCATCGATGCCACAAGGCCGAGCATTTCTTTTGTTTTTGCATCAAGCGCTCCCGGTTCGTACGTCAGGGTATCGACGCCGAAGAACCGCTTGATGGCGCGGTTCTCGACACCGAGAATGCGCTCGTTCATCTTGCTGCGGAAGTCGTTGAATTCCTGTACACGATCTGCCATAACGTTCTCCCAAGTTTACGTTCCACTAAACGGCTGTATGCCGTAGGTTGTCTCTAGTTCTTCCATCTTCCGAATTGCACTGTGCGCCTCCTGCCATCCGCCGTCATCAACATCCTTCATAATTTCCGCAACCTGATGAACAAGAGGATGTGACTCGCCGTTGTGAGACACCGGTAAGGCGATGTGGACGTATGCCTCAAGTGCGGAGATGCTCTGCCACACGATCACCAGTCCGGCAACAATTGTCATGCAAGATAACCCGATCTCAATGACACCACCGGACCTGCCGACATTCCATCCAAGGGGAAAACTCGCGCAACCCATCAACACCACGCTCCACCCGATGAGTGTCATCGTGCGATAGCGTTTGAGGGATTTGCAGAAGCCGGAGCAGTAATAGCGAAATTCCGCATCACTCAATGGTTTGGCAGCGGATGGTTCGAGTTGAGGAGGATTCGTCGTCATGGAACCGGACACGTGCCCTGAAGAATCTGCCAGATAAACGAGCCAATGATAAGTAGTGCAATCAATGCAATGGAGAGCTTCTTTGTCATGGCAGCCGCCATCTCCGCCCATCCGCCAGCAGCATTTCATCCGCCTCTTTCGGCCCCCAAGTGCCGGCAGGATAGTCGTAGACTTTGGAAAGTTTGTTGCCTGCCCAGCCTTCATGGATTGGCGTGATGAGCGACCAGGCAACTTCAACGCTGTCGCCGCGAGCGTACAACGTTGGATCGCCGAGCATGCAGTCAAGAATCAAGCGCGTATAGGCATCGTCAAGACGCCCGCCGAATGCCGATCCGTATCTGAAGTCCATCGTTACAGGCCGCATACGCATCGCCGAGCCGGGAATCTTGGAACTGAACTTCAGCGAGATGCCTTCATCAGGCTGCACACGAATGACGATGTTGTTTTGATCGAGATGATCTGACGGAAGCGTACTGAAGAGATAGTGCGGCGTCTTCTTGAACTGAATTGCAATCTCGGTAACACGTTTCGGGAGTCGTTTGCCCGAGCGGACATAGAACGGAACTCCAGCCCAGCGCCAGTTTTCAATGTTGAACTTCAAAGCGACGTACGTTTCGGCGATCGAAGACGGAGAAACATTTTTCTCGCTCTTGTACCCGGGCACAGACATTCCAGCGACTGTACCGGCAATGTACTGCCCCCGGATCGTGCGTCTATGTACCTCCTCCGGCGTGATCTGTTGAATGGCCTGAAACACTTTTTGCTTTTCATCCCGCACCTGTTGTGCGTCAAAGAGAACGGGCGGTTCCATGGCGGTGAGGGCGAGAAGTTGCAGCATGTGGTTCTGTATCATGTCCCGCATTGTCCCGGCTTCTTCATAATACGAAGCGCGATTCTCCACTCCCACAGTCTCTGCAGCCGTGATCTGGATATGGTCAATGTAGTTCCTGTTCCAGATCGGTTCGAAGATGCCGTTGGCAAACCGGAAGACCAGCAGGTTCTGCACCGTCTCCTTGCCGAGATAGTGGTCAATGCGGTAGACCTGGTTTTCATGGAAGACCTTCAACACATCAACATTCAGCTTTCTCGCAGAGGCCAGATCGAACCCAAACGGCTTCTCGATGATGATGCGAACCCAATTGTGCGGCTGTTCCGGTTTGTGCAATCCAGCAGAACCAAGATGATGAACAATTGGCGCGTACATATTGGGAGGGGTGGAGAGATAGAAAAGATAATTCTCTCCCGCGCGGCGGTCGCTATCAATCTTGATGAGTTGTTGCTTTATTTTGACAAACTCATCAGGATTGGCGGAATCTGCTGTAACATAAAACAGGCACTTCGCAAACGTCTGCCACAGCACTGACTCCGATTCTTCGAGTCGGCCAAATTCCTTCATCGCTCCAAGCATGTAGTCGCGGAACGAATCGTGCGACATCTCCGTCCGTCCGACGCCGACAATCGTGAAGCCGGTTGGCAACATTCCCTGACGCGCAAGATCGAAAATGGCAGGAATGAGTTTGCGTTTCGTCAGATCACCGGAAGCGCCAAAAATCACCATCGTACATGGATCCGGCATGCGTTCAATGCGGGTGGATTCGGCGAGAGGATTGGGATCAATGGCAGAGGACATCGTCTACGCGATCAGTTTCGATTGTGGATGTGGGATTTTCGTGACGCCATTCAAACACGACGGGCTGATGAATCCAGAACGTTCACTTTCCGGCGGGGAAAGGAACATGCCACAGACCCATGTCACGTCGTCGGCACAGAGGCACGTACAAATTCTCCCCGCTTCTCATCGAGGTTGTTGTAGAGTCCGTCAAAGGATTTCTCGAATGCCGCAACGCCATCATCTTCGAGTTTTTGCAACACCGACGCCATATCAATCCCGGCAGCCGCGATATCACTCAGCACCTTTCGGGCTTCATCGATTTCAGTTTCAACCGTCAACACTGGGTTGCCATGATCAAGAATAGCGGTGTAGGTTGTCGGCGGCACAGTGTTTACTGTGTGTGGACCAACGAGTGTGTCTACATACAGCAAATCATTATAGGCAGGATTCTTTGTTCCTGTGCTTCCCCACAACGGACGTTGCACAACCGCCCCCTTCGCTTTCAACGCAAAGAACCTTGACGCGTTGAAACTCTCCTTGAACGCCTGATAGACCATCTTCGTGTTGGCAACGGCTGCCTTGCCCATGAGAGTCTTGTACTTGTTCGGATCCTTCTTTGCGAGCAAATCATCAACAAGCGTATCGACACGGCTGACGAAAACACTGGCCACGGATGCCACATGATCGATCGGCTTTCCTTCCCTGGCTCGCCGCTCAAGTCCGGTGATGTAGGCGTTGGCAACTTCCTTGTACCGTTCCACCGAGAAAATGAGCGTTACATTGATGTTGATGCCTTCGCTGATTGCCTGTTCGATGGCGGGAAGACCCTCATTCGTTGATGGGATCTTCACCATCAGGTTCTTCCTGTTGATCTTTGTCCAGAGCTCCCGCACTTCTTCAATGGTGGCGTTCGTATCGTGGGCTTTGTTTGGAGCAACCTCAACACTGATGTATCCATCACGCCCGTTCGTCCGATCAAATACCGGCTTCAGCACATCACAGGCCATCTGAATATCTTTTACCATAAGTGCCTGAATAATCCGGGCTGCATCAATGGTCGCATTTGCCTCGACCAGCTCTTTGATCTGATCATCGTAATCCTTGCTGCCGGAAATTGCTTTGTCAAAGATCGCGGGGTTGGATGTCACGCCCAGCAATCCTTCATCAACCCTCTTCTGCAACTCACCCTTGGTAATCATCGAGCGACTGATGTTATCGTACCAGATGCTTTGGCCGAGCTGTTCGAGTTTCTGTATGTTGTTCATGTCGATCTCCTTGTCAATGGAACACTGAGGACACTGATGAAACAGATTTTCACTGATGAATTATTCAGCGACCATCATTTCCAATCTGTGTCATCTGTGTTCTTTATTATCCTTGGTTCTTTTCAATATCCAACACCTTCTTCAGTCGCCGCACATGGCGTTCTTCGTTCGTGAACTTTGCGGCGAGGAATGCCCTGGCAATCTCCAACGCTGGAGCCGGACCGATCACTCTCGATCCCAGACACAACACGTTCATGTCATCGTGCTCAACACCTTGATGTCCGGAATACGTGTCATGCGCAAGTCCGGCGCGGATGCCGTTGATCTTGTTGGCTGCCACGCAGGCACCGATGCCGCTGCCACAGACGAGGATGCCGCGCACTGCCTGACCAGAGATGACCGCTTTACCGATGAGACGGGCAAAGTCGGGATAGTCCGACGGCGTTTCATCGTCGGCGCCCAGGTCCATCATCTCGAATCCTGCTTTGGACAATTCTTCGCCAAGCCATTTCTTCAAAGGGAATCCCGCATGATCTCCGGCTATTGCGATTTTCATGCGAGCACCTTTTTCGCTGCCGCCACGACATTCTCGGAAGTGATACCGAACTCCTTGAACAGCACATCTCCCGGTGCTGACGCCCCGAACGACGTCATTCCTATAAACTCGCCTGCGTCACCAATGTATCGTTCCCACCCTTGCTTCACTCCTGCTTCCACTGCAACTCGCGCTTTCAGCGAGGCAGGAAGTACACTTTCCTTATACTCTTTGGGTTGCCTTTCAAACAATTCCCATGACGGCATACTCACGACACGTGCTTTGATTCCATCAACGGTGAGTTGTTCGTACGCCTTCAGAGCAAGCGACACTTCAGAACCCGTTGCAAGGAGCAACACCTGGGGCTTGTCCGCACCTATGAGAACATACGCACCCCTCGAAACATTCTCGGCGGAGGCATATTTGGATTGATCAAGTACTGGAAGCTTTTGTCGTGTGAGTGCGATGAGTGTGGGAGCGGAGCGATGTTCGAGTGCAAACTTCCATGCGTACGCTGTTTCATTCGCGTCAGCGGGACGCAATACAACAAGTCCGGGCATCGCACGCAGTGACGCGAAATGCTCAACAGCTTGATGAGTTGGACCATCTTCGCCGAGGCCAATGCTCTCGTGCGTGTATACGAAGATGGTAGGATACTTCGAGAGGGCCGCGAGCCGAATAGTCGGACGCATATAATCCGTGAAGCAGAAGAACGTTGCCCCATAGGGAATGAGCATATCACTCACGGCAATGCCGTTCATGATGGCGCCCATTCCGTGTTCGCGCACGCCATAGCGGATATATCGCCCAGTGCGGTTTGTCTTCGAGAAATCCATTACCCCATTGAACCTGGTATTGTTCGAAGGAGTGAGATCGGCGGAGCCGCCAAGGACGAGCGGGAGCTTCGGCATGAGAGAGTCAAGAATTTTTCCTTGAGCCTCGCGTGTTGCCATTGGACTTGCAGGATCGAACTTCGGTAATTCCCTCCAGATCGACTCCCAATTCTCAGGTAGTTTTCGTTCTGCAGCACGCTTGAATTCCCGTGCAAGATCAGGAAACGCCTGCTCATACTTTGCAAACAACGCGTTCCATTCAGCCTCCCGTTGCGTACCTTTGTCAATCTCACGACGGAATATCTTCAATGCATCGTCGGGAATGACAAACTTCTTTTCCGGATCCCACCCGAGGCGCTTCTTGGTCAATGCAACTTCGTCATCGCCAAGGGGTGAGCCATGCGCGTCGTGCGAGTCCTGCTTATTGGGGCTTCCGTAGCCAATATGCGTGCGCAGTTTAATGAGCGACGGACGCTGTTTCTCCTGCCTCGCAGCCGCCAGTGCCTTCTGAAAGGCATCCATATCATTTCCCGCCTGACCGGCGGGCAGACCATCGCCACCGACCGTTTGCACAAACCATCCGTATGATTCATAGCGTTTTGCGACATCTTCGCCGAATGAAAGCGCCGTATTGCCGTCGATCGTAATGTGGTTGTCATCGTAAATGGCAATGAGGTTGTCGAGACCGAGATGTCCGGCGAGCGAGCACGCTTCCGATGAGACACCCTCCTGCAAGCAACCATCTCCCGCAACAACATACACCTTGTAGTCGATCAGCGGGAATCCATCACGATTGAAATATGCTGCAAGGTATTTTTCGGCCAATGCAATGCCGACCGCATTGGAGATCCCCTGCCCAAGCGGACCTGTCGTGACCTCGACACCAGGCGTGTGTCCATACTCTGGATGTCCTGGTGTTTTGCTTCCCCATTGACGAAAGTTTTTTATCTCATCAAGCGAGAGGTCGTAGCCGGTCAGATGCAGCAGTGAGTACAACAGCATGCAACCGTGTCCTGCTGAAAGCACAAAGCGGTCGCGGTTTACCCACTTCGGGTTGTGTGGATTGTGTTTCAGATGCTTCGTCCAGAGCCAGTACGCTGCGGGCGCCATACCCATGGGCATGCCGGGATGACCCGATTTTGCCTTTTGGACAGCATCCATGGTAAGACAACGGATGGTGTTAATACACAATTCGTCGAGTTCTGTAAGGCTTGGATGACGGTGGATGACGGCTTGATCGGTAGAACGTGGAGTAGTTTTCGTTGGTTCCATGAATATCCTATTGTGGAAGCGGAAGATAGCGCATGCAAGATAGAGAAAAATTGTGAATATTCAATGGAGAACGCCAACGATTTGGTATTCATCGACCTTTCCGGGTAATCCCGCTTATGACTTACCTCATAAGTAGCACCTCTTTTCAATCCTTAACTTTGTTTCAGTCTGGAGAAAGCGCCAATGGTTCACGACTCGTTGTTGAAGAAATACAAAGCACGCGTGATTAAGCTTCAGAAGGGCGACATGGTATTTCACCAAGGGAACCTCGCCACGCACTTCCATATCGTGAAGTCGGGCAAGATCAAAATGATGACCTTCAATGACGAAGGAAGGGAATTCGTGCAAGGGTATTTCATGGAGGGCCAGAGTTTCGGCGAGCCACCGTTCTTCAATCATCTCCCCTATCCTGCTTCAGCCATAGCAGTTCTCGACAGCGAAATATGGAAATGCCAGCATGATTTCTTCATGACATTGCTCAAAGACAACTTTGAGATCCATCTACAGTTGACGCAGGCGTTGAGCGGACGCCTCGTGTACAAGTCGATGATGTTATCGGAGATTGCTGGAGAAGAATCGGAGCATCGACTGACGACGCTGATCGAGTACTTCAGGAAAGAAAATCGTGTCGCTCAGGGCGAACCGTACAAAGTACGGTTTACGCGACAGCAACTGGCCGACATGACCGGCTTGCGTGTTGAGACTGTTATCCGAACCATCAAGACCATGGAGCACAAGAAGATCCTCCGCCTTGACACAGGCGGCAAAATTACCTGGCTGAAACGTGCACTTCAATAGTCATCTGGAGGGAAGAGCGATGAACGACTTATCGACATCAACAATCAAGGAAATCGTAACGAACGACTTCCGCACAGCGGCGATCTTCGAGAAGTATTCTCTCGACTTCTGCTGCGGTGGAGCGAAAACGATACAACAAGCTTGCAAAGAAAAAGCCGTCGACGTGTCGCTCGTGCTGGCAGAGCTTGAGTCAACATCATCACACATACCTGGCAACGAAAGCAGATTCACAGGAATGGAACTCGATGAACTAACCAAGTATATCGTCAACACTCACCACAAGTATGTCCGCACAGCCTTGCCATCCCTCCTGGCTCATACAAGGAAAGTCGCTTCGGTTCACGGCGAGCGCCATCCTGAAGTTATCGAGATCGCAGATCGATTCGCCGTGGTGGCCGAGGAACTCCAAAAACATATGATGAAGGAAGAACATATTCTGTTCCCTTACGTCGCAGCACTCGCAAAAGCATCGAGGGACAAAACAAGGGTACAGCGCCCGCCATTTCAATCAGCAGAAAACCCCATCTGCATGATGGAGGCGGAACATAAGTTTGCTGGCGATGAAATGAACGAGATTCGTTCATTGTCCTTCGGCTACACACCACCAGCCGACGCGTGCACAACATTCAAAGTATCGTATCAGGAATTACAGCATTTCGAGCTTGATCTGCACAATCATGTGCATCTCGAGAACAACATTCTGTTTCCTAACGTGGTCACTCTTGAAAAACAGATGCTCGGTTGATAAGGTGCTGCTCAGGGGATCTACCGGCGGGTTTCTCGTTTCTGCAAATCAATATCAATAATCATGAGCGCTTTTGAAAAACAGGAAGCTCCTCCCCCTTGAATTCTGCACAGAATCGACGATTAAATGAGACATTTTAGTCTGTAATCTGGCATGTCAATTGCTTCCCCTGAGGTACCTATAATCAAGCCAACATGACCGATAAGTACTCCATTCAGATCCCCGACATTGAATTCTGGAAGAACCTCGTTCCTTGCCAGATTGCGTGCCCTATTCACACCGACGCCGGCCGCTACGTTCAACTCATTGCCGAGCAGAAATACGAAGAAGCATATCTCACTGCGCGTTCTCCGAATCCGTTTGCCAGTGTCTGCGGACGTGTCTGCGCTGCACCGTGCGAGGATTGGTGCCGCCGCGGGAAGATTGATGCACCGGTAAGCATCCGCGCGTTGAAGCGCTTTGTGACTGAGAAGTATGGGGTCGAGTCGCTTGAGCCGGACAAACAGAATGATTTGTTCGAAGGCAAGGATGAGCCAGGCAACAAATGGCTCTGGCATTTGCCTATGCAGGTGGAGGCGCGCAAGAACATCGTCAAGAACAAGAAGGTGGCGGTCATTGGCTCCGGCCCCGCCGGACTCTCATGCGCACATGACCTTGCGTTGATGGGATATCAAGTCACCGTGTTTGAGGCAACAAGCGTCGCCGGTGGGATGCTACGACACGGCATTCCTGAGTATCGTCTCTCCCGCAGCCTGATTGACAAGGAAATCAGCAAAATAGCATTCCTCGGTGTCGAGATCCTGTACAACACACCTCTCAACGAGAAGTTTGGGCTGCAGGAATTGAAGTCGCAGGGATTCGAGTCCGTGTTCATTTCCATCGGAACGCAAAAGGGGCGTGATCTCAACATCGAAGGAAGCAACCTCGATGGAGTCATTAAAGCAATTGACTACCTGCTGAATATCAACAACGGATATCGTGTCAATCTCGGGAAGAGAGTGTTGGTGATCGGCGGCGGCTTCGTCGCGTTCGATGCAGCGCGCACTGCATTGCGAAGCGGACCCGAGGGTGGAAGTTCTGACATTCACGCCGCAGTTGACGCCGCACGTTCCGCTATACGCGGTGGGGCACAGGAAGTTCATATCGCAAGCCTCGAGTCGTTCGCTGAAATGCCGGTGCTTCGCTCTGCACAGGGATACGAAGAATTTGAAGAGGCGAAACACGAGGGCATCGTCTTCCATCCTCAACGCGGGCCGAAGCGATTTATCGGCGACAATGGCAAAGTGAAGGCAATCGAGTTCATTGGCGTGAAGCGAACGTACGATGAGAATGGCCGATTCAACCCTGAATACGACACAGAGTATTCAGAGATATTCGAAACTGACTCCATCATTCTTGCCATCGGTCAGCAGACTGAACTTTCCTTCATCAAACCTACGGATGGGATAGAACTCACGCCGGGCAAGCTCATCAAGATACATCCTGAGTCGCTTGCAACAACCGCCCCCGGCATTTACGCAGGCGGGGATGTTGCGTTTGGCCCCCGCAACATCATTGACGCTGTTGCCAACGGCAAACGTGCTGCTTTGTCGATCGACGAGCACTTGCGGGGAATCAAGCCTGCAACGTTCTACAATCTCTCCATTGAGAAGATTCCAACACGGCACTTCACCCGGCCTGAGGATTACGAGCAGCATGAACGTCAGGCGCCCCCATCAATTGATTTGAATCGTCGCACAGGGATCTCAGAAGTTGAAATTGGATACACAGAAGAGCAAGCTCTAAAACAAGCCGAGCGCTGTCTATCCTGCCACATCCAGACAATCTACGATGCAGAGAAATGCGTGATGTGCAATCGCTGCGTGGATGTATGTCCGGAGTATTGCCTGAAGCTCGTGCCGCTTACCGCCTTGGATGTTGACGAGATCACAAAGGCAAGATTGCTGGAACAATACAACATCGACCCGTTCCAGCAGGCCTCTGCAATGTTGAAAGATGATGAGACCTGCATTCGGTGCGGCCTTTGCGCTGTTCGATGCCCAACCGATGCGATGACGATGGAGGTGTTTTACTACGAGCAAAAAGAGGCAATGTAGGTTGAATCCGCGGATTCGGCCTGCATGTCGTCCAGAAGAAGTCTGATAAACAGGAGCAAACGTCATGAAGATTTTCCACAAGACAATAGCCAAGAGACCAGAAAACGACAAACACATTGAGGACTCGAGCCGTCGGTCATTCTTGCAAAAGCTGGGACTCGGTGGAATGATCGCAGGACTTGGGGGTTTTGGATTTCAATCATTCCGCTCTCTCATTCCGAACGTGCTCTATGAACCGCCGATGAAATTCAAAGTCGGCATTCCGACAAGTCTTGCGGAAGGAATGACGTTTCTTGAAGACAAGCGCCTGTACATATTCAAAGAAGGAAAGTCTTTTTACGCAATCTCCGGAGCATGCACGCATCTCGGCTGCACAGTGAAGTACGCGAAACTGAATCAACCGAAGCAAATGGAAATTGATGGCGAGAAGAAGAATATCCCCTTTGAATTCCACTGCCCATGCCACGGCTCCAAGTTCTACGCTGATGGAACAAATTACGCTGGACCCGCACCTGCGCCACTGCATTGGTACAAACTCGCAGTCTCGCCGGACGACGGGCAGTTGGTGGTGAATATGAATGATGAAGTTGAACAGAATTTCAGGTTGACGGTGTAAGACCCGTCTCCGACCCTTACCTTCTTCCAAGAGGAGGAGACATTATCGAAGGAGCATTCATGGCAATTGCAGGAGCAACAAAGAGAGCATTCGACAAGCTGATGTGGACATGGAAGCCGGGCAGCGACAAAGAAGCCGGCGACGCCATCGTGAAAAACGTCTTGCTGCATTGGTTCCCGAATAAAATCAGCAAAGCAAGTTTGTCGTGGAACTACTCATTCTATCTCGGCACCATCTCCTTTGTGCTGTTCATAATTCTCACTCTCACGGGGGTTGTTCTGATGTTCCTGTATGTACCTTCCGTTGAGAGGGCATACGGCTCGGTCAAGGATATTGAGTACGTCATTTCATTCGGATGGCTTCTGCGAGGCGCCCATCGCATTGCTGCACACTTGATGGTCGCCATCGTATTCCTGCACATGGTGAGGGTCTTTCTCACGGGTGCATACAAGAACGGCAGCGCCGTCGGGGCGAACCGCCCCCTGAATTGGATCATCGGACTCGTGCTGCTTGTTGTTACGCTGCTGCTCTCATTCACCGGCTATTTATTACCGTGGGACCAGCTTGCATTTTGGGCAATCACCGTTGGAACGAATATCGCCAGCGCAGCGCCACTCGTCGGAGAGTGGACTCGCTTCCTGCTACTTGGCGGTAACTCGATTGACCAGGGTGCACTCATTCGCTTCTATGTGTTGCATGTATTCTTCCTTCCCGTCGTGGTTCTCCTTCTCTTCTCATGGCATATGTGGCGCGTGCGTAAAGATGGCGGGCTTGCAATTGTTGACCATGAGGTGCTCGACCAAAAGGGTGAGAAGGTCGCACCCGTGAAATCGAAAACATATTCGCTTCTTGGCATCACGAATGGTACGACAGTTCACGTGCAGAACACCATGACAGATGAAGAGAAAAATTCTGTCCCTTCAATACCGCATCTTACCCGTCGCCTTTGGCTTATTACTGTTGCCACGTTCGTCGTTACAGTCGTTCTCACAATGCTGTTCCGGGCGCCGCTCGAAACGGCTGCAAATCCGTCGGTAACTCCCAACCCGGCGAAAGCGCCGTGGTATTTTCTCTGGCTGCAAGAGATTGTCACTGACACAACGCTCCATCTTGGCCCCCTCACCATCAACGGTGCCCTGATTGGAGGCATTCTCTTACCGGGCCTCCTGCTTGGTCTTGCCGTGTGGTGGCCGTATCGCGACAAATCAAGCATCAACTCCGTCGGGGTCTGGTTTGCAGACGAGCGGCGACGACAGAACATGGTATTCCTCGGCATCGTACTCCTCATCCTGGTCTTTACCGTGATTGGTACGTACCTGCGAGGGCCGTACTGGAATTTCTACTGGCCGTGGGAATCGTGGCCGGAGATGCCGGTGAAGTTCTAATCGGAGATTGGACGCACTCAAACCGAATTGGGAAGGAATCATGGACCACAAGACAATCAAAGACAAACTCGCCTTCGTCAAGCATGATAGGCTCATTCTCAGCATCGTGGGCGTAGCCGTCTTCGTGTTGATGGGATTCATCTCTTTTACCTACATGAACCCTGAATGGAAGAGCTATCAGTCTGAGTTTCGGGGTCTGGTTGAAGACACATTCGGACCGGAGCGAGCGACTACTGTACCGGCTGGCCTGCAACAGGTGTACGTGAAGGAACTGGACAGGGCTGATCGGTGCATTACCTGTCACCAGGCCACGGAGTGGAAAGGATTGGAGACTGCAGAAGAACCGTTCCGCACTCATCCAAAGGATATACTGGAAAAGCATCCGATTGACAAATTCGCATGCACAACATGCCACGGCGGACAAGGGTATGCCATTACAATGGAGGAAGCACACGGCCTGATCAAGGATTGGGAAGACCCCATGCTCGGAAGAGAACTCGGCGAATTCTATGTGTTGAGCAACAAGAAATCCCTGATGCAGATGAAATGCAATTCCTGTCATCGATACGACAAATCAACAAAAGGCACAGATCAGATTAATCGTGCGAAGGACCTTGTAACGCTGAAAGGGTGCCGTGCATGTCATGTGATCAATGGCCGCGGCGGGACTGTTGGACCGGACTTGACCTATGAAGGAATGAAAGCGCCGGAGCAATTCAATTATGAGCGAATCAAGGGATTCCATTCTGAGTTTACGTGGCAAGTCTCGCATTTGAAAAATCCAAAAGAATCCGTTGCTGAAACGGTGATGCCCAACTTCGGATTTACGAGCGCTGACGCGCAAGCGCTTGCCATGCTGGTGATGAGCTGGAAGAAGGAACGCATTCCCGTCGAGTACATTCCGAACAACAATTTCCGTGATGTGCCAACAGTCGAAGAGAAAGAAAAAGAAGAGCGCATGAAGAATGGTCCCGGTGCATTTTTCGTGAAGAAGAATTGCTTCGTCTGCCACTCTGTTTCAACACTCGGCATCGAAGCGGCGGCGCAGATTGGTCCCGACCTTGCACTCGCAGTGACGGATGTTCAATCTCGTTTCGGTCGAACGCTCGATGACTTCCTGGCAAAACCAACGGGTACAATGGAGGTTGTGCTTTCAACAATGATTACCTTGACACCGGAAGAGCGCAACGAAGCGATTGAGAAGCTACGGCTTGCCTACGAACTCAAGCAGCAAGAGCAAAAGAGCGCAGTAAAAGCATCAGCAAACAAAAAGTAGCACCAACCCACAACCCCATCAACACACAAGACAAGGAGCCAACATCAATGAAACAAATACTACTAGCACTTGGAGTGTTCGCTGTGTTTGCAGCGATGCTCGTCGGTTGCGGCGGCGAGAAGAAAGGTCGAGGAACCGGGGGAACAGAAGCACGGTCGGATGTTCAAGAAGCGGCACTAAAAACCTACGTTGCGCCGGGAGACCTTGACAAGTACTACTCGTTCAAATCAGGCGGCCACTCGGGACAAATCTATGTCTATGGCGTACCGTCGATGAGACACATCTCGACAATTCCGGTGTTCACGCCGTACCCGGCAACCGGTTATGGATTCGACAAAGAATCAAAGGACATGCTCGGTGGATTTACGTGGGGCGATGCGCACCATCCAAGCTTGAGTGAAACAAACGGCGATTATGACGGACGATGGTTGTTCATTTCTGACAACGCGAACAATCGCATGGCCCGGATTGATTTGCGCGATTTCAAGACAAAGCAAATTCTTGGACCGCTGCCAAACGTTTCGGGTAATCACTGTTCATCGTTCTGCACAGAAAACACCGAGTACATTCTTGCCGGCTCACGGTTCTCCATTCCGCTTCCCAAAGGGACGTTCGAGAAAATTGAAGACTATGCCACCAAATACAAGGGTATCGTTGCCGGAATTGCGGTCGACCCGACTTCAGGAAAAATGACGCTCGGCTGGGAAGTGTTGATGCCGCCGTTCAACTATGACCTGGGCGATGCGGGCAAAGGCCCGAGCAAGGATTGGGGCTTCTGGACATGCTACAATAGCGAGCGCGCAACAGGCAAACTTGAAGTAACCTCAACACAAAAAGACCGTGACTATGTCGCGGCCGTTAATTGGGTAGCGGCGGAAAGGGCAATTAAAGAAGGTAAGTTCAAGATGATTGGCGGCGTCAAGGTGATTGACCCGAAGGATGTTGAAGGCGTCGTATACCTCATTCCGGCGGCAAAATCTCCCCATGGTGTTGATGTCAGCCCCGATGGCAAGTACATTATCGCCAGCGGGAAGTTGCAGAGCATCACGACCGTGTTCAACATCGAAAAAATATTGACGGCAATTCAGAAGAGGGATTTTACAGGAAACGAAGATGGAATCCCCGTGTTGAACTACGATGCCGTCAAGGATGCAGAGGTGAATGTCGGACTCGGGCCACTACATACACAGTTCGACGATAAAGGATTTGCATACACCTCATTGTTTGTTGAAAGCGCCGTTGCAAAATGGAAGCTCGGCACATGGGAAGTTGTGGACAAGATTCCGGTTGCATACAACATCGGACATTTGACAGCGTCCGAAGGAGATACAAAACATCCGACCGGTGAGTATCTCATTGCATTGAACAAGCTCTCACACGGACGACACTTGAGCGTTGGACCGTCGCAGCCGGAAGCATCACAGCTCATCGACATCAGCGGCGAGAAAATGGGGCTATTGTACGATGCGTTCACTGAACCCGAACCGCACTACGCACAGATGGTCAAGGCTGACAAGATCAAGCCGATAGAAGTGTATTCCAAAGAAGAGAACAAACATCCGAAGGCAATCTGGGATGTGAAGGATGCAACAATTGTGCGCAACGGAAAGAATGTTGAAGTCTACATGATTGCTGTGCGCTCGAGCTTCGAACCAACCAACATCGAAGTCAACAAAGGCGACAAAGTCACCATCTATGTCACCAACATCGAACAAACTACCGATGAGTTGCATGGCTTCGGATTGAATGAATACAACATCAATGTTGTCATCGACCCGGGCGAAACAAAAACGATTGAGTTCACTGCCGATAAGCAGGGCGTGTTTCCGTTCTACTGTACCAACTTCTGCTCTGCGTTGCATCAGGAAATGCAGGGATATCTGTTGGTGAAAGGAAGCGGCGGTATTTCATCCGCCAAGACAATGAGGTCACCAAAGAACCTCGTAGCGAAATAGGGAGTACAAGCCTCCTGTAGGGACGTTCGATCGAGCGTCCCTACTATATGTTTGGTTGACGGTGTGGTACGAAAGGATTGAATCGCTATGCAGAACTTACTCAAGAAAGCAACCTCGTTCTTTGAGACGCCGATTGATATGCGGAGCCGTGTGATGGTTCTCGTTGGCGCCCTGTTGTTGCTGCCAACGTTTTTCCTCCCGCTTTACAATATGACATTATATTCAAACCAATTTCCTGACGGGCTCGTGTTGAGCATTTATTCGTCCAAGCTTGAAGGCGGAAAGTCGCAGGACCGCGACGACTTGAAGGAAATAAACTCACTCAACCACTATATCGGTATGCGTGCGCTGAAAGAAGATGACTTCACGGAATTCAAATGGATTCCGTTCGTTGTTGGCGGTGTGATGCTGCTCGCTCTCCGTGTTATCGTGTTGGGAAAAATGTCAAAGCTCGTCGACGTGTTCGTCCTCTTCACATACTTCGGGCTGTTTTCGCTCTGGACGTTCTATCACAAACTTTATTTGTATGGACACGAACTTGACCCGACTGCAGCGATAAAAGTACCGCCGTTCACACCACCACTGTTCGGGCATAAGACCATGGCGAATTTTGAAGTGTACAACTATCCCGGTGCAGGGTCGTATTTTATGGCTGTATTTCCGCTCCTTCTCCTGGCTGCAATCTGGTTATCAAGGAAGGCCTGGCTGAAAGAAAAGAAAGCGTAGCACATGTTTCGATTATCGATGTTGCAGAGATTGGAATGATAACGAACCACAGACTGCGAACTACAGCGCTCGTGCTATTGGTCGTGACGCGGATCGGGCTGTCGCGTTCGAACATATCGCATGACCCAATCACACAAAGATCAATTGACCGCAATCTCCAGTCTGCGATAGCTCAAGCAGCCCCTGGTGACACCATCTGCATCCCTTCGGGTACTTATTTCGGCAATATTCTCATCAACAAACGCCTCTCGCTCATCGGCATTGATAGGCCCATTATCAAAGGAGAAGGTAATGGGAGCGTCATAACAATCACGGCGGACTCCTGTGTTGTTGAAGGGCTTGTAGTAGAGCACAGCGGCACAATGCTGGTCAACGAAGATGCGGGTATCCTCCTCAAGTCCAGTCACAATACTGTGAAGCAAAATGAACTGCACGACGTGCTATTTGGAATATACTTGATGCAAGCAGAGTCCAATCGCATTATTCGCAACGGTATTACTGGAAGAAAATACCTGGAGTTTGGTGAACGGGGTAGCGGCATTCACATCTGGAATTCACAACACAACCGATTTGTCGGGAACACTATCACCGATGTCCGGGACGGCTTCTACATACAAAACGCCAGCCATTCGTGGATTGAAGCAAATGAGGCGTTCAACGTTCGTTACGGGCTGCATTACATGTACGCCGATTCCAACACCTTTCTCAACAACACATTTCACGACAATGTCGCAGGCGCGGCCATCATGTATTCCAGAGGCATCGTCATGCGGAACAACGTGTTTGCACACAACAGGGGCTTTTCTTCGTTCGGGATCCTGTTTCAAGACTGTCACGGACTTGTCGCCGACTCCAACGTCATCACCGACAATGTCGTCGGGATGTTCTTCGAAGGATCAACCGATAACACGTTTCGGCACAACATTGTAGCACAGAATGATGTCGCCCTTCAGATGTACCAGAACTCCGTGAACAACACATTTACAGAGAACAACTTCATCGATAACCTGAACCCGCTCACCATCGTCGGCAAACGAACCGAATCACAATGGAACGGGAATGGTCGCGGCAATTATTGGAGTTCCTACGACGGCTACGATCTCGACGGTGACGGTATCGGAGATATACCGATGAAGATTCAAAATGTGTTTCAATATCTTGAGGGTCAGAACGCAAACGTGCGCCTGTATCTTTACAGCCCGGCATCGCAGGCACTTGCCGTGGCGGCAAAAGCATTCCCGATTATCAATATCAACGAGGAGTTAGACGGCCATCCGCTAATGCAGCCTCTGGATATGCGCGCGCTGCCTGCCGTCATGATGATGACACATCTCAACGAGTCTCCAACACCTATCGGCACACGCAGCACACATGCCTGGATTGCGTTTCCATTGATTGGATGTATTGCTCTTGGGATTTTCTATCACCGATTGTCCCGGAGAACGCCATGATCCAGGTAGAGCACGTCGTCAAGCAGTATGGCAAGTTCACGGCGGTGAACGACATTTCGTTCACAGTAAAGGAAGGGGAAGTCTTTGCCCTCCTGGGACCCAACGGCAGTGGCAAGACCACAACGATGAAGTCGATTGTCGGACTCAACGTGCCGACGTCGGGACGCATCCTCGTTAATACGCTCGACGTGCGAAGGTATCCGAAAGAAACACGCCGGTTCATGAGCTATCTTCCGCAACGCGTGGTCTTTCCGGAAAATCAATCGGCCCGCGACATAATGCGTTTCTATTGTCGTGTGCGCAAGTTACCCCTTGAACGTGCCGATGAAATGCTGGAACGAGCCCGTTTCAACGGGTTCTCCGACAAGCTTGTGAGTGAGTTTTCTGGCGGGATGGTGCAACGGCTTGGACTCGCTGTAGTCTCCCTGCCCGATGCGCCGATACTTCTGCTTGATGAACCAACCGCCAACCTCGATCCCCAAGGCGTAAAGCGTTTCCGCGAATACATCCTGAATCAACGGGAAAACGGGAAGACAATCATTTTTTCCACTCATTTACTTCAGGAGGCAGAACAACTGGCTGACCGCGTTGGAATTTTTGTCAGCGGGAAGCTGGTTGCTGAAGAGTCCGTCGACACGTTGAAAAAGACATATCTTGCAAGCAGAACCATCGAAGACATGTATTTGCATTACGTAGGAGAAAGCACAGATGAAGCGTAACACTCGTCATTGGTCCTTGGCCATCGGTCACTTCCTTGTCGTTATCGTGATAGCTGGCGGATGTGGTACACCGGGGATCAGACCTTTGGATATCTTTCCGGAAGACAACTGCGCGCAATGCCGCATGGCCATTTCAGACGAACGATACGCTTCAGAAATTATCGACCAGAATGGTGAGGTGCGTAAGTTTGACGACCTCGGTTGCATGCTGAAGTTCAGAGCGAAACATGCTGACCTGAAGATCGCTGCCATTTTTCTGAAAGATTACGAAACGAAACAATGGGTGCCCTACGAACGTGCAGCTATCGTGGAGACAAATGTCGAAACGCCGATGGGGTCAGGCAAAGTCGCATTTGCCGATCCTGACAAGGCAAACGCTTTTCAGAAACAGAACCCTCACCTCGCCAATGCAGGTGGTATTGACAAGTGTTGTGAATAGGATGGAGTAACGATGGACTTCAAGGCAATATACGACATTGCACGACAAGAGCTTGTCATCAATATCCGCAACAAGTGGACGATGATCTTTGCTGTCGTGTTCGGGGCATTGGTAGTAACCATCTCTTACTTCGGCATCATGACGGAGGGATTCTCCGGAATGCAAAGCTTCACACGGACATCGGCCAGCTTACTCAACCTTGTTCTGTACATTGTCCCTCTAGTTGCCCTCACCATGGGGACATTGAGTTTCACGGGCGACAAAGGGTCGACGGAACTCCTCTTCTCCCAGCCGTTGTCCCGCAGCGAGGTGTTGCTTGGCAAGTTGCTGGGCGTGTTCTTCTCCATTGCACTTTCCATGTTGATCGGTTTCACGTTGGCAGGGGCAATCGTCGTTGTGGCAGTTGGCGCTGAGGGCGCCGCCCGCTACGTATCGTTTGTCGTCCTCTCGCTTGCGCTTGCGCTCGTCTTCCTGAGCATCGCAGTCCTGGCATCCACAATCAGCAGACGCAAGTCAAAAGCATTTGGTATTGCATTATTTCTCTGGTTCTTCTTCGTTCTTTTTTATGATCTGCTTGCGCTCGGTGGAGTGCTGTTCCTTAAAGGAACACCTGCCAATATGTTTCTGTTCCTTTCACTCTTCGGCAATCCTGTGGATATGGTGCGTATCGCAACGCTTATCATCCTGGATAACGTCACCATCTTCGGGGCGGCAGGTGCTGCAATGTTGCGATTCCTTGGCGGACAGACAGCAAGCATCTTATTACTCGTATGCGGATTGCTGGCATGGACGACCGTACCGCTTCTCATTGCAAACAGAATGATGAAACAGCAGGACATCTAACACTGCACCATGAATGAAACGATACCTCCTCATTGCTGCTACGATACTTCTGATTGCCACCGTTTCTGTCGGCTACTGGCTGTTTTCGCAAGATGACCGCGAAGAACAGGCGCACTATGAACAGGGCGAAACGGAACTTGTCATCTCGAATCTCGCCAATGCTACTCTCACACTGTACAAATCAGGGAAAAATCTTTCAGACACAACTCGTGTTGCAGACTTTGACGGGAAGAGCATCTGGCTGAAACCGGGAAATTACTTTCTCCGAACTGATGATGGCGGGCGCACGATGTTTGTCTCTGTTCCGCTTACCGGCTATCGGTGTGGTCCGGATGACGACGGTTCGTTTCTCGTCACCATTCGCCCGATCCCGAAAACTTTTCCTCCCCGATTATCGAACAGCCTTCCTGGGTTTATCTACATTCCGAGCGGAAACTTTCTTTTGGGGGATAGACAGAATCCACGCGAGCCACACTATGTCTGGCTCACTGGATACTTTGTTGCACCATTTGAGGTCACCAACGGAGAGTTTCGAGAATTCCTTGACGCATCTGACGGCTACATTGATTCTTCAAATTGGACAGAAGAAGGACAACGCTGGAAGACCGCCATCATGTCCCATGCAACGGCTCTGTTGAACCCAACGGACACCGACTACAAGCGGTTCGGTCAACTGAATCAACCGGTTGGGTTGGTGACCTGGTACGAAGCAAATGCGTTCTGCAAGTGGATGTCGAGGAAGTATGCTGATCACAAATGGCAGTTCTCGCTTCCCACTGACGCTGAGTGGGAGAAGGCAGCACGTGGCCCCGACAATTTTGACTATGCGCTGAGCATGTTCATCAGCGATGCCGAAGTGACGCTGTACAACTGGAGGAAAAACCCCGACAATCCCCTTCCTGTATTCGGAATTGAAGCCACGCCCGCTTTGTTCAAACCCAACCGCTTCGGATTGTACCACATGACAGGGAACGTTGTTGAGTGGACGCAGTCAACCGACAGGCCATTCAACAGGGAACATCCCTACGTTGACGATGAACGAAACCATGACGGGGCCGCCGGTCTACGCACTGCTCGCGGCGGCTCATGGTACAGTGCAGCAATCTCCTATATGTACATTCCTTACCGCGACAGTTTCCAGCCGGAACATAGCACTCGGGATATTGGGTTCAGGATTGTGGCACGAGTACTCCCCTGAACGTGTGTTTGATTGGTTTGATGTTCAGCGGAATGGAGACTACTTCTTCACGAAGGGAGCTTCACGCGTTGGTTCCCCGGTCATGGATCTGGTCTCGTTTCACCCCCCGCCCCTTCCTTATATGTTGTTTCAACGATAACCCGCTTGGCCTTATCAACTTCGCATGCCATCTCGTTCTTCGTTTCAGCACGACCGAGGATGCCCATCAACATTTCGATGACATATTCATATGAGTGATCGTCATCGTCGAGAAGATACACATGATACATCGGGATGAGAGCAGTCACCTCATCGACGCCAAAATTAGTCTCGCAAGGAATATGAGGCCGACTAGCCATGCTTATAGTGGTTGATCAAACCATTTGTCGACCCGTCATGTGTTATTACTTTGCCCTCTGACGTCAATTCCGGCAGTATCGTCTTTGCAAGTTGCTTCCCGAGCTCTACTCCCCACTGGTCGAATGAATTGATGTTCCAGATGATTCCCTGAACGAAGATCTTATGCTCGTACAGAGCAATGAGTGAGCCGAGCGTTCGCGGCGTCAGCTTCTTAAACACGATCGAGTTTGTGGGACGGTTCCCTTCGAAGACTTTGTGCGGAATGAGCTTCTCCAATGCATCACCACTCATACCCGCTGCCATCAACTCTGCACGTGCCTCATCTGCCGTTTTCCCTTTCATCAAAGCTTCGGTCTGGGCGAAGAAGTTTGAGAAAAGAATTTGATGATGCTCACCGATGGGATTGTGGGTCTCAATCGGGGCGATGAAGTCCGCCGGAATGAGTTTGACGCCCTGATGTATCAGTTGGTAAAACGCATGCTGTCCGTTCGTGCCTGGCTCTCCCCAGATCACCGGTCCAGTGGAGTAATCCACTTTGTTGCCGTTGCGGTCAACAGATTTGCCATTGCTCTCCATGTCCCCTTGCTGCAAGTACGCAGGAAACCTGTGCATATATTGATCATAGGGAAGTATCGCATGGGCTTGTGCGCCAAAGAAGTTGTTGTACCAGATACCAAGCAGCGCAAGAATGACAGGCATGTTGTTCTCAGGCGGTGCCGTTCGAAAATGTTCATCCATTTCGAAAGCGCCGGTGAGCAACTCCTCAAAATCCTCAAACCCGATATACACTGCGATCGAAAGACCGATAGCGGACCATAACGAATACCGTCCTCCCACCCAATCCCAGAACCCAAACATGTTCTTCGTATCAATACCGAACCTTGCCACCCCGTTCGTGTTCGTTGAGAGCGCCACAAAATGTTTGGCAACGTGCTTCGCATCCTTAGCCGACTCCAGAAACCATGCACGCGCTGATTCGGCATTCGTCATAGTCTCTTGCGTGGTGAACGTCTTCGAGGCGATGAGGAACAGCGTCGTTTCCGGATTCACCCGCTTCAACACCTCAGCGAGATGGGTTCCATCCACATTTGAAACGAAGTGTACGTAGAGTCCGGGTTTGCCGTACGGCTTGAGCGCTTCGGTGACCATAACAGGACCAAGATCAGAGCCGCCAATCCCGATGTTGATGACATCGGCGATTGTTTTGCCCGTGTAACCCTTCCACCCACCGTTGCGAACAGCATTACTGAACTCCTTCATGTGAGCGAGCACTGCATTCACCTCCGGCATAACGTCCTTCCCATCAACAAGGATTGGCCGGTTCGAACGATTGCGAAGAGCAACATGCAAGACGGAGCGGTTCTCGGTGAAATTGATCTTTTCCCCTTTGAACATTTTCTCGCGCCAGCCTTCCACGTTCGTCTGTCGGGCCAGATCGAAGAGGAGACCGAGAGTCTCTCCTGTTATCCGGTTTTTGGAATAGTCCAGAAGCATATCGTTGAAAGAAACGGAAAATTTGTCAAAGCGGGAAGGATCCTCCGCAAACAGATCCCTCATGTGCCTTGAAGACATCGTAGTGTGGTGAGTCTCAAGCGCTTTCCAGGCTGGAGACTTGGCAAGTGCAGACATTGTACCCTTTGAGAAGTCATTGAGTCACCCCACTCCTTGGCATATGGGAAACAATGCCAGTGTGGTGCAATACTGAGAAGAATATAACACAGATTGATAACAAAATCCTGTCCTTTCGATCCCATCAACACTTGCTTTTGTAGAATGCAAACAGGAAATTGCCGTGGCTATTCTGTCAAAGGACTCTTGCAATGAAGATGTCGTACGTCTTTCTGGCCCTTGTGTTTGTCTATGCGGTTGCTGCTCCTTTGCACAGCAGGCACCGTGTCATTGACGGGGATGAAGGATTCTACGCATCGGCAGCACGACTGGTGGGAGAAGGAAAGATTCCCTATCTGGACTTCTTTTATCCTCAGGCTCCGATTCTTCCATTTGTCTACGGAGCGTGGACAACCCTGAGCGGATACTCTCTCGTCGCCTTGCGTATCCTTTCTTGTCTCTTTACAATCGCCACTGTCGCGCTCTGGGCCTGGTTTCTTTACACAGAACACGGGCTGTCGCCATGGGTGGCGTTCACATCGTTTCTCGTCCTGATGCTGAATCCGTTTCTCATGACTTGGGGCATTGTGGTAAAGACGTTTGCCCTGAGTAATTTTCTGGCGACGGTTGCAATGATAAGCCTCTGGCGATTCGTGGTTCAACGCAACACGGCATGGCTCTTTTCTGCAGGTATGGCGTGTGGTCTCCTCGTTTCAACGCGACTCCTGTACATGGCCGTACCCGTGGTGATTGCCTGCTGGCTTCTGTTGCGTGTTCCCACAATCAACAATACCATTCATCGCTGGCGCATCCTCCTGGTTTTCGTTTCGGGACTCTTCCTCGCCTGCATTCCGGAGTTGCTTCTGTTCCTACGCGATCCCGAAGTGTTCATGTTCAACAACGTCGGGTACCATCTCCTGAGAAGCGACACACCGGCAACCATTCCTCAATTCAAGAGTGCTCTCCTTTTTTTGAGGGACACTTTCCTGGCACATCCGTATATGGTTTTTCAACTGGCAATCGTTGGTATTGGAGCATACAGCCTTTTCAGAAGGAGACTGAAGAGAGACAGCCAGTATTCACCGCTTGCAGAAGTCTCCCTCGCAGCAATCGCAGCGCTGGTCATTACTTCTCTCACGCCGTTTCCGTTGTATGAACAGTACTTCACAAGTCCCCTCGCGCCATTGGTAATCCCCCTCGTTGGTATCGGAATTCATTTCTTATGGGAGAGGAATCGGCTGGTAGTGTTCGCCTGCTTGATGTTGACAGGACTGATATCGTTCCGGGAGTTGCGCAATGAGGAGATACAAGCCTCGACAATGAGAGGGTGGGAAATGCAGACGTTCGAGAACGTCACAGAATTCATCAGAAGTCATACTGCCGATACCGATACGGTGATTTCATCCTGGCCGGGATATGCCTGCGAAAGCGGGAGGAGGTTTTTCCCGGGACTCGAAAACCAGTTTGCCCTCCCCATAGCCACAAGTCTTTCTCCCGCTAACCAGCATCGTTACCGGATCGTGGGTACGGACTCGATCATCTCCGCAATTGAGCACGGAAATGCAGAGATGGTTGTCATTGGCGTCTGGATGGGCACCTTGTTTGCAGACTCGGGTGAGAACGAGAGGAAGGATTTTTTTTGGCGCTTGCCAACCAGTATCAAATGGCCGGAGAGATTGAAAATGTTTCTTTCTACGTGCGAAAGAGGTAGCGAAAGGAACCGGGTACAAGGAAGTTTAGTAGTGCATTCTCATGTGGGAGATTCAGCCTACCTTCCATCCATTTCTGAATCCTCTCATTGCTCGAAGGTTGGCGTCTCTGTGATGAGTGGTCTGTTCTCCTTCGGCAATATTGTTACTTACCAGCCGACGATGAAGGAACTGCTTTGATGATCGCATCGATCACAATCCCCGACGTTATCACCTCGGGAAGAACGATGGGTTCGTTGGCCTTGCCGGCCGGGAAAATGACATACAGGGGAACGCCGGAACGCCCGAATTTAGAAAGCAGACGCGTGATGTCGGGATTCCGGTTCGTCCAGTCTGCTTTTACCGGCACTACGCCCGACAACTTGAACTGCTGAATCACACGTTCGTTGGCCAACACGGTCTTCTCGTTCACTTTACAGGTAAGGCACCATTCTGCGGTGAAGTCGATAAAAATGGTCTTGCCGTCCTTGATATGCGAATCCAGCACAGCAAGAGTGAACGGTTGCCACTGGATACCATCTGGTTCGTTTGTCATGACAGTCTGCGTTGTCGAACCGACGCCGGCAATAACGCCTCTTACATCCAAGATTGATTCCAGAAACACCCAATATCCACCTGCCGTGACAAGAATGGCAACAACCCAGGTTCGAGCATATTGTGTTTTTGACGCAATGAGTGTGGCGAATTTTCCCACCAACCAGCATGAAACACCCACGCAAAGTAAAAATGCAGAAGTCCAAATCACACCCTCCATCCCAAGCTGTTTGCCAAGCACATACAACAGCCAGATCAGTGTCGCCATCATCAGGAAGCCCATAAACTGCTTCACAGTCACCATCCACTCACCGGGTTTCGGGAGAAATCTCATCCACGACGGTCTCGCAGTCAGGACGAGATACGGGAACGACATTCCCAGCGCAACGACGGAAAAGATGAGGAGTATGATCGACGCGTTCTGTGAGAATGCAAAGCCAAGTGCAGCGCCAAGGAAGGGAGCAGTACACGGAGTCGCAAGTATCGTCGCAAACACACCCTCGGTGAACGAAGACGCATACCCCTTGCCGTTCTCTTTCTTCTCAAGGCTGCTTCCTACTCCTGCAAATGCCAGTACGAACGGCAAGCCAACCTCGTAGACACCAAAGAGGCTGAGGCCAAAACCAAACACAATCACGCACATCGCGATAACGAACATCGGTTCCTGAAATTGGAAACCCCACCCCACCTGGTGGCCTGCGGTCTGGAGGATGATTACAAATAGTGCCATCACAAGAAAGGTCGCGAGAATGCCTAATGAGAAAAACCAGCCGAGTCTTTTGACCTGCCGCGGGTGATCACCTGCCATTTGGACAAGCCCGAATATCTTCAGCGCGATAACCGGAAGGACGCATGGCATGACGTTGAGGAGGAGTCCACCAACAAATGCAAACACAAAGAAGAGGTACAGCGGCTGACCCACACCAGGTACCTGCACAGTTGAGAATGTCTGGTCGAGGACGCTCCCGGATCCGTCTGTTTCTCCTGAGACAGGGAGGGTGGAACAAAATTCACTCGTGAGAAGCGTTTCAATCGTAACGGAGCTCCGCGTTTTCCCCCGCATTTGATACACGACCACTCCACTGAAGGTAAATGACCGCGCAACCTTCTCGTACACGGAAAGCGGGATGCGAAAGATTATACCAGAAGCCCTCGCCTCCATTTGCGTCCGCCCCACGGCGAAATCCTCAATCGGATCAGGATAAAAATCAGGGAGAACGTCAGTCTCAACTAGAAACGACAAATCGCCCCGGGGCTTCAACTGGATTTCAATTGCTGCATCAGATTCAGAGGTTGTAGCGTCAAACTCAGTTTGGTGAGAGACCGCTCTCGGCACCCTGCCGCTGTAGGTCTCGAACAACCCTACATTGTCGGGAACTGGATCAATTGCAGAGACGGGAAGTAGCAATTCAACCATCGCACTCCCCGGAACACAGATGTTCTCACATTCAAGCCACCCAACATCAGCACGGAGTGTGATGGACGAACCCGCGGTAACTGTGGCGGAGGGGATAATATCAACAAGCAACATATTCTCATCAGCATAGCCGTATGTGAATATGTCACCGGATTCATTATACTTGTGAGGCAAGGGCCAGCGGATTTCGCCTGCCGAGAAACCTTGTGGCAGTTTCCAGTTTACCTCGGTCGGCAATCCTGCCTCGCCGGGGTTCTTCCAGTATGTGTGCCATCCAGGGTCCATCTTCATCAACACACCGACCGTGAACGTTGTACCAGGCTTGATGGTCTTGACCGAACTGACAAGTGCAACGGATGTATGATGCTTCTTCCCTACACCCTTGTTGCCAATTGCAGGGAGTGACCCTTGCCCAACGGCAAGGGGCACAGAAAGGAAAAGGTACAACCATATGGAAATGCTTGGAATCATAGCGGAATAAAGTGATTTGTGCTGCACTTTGAACATTCAATAGTACCCAAAAATGCCACCAGTTTCAAGACAACGTGGTTTCACTGAGGAGGCACTGACGAAGGCATGCTAAGGTGCAATACAGGAGGGAAAGGATTTTGAAAGGAGATGACGGGTTTCTTACAGTGTGGAATCAGACTTGGCGGCATGATTGTGCTTGAAGCCTCTCTTCCATCTTTTTCTCATAAGCATCAACAGGTATCCAAAAATAATAAACGCTATAATCCCAATTAACAAAAGGTTTTCTTGAAGAAAGTTCACCGCTTGAGGGTCGTTTTGATTCATAAACGTATCATTGATGATGTAATGGTGACTCACAAAACAGTGTACGTTCACTTCCAGGAAATGTTTCTCTTTATGTTACTATGCAAGCGAATATACACAACAATCAAACGCGAAGCAACATCATATCGTTCCTGCAGACTGCTTGTAAATTTTCATTCCATCTCACATTCGACTCTTAATCATTACGACCGAGCGCAATGAATTCCCTTTGAACGTATCCTCTCTTATCGCTTGATCCAGTCATGATACAAGATCGCAAGATCTTTTTCGGAAAGTTTCGGATGAAGCAAATGCCCCTTTGAAATTCTCTGGCGCAGAACTTCATACAGACTGACTGCACACGCAACGGAGATATTCAAGCTTTGAATCATCCCGAGCATGGGAATCTGAAAGTTGCCATCTGCCTTCGCCACAGCCTCATCTGTCACGCCGCGATGTTCATTGCCAAACACCAGCGCCACCTTCTTCGTGAGATCAAGATCGTACAACGAAACTGATGATACTCCCATGTGTGTTGCAACAATCGTAAACCCCTCGCCCCTCAACGTTGCATAGCATTCATCCACAGACGTATGTTTGCGCCGCTCAAGCCACTTGTTCGCACTCGACGAACTCTTCTTGCCGATCCGGGGGAACTTCTCCACTGTGTATAATAATTCCACACGCAACATCCCCACGGCGTCACACGATCGCAATACCGCACTAACATTATGTGGATCGTGAATGTTCTCCAGGACTACCGTGAGGTCAGGCTGACGATGCGCGAGAACGCCCTTGATCTTGTCCACCCGACGTTGACTACGCAGCATTGGCATCCTGCCCTATCGTGGTCGAGTTGATCGTTTCGTCTTCTTCTTTCATCTGCAACAGGAGGATCGCGCCAGCAACCAACGCCGCCCCCACTATCTGCCCCGGCTGAAGGAATTCTCCGAGAAATAACGCCGCAGTTGCCATGGCAACGACAGGCTCCAGCGTACTTGTAATGACTGCCCGTGACGCAACAACGGAACGCAACCCGGCGAAGAATAACGAGTGAGGGATCAGGACCGATATGATGGCAAGCAGAATAAGTCCACCCCATGTCGCCGCGGAAGGACTTTGGGCAACAATCATCGACGGTGGATTCACGGCCAACCAGAAGACTGACGCAGCGAGAAACGCATAGGCGGTCATCGTCCATACAGTATAGCGTTGCAGTATCTGACGCGAGAAGATATTCAGAAACGCAAAACAGAACATCGAGCCTGCGCCGCTGATCAAGCCGACAGTGGAGAGCTTCACCACGCTTGTGTCGTAAGCGCCCACGGCAAGGAAACACCCCGCGAGAGACACCACGGCTGCGACAAGCTTCAACATGGTGAATCTCTCTTCCCCTACAATCGTCGTATATGCCATCACGAACAGCGGCGCTGTGTACTGCAGTATGATCGCTGTTGCAACCGTGCTTTCTTTGATCGTGAAATAGTATGTGAAGTTTGCCCCCGCAACCCCAATTACCCCCAGCAACACGAACAGCCAGAGGTCACGAACCCCCACGCGCAGGAGATGTGGTTTGAAGATGAGATAAAACAACAATACAACAACTGCTGAAACGGTTACTCTCATCTGCACGATCAGGATTGTGTCAACGTGTTGATTGAGAAGGAACTTGGCTGCCGTTGCAGAAACGCCCCAGAACGTCGCCGCGGCCATGATCATGAGATAGCCCTTGACATCTCTCATTCTTGCTCTGCAGATTCGTTTTGACGGCCAGGATGTTCTCTCCGCTCTTCAGCCTTACGGCGATACTGCTCGCTGTGTTCGAGATCTCCGGCCAGCTCGTAGAGATATGCAAGGCGTTTGTAGAGGGGAACAGGATTGGCGGCCCGGTCTGCACCCTTTTTTAAGAAGTCGATCAGGCTCGAGAGGGGAGGAATGTTGAGGTCGGGATCGTAGCAATCACATGCATCAAGATATGGATCGAGCTGGGCAGGCATCACGCTCGCAGCCTTCTGGTAATAGTGCAGTGCCAACTCGAAGTTGTCAACAGATGAATAGGTCACTTCGAATACGCTTGCAAGCCAGAGGTACACATCGTAGGCGAGATCGGGGAATTCGACCGCGAGTTTCTCGCCAAACAGGCGAACCTCGTCCGCCGAGAGTGAGTGGTTCCAGAACAGCAAGCGGTACGGCTCAACATCGTTCAGTTTCTGCGAAAGAGCGGCCTGAAAGGCATCGAAGATCTCATTGAAGTCCGAGGACGAAGAGAAACACCGACGTATGTCGTCGACTGTATAGGCGCGCATCGGTCCTGATGGTTAGACCTGCCTGTCCCTGCTGAGAGCAGATATTATCAGGTGAGGGGAAGAACGCAGCTCGAATAGCTATCATAGAGGAGATCGTACAAACACTCTCAATGTCATCCAACCACACCTGTTACTCTCAGTTGCAACAGAACTCAATCGAACATAAGAAACGCCTCAATGAAATGCAACCTGCCCGTCAACAAAAACGGGCGGCTTCTCAGTCGCCCGTTCAAAACCGCTGAACTGCCCAATCCTACTTCGTGAGCATCACTTCTCAACACCCTGAGAACCGTTTTCGTTGTTATCTTCTTCTCTTTCCCGGTCTTGTTGTTTTCATTTTTACATTGCCATCCTTACCCCTGATGGTCGTTGTCCTGGTGACTCGGTAATGCGTGACAGATGACCCGTGGCGGGTGCGTACAATTACAGAAGTTTTTCGCACTGGAGTATATACCCTGTGTGCAAGCATCACTCGATGGGTCCGCACAACCGCAAAACCGGGATGGTACCGCATCCGGAATGGGTGAAATACACGCCAGGCGAGTGGCCGCCATGGACGCCACCATACCGGGTACGCACGCCATCTCCATGGAGAAACCCACGCTGCATACGCAGGTGCATACACAAACCTCACGCCGGGCCACGTCCATACATTGACCACGACCAGAGGCATGGCGTAGTTGTCATAGCCGGTATCATGAGGACGCCCTTTGCCTTCGTCACCCCTGACTTCTTCGTCTTCACTTACTCCTTCGTTCGGCTCGACAATAGTCTGTTCGCCATAGATGTCTTCATCACCAACGATTTGCACCACAACAGTTGCGTCCCCGGTTTTTTCCAATTCGATGACGGCAATATCCTGGCTTTCTTTTTCTGAGACCGGCACCTGCAGGATAAATGCGTGCACATCCTTGTCCATCTTGTCTATTACCCGAACGTAATCAGTTTCACCGTCACCGTTCAGGTCAATGTTGTTGACGTGGTTGTCCTGGGTGTTGAGGAGTTTTTCAAACTCTTCCGGTGAGCTTGCTTTCTTGAACATCTCCAAGGCACCCTGCAAACTGAAATTGTCTCCAGGCAGTCCTGTTGAATCTTCTTCGGAAGAGCCTTGCGCATGAAGAGGCATCGTTGCGACGAACAAAGTCAGCATCACACAAAGAACGAGGTGAATTGTTTTCATGAGCAGTCCCTTCTAATTAAGAGTGGATGTCCCGCGAAAATGCACAGGAGTCATCAATAAGAGATTCCTGCCGGAGCGACCAGCGAAAATGTAGAAGAAATAAGAAAGAATTGCAATGAAAGCGTGATGTTACCTTCTCTTTGGAGCGACCTGTGTCCATTGTTGAGGCAGTTACTCAGCGAGATACGAGGATGATACCGAAGCGGATTATGATAGGGGGGGAAACCCACAGGTCGGTTATGCAGTCATCAGCAGTGCTCTGCACAACTCCTCGTGCATCTCTTCAAGATTGTGAAGGATGGTGTCTTTCTTTACAGCCAGCCTCGTTTCAAGACTCGAGAAGAGATCCCGATAATACCCGATCCCATCCTCCAGATTCTGCTGGAAGGATTGAAAATACTTCAGCTGCTTCTCCGATAATGGCTTTGGCGCCTCTTCGATTTTTTGTTGTATGTAGTCCACATACAATCTGAGTTCCTTCATAAACATGTGGGGCCGCGTCTCTTCATTAACGAGCGACGTCCGCCCGTAGATATGATCAACCATAACTTTCAGCGATACAGGAGTATCAAAGTATGCGAGGTTTGGTCCCGGACAGACCGAAACGCCCGGTCCCTCCACCCGCGTGCTTGCATCATTCACAAGCAATGCCGCTGTCCCCAATCCGACACAGATGCACGCCTTATCGGTGATGGCGCTACACTCTTCTCTGTACGCCTCCGCGCTCAGATGCTTCTCATCGAGTTGCTTGATCTTGAGATGCTGGTATTGGCGCGAGGCCAGACAGATAGGTTGATCCGTAAACTCCGCATTGAGTGAAAGAAAATGTTTCGGGCAGGAACTCCCCGGGCGACCTTTGTCAATCAATTCCTGTTTTTCAAGATCCTTAGTGTTGCTCTTCAGACTGTTGAACGGAATGCCAAGTGGAGAAATATTGCTCAGGTAGATATCATCCTCTTTTGCATTGCAGAGAAGCTCCAGCGTATGCGCATCCACATTGGTTGCTTCAGGAACAAGGAGAAACGGTGATCCCCAGCCGATGGAATCAAGTCCGAAATGCTCGAGCAACAGTTGATGTTCCTCCGATGTGCCGACTCCACCCTGCGCCGTAATCTTCACCGAAAGGGGCGAGAGAGGACACGGACGATTCTTGTTCCTCAAAGCTCCGGCAAAAAGGTCGTGCGTGGTTTGAATGAGCAGCGCCCGGTTTGCTTTGAATTCCTCAAGGACGGGTCCCATCAAATAGCCATCCGTTGCAAAGGCATGGCCCCCGCAATTCAATCCGGATTCGATCCGGTATTCCGATACCCAGAGACCCTTTTTGGCCAGGAATTTTCCCTGGATGATTGCAGAACGATAGTCGCTTACTTTTAGGGTGATTTTCTTTTTTAGAACACCCTGTTCGTCGGGGTAAAAATCATCGAACGCCTCGGCATATCCATACAAACGCGGATTCATTCCTGCCGAAAAGACTATCGACGAGCACAGCGTACTCTGTGCGTACCCGCGAAGGGCGGCATGCGCATCATTGAATGATGTCGGGAGCTTCTCATCGTTGCGATAGTTCTCCTTGTCCAGCTTCGTCATGATGTTCACATCAATGCTGCCGGGCCGGAGATGCGTATGAATCCATTCCTTGAGGTCTTCCTGCAGTGTGCTCTTCTCAACGAGGCTGAGAAACTGTTTCTTGATGGCGGAGCCATCCGGAAGCATATCCATGTACTTGTGAAGTTCTTCCCCTTTTTCCTCAATGGAACGTTTCAACGCTGCAAACTTCTCCTGAACGATTGTGTCGATGAGATTCAGATACGCCGTGATCCGTCTTGCGCGATGGTCCTCATCCTCTTCAGAGATGGGATGGAACGGAATGTTCAACCTCTTGCTGTAGAGCTCCCTCATTTTGTCGATGAGGATATCATCGACCAGTGAGATGACGGATGAAATGCCATAGTGCGCAACCTTGGCAGGCGTGTCAATTGTAAACCCAATTCCCATGACGGGAATATGAAATGTATGTGTGTCTCTTGCTTTGTTCAATGACTTCCAAGAATAGGTGCTAGTAATATAGGCAAACTTCCTGGTGGAATGAAGTATTTTGTGCCGGTGGACTGCCGCATTCGCGGCCGGACATGAGGCTTACACATCCATGCTGTCAAGATATAACTGTTCCACTTTCTTCCTGGCCCAGGGTGTTTTGCGGAGAAACTTCAAGCTCGATGAGGCACTGGGGTTGTCGGTGAAGCACCTAATCCTGATCCTGCGCCCCATCTCTGCCCAGCCGTAGAAAGCTATGAGATGATTGAGGATCACCTCGAGCGTTTTGCCATGCAAAGGATTATTTGATTGAATTTGATTCATCGCGTTGTGACGGCCTCACTTTTACCGCAACACCAACGTTCCATTCTGACTCACCTTCACCCAATATCCCGCACCGGGTTGAAGAGTATCGGCAGCAGAGTACCCACCAGCATAACCAAAGAAGTGTGCTGAGATAATACCCGGCGGTATCTGCACAATCGAATCCACCACAACAGGATTGGAGATCGAACCAACCAAATTCCATCCTGCATGAACTGCAAGGCTGTCCTCCGTTCGTACTGTACCTGTTATGTTTACGATCTGTGCTGAAGAAAACTTGAGCCAGTACCCGGCACCATTCTTGAGGGTATCCCGTACAACATAGCTTCCTTGTTGTTCAAAGGTGAATGCAGAAGAAGTCGCAGATGGAAACACGACGGTTTTTCTTGGATCAGTTACCGCCAAAGGGAGCGAGGCCATGTTCCACCCTTCATTCACGGCATATTGAACTGTTGTTGTAGTCGGAATATTCTCGCACATTACCCAATAGGGCTTGCTATTGTAGGAGGTGCTCCAGATAGCATGGATATCTGGAAGAGATTTCCATTCGACTCTCCCTTGCGCTACCATGCCCGCGACAGAATCAATGAACTCGGTAATCTTTGTAATTCTTGTCGGCGTCAAATCTCCGTTGTTGAAAATTGCATAAGCAGGATAGAAGCCCGTATTTGGGAGAGCGCCAACAGTGATTTGGTCGACAATATTTCTGACGATGCTTGCGTTGTTCACAATATTGGAAGCATCGGTAATATGATTCTCACATCCGTGTCCTAACAGAACCAAATGCTTGGTGGAATCATGCACGTAATAGTTTGCCATGCTTTGTGGCTTCCACGCACCAAGCGGGTTGGGATCGTTGAGGTGATTTTGAGTTCCTCCTCCCCAGAGAATATCCGGTCGCCAGAAATACGAGGTATAGACCCTGCCATAGATTCCGTTCTCAAGATTTTCCCAGTTATTTCCGTTGACAACTGTATCGTAGAGAAATCCTCCAACAACCTTTGTTGCCATAATACCAAGTAGCTCGTGAAGATATGCGACATCGGCGTAGTTGTATGCATTTTCGTGAGAATGAGGATCACATATCACTCCCTTGTCTTCAACAAACCATCGGAGAAGATTTTTACCGTTGGTATTTGATACAACACTCCCGGTATCAAACTGCTGAACCGCCAACAAGAATCTCCAATCGGACTGAAAATCCCAGATAGCACCCTTTGACTGAACAACGTTTGCAATTTGTACTAATTGGTTCCTTCTTTGAATATAGTAGTTACGAGTCAGCCACTGGATATTGTCTTCATTGTGAGAAACCAACGTTAAGTACACAGGAGGATAAGACTGTGAGCGGGCGAAACCCGTTACAAATAATGAACCGACAATACACAGCAGAAATGTAAAAAGTCTTGTTGTCATCATAATGTGATTTGATTTTACCGCCTCAAACAGTCGACGCATTGGAATGTACGCGGCAATCGAGGAGGAGTTCATTCAACCGGATCAGGGAACCATCCCAGTAAGGCGACCATCACCGTCAACTCAAGTTTATCAAATTCCTTCGCGTCACTTCCAGGGAGAAAATAATATGCATCTCCCTCTGATTCAATATGTTTGGGCTGAAGGGATTTATGCGTAATGCTGTCATGCTCAAAATCCGGTTCAAATATTTGATACCCAAGGGTCTGCAGGAATCCAACGGCGCTATCATGGAGAGACGATTTGGCACCGAACCAGTTTCTAAGAATAAGCAGGGCAACATCGGGATCTGTGACGCAATCCTGTTCAACTCTTCTGGCAATTAGTCTGGCAGGGACTAACTCGATCCGTCGAAAACCACCCGGAAACGCCTGGACGGCATTTCTATAGAGTGTCCTGAACTCGTTGGGAGCATGATCAAACGCCGTGGCCACGAAACCGCCAATTTTTGCATGCAGCCGCTCACAAATATCTCTTGATGTAAATGTCTGAACTTCCATGAAGCGCACTCAATTATTTACAAAATAGTGTTTTCTTTTCAAATGTATTCTACAGATATTTTCGAGGATATACAACCTGCCCAGATGTGGGCACGGACACAGCGGTGTTGGATAACAAACGTGTATATTGACACACAGGGTGCCCCTACCCCTACAGCTCCATCCCGTCCGAAATCATCTACCGACACAGAAGTGAAAAGGCTGCAGCTCAAACTCATCCCGGGAAGGGAATACCTCTTCACGCACAAACGCAAGCGGACGTTCCGCGCGGTGTTCAAACGGATTGTTCGAGCCCCGTCAACAGATACGATGGATGAGTATTACTTTGAATGCGAGGTCGACTCGAATCTCTCCGGAAGCCCTTGGACTCGCATGCAGGAGAGAGTAGTAATGGTGCTGCGGCCTTCGCTTATTACCATCATCCAGAACGTACCGACTGACCCCGGGTCCATCCGTCAACATATGCCGCTCGGTCAGGGCAAAGAACTTGTCCAGGCTCAGGACAGATGGGTGGCAGAGTATGTTCATCGCATCCGCTGTGCCTTCTGGGACCTACGCAGAACGTTGTCCAGGTACCAGAGACAACTGCGTGGTTGAAAATGTTACATTTACGAGCAATATCGTGACAACTCCCTCGCCGATGAATCACGATGTGTCACCAGGCACTGCACCGTCACCCTTCTGGTAATATATTGTGCGTGTTAATTACAGGGGGAACAATGTTCAAGGCCACAATAGACATTGCGGAAGAAATAGCGCACGATCTGAATGTACGGCGGGAATTCGTATGGGAAATCGTTAAAGGTATGCGCTATGATTCTGTCGAGGAGTTGGAGATCAAAGTCTGCAAGGCTATTGTTCAGCACTAGGTTGATTCCGTTAAACATGTGCTTTACGGGAGAACATTTGATCTCTTAGAGACGATCCTGGCCGTGCGACCAGTCGGGCAGAATCTGCTTATTCCTCAAAAGATCGGGAATGGAGCCAGCAATAATTCACTGCTGTCGGCTCAAACGCTATTTTTGCTGCCGAGTATCTGGTAGACAGAAACCGCTTCACAATCCCACCCTAATTGCTCGTCCCATCAGCATATCAGTTCCTTGAAAAAGACCGGACCGAAACAGCGAGAGGCCAACCTGTGGCTTGCAGGCTGACCTCTAGTTTTACATGGGCTTCATGTTACAGATTCAGAAGGAAATATTGAACGAGCTTGACCAGGCTCGTCACGTTCTTGATGTCCTGGTTATGGTAGTCTGTCCATAAGTACTTTCCTGTACCAATATAGTTCTCCACGATGACACCGACCGAAGGAGATGTCCTGTAGATAACGGCATACGTCTTTGATCCTGTGGGCAAATCCGAAAACTTTTCATATCCGGAAAGACGTCTGCTGTCACCGGAAGAATCCCAACTGGCGATTGTAAAACCAACGAAGCCGCCGAGACCTTGATCAACGATCTGCAGGGTATCGGTTGATGGGGTTCCCTGGTTATCGAAATTGTCGTAGAACGTTGGCCAAATTCTTTGCAGGTGATAATAATTGTAGTGCCCCCCATACATCTTTCCGCCTGCTGCAACATACCTCCCGTATACTCTGGACATGAGTGCATACGTCGACCCCCCCTCACTCCCTCCATGGCAATCTGAAAAGACCAAGGTGTATTGCCTTAACCATGTCAGGAATCGCGTTGAATCCACATTTGCAGAGTCACGCATTGCAGTGATTGTTGTCGAATCGAATACATTAAAACCAATCACATGGAGCACATCTTCCAACTGTTCAGCACTTGCCTTTACAACCAGAACTTTAATGGCGGTATTTTGTATGAGTGTGATTGTGCCGGCGTTTGTACCGCCCGTGTTGGCAGCAACGTTTACCGAAAACTCAGTCAAGAACGCCGACCCGATCTTTGCAACGAGTATCTGCGATCCAGCCGGGGATTGGATGGTCGCCTGACCGGCAGCGTTCGTGTATGCTGAATACTTCGGGTCGGCGGACGGTGGGGTCTTCAACGTCAACAACGCGCCACCTTGCGGTTGGCCCTGAGGATTCAAGACTGTCGCGCTCACCGGATACGTGGTGCCATCCGAAGCTGAGGTTGCTTCATCATTCTTGCAACCCACAGCAATCACTGACACCGCAAACGCTACAGCCAGCAAGACAAACAATAGACGTTGGTTCATACTTTTCTCCTTACATAAATTTGTACAACAAATCGCTCACCGTACGATACAGATGAATGCAGAGCGATCTGGCTAAACGGTCTGCCTGAAGCAGACCGCAGGGATTATATGAGGCAAATGAGTTCTTATCTCACCCGAATTGTAGCCATTCTGCCTGACAAAATCAAAGTGTTGATCGCTCAGCCAACACGACCTAATAGTCATCGACGAACCTTCTCGATTCGGACGTAAGATTAGGCCACCCAAAGCCTCTTCTCCCTGCCGGAATCGGCGGCCTAGACACGTCTGAGCGTGTTTTTCATTGCGATGATTCTTCATCTAATAATACTGCTCGTTCCAACGGCAAAAAATGGCCTTCTTGACATAGAGTAAAATACTCGTTACCATTTCTGCACCACATTGTCTCTTTTCGTATCTATCCAACACGCGATCACACCTAACTCATAAGGAGCAGCAATGTCACGCATTGTCAAAGGTGGACTCATCCAATGCTCGTTGTCCGAATCGGCAGATAAACCCATCGACGTCATCAAGAAATCCATGCTCGATAAGCATATTGGTTTTATTGAAGAGGCCGGAAGAAAAGGTGTTCAGATGCTCTGCCTCCAGGAGATTTTCTACGGCCCATACTTCTGTGCCGAACAGAAAACCAAGTGGTACCAGAGTGTGGAGAGGATTCCTGACGGACCAACAGTCAAGTTGATGCAGGAATATGCGAAGAAGTACCAGATGGTAATTGTCGTACCGATCTATGAAGAGGAGATGACCGGTGTCTATTATAATACTGCCGCTGTCATTGATGCCGACGGCTCGTATCTCGGCAAGTACAGAAAGCATCACATTCCACAGGTTGATCCGGGTTTCTGGGAAAAATTCTATTTCAGGCCGGGTAACCTGGGATACCCTGTGTTCAATACTCGATATGGAAAGGTTGGAGTGTATATTTGCTACGACCGGCACTTTCCGGAAGGAGCGCGAATACTTGGCTTGAATGGAGCCGAGATCGTGTTCAATCCTTCCGCAACTGTTGCCGGACTTTCAGAATACCTGTGGGAACTTGAGCAGCCAGCCCACGCAGTTGCCAATGGATACTTTGTCGGAGCAATCAACCGTGTAGGTATTGAGGCACCATGGAACATCGGGGAGTTCTATGGAAAGAGCTACTTCTGCACACCGCGCGGAAAGATCATCGCTCAGGCGAGCAGGGATAAATCAGAGTTGATCGTAGCTGATCTGGATTTCGACATGATTCAGGAAGTCCGTTCCGTCTGGCAATTTTTCAGGGACAGGCGACCCGAATCGTATCAGCCCATCGTTCAACAGTAAACACACATCGAACATGACCTCTCAAGAAATCGTAGAATTAACAGCGAAGAACACTTTCGGCACCTGGCGATTTCAAAAGGGATGGAAGCCGCTGCACGTCGTTGATGCTGAGGGATGTTACTTCACCGACTCTTCGGGCAAACGCTACCTCGACTTCTCCGCCCAACTCATGTGTACAACGCTGGGCCACAAGAACCCAGCAGTGATCAAAGCGATTCAAGATCAGGCGGCCACCCTTCCCTACATCGCTCCCGGATTTGCAACCACGGTGCGGGCAGAGCTGACCACTCTCTTGCTTGAGGTACTTCCGAAGGGACTGGAGAAATTCTTCTTCACGACATCGGGCACGGAGGCAAACGAAGCGGCGTTCAAGATTGCGCGCATGGTGACCGGCAAAACGAAGATCATCGCCCGGTATCGCTCCTATCATGGCTCAACAATGGGATCAATTGCCGCCACGGGCGATCCGAGGCGGTGGGCAATGGAGCCGGCGGGAAAAATCCCCGGCGTCATCTTCGCACCCGAAGTGAACTGCTACGACTGCCCGATCCATCACCATTACCCCGAATGCGGGATCGCGTGCGTTGAATACATCGAGCATATGATAGAGAATGAAAGCGATGTCGCCGCGGTCATTATCGAGCCGGTTGTGGGAACAAACGGCGTGCTCGTTCCTCCAAAGGAATACATGCCACGTTTGCGTCAGATCTGCGACGCTCATAATGTGCTGCTGATTGCCGACGAAGTCATGAGCGGATGGGGACGCACGGGACAATGGTTCGCCGTCGACAATTGGGGCGTTGTACCGGACATTCTAACAACGGCAAAAGGCATCACCACCGCGTATATTCCTCTCGGACTTTGCGCAACAACAATGAAGGTTGCTCAATTCTTTGACGATCATTACTTCTCTCACGGCCACACATACGAAGCCCATCCTCTTACACTCGCTCCAGCAATTGCAGCAATCAACGAGATGAAACGGCTCGATCTCGTCAACACTGCTCGCACGATGGGCGACTACCTTGGCAAGAAACTGAACGCATTGAAGCCAAACCATCCATCAATAGGCGATGTGCGTGGCATCGGGATGTTCTGGGCAGTAGAGTTGGTGAAGAACCAAAAAACGAAAGAGCTGTTCAACACCAAGACGGACAAAGTATCCGGCAAACCGCTTCTCGTCGACAAGGTTACCGCCGAGATGATGAAAAACGGGGTGTTCCTGCAAGCGTGGATCAGTCACTTTGTGGTGGCACCGCCGCTGATCATAACGAAGCAGGAGATCGATATTGGGGTGAAGGCCTTGGATGAAGCATTGAGCATCGCAGACAGAGAGGTCGTTCGTTGAACCCTGAATACACAATCCAGCATCGCGCATGAAAAACCTTGCCCCCAAGCTCGCTCCCGAACAATACGAAGAAAACTTCGCCGAACTCCATCCTCCCTTCACACCCAACTCGGCGGTGACGGAAGCGAATCGTTGTCTCTATTGTTTCGATTCGCCGTGCATGAAGGCCTGTCCAACACACATCGACATTTCCACATTCATCAAGAAGATTGCAACGGGGAATCTGAAAGGCTCGGCAAAAACAATCCTCGAATCAAACTGGATCGCACTGACATGTGCGAAGGCCTGCCCGGTGGATGTGCTGTGTGAAGGCGCATGTGTGTACAACGAACGCGGCGAGGAACCGATTCAGATCGGTCGACTCCAACGTTACGCTATTGATACATACTTTGAGCGTGGCATGCCGCCGTTGTTTACTCCAGCCCCGAAGAATGGAAAATCCATCGGGGTCATTGGAGCGGGTGCAGCTGGACTCTCATGCGCTGCCGAGGCGGCACTCATGGGCTATGATGTGACAATCTATGATGCAAACGAGAAGCCGGGCGGACTCAACACGTGGGGAATTGCTCCCTATAAGATGAAACAACAGGATGCTCTGAACGAAGTAGCGCTTATCCAGAGTTTCGGGGTAAAGATCAAATCGGGCGTTCGTGTAGGCAAAGACATTTCGTTGGAAACACTCATGAAGCAGCATGACGCAGTGTTTCTCGCCGTTGGACTTGGCACTGCAACTCGGCTCAATATTCCGGGCGAAGACTTGCCGGGAGTAGTTGAAGTGCTTGATTTCATTGAGAATGTCACGAGTAGGAATTGGACGTCGGTTGATGTCGGAAAGCGAGTGGCAGTTATTGGGGCAGGCAACACTGCAATCGATGCAGTCACCGAAGCAAAGCGACTGGGCGCCGAACAGGTGATGATCATCTATCGTCGGAGCCACGAAGAAATGCCTGCGTACGATTTCGAATATGAACTGGCCAAGAGCGACGGTGTGCAGTTCCATTTCCTCAGCGCCCCAAAACGAATCCTCGGCACCACGCATGTGGAAGCGCTTGAGTGCATCCGCATGAAACTCGGCGAACCGGATGAAGAAGGACGCCGAAAACCAGAACCCATCCCCAATTCCGAATTCCATATTCCTGTTGATATGGTCATCAAGTCGGTAGGACAGAACATTGAAAACACATTTCTGTCGCTGATTCCGGACCTCCAGACTCAGCACGGCCGCGTTGCTGTCGATCCTGAAAGTCTCCAGACCAGCAATCCGAAATTCTTTGCTGGAGGCGATTGTATTAACGGCGGAAAAGAAGTCGTGAACGCAGCAGCGGATGGGAAGAAAGCGGCACATGGAATTGACAAGTGGATATTCGAGAAATAAGCAACAAGAACCAAATCCGAATAACCTGACTTTTGCCTCATGTCGCAGACCGTGAAACCTGTTTGAGCCTTGGATCTTTGAATTTGTACTTTAGTTTGGTTCTTGTTATTTGATATTTGGAGATTGTCTAATGGTTGACTTAAGCATCAATTGTGGTGGCATCAAATCACCGAACCCCTTCTGGCTTGCATCTGCTCCACCATCAAATTCGGGGTATCAGGTGTGTAAAGCATTCGAGGCAGGCTGGGGAGGCGCGGTATGGAAAACCATCGGCGAACCGGTGATGAACGTCTGCAACCGGTATGGCGCGGTGGATTATAACGGACAGAAGATCATTGGCCTCAACAACATCGAGCTTATCAGCGACCGGCCTATTGAAGTGAACCTGCGCGAGATTGCCGAGACGAAAAAACTCTGGCCGGACCGCGCTGTGATCGCATCGCTCATGGTCGAATCCAAGCGTGAGGTATGGCATGACATGGTGAAGCGAACGGTGGATACCGGCTGCGACGGCATCGAACTGAACTACGGCTGTCCACACGGGATGAGCGAACGCGGCATGGGCGCGGCAGTCGGACAGGTGCCTGAATACTGCCAGATGATCACCGAATGGGTGATGGAAGTTTCAACAATCCCCGTGCTCGTGAAGCTGACACCAAACGTGACTGATGTACGGTTCCCGGGACGTGCAGCGAAGCGGGCAAAAGCCAACGGTGTCTCGCTCATCAATACCATCAACACTATTATGGGCGTTGATCTTGATACCTTCGAACTGAATCCATCCGTTGGTGGCAAAGGTGGACATGGCGGATACGCGGGGCCTGCAGTAAAGCCCATTGCACTGAACATGATCTCGCAAATCGCCACGGACCCTGAAATCAATCTTCCCATTTCCGGCATCGGTGGCATATCAACATGGCGTGACGCGTTGGAGTTCATTCTCCTTGGTGCGTCGAGCGTTCAGGTATGCACAGCGGCAATGCATTATGGTTTCCGCATCGTTGAAGATATGACCGAAGGCCTCTCAAACTGGATGGAGGAAAAAGGATATACATCGCTTGACCAGGTACGGGGCAAATCGCTCCACCGTATCAATGACTTTGGCAATCTCAATCTCCTGTTCAAAACTGTTGCGCGCATCGACGAATCAAAGTGCATTCAGTGCAATCTCTGCTACATCGCCTGTGAAGACACGGCCCACCAGTGTATCGACTTGATACCGAAAACTGTCGGTACGAATGGTTCGACAGAAGTGAAGAACCAGCCGAAAGTCCGTGAGGACGATTGCGTCGGTTGCCGCCTCTGCTACATTGTCTGCCCGGTTGACAACTGCATCTCGATGGTGCAACTGGATGACGGCACCCAATCGAAAACGTGGAATGAACTTGTGAAGGAACTTCCCCAGCCCATGACGTGGGAAGCGTTGCGGGCGTTCCAGAAGAAACATGGAATCGAAATCCACTAACCACCAATCCACTATCCCCATCACTACACAACGAGAAGCAGCCATGAACACACCAACCGTTTTACAGGGCGCACTATTAATTGTGCTCGCTTTATGCTTTGCCACATCCGTAACAATTGCCCAGGATATGGCCAAGGTCGCCCCCAACAATGTAAAGGTGTTGCTGGATAATGACAAGGTACGTGTGCTTGATATACAGATAAAGACAGGAGATAAGATCCCGATGCATTCACACCCGGCAAATATTGTCTACTCCCAGGACGGAGCAAAGTTCACAACAACAATGCCGGACGGCAAAGTTGTGGATACCGTTCTCAAGCCGGGAGAGGCCATATACAGGGATGCAGTAACACATGCAAACGAGGCAGTCGCAGATGGACATGTTGTTATGGTTGAGATCAAGGAACATAAGGCAATGAAGAAGAAATAGTGTTGTCTGTTCGGGAGGTTTTGTGCTGAAGGAACTCTTCCACAACTGTACGAAGGAGCACATATGAAAAGCGGCAAATTCTGGATCGCGGTTCTCGTCGCAGGCCTGGTAGTGAATGTCTTTGACTTCGTTGCCCATGGCATGATGCTGGCAGATACATACAAGAGTATGCCCGATGTGTTCAACCAAACCGAGGATCCGACGTGGTTCATCATCGGCGACTTCATTGCCGTCTTTGTCTTTGCATGGTTCTATGATAAGGTGTACGCCAGCTTTGGAGGCGGCATGAAAGGCGGAGTGATGTACGGACTCTATGCCGGCGTCATCGTCAACTTTCCGACCTGGATTTTCGCGCACTTGATGATTGCGGGATTTCCATACGGACTGGCATGGACGTTCACGTTTCTCGGCATCGCGTGGGGTGCCATTGCCGGTGCCGTGCTCGGAGCAATGTATAAGAAATGAGCCGCGTAAAGAACAAAGCACAAATTTCAAACACCAGGTAGCACCAACTCCGCGCTTCAGCATTGAAGCGCGGAGTTTGCCTATATACAAAACCGGAGATCTGCATGTCCACTCTCATTAAAAACGCCCGCATCATCACCGCCGAACAGGACTACACCGCCGACATCTATATCGAAAAAGAGAAGATCACAACAATCGGCACAGGACTGAACATCCAGGCGGACAAGGTCATCGACGCCACCGGCAAGTACGTCATCCCCGGCGGCATCGACGTCCACACGCACATGGATATGCCGTTCGGCGGCACCCAGTCAAGCGATGATTTTGAAACAGGAACCCGCGCAGGCGCATTCGGTGGCACAACCTGCATCGTTGATTTTTCCATCCAGAGCAAAGGCATGTCGTTGCGACAGGGAATTGAAACCTGGTGGAAGAAGGGCGAGAAGGCAACAACGGATTACAGTCTGCATCTCATCGTGACCGATGTATCGAACGGACAGATTGATGAGATGAGCGACATTGTTCGCGAAGGCGTTACTACGTTCAAGCTCTTCATGGCATATCCCAACGTGCTGATGGTTGACGACGGAACAATTTTCAAGGTGATGCAAAAGGCCGCGAAGATCGGCGCACTGGTAATGATGCACGCTGAAAACGGGTACGCCATTGACGAGCTGGTGAAACAAGCCATTGCATCGGGCAATAACGCTCCGATCTATCACGCTCTCACACGCCCTCCGGCAGCGGAAGGCGAAGCAACCAACCGCGCCATCGCTCTCGCGGAAATGTCCGGATCGCCGATTTACATCGTTCACCTGACGTGCAACGATGCACTGACGAAAGTCGAAGCGGCAAAAGACCGCGGTCTTTCGGCGTACGCTGAGACTTGCATTCAATACCTTACACTGGATATTGAAGCATTACGCCGCCCGAACTTCGAAGGCGCAAAGTTCGTCTTCTCCCCTCCACTGCGAGAAGCATGGCATCAGGAGAAACTTTGGAATGGATTACGGAAGAACGTGCTCTCCGTTGTCTCCACAGATCATTGTCCATTCAATTTCAAGGGACAGAAGGATCTCGGCAAGGAGAGCTTCGCTAAAATCCCGAACGGCGGTCCTGCAGTGGAAAACCGCTTGCAGCTTCTCTTCCATCACGGCGTGAACAGCGGACGCATGAGCGCCAACCGCTGGGTTGAACTCTGCTCCACCAACCCGGCAAAAATGTTCGGCATGTACCCGCGCAAGGGGGCAATTGCCGTTGGCAGTGATGCGGATATTGTGCTGTGGGATCCAAATGCCGACCACACCATCTCAGCAAGCACGCACCACATGCGTGTCGACTACTCGATGTTCGAGGGATGGAAAGTGAAGGGCAATGCGGCAACCGTCCTTTCGCGCGGTCAGGTCATTGTTGACAACAATACATGGCTTGGCAAAGCAGGATATGGGAGGTTTGTGAAGCGCGATGCGTATACTGGGATAAGATAGGGCTACTCAATGGAATCGGTAATTCGCACACTTGATGAACTCGTAGAGCACAAAATCATTGAAGAGTATGTCATTGGCGGTGCAACCGCTTTGATTTATTTTTCAACACCAACACTCACCGAAGATATTGATGTGTTCGTATACATGAAAGAGCAAGGTTCCCTTGTTGACCTTAGTCGTATTTATGGATTTCTTGTAGAACACAAAGGAGTTATGGTTGAAGGAGAGTATGTGTTTATAGACGGATTCCCGGTGCAGTTTCTTGTCCCTTACGATGACCTCAGCAATGAGGCATTCAAACAGGCAGTGTCAGCGGAATATGGGGGACTTCCTGTCAAGATATTTGCTCTCGAATACCTGATGGCAATCATGATTCAGTTGAACAAGGTGAAGTACAGGGAACGTTTGCGTCTGCTGATAGAGACCCGGATATTTGACAAACGAAAGCTCTCCGCCATCCTGAAGACACACGGGCTCCTGGCGAAGTGGGAGACGTTGATCAAGGAGTTGAAAACGCCGTGAGTAAACATCAGTTCAATTCTCATGAAGAGTTCATTCGTGCCGTAAGCGAGAGTAAAGCGAAGTACGACAAGAAACGCTTGCAGCTTTCCTGGAAAGAGAAGCTGAAGATTCTCGTCAAACTTCAGCAGAAAGCGTACGCAGCCGGCAAGTTGGGTGTTAAACCTTGGCCGATGAAAGACTGATCGCACAATATGCAAGAGTCCACTTTGTGAAGCGCGATGCGTATACGGGGGTATGGAAGTAGACAGAGCTCTCGTCCAGGATGGAAATAGACGCAATGCGATTAGCCCACCCTATTGGCTGGCTAAACGCAATGCGTACTTACAGTAGTTATACGCCATGCAGCCGAATCAAAGAGTTATGAACTCCCCAATCATCGAAAGTGATCTTGATAAATCGTGGGTCAGCAAAACTGACCTTACCAGGTTTCTTCGATGTCCCTACGGCTTCTACGTTCTCGACAAAGGTCTCATCCAGTTCGAAGATACAATCGACGAGTTCCAAGCGACTCTGATTAGGCAAGGAGTCGATTTTCAGTCAGCAATCGAAGCCAGAGCGAAGCCATTACCGGAACCCATTGAACTAGATCGACTGTTTTCTAAGGAATCAATACGTCTTTTCAATCTTCCACTTTTCAAGAATTCTGAACTGAGGATCATGGGCAAACCCGACGCCGTTGACACTCAGAAAGGGCAACTTCTCCCCGTGGAGATCAAGTCACACAAAGCTGTCCAGCTTTCCGACGAGTTGGAATTAGCCTTCTACTGGAAGCTCCTACAGCCACATAGAAGCAAGGAGACTTCTCCACGTGGCTACCTTCTGTTACGCCGTGATGGAGCGGTCGAAGAAGTTGAAGTCCCACTACGCCCTGCTCATTTCGAACGAGTCGAGCGATTCGTCGAACAAGTTCGCAACGCACGAATCAACGGCGTTCGTCCCCGCATTTGCGGTTGTTCAATTTGTAGCGGACCGATGCTTGATGAGGTTCGTCGTTCGACCTTAGCCAACAAGGATGTTAGTCTCATCTGGGGAATCGGCTGGCGATATGCGCACTGTTTGGAGGAAATGGGAATCACCACCTATGAACAGCTTCTTCAAGCCGATTCCAATATCATTGTAGACGGTCTTCGTCGGTATAAGTACCACTTGTCTGTCAACCAAGTCAGCGGCTGGAAGCAACACGCCAAGAGTCTCTCCATAGGGCGTCCAATATTGTTCGGAGAGCCGTTCTCGCATCACGAATCATTTCTAGCCCTTGACCTTGAATATGATCCCGAGTCAACGATCTGGCTCATTGGAATTTGTTTGGTTCATCTTGGTAAACGCAACTACTATTTTCTGTGGGCAGATTCACCGAAACAAGAGAAAGTGATTTTGAATCAGCTGCATCAGATTGTCCAACAGAATCCATCACTACCGATTATCACATGGTCTGGCGCATCTGCAGACATTCCCCAAATTCGCAAGGCGACAGAACGGCACAAGATCAGCGACCTCTTGGGCATCTTGGAGTCTAAGCATCTCGATCTATTCCAAGCCACGTTGAGATCTGTGCGATTTCCAATGGCAGGGTTGTCTGTTGATGAGGTTGCCCGCTTTTTCAATTTGCCCAGACTCAGTTCCATCAGCGGCGGACTTCATGCTCAGATGTTATACCGTCAGTTTTGCAATTCACAGAACGAAGCTGAACGAGCTGAACTCAAGAACAGTTTGATCGATTACAATCGTGACGACCTTGAATCAGTCATTGGAATTAAGGAGAGACTCGTTGAGCTTCACAATTGACGGCTACACGGCGTATAACAACCGCAAGCACGTCACTCTCTCGTCTGTAAAGGCTTGGTAAGTTCTCGTGTTTGCTCCATGAATAGAGTTCGTTCATCGGCTCGCACATTTATGCCAAAAGAGCAACAGCATAGTGCTCGCCGTGCGTACTTGCTAAACGTTATGGCGTCATGGGTGAGGGTGTACAGAGACGAGGAGCTTAGAGAACAAGAACGTCGTGGCGCAGCAGCGCCACGGGAGCGAGTTGGGGGTTCATAGAAAAAAAGATGGGAAGGTACAGAATTCGGTAAGTTGAGCAAA